>NZ_JAWOUB010000001.1:0-640151 GCF_033339195.1 Vibrio sp. 811
ATTGGCGCTGGACTAAACAAAGGCCCCCTTTTAGGGGGCTCACACAAAGCCACCTTCTTTAGAAGGTGGTAATTTACTTGGCAAGCTTAAGTAGTAGACGATAGTAGCAATGAATTAGCCACATCTTGGTGCTTTCGCGTTATACGCAGGCAGCTTATTTATGGTTGCTTGTAAATCTTTAATGCGCGTACTGTGCGATGGGTGGGTTGAGAAGAATTCAGGTGGTTGAGAACCACCTGATGCAGCACTCATATTTTTCCATAAATCGACACTTTGACGTGGGTCGAAACCTGCTTTTGCCATGAATTCCAGCCCGACAATATCAGCCTCGGATTCCTGAGTACGACCGTATGGCAAGATAACACCGTATTGAACACCGACACCAAGTGCCGCCATCGTCATTTGTTGATACTGTTTGTACTCGGAAGCGCCAATGGCAACGTTTGCTAGAGACAACCCTGCATTTGCTAACTGACTTTGTGAAAGACGTTCATTACTGTGGTCAGCGAGGACGTGAGCGACTTCGTGACCAATAACTGTTGCCAACTGATCTTGGTTTTTCGCGACATCTAAAAGCCCGGTATACACGCCGATCTTCCCACCTGGTAGAGCAAACGCATTGACTTGTTCACTATCAAAAACAACGACTTCCCAGTCTTTAAATCCAGATTGAGCGGGAATGGTGTCAGTGATGTGTTTGGCAACGCATTGAACGTAGGCATTCGTTTTGCGATCTTTGCTGATTGGGATATCTTTCTTCATTTGTTCGAAAGATTTAGCGCCAAGCGATGACATTTCCTGATCTGAAAACATCAGGATCTGGTTGCGACCCGTCGGTGATGCGCTACACGCTGTTAAACCCGCGATAGTTAAAAGAGCAGAGGCTTTCATCCATACCTTCATAACAGGCTCCATTTAATTTTTTGTTTTGAAGCAATAGTATATACCCAAATAGTAACATGATGCATGGATCAAGTTATTCATCTGATTAATAAAGAAGGTGAGATGTTACGTCTTGAAGTTATGCCCAAGTAGCGTCTATGCTAGCTTCCTAGCACATCGTTACAACCTAACAAACCAGTTTGTGAAACTAAGAGTAAAACAATGAGTATATGGAAAAAGCCCGTAAGCATAGAGATTCTGAATGCCACGTCAAAAAATACCCTGATCGAGCACCTACAAATTAAATATACAGATTTCACTGACGACTCCCTTACAGCAACCATGCCCGTATGCAGCTTTACTCATCAACCTTTAGGAATGCTTCACGGTGGTGCATCAGTCGTGCTCGCAGAAACATTAGGCTCATTGGCTGCAAACTTCTCTGTCGATGAGGGCAGCTACTGCGTCGGTTTAGATATTAACGCGAACCATGTGCGAGCCATGCGAAGTGGTCATGTGATTGGTACGGCAAAACCGCTTCATCTGGGTATTTCAACGCAAGTGTGGCAAATCGATATCACTGATGAGCGAGGCCGTTTAGTGTGTACCAGTCGCTTGACCATCGCTGTGAAACAACACAAAACAAAGTCGGTATAAACTAAGATGGTGATTGAGTTTTCATTAGGAAAAATCATTGCAACCCAGCGTGAAATAGTGATTAAGCTCTCCGGCAGTGCAATGGTAACCTTGCAAGCGCAAACCGATGCAATTCAGTTGCTGGGTAGAGGAGCGAACGTTGTTTTATCTCATGGAGCAGAGTGCAAATGGTCTATCAAGCTGGACAACGAGGAACAACTGGCTGAACTTTCGCGAGAAATTGGTATCGATATTCAATAATTTATAGTGTGATGTTTGCACTTTTTGGAAAAAATGAGGAAACTTAGCTTATCGACAACAAGATAAGAATTTCCTCTTTATGAGTAGCCCTCGTTTACGTGTTCAGTTCGAAACACTGTTTGAAAAATTTTCCGGTCACGATACGGACGTTCAGCTCGAAGACATCACCGAAGCGTTGTTTTGTACACGTCGTAATGCTCGTATTGTTCTAAATAAACTTGAAGAAGAGGGCTGGATTGAGTGGCATCCGGCAGCGGGTCGAGGAAAACTTTCGAAACTCGTTTTTAAACGTAATCGAAGCGACGTCAGCGAAAACCTCGCCAGGCGTTATCTCGATGAAGGGAAAATCGGTCAGGCTCTAGATGCGCTTGATAACGATGCGGCACGATTGACGCAGGTTATCCAAGGTTATTTAGGGCTTCAGCATCGACAGGGCGAGCAGGTCGTGCGTTTGCCTTATTATCGACCATTGTCGATGTTAAACCCGCAGAAACCGATGCGGCGTTCTGAACAGCACATCGCCAGACAAATTTTTAGCGGACTCACTCGCCTTGATGAAAATGAACAACTTCAACCAGATTTAGCCCACACGTGGGAAGCAATTTCTGATACTCATTGGCGTTTTTATCTTCGTCGTGGAGTACGCTTTCATAACGGTGAACCGTTAACAACCAGTTGTGTTCTTGAAAGTGTGCTTGCGTTAAATAGCTTGAACTTGTTTTCTCACATAAAGCGGGTGTCTTCGCCACAAGAGTGGACCGTTGATATTGAGCTCATCCGTCCTGATCGCTACCTGCCTCTGGCTCTGAGTGAGTCGCAAGCAAAAATTTTGCTACCGAGTGCTTTGCGTTCTGAAAGCTTCGATAGACAACCGATAGGGACTGGGCCGTTCCAAGTTAAAATGAATGATGATAAGCGTCTTATTTTGACTGCTTTTGATGGCTACTTTGGTTTTCGCCCTTTACTTGACCAAGTGGAGGTGTGGGTAATCGATGAAGCCTATTCTTCAATGGTTTATCCAAGCCTGTCAAAGCCGAAGATGGATAAACAAGGTTCATCCGATGAAGTAGAGCTGGACCCTGGATGTACATTCCTATTACTAAACAAAAACACCGGGATTGCAAAAGATCCACGTTGGGCAGAGTTCCTCTCGCAAACCCTCAACAGTCACCAGATTTACGCGCATGTTCCACAAGATAAAGTGATGGAACTGGGAGTATTGCAAGCCTTTGGCCTTAAGCCCGGTTGGATTGATCTCAGGCCAGCGGAAGCGGGCAGCGTACCACAGGCTAATAAGGTAATTTCCGTAGCGTATCAGAAAAAGCATCCGATGTTTCCAGTAGTTGCCAAGGCCATCAAGACACTCTTAAAACCGCACGGTATAGAGGTTGAGTTTATTCGTTATGATTCTCAACCGCCCGCACCGGAGGAAGTGGATATCTGGGTGAAAGCTATGGGCATTGCAACGAACCGAAATGACGCGTTGGCGGGCTGGCTCCTGGATTACAGTGATATTGAGAAGTTCAGTTCAGGTTACGATTTTAGTGAATGGGCTAAACTTGTCGATCAATGGCGTGCCGGCATGCACACAGACTTTCCTGCGCGTGAGCTAGGACGACAATTAGTAAAAAGCTGTCAGGTGATTCCTATGTTTCACTGCTGGCTAGGCGTGAATAAAGACCACAGCGGTGCGTTACAAAATGCAAAGTGTAATGCCTTAGGTTGGTTTGATTTTAATAATGTATGGGTCAAACCGGATATAGAAAGTAACCATGGCGAAACCGAATAAAAAACAACCGACGAAAACCGTCGATATCTTTTGCTCTAAATGTAAAACTCAACTATTTAAGTACCGTAAAGGCGGGAAAGGCGCACTGGTTAAATGCTTCAAAGAGCGCATTGTTGACGATTTCACACAAACCCCATGTATTTGCCCCGCTTGCGGACAAGAGTTTGCAAGAGACACTTTAGTAAGAGGAACCCCCGCTTACAAAATGATTGGCGGCAAAGTGACGATGAAATAATAAAGGGCTAGAAAATGAGTATGAAACATGACTATTGCATGGTTTTAAGTACAACCAGTAATGAAAAAAATCGAGATCAGATCATTAAAGGTTTGCTAGATGCTCAATTAGCCGCGTGTATTCAAACGATGCCTATTGAAAGTCACTATGTGTGGAAAGGGGAGATTTGTACTGACAACGAATGGTTGCTGGTGATCAAAACTCGTCGAGAACTTTATGAATTGGTGGAAGAGAAAATAGAAAACCTGCACGAATACGAGGTAGCTCAAATCGTACAGGTTCCAATTGTTGATGGGTTTAACCCTTATTTAGAATGGTTGAGAGAATCGACGTTGAGCCGACATTAAGAATAACGACAACACTGCACCAACGGTATCGCACAACATATCTTTCTGGGCGTCCCATATGTCACCTTGCGAGCCCAGAAAGGCAATTCCCTCATCGCCACCAGCCAACTCCGCATACCACCATTCGATAATCTCATAGCCAGCAGCAAGTGACATGATAGCAAACAAAGCAAACCAGCAAGAGAACGCTTTGTTGAACCGTTTTTTGTTTATCAAGTATTCAGCGATCGGATATGCGTAAAGGCCAATTGAAAAGTGCGCAACGCGATCAAAATTATTTCGCTCTGAACCAATCATGTCGTTAAACCAGTCAAACGGCACTTCGGAGAACGTATATTTCGCACCGATAGTGTGCAAACAGAGCCAGATGAACATTAAAAAGTAAGCCGTATTACTGAACTGATAGCGAATCGAAATCGCCCAAATAGCAACAAGAATACCAATCGCCGGGATAATCTCCGCAAACCAAACTGCGCGTGAGTTAGGTTCCAACGCAGAAAATAAAAACACGATGGCATAAAAAATCGTTAATCCTAAGAGTGTCGAGGTGCTTTTCATAGAGTTACTTGATCCTTCAATTTATCTTACAGTGGGACTCCATAGATTGTGTTAATGATTGCACTTAATTGAACGCTGTGCAATTGATATTTTAATGGGTTTTTTGATCACTGAAAATGTTGATTTATTGGCAAACTGCTCAACATTAAAACGTTTGCGCGTGCAGTTTTCATTAAAGTTTGATTTACAACATGCCCATCCATAGAATCCATGATTCAGTCTAATAAAAAAGAAGTAAAGCCATGAAACTGGAAACTGTCGATTATCTTGCTGACGATGCTGCTCAACAGTTCGTTACCTCTCTACGCGAAACGGGGTTCGGTGTGTTGAAAAACCACCCGATTCCACAAGAGCTTGTAGAGTCAATTTACAAAAACTGGCATGAGTTTTTCTGTTCAGATCAAAAGAATGATTTTCACTTTAACGTAGACACCCAAGATGGCTATTTCCCACCTTCAGTGTCTGAAGTGGCGAAAGGGCACAAAGTGAAAGACATCAAAGAGTACTTTCATGTTTACCCTTGGGGGCAGATCCCAGAGCAGCTTAAAGCTGAAATCTTAGAGTACTACGAGCGTGCCAATGCATTTGCTCAAGAGCTATTAGGTTGGGTTGAAGCGTACGCACCTAAGGACGTTCAAGAGAAGTTCTCTATCGCGTTGTCAGAAATGATCAATAACAGCGACAAAACATTACTACGCGTGCTTCACTACCCACCGATGACAGGCGAAGAAGAGCCCGGCGCTATTCGCGCTGCTGCGCATGAAGACATTAACCTGTTAACGGTTTTGCCTGCTGCTAATGAACCTGGACTGCAAGTAAAGAGTAAAGAGGGTGATTGGATCGATGTACCATGTGACTTCGGGAACTTAATCATCAACATTGGTGATATGCTTCAAGAAGCGTCAGGTGGTTATTTCCCTTCAACGACTCACCGTGTAATCAACCCTACGGGTGGCCGTCAAGAAAAGTCACGTATCTCATTACCGTTGTTCCTGCATCCAAAGCCGGAAGTGGTGTTATCTGAGCGCTACACTGCACATAGCTACCTTATGGAACGTTTACGTGAGCTAGGGGTTATTTAACCTTTACGTGATCTCCTTACAAAGGCCGATGGTGAATGACTATCGGCCTGAATGGGGCCCTAAACTCGTGTCAGAGAGGATGAATGGAAGGACAACGTACTGTCAATAGTATTGAGCCTCATGCAATAGAAAATCCGCTGCTTTGGCCAATGTTAGAAATCCTGAGAAAACAGCCCTCTAATTGGAAAGTGCACACCTTGGCAAGCTCGTTGGGTGAACAAGGTTATATTTCAAAGCTGGACGACTCTCCCGATAAGGATTTATTCAAAAGAAACTTCCTGATCATGAATGCATTATATCAACTGCAAGACACTCTGTATCCGGATAGCTGGCTTCAAGTCGAAGCCATGGATATTCAGCTCATGTCTTCGATGGAAGCTTTGAGGCATAAGATCGATATTCATGATCCTTTGCGTGAGTATTACTTAGATTGGCGCAATTACGAAGCGGACGAAGATGAAGTGCGTCGACTGTTGAATGAATTTTGGACAACTTATCAAAAGTTCATCGGTGGTTCGTCAGTAGCCAGCGTAGATAAGACAAAGGCACTGTCACTATTTGAACTTAACACTGACGCTACGCCTGCGGAAATTAGAAAACAATGGCGAAAACTCGCGCTTCGTTGGCATCCTGATCGAGAAAATGGCGATGCAGAAAGATTTAGAGTTCTTTGTGAAGCGTGGAATGTACTGAGAAACGAATGATTCGCTAAGAATAAAGATAAAGGAAGGCAGCTAACTATAGCTGCCTTTTGATTGAACTGTCTCTGTCAGCGTATCAAAACTAGCATGATGACTTAAACTGAGATTTTCGCATGCGGTTGAGGGCAGCCATAACGTCTAGTGTGCGTGGTTTGGCTAAGTCGCCTTGCTTAGGAAGAGCGGCATGCCACTCACCAGACAGCATTTCTTCAATCTCCTTCGCCGGATGATTACACCAACCTGGGAGTTGAGCAATTTGGAACCATAACCAGCCAATTGTGTTGACTTCATCGGCTGACTCTATCTGTTCCAAAGCGCTAAGATCAGTAAACTCTTTACCAAATCGAAGTGACTCTTTGCCTTTCGCATTCACACGGAACTTGCCGTCAGTGAGAATATTCATCAACGCAACGCGGTTCAGTGCTCGAGGTGGGAAGGTCTGTAAACGTTCTTCTGACTCGTTATGGCGTTGAGTAGGGTGCTGAGCGATAACTTCTTTCGCTTTTTCAGTCACATCAACGGCTTGGTAGTCGTGCATTTGAATGACGGTATCGGCAACGTCTAAGTAGTCGCCCGACCCACCCATAACGATAATGGTAGAGATATCAAGATCATCTCGTAATTGACCAATGCGGTCGACGAGAGGAGTAATTGGCTCATCACCTTTTGCCACCAATGCCTGCATACGCTCATCTCTAATCATGAAGTTGGTAGCAGAAGTATCTTCATCAATCAATAATGTGCTTGAACCCGCTTCAATAGACTCTTGAAGCCAAGCGGCTTGCGACGTTGAGCCTGATGCGTCTTGAGTAGAAAAGTCCGCCGTATCTTTACCCATTGGTAAATGGTTGATGTAGTTCGACAGGTTCAAGTGGTGTACGCATCGGCCATCTTCGGCACGAATCTTCATAGCCTTGTTATCGGCAACAATGTATTCGCGACCATCTCCTGGAATATGATCGTAAATTGAACGCTCTATTGCATTTAATAAGGTAGATTTACCGTGGAAGCCACCACCTACAATCAGTGTGATACCTTTTGGAATTCCTAATCCTGTGACATGGCCCTTGTTTGGCGCATGTAAAGTGACTTGTAGAGATTCAGGGGCTTTAAACTCAACGGCTTCTTTCATTGGAAGGTCGCAATTACCTGCAATTCGAGGAAGAATACTGCCGTTTGCGACAAACGCGACTAAGTTATTGGCCTCTAACTGTTCTCGCAGGGCATCTTGGTCTTCAACAACTTGGCAGTGCTTAATTAAAGCGGCTTTGTCGAGTTCACGCTCTAAAGTTGCTCGACGGATAAACTTAGGCAGGTGGAAAGTCAGTATGTTGTTGGCTTTTTTCCCCAATACTGAACGACCTTCGGCTGGTAAGTTAACTCGAAAACGCAGTTCAATACCTTCTTCAGTAAACAACACCGCGGTGCTATCCAGTACAGTTTGGCCTGTCAGTGAAATTGATACTGAGTTTTCTTGTTTAGCAAACTGTTCAAAACTACGCGCAATAAAATCACGTGCACCTCTTTGAAATGCAGGAGACTCGTCTCTTAGCCACTCAAGACCAGTCAAAGACCATGCGCGAGTCGCACGAAAACGTGACGCCGATGCATAAGGGTCACCCTGTACATGATCGATAAACAAAGTGAAATCAGTGAAGTCGTATTGACCTTTGATTTGCTGATAAGCTCGGTAGTTCTGCTTTTCAATTTTCTTAAGCGTGGCAGTCAACTGATCCATGAAGATATTGGCCTTTTAATAGAAGCGGGCGGCGATTATAGAAACCACCGCCCTCATAGTAAAGAGAATGCTTAGGAAGAGTAGGCGTATTGCCCGCCAGAAAGGCGCTGATTAAACAAACTTTGCTCAAATTCATTACAAGGCATAGGTTTACCATAAAGAAAACCTTGTCCGATATCACAGCCCTCACCAATGAGAAACTGTTCTTGTTGAGGAGATTCAATGCCTTCGATCACGACTTGGAGCTCCAGTTTTTTCGCAATGTGTATGATAGAACAAATTATCGCGCGGTCATCGTCCGACTTTTCCATTTGCTGGACGAAGCTTTTATCAATTTTGATGGCATCAAATGGATATTTCTTTAAATAGCTGAACGAGGCATATCCTGTACCAAAATCGTCAAGTGACAACGTCACGCCTAGTTTGTGCAGTTTATTTAATGTAGTGCGTGCTACGACCTCATCGGCAATTAAAGCGCTCTCGGTCACCTCGAGCTCGAGAAAGTGTGCTGGCAAGTGAAAAGACTCGAGTAAGTGTTGCACTTGTTCCGCAAAATTTACGTTTTGTAATTGAATGGGAGAAACGTTGACGGCCATTTTGAAGTTATCAATTAACTCAGACCATTGTTTTGCTTTGTCTATCGCGGTTCGAAGAACAAAAGAGCCAACTTCAAAGATAAGCCCGTTTTGTTCAGCCATATGTATTAATGCTTCGTTGGATACGTCGCCAAGTATTGGATGCCTCCAGCGTAGTAACGCTTCTGCGCCAATCCACTTGTGGGTTTGAGGGTGTACTTTGGGTTGAAAGTAGAGCATTAGGTCGTCGTTTCTTACCGCTTGCAATAAGTAGCTTTCCAGTTGATTGTGGTTGTTGAGTTCATTTGAATGGCTTTCACAAAAATAACTATACGCTTCGCCAGATTCTTTACACAAAAGCATGGCATAACATGCGTTCTGGAGTAGTTGTTTAGCATTGCTGGTTCGGTGAGCTTGTACAACACCAATGTAAGAGTTTAGGTGAACCTCTGTGTCTTTTACATAAAAACTTCCCATACCAATATCGGTAATATCATTCAGTAGCTGATGCAATTTTATATCGATGTCTGTGCCCCAAACGAGCAATACGAGGTCATTGGAGCTAGGCCTCCCCGTAACAAAATGTCTGGACTCCCGCTTACCAAGACGATACCGAAACTCTTTCAATATTTCGTCGAAAGCTTCAAAGCCATAACGGGTTTGGATACTGCGTGCATTGCTAAAACCAATGTTTATTACGATTAATGATTGCTGACTGTGATCTAACGTTCTGAGTGTGTCGCTGACTATATTTTCGAGTGCTGCTCGGTTTAGGAATCCAGTTCCTTGATCGTGTGTTTTTTGGTAGCTCACCTGCTTTTCAGCGGCTCTGCGACGATCAATCTCTTGCGTTAGGGAATAACTTAACTGCGCCAAATCTGTAGTGCGATTCTCAACTCTATTTTTGAGTTCGTTGTTAAGACGCTGAAGTTTGTGTTGCTGATGCACGATGGAAAGCTGCGCTTCGATTGAATCTTTAAAAGTCCCAAGCAATTGCCGGTAAGTGTCGCAGTATTCATTCTCCTTAGAATCAAGCATGCAAATAGTTCCAAACGTCTCTCCATTTGGCCAGAATAGCGGTAAGCCGCAATAAGAGATCATACCTAGTTTGATATCAGGATTATTTTGCCACTCTTCATCTTCAAGCGCGTTTGGGACAATAAGTTCACTTTTGTGTTTTATGACATGCTCACAATACAAACCGTTGCCAAGCAACTCAGTATCGCCAGTACGATAAGGATTACCTATAGTTTCGCTGGATGTATTTACTTCTATGCGATCTGGATGGATACGCATAATTAATGTGGTGGGTACGTGCGTTATTTGAGCCAGTAAGTTGACGATTTCCTGCCAACTTCTTCGCATAGACTCAGGGATTTCGTAGTCTAATGTTTGCAATCTCCCCATATAGGTCATCCTTTACGTGGTTTCACTTCCTGTGAATTAAAAATGCAGACTGCTCTATTTTGTTCTCGCTTTTTAATTAAGTATAGGGTGGCTAGGGCTCGAAACAAAAAAAAGTCCTGAAAAGTGTTCAGGACTAGGAATAGTTGTCACATATCTCATCCTTGAAACAGGTAACAAGCATCAAGGCTTAAGCGACATTAACGATTCAATAGAAATGTCTTGCGAATAGTCGACATATTCAAAGTTAAAGCCATTGAGCTTCATAAACTCATCTTTAAAACCTTGGTAATCACCAATCTCTTTAAAGTTTTCAGCATTCATCTGTTCTAAAAGAGCGTGGACTTCTTGTTGAACTTGCGGTTCAAGTTCCAAGTCATCTATTCGAATCAAGCGTTCGCCGTCAACTGGCACTTTCTCTTGATCGTATAACTTCGTAGTAAACAGTCGCTGCATTTGTTCAATACAGCGTTCGTGAGTACCTTTTTCCTTCATCACTCGATAAAGCGCTAACAGGTAGGGACTTAGCGCAGGGATGAATACACTGGCTTTCGTCACCAACGCCTTACACACGGTTGCGTAAGCACCGCCGTCAAAGTTGGCGAGTTTGAGGTTTAATGAATGACTGGTTTGGTGTAAATCGATTTTCGCTCGACCTAACGTACCATCGAGATAAATTGGGTGCGTAATGTCAGGGCCCATGTAAGAAAAGGCGATGGTTTTGCAGCCGTTTGCGATAGAGTCGTTATTGATGAGTGTGTCAATCCAGCTTTCCCAGTCTTCGCCGCCCATTACTTTAATGGTGGCATTGGCTTCCTCTTCTGTTGCAGGCGTTAAGGTGGTTTCTATCCACTTATCGTTCTCCAGCATGATAGAAGCGCCAGTGACAGGTTCACCAATAGGTTTAATGACACTGCGCCAAAACTCATCAGATTCAGGTTTAGGTCGAACACCGGTTGCCAAGCTATAGATGACTAAGTCAACTTCACCCTCAAAGTACGTTTCAATGGCTTCAATCACTTGATTGCGCACCGAACCAGAGAATGCATCACCAACAATATTTATTGCGGTACGCCCGGCTTGATTTGCTTCTTGCTTAAAAAAGACGTTGTTATACCAACCCGCACTCCCAACCCCTTTCTCTGAAGGGCCACGCTCAAATGAGACGCCAATGGTATCGGCGTTAGCGCCACCGAACGTTAAGGCGATTCGTGCCGCTAGGCCGAAACCAGAGGAGGCTCCAATAATCAAAACCCGTTTTGGGCCTTTTTTGATCTGTGGGGCGCGTTTTACGTATTCAATTTGCTCTTTAATAGATGCATGACACCCTTTGGGGTGCGCAGAGCGAGCAACAACACCTTGAATTAACGGTTCTATTCGCATGTTGTTATCTATCCTCGATGAGTGGAATTGAAAATAGATTAACGTAAAGTTACGTAAAACTTATTGAGCTAGACCATTAAAATTAGAGATGTTTAATTAATTCTTGAGCAACGAAATCAGCGATCCAAGGTTGTGCATCTGGTTTTGGGTGAAGGCCATCATCCATCATCCACTCTGGTTTGGTGACAACATGCTCTAAGAAGAATGGCATCAAGGCAACTTGTTGATGCTGTGCAAGCTTAGGGTAGATATCGTAAAACATATCGCTATAGCGCTTACCATAATTAGGTGGAACCTGAATTTGCATCATGACAACGTCCGCACCAGAATCTTTTATCATGGTAATCATTTTTGAAAGATTCGACGTAATAAGTTTAGGAGGGAAACCTCTTAGGCCATCGTTGGCACCTAACTCAATAAGTACCATGTCAGGGCTATGCTGAGTTAGCAACTGAGGTAACCGTGCTAAGCCATTGCCGGTTGTATCGCCAGAAATGCTGGCATTAATAACTGTTACATCTTGACCATGTTCTGACAACGCATCAGGGAGTAAGCTAGGCCAACTCTCTTCGATCGGCATCTGATAGCCTGCACTCAAGCTATCACCCAAGACAAGTAGTTTTTCGCTCGCATGTGCAGTAGCGGAAAAACAAAAAAATAGAACTAAGGAAAGTATACGAATCATGCAAACACCTGTACTTAATGCACCTATTGTTCAAGCCAATTTGGTTTCTAAACAAGTCTCTACTAATCAAGAACAATTAACAATCCTCAAAGACGTAAATGTTGACATCCGAAAAGGAGAAAAAATCGCCATCGTCGGAACTTCCGGTGCAGGTAAGTCAACATTGATGACGTTGCTAGCTGGTCTTGATACGCCGACATCAGGCGAAATTACTTTATTAGGTCATGAATTATCAAAACTGGACGATGAAGCACGTGCGAAAATTCGGGCTGACTCTTTAGGTTTCGTTTTCCAAAGTTTCCTGTTAATCCCGAGTTTGAGTGCATTACGTAATGTCACACTTCCTTGTCTTTTACGTGGTGAAGCCGAAGATGAAGCAAGAGCAGCGGAATTATTAGCTGCTGTTGGATTGGAAAAACGTGTCGACCATTTACCAAGCCAGTTATCTGGTGGTGAACAACAGCGAGTTGCGCTAGCGCGTGCATTTATGACACAGCCTGAGCTGTTGTTCGCAGACGAGCCTACCGGCAATCTTGACCATCAAACCGCAGACAAAGTGATTGAGCTGCTATTCGATCTTAATGAACAGCACGGGACAACTCTGATTTTAGTAACACACGATGGTCATCTAGCAAGCCGATGTGACCGTATCTATCGTATGGAGGCGGGTGAGCTTAAGGAGGAGATATAATGTCTGCAGTATCATCAAGTGAAGCAACATCCACAGAGCAAAACAGTACAACACAGCACTCGTCGAATAAAAGTTTGATACGCTGGAGTTTCGGCGAAATAAGGCAGGGGAATCTTTGGCCTATTAGCGTTGCTCTTATTCTCGTGATTGCGAGTATCTTTGCGCTTTCTGCATTAGCAGAACGAATGGAGCAGGTGATCGTCAAGCAGGGGAAGGACGCATTAACGGCAGATGCGGTGTTTGTGTCTGCTAATCCCATTCCGGACACGTTGTTAGCCTCGACTGAAAGCCTTGACCGTTCGATGATGACGCGATTTGCCACTATGGCATTTAGCGATAATGGTATGCAGCTTATTTCTGTAAGGGCGGTGGATGATAATTACCCTTTAATGGGAGAGCTCGTTCTTGAAAATAATCCAGCCGGTCGCGTTAAAGAGAACCAACTCTGGCTTGATGAGCGGATTATGACTCAACTAAGCGTAAAGTCAGGTGACAGTGTCACGATAGGCGATGCCGAGTTTACTGTATCAGGCGCAGTATTGATGGAACCAGGCTTGAGCTTTAATCCATTTCAACAAATGCCTTCTGCATACATTCATCAAAGTGACGTAGATAAAACAGGAGCAATTCAAGTTGGGAGCCGAGTTCAATACCGTCTGTTTTTACAAGCCGATGATAAAACACTAAAGAGCTTACAAGATGATACGCGGCTTTCTCCGAGCGATCGCTGGCGCACGCAAGATACTGCCAGTCGTAGTAATGAGGTTTTTGAACGTACGACGCAGTATCTGTCTTTGACCGTAGCAATTGTCATCATTATGGCGGCGACAACATTGGTTCTTACTTGTCAAAATTACGTGAACAGCCGGACACAAACTATTGCGATGTTGAAAAGTCTTGGTGCGAGCCGCCGATGGATTGAAAAGTGGTTATTTATTCAAGTCACAATCCTTCTCATTAGTGCCAGTGTCGTCGGCCTACTGCTAGGGAGCGGGCTGGAGTATTTATTACGCATTCCACTCAAAGACTTATTACCCGATCCACTCCCTAGTTACGGCGTCACACCATTTTTGGTGGCATTTATCTCAGCAGTCTTGATTACGGTGCCCGCTCTCGGTATACCATTGTTAGGCTTGATTAAAACTCCCGCGTTAGAAGTGCTACAGCAGGGCAAAGCGCAACGTTCTTGGAAGCGAATGTTACTTGTTCTAGTTCCCGTTGTTCCATTGCTTTTACTGTATGCAGACAACACCTTAGTTTGGATCGTGCTCACTGGTATAGCGGTACTGTTTGTGGTACTCGCAGCAGTTAGCGTCATACTCACAAAACTGTTTGCACGTGTTTCAACCCATCCTGCAATGAAGCTTGCGTTGAGTCGTATCAACCGGACGCCAGTAACCAGCGGTCTACAGTTTGGTGCTTTGGCATTATCTTTGATGTTGCTGTCTATCATTTGGCTTGTGCGCAGCGATATTCTCGCGGATTGGGAGAGAACCTTACCTGCAGACGCGCCAAATGTGTTCGCTTTGAACATTGGTGATTATGAGCTCGATAACTACCTAGAAACCCTAGATAAAAATGGAGTTACGCGGTCACAAGCTTATCCAATAATTCGTGGACGACTAACAGAGATTAACGGTCAAAACGTCAAAGAGATTGATTACGAAGGAGAAGGTTCTGACGCGATACGTCGAGAGCTAAACCTGACATGGGGAGATACCCTACCAGAATATAATGATGTGCTTTCGGGTGAATGGACAAACAAAGGGAGTGTATCTGTAGAAGCGGATGTAGCAAATGACTTAGGCATAAAACTCGGTGATACGCTGCGCTTTGTAATAAACAGCCAGAATTACGATGCAGTAGTAGATACCATCCGTTATGTCGAATGGCGTGACATGAAGCCTAACTTTTATTTTATTTTCTCATCTGACGTGATGGCTAATTTACCTGGTTCTTACCTCATCAGTTATAGGATTGAAGAAGGAAATGAAGCGTTGTTGACGTCAATGTCACGTGCTCACCCAACGGTCTCTGTTTTAGATATCCGAACTATGGGCGAGAAAATTCAGGCTTTGATTCAGCAAATCGTATCAGCAATCACCATCCTTGCTCTTTTAGGCGTTGTTGCTGGTCTGCTGCTCATCTTTACGCTACTGAGGTTAAGCTTGTCCCAACGACAACAAGAGATTCGTTTGTATCGCACATTAGGTTCAAGTAAGAAACGGATCAACACAACCCTGTGGGCCGAGTACGGAATTATGGCGTTGATTGCTAGTGGTGTTGCGGTATTCGCTGCGGAAGTTTGTGTGGCCGCAGTCATGACATATGGATTCGATCTCAATGCACAAATTCACCCCGAATTGTGGATAGCTTTACCGCTTGCAACATTTGTTACGTTGGCACTTGTAGTGATGAGTTTGTTGAAAAGATTGTTAACTCCAGTAAACACTTAATCGCAGCGAGTGTTATCAAGTTTGGAACACTCCATGACACTTTTATTTTAGTTATCCACAAAAACAGTGGATAACTTTTGGGATAACTAAATGGGGTAAAAAGTGGGGTGTTTCTGCAGGCTTTGCGCCATGGGTCTTACAGTGAAATTCTTATTCACATAGACACAAAAAAGTGTCTTCTTAACCATGTCGTCAAGTACTTTTTCGCAAATTTTTTCTACTTTAATGCACTTTACAGGCGCTGTTGGATATTTCGCAAACCCATGAACTTTTTGTGATTTTAATCAAGTCCAAACACGAGTAGAATTCACCGTTAGTAAAGAATTTTCCTTATAAAATTTTTAGTGAAGCAATGAAGTCTGAGTTTCCAAGTTATAAAGATAAGCATATCGCTGTTGTTGGTGGCGGTGTAGCAGGTGCAACAGCAGCAATTCATTTTGCGGAGCTGGGTTTTAAAGTTTCCGTAATAGAGAAGGGCGTATCACTAGTAAATGGTCCACCCATTTGTCATTTGCATGCTGGTGGTAATTTATATCGAGAGATTTCCCAGCAACAATGCTTAGACTTGTTAGCACAATCTATCGATACTGTTCGCCTGTATCCGCTTTCACTGAATATTCGTCCGACAATCATCGCGGTTCCTCATTCCGATGGTGGAGACCCATCCACACTAATTCCGCGATTAGAGGTTGTGAAAAGTGCTTATCAGACGCTCGTTGATAAAGATGAGAGTAATAAAGTGCTCGGCGAGCCAAGCGAATACTACAAACTGTATTCAAAAGCGGAGCTAGAAGCTCTCGCGCAACGTACTCAACCAAGTCATCCTACAAACTTCGATGAGTGGTGCATTCCTTTTGCTCAACATGCTGATCTTGAAGCGCTAAAGTATCCGGTTGTCGCAGTTCAAGAATATGGTTGGAGTGTTTTTCGCCTCGCCGCAATTGCCAACTTAACACTAGATACGCTTCCTAATGCTTCGGTCTTCACACAAGCAACGTTTAAGCAAGCCGATTGGATGGGGGAACACTGGCAACTTGGCTATGAACGTGAAGGTATCGATTACCTGATGACATGCGACTACTTGGTTAACGCGTGTGGCTTTGAAACAGGCTCAATTGACAACACAGTTGGTGCCAAGCGAGACAGGTTGGTGGAGTTTAAAGCCGCTTACGTTACGAGGTGGGCAGACTGTCAACAACAATGGCCAGAAGTTATTTTTCATGGCCCGCGTGGAACCGATAAAGGAATGGCTCAATTGACGCCTTATGGCGATGGTTACTTTCAACTTCATGGTATGACAAAAGGAATCACGCTGTTTGAAGATGGTTTAGTGGAGAGCACGAACTCATCTGCTCAACCTGAACTGCCTATGCCTTTACTCTCGAAGATCCGTTACGGCTGGAGAGAAGAAGTGTTAGAAGAGCGAACGAACAACGCCATCAAACACATGGCGCAGTTTATTCCCGACTATCACTCTGCTGTAAAAGGAGGAAAAGCATTGTTTGGCGCTCAGCAAATTCCCGGAACAGACCCAGTACTCAGAGCGGCAGATGTGACTTTTGAAGATAACCACTACGCGAGAATAGAGGTGGTAAAAGCGTCATCGACACTACTCGCAGCGCAAAAAATGCTTCAATTCTGGTTTGACATCGATCCTAACCAAAATGTGGAAACACAGCATCCGGTCGCTGTAAAGTGGTCTGAACAAGAGGTCGAGCAGTACGCGATTAAACTCACTCAAGAGCGAGGCTATCCACAAGCTTTAGCAGTGCGTTATGGTATGCCTGCATAATCGGCTGTGTTTGGGCTCAGTGGTTGTATTAATACCCAAAAAACTGAGCCCATTGGCACCATACTTCTTGCAAGCCTAGCCTATCTCCTTTCACAAAATTGACTTTTTGTCCGGGCTTCGCCTGTGCCAGTCTAGGTAAGTCAATACGGGCTACGCAGCCAAATTTAGGATACCCGCCAATAGTCTGGTGATCGTTGAGCAGCACAATAGGGTTACCATCGCTAGGTACTTGAATTGAACCTAATGCAATTCCCTCTGATAGGACGCCTTCGTAAGGTGGACGAATGTTATTGCCCTCAAGACGGTAGCCCATGCGATTCGAATTGGGGGAGATGATGAATGCTTTGTTGTAAAATGCTTGGCGAGCGTCTTCATCAAAGTCCTCGTTCTGATAGCCTTCAATCACTCTCAGCTTAATGGGTAAGTTGTAATCTGGCTTAAAGCGAAACGTCATTTGCCTTGGTTTACGTTTCGGTAAGTTATGAGGGACAAAGGGAAGAATATCGCCAGCTTTCAAAGCGCCACCATTTGAATCATAACCACCTAGAGATTCTCGCAAGACGGTCGATGCGCTTCCTAAGTGCTGAGCAACATTGAATCCACCTTTAACCGCTAGGTAGGAGCGAAGTCCATTCCTTGCGACTCCGAACTGAAGCTTCTGTCCTTTTTTCAACGTAAAGTCAGACCAATTTGAAATAGGTTCACCATCTATTTTTGCATTTAAATCACCGCCACATATAGCAAGGTGGCAGTTATGCAAGGCAATAAAACAAGCGTTACCCAAAGTAATTTCAATCGCAACGCAATTGACTACGTTACCAAGCAAATGGTTGGCCCAACTGTAAGCATAGTCGTCGACCGGGCCACCTTGAGTCACACCGACATGCGCCAAGCCAAAACGACCAAAGTCTTGAACTAAAGAGAGCGGTCCTGGCTTTTCCACCAGTAATCCACCGTAACTCATAGTACGCCTCCTAAATCGATAAACTCTTGTTTTGAAATAGCATTAAAGGTGACCTTGTCACCCACTTCAAACGGTATAAAAGGAGGAGAGTCGGAGAAGAGCGCAAGCGGGCTTTTACCAATAATGTTCCATCCGCCAGGACTATCTGATGGATAGACGGCCGTTTTAGAGTCTGCGATTCCGACACTTCCGGCCGGCACGTGAGTTCTTGGTGTGGCAAGCCTTGCCATGTGCAATTGAGTATCAACGTCAGAGAGAAATGCAAAGCCTGGAGCAAAGCCAATTGCAGAAACCGCGTACTCGGTTTTCGTATGCAGGGTAATAAGATCGTCTAATGACAGACCTCGCTTTTTAAAACGAGATAGATCTAACGCGGTTTCTTCAGAGTAATATACAGGGATAGTAATGTGATTCGGCTGGGAAAGCTTAAGTGATTGAGTATCAAACTGGCTCACGATTTGTTGCAGCTCATTGACTAAGTTCTTTTCGTTGATTCGAAAAGGTAAGTAATCAATGAGAATAGTTTGATAGGAGGGGACAACGTTCATAACAATTGAAGCGAAAGTTTCTCTTATGCTGCGAGCAAGCTCTCCGACTGCATTTTCAGAAATACTCTCATCAAACTTAATGAAAATACTGCACTCGGAGATCAAAGAGATATTAAATTTCTCTTTATGCATTAATTTCCTCCAGCGTATAGGCTTTGGCGGATCTTTTGGATCAGCGCGATCGACTCTTCATTGTCACCATGAACACAAATTGTATCGGCTTCCAATAATATGTAACCGCCTGAAGCGGTTTTGACACGCCCAGAGTCAGCTAAGGTCCGGACTTGCTCAAGTATCGCGTGCTCGCTTTTTAACACGGCATTGGGCTGTGTTCTAGGAGTCAGTAAGCCGTCATCTTGGTATAAACGATCTGCAAATGCTTCAAATAGCAAGGGAACATCATAATCGTCTGCGATTTCTAAGTATTTTTCGTTTTCCTGTGAAGCTAGGATCATTAACGGTACTTTGAACAGTGCTGCCGCCTTTACTACCGCTCTAAATATCGCATCACTTTTCATCATGTCGTTGTATAGAGCACCATGAGGCTTTATGTAACTGATGTCTGTGTATTGCGCCCGGCATAATGCTTGTAAAGCACCAACCTGATATATAACCATGTTCGTAATTTCATCACCCGTCATGCTTATGCTTCGTCTGCCAAAGCCTTGTAGGTCGGCGTAACCTGGGTGTGCGCCAATATCAACATCGTTGTCATTCGCTAGGGTGATGGTGTCGTGCATGACATTAGGGTCGGAGGCATGAAAACCACACGCGATGTTCGCCATATCAACATGGGGCATCACGTCTTCATCTGCGCCCATACTCCAAGAGCCAAAGCTCTCGCCCATATCACAGTTCAATGTAAGTTGCTGTTTATTCAATGTCATACGTTTTATTTCTACACAAGCAATGGGTTTACGATGCAGGAAAATGCATCTAGGTTCAGTGACTCACTTCATTCTTCTATCATGAAAACGAGGCTTTTTGAGCAGATAGGTGACGAAAAAGATCACGTTAGTCCATAAAGATGTTGCCGTTATTTGAGTTGATCCGAATTTTGAGGTATTTCGTTTCTTTTCCATCCAATTTTTGAGAATTTAAGGTTATTTTGCATTAGCATCGTGTTAATCTTGTCGCCCTTCATGGGTGATAGATTGCATAATGGTTCTTCTGTCATTTTTGTGGTTGTCTGCGACAGGAATATATATGTCATTACGAGCGAAGCTTATTTGGCCTCTTCTGGTCTTTTTAACGGCTATCTTTGTTATCTCAAAAGGTTACACCTCGTATACTGTATACCAATCGTCTAAGCATGAACTGGTCGAGCAGACAAGAAAGTTGATTAACAACGTTTCTTTCTCAATTAAAGATGCGCTGACGACAAAGGACAAGCAAAAAGCTCAAACTATTCTCGCCAACTTTTTAAACCAGCCAAATGTAACGCGGGTCAAACTTTATGACCAAGATGACCAACCATTCGCTGTTATGGAGATAAGTGGGGCACTGGCACCCGTTCCAAGTCAAACCGAAAGAAGTAGGTTGCACGCTCTAGGGTATGCCTTATCAACCAAATTTCTTTATGTTCTAGAGCCGATTATCCATGATGGCTATGTCATTGGTAGCATGAGAGTTACGCTTTCTCATCGCCCAATTGTAGAAGCCATACAATCTTTACTTCAAGATGGCGCTTTACTTCTTCTGTTTCTGATCGCTGGTGGCACTGTTTTTTACATAAGTATCGAGAGGCTTGTTCTCAAGCCCGTGATGGAACTCAACCGCGTAATAGAGAATGTGACACACGGACGAAACACGGAAAATCAAGCTCGCTATTACGCCAAGGATGAAATTGGAGACCTCGCGAGCTATTTCAATCAAATGATGAATAGGTTAACAGTACGTGAGAAGCAGCGGCAACATTCGCTAGACACACTAGAACAAAAGCGCGCATTTTCAGAAGAGGTTATCGAATCTGTTCAGCATGCATTAGTTATTACAGACAATTCCGGACGTGTTATTCATTGTAATACGGCGACCCAGCAAATATTTCAAAAAAAATTAGATGAACTTAAATATGCCAATATTCGTGATCTAATTAAAACTAAAACACCGAATGAGCTGAGTCAGATCCTGAGTCGAGGCCTAGAGTGCGATGATATTCACCTCAAAAATGCAGATAATGAACAGCAGTTGAGCCTAACCAGTCGTCGCCTCTCGACACATGAATACTTACTGTTTTCGATTCAAGATATCACCGAAATTGAAGAAGCCATAAACCGGCAACGTGTTGCGGGACGTGTTTTTGAAAGCAGCCAAGATGGTCTCATTGTTCTTAATCATCGCGGTGTCATTACGATGGCAAACCCTGCCGTCACTAAGTTAGTCGGCTTAGAGGTGGATCAGCTTATTGGGAAGTCATTCATCCAAACGCTAAAGTGGCGCAAGTTACAGGAAATGATGCCTAGTATCATCGAGTCGATAGAAAATTATGGCGTTTGGCAAGGTGAAGTTATCGAGAAGAACCATATTGGTCAGTTTGTACCGATGTTTGCTCGAGTCAATCGTATCGTTAAGTGTGAAGACTATGGTTTCTATGATCTGGTTATTGTTCTTACCGACCTTTCCGGCGCAAAAGAGATGGAACGATTAGAGCATTTAGCTCATCACGATGCTTTAACGGGGTTAGCCAATCGATCTAAGTTCCATTTAGAGTTGGAACAACTAGTACAACGCTCTGGATACTTGCGTGACGAATTTGCAGTTTTGTACCTCGATCTGGATGGATTTAAAGAAGTTAACGATACCTACGGTCATGATGCAGGTGATGAAGTTTTGAAAAAAGTTTCCGAGCGTCTAACATCTGCGACGAGACATAGTGATTTAATCGCAAGACTTTCTGGTGATGAATTTGTCATGTTGGTTAATCCCGCCAATCAAAAAGTGGTCACCCGAATAGCAGAACAGTTGCTCGAGAGCATATGTGCTCCAATTGAGTACAAAGGTCACTTACTCAAAGTTGGCGTTAGTATCGGCGTAAAATTAGTCGGCGTAAATGAGCGCGATGCTACTCGAGTTTTAAAAAGTGCGGATACGGCAATGTATCAAGCAAAGAAAGCCGGGAAAGGCCAAGCAATATTAATGGGATGCGAATTACAAGAGACAGTTTAAATCGTAACGTCAAAGCTTTAAACTAACTCAATTCGCGTCAGAAGGAATAATAAAATGAAAGTACTCGTTACGGGTGGTATGGGCTATATCGGTAGTCATACGTGTATTCAAATGATCGAAGCTGGCATGACGCCAGTGATTCTAGACAACCTGTACAACAGTAAATCTACGGTATTAGATCGAATTGAAAAGGTATGTGGTGTAAAGCCAACCTTCATTAAAGCCGATATCAGAGATAAATTGGCGATGGTAGAAGCACTAAAGTCGCACAATATTGAAGCTGTTATCCATTTTGCAGGTTTAAAGGCCGTCGGTGAGTCTGTAGCAAAACCTTTAGAGTATTACGACAACAACGTTAATGGCACTTTAGTATTGGTTGATGCAATGCGTGAAGCCGGAGTTAAATCGTTGGTATTTAGTTCATCAGCGACTGTATACGGTGATCCTGCTTCTGTACCCATCACAGAGGACTTTCCAACTAGCGCAACTAACCCATATGGGCGCAGCAAATTAATGGTAGAAGAGTGTTTAACCGACTTCCAAAACGCGAACCCTGACTGGAGCATTACACTTCTTCGTTACTTTAACCCGGTAGGTTCACATCCAACAGGCGAGCTAGGTGAAGATCCTCAAGGTATTCCCAACAACTTAATGCCGTTTGTTTCTCAAGTTGCGGTAGGGCGCAGAGAGTTCCTTTCTGTGTTTGGTAGTGATTATCCGACCAAAGATGGCACAGGCGTACGTGATTATATTCATGTAATGGACTTATCCGATGGTCACGTTGCTGCATTAGAAAAAGTAGGTAGCAAAGCTGGCCTTCATATCTATAACCTCGGTACTGGTAACGGCTACAGTGTACTGGACATGGTGAAAGCATTTGAAGCCGCAAGTGGTAAAGATGTCCCATACCAACTTGTTGAGCGTCGTCCAGGTGATATTGCAGAGTGTTGGGCGGATCCATCAAAAGCGATGAATGAGTTAGGTTGGAAAGCAACTCGCACTCTAGAAGAAATGACTGGCGATACATGGCGCTGGCAGTCTACTAACCCTCAAGGTTATCCAGATGCCTAATCTTTAATTTACATAATAGTAACAAAAAGGCGCATGATTGCGTCTTTTTTGATCCAAATCGGAAAAAATCGTAAATTACTGGTTAAAAGGTAGCAAGTATATATAGAGCTGTTAAACTATGCCCGACTCTTAATTTGGGTTATAAATTTTCTCATAGCTATTGGGGTAGTTCATGGAACTCGGTCTGATCATCACTTTCATCATTGCAGCAGCAGTAATGGTGAAAAAAGAGATGGCAAAACAGTAAACTTTCATTTTTCATACTTTTCTTTACATTTTTGAAATGAAAGCCATAAAAAAAGCCAGCATTACGCTGGCTTTTGTGTTTTTAAGGTTTAGAACTCGTATTTAACACTAATGTTATAATTACGCTCAGCTTGCGTTTTGTCTCGACTTAACTCAGTCTTACCGCGAACATCGTTCCAAAGATGGTATTCTTCATTCGTTAGATTCATAACACCAGCACGAATGGTTATATCTTTCATTGGTTTGTAGTACGCCGTTAAGTCAACGACTGTCGCAGACGGCAAAGCAACTTGGTCTTTGATTCCGCCTTTATCACCATCAGAGTTGATATCACTGTTCGATTTCTTAGCCGTGTAGTTTACTTTTAGGCTTGTCCCCCAAAGTGCATTTGGTGAATCGTAATTTACAGCAGCTACGGCATTCCATGGGTTTACACTGTTCAAAGGATTACCATCACCATCTTCACCTTCTGTGTATGCTGCAACAAAGCGAGTTGTCACGCCTGATGGAAGACCAGCAATGGCATGCCAATCAAGACGGTTAGAGAGCTCAACCCCTTTAATGTTTGCTTCACTAATATTGATATTTGTGAATTCAGTTAAACCACCATTGTTTGATGACGTTTGCTCAATAAAGTCACTGTAATCACTGTAGTAGAACGCTACTTCAGTTGCCGACGCTGCAGTGTTATGACGGTAACCAAGCTCATAAGACAAACTCTTTTCAGATCCCAAATTTGGGTTAGGGCGGTTGGTATAGCCATGAGCCGGATTATCGTAGGTGTAGTAAAGCTCGTCGAACGATGGCGCTCGGAACCCTTGGCTCACTTGCGCGAAGATCGTGCCTGGTTGCGATATAGAGTAAGTTGCTCCTAAACGACCAGTTAATGCAGAGTCGCTAAACTTCTCGAATGACTCTTCAGAAGTATTTGAAGGATTAGTAGAAAAGTAATCGTAACGCACACCTGGAGTCAGAATTAGCTTGTCATTAAGAAGTGAAATTTCATCTTGCAAGAATAAACCAAAGCTTTCTTCTTTTGCATCCGGTGTGTATACGTAAACAGTATCTGGCGTGCCAGGATCGGAATTAAACTCGCGATTGGTATTACTGATGTCACTATGTTTGTACGATATTCCGTAAACAATATAGTGATTTTGAATCTCTTTATCTAACTGAGTTTCGAATTCAAATTTGTCTTCAGTATATTCGTAATCTTTTTTCTGTTGGTTGTCACCACTAGGCGGTACGTAAGGTGGGTAACCTGGGCTGGCTTCGATAAAGCGATTAGACACGCCGTTTTCTTCTTTACCAATCCATGTAAGCTTGGACGTGATCGTATCCGAGATAGCTGCATCTGCAAACCAAATGTGCTTGAGCCCAATGCGATTTTGCTTGGTTGTGTCTTCAGCGTTGAAGTTTTTGTAACTTTTATGTGCGATCTCTGAGTCAGTCTCGTTGTAAATAACTTCTCCCAAGAACTCCAAGCGATGAGCGTCATTCAATTGAGATTGAAGTTTTACCAATAGATCGTTTTTGTAATAATCTTGGTTGTCCACAGAATAGTTATCGTAAGGCGCCTTAGAGAAATTTTGTAGCTCTGCACCATCACGGCGTGTAAAGGCTATAAGTGCTTCTGTATTACCGAAACGCTTTGCTAAAGCTACATGCTCACTAAAAGAGTTATCTTCCGATGAATAAGAGAGTTTAGCTTGACCACCAAAGTCTTTACCATCTTTGAGGAAATCCTTCGGATCTTTTGTTTCGAATGCGACAACACCGCCAATTGCATCACTACCATGTAGGCTAGAAGCTGCTCCTTTAACAATTTCGACACTCTTTAGCATATCGGGGTCGACAGTAACGGCACTAGAATTGATAAACGAATATGGTCCACCGCTGAATACACCTGGTTGAGATGCACCGTCTACTAAGATTTTAACTCGTTTACCTTCCATCCCGCGAATGTTAATACTTTGGACGCCTTGGCGTTGAGTGCCATTAACAGTAACACCTGGCGTATACTCGAATAGATCATTCAAGTCCTTTACCATGTTTTCTTCGATGTCTTTCTCTGATACAACAGCAACAGAAGCAGCAACAGTGTTTATGGTTTGGTTGGTACGGGTGGCCGACACAACGACTTCTTCAAACTTAGAAGCTTCTTCCGCATAAGCAGTATGGGAAAGGGCAACTAAAATGGAGGCTGACAAAATTGATTTTTTATACATTGGCTTCAATACCTTAGATCCATAATAGGTAACAACACGCGGATATTAATGGATCTAAATGGTAATTACTATCATTACCATTGTCATTTATTGATTTGTATTGAATCTTCTTCTTAGGCTATGAGCATTCCTAGTCTTTAGTTATCAATATGTTATATTATTTGTCGTTAGTTCTTGATAAGTTCATCCAAATACAACGAATGTGATGAATGTCACATTAAGAGAGGCCATGTGCAGAGTCCAATTACGTTAGAAGCACTCCATATTCTAGATGCTATTGATCGAAGAGGGAGTTTTGCTGCTGCTGCGAATGAGTTAGACAGAGCCCCGTCATCGCTGAGCTATCAAATCCAGAAACTCGAGCAAGACTTAGACATTATTATCTTCGATCGCTCTGGTCACAAAGCCCATTTTACTGAAGCAGGTAAGCTTATTCTTGAAAGAGGAAGAGCCATTTTACAAGCCAGTGAAAAGTTAGTGAACGATGCAACGTTATTGGCGAATGGCTGGGAACTGGATATTACCATTGCCTTCGATGGCATTATTCCTATATCCAACTTTTTCCCGATGGTTGATGCGCTGGCCGAGGTCAGCTCAACTCGAGTCAGGCTGCAAGAGGAGATTCTGGCTGGTAGCTGGGAGTCGTTGAATACGGGGAGAGCTGATTTACTGATTTGCCCATCACTGGATACGCTTCCTCAAGAAGTTAAGTCAGAAAAAATTGGTAAAATGAGTATGTATTGGGTAGCTTCCGCTGATCACTATGTTCACAAGCGTAGTGGTAAGTTTGATGAAGCAGCGCGAGAAAAGTATCGGATTATTGCTATTGCAGATACCGCACGTGAGCAACCCGCGCTCTCAATTAATGTCATTCAAAAACAGCCTCGCTTGACCGTCACCAACTTTACGGCAAAAGTAGAAGCGCTCACTGCAGGTTTAGGCATTGGTACATTACCAAGCCAAATTGCGCAACCTCTTATTGATAGTGGTGTATTGAAACGAATCGAAGGCACTGAAGAACAGCCGATGGATATTATTTTGGCATGGCGCCGGAACACTATGGGTGAAGCAAAATCCTGGTGTATTCAGTACCTAAAAAAGAATTGGAAACTAAAGTAACAACGTAACTTTTACTTCTTAAATTCCCATTGATTATCGAATGTAAGAAGTAAAAGTCATCGCTAATGCTGAGCTTTTCAATTTAAAGGGAGCACCATATCTGCCGTACCGTCTGCAAACTGGACATCGATCTCAAACCCCAAGTTCTGAGCCAACATCAACATTCCTCTATTTGTTGGCATGGTCATTCCAGACATTTGCTTTGTGCCTTTAACTTTGCAATAGCTGATTATTTTCTGCATCAGCACTTTGCCTAAACCTTTTCCTTTCAAATCTGAACGAACCAAAATAGCAAACTCAGCGTCACTATTGTCTGGTGTAATCAATGCGCGAGCTACCCCTATGATAGACGGTCCGTCAGTATTAAACGCTACCGCAACAAACGCCATTTCGCGGTCGTAGTCGATTTGAGTAAAGTTTGCCAAAGCCTCATGGTTGAACTCTCCAACTTCAGAAAAGAAACGTTTATAGAGATCTTCTTTCGATACGCTATTAATGAATTGAGCATGCAGCGGTTCATCCTCAGGCAAGATAGGGCGAAGCAGGATAGGTTGGCCATCTCGAAGCGTTACAGTTTCGACAAACTCTGCCGGGAAAGGGCGAATCGCTAGCCGTTTTTGGGCGTCTCCTTCGTACTTGCACAGTGTGACATCTGCATCAAGGATAGTTAAATCGCTTCCGGACACCAGTACTGGATGGATATCCAGTTTTTGTATTTCTGGTAACTCAACTGCCATTTGGGAGATACGAACCAAGAACTTCGACAACTCAGTAATATCGAGCGCATCTTTGTGTTTCTGCAGGCGAATCTTTCCAGACTTTAGGGCAACAACGACAAGGTAGCGCGCAAGCGTCATGTTCAAAGGAGGAAGTGCAGCGACGGCATCTTGGGCGATATTCCACTCAGAGCCGCCTTGACCAAGCAAGATCACTGGTCCAAAGACTTTATCTACTGCAATACTAATCCGTAGCTCTTCAGCGCTGCCGAGCTTTGCCATCCCTTGTACCAACAGCCCATGTACATTGGCGGAAGGGTAGCTGAGCTTTACGGTATCTAAAATGGATAGCGCTGCGTTGGAAACTTCTCGACTGTTTCTTAAATTTAGAGCGACACCGTGAACATCCGATTTATGAGGAATGTCTGGAGAACGCAATTTAACCGCAACAGGATATCCAATATTTTCTGCCATATGAACGGCTTCAATGTCGTCAGATGCAATCCACGTAGGCAAAACGTTAAACCCGAACAGCTTAAATAATGGGCTGGTTTGATGCGTATCCAAGGTGACTGTGTTTTTATCCAGTAGTCGTTCGTTTACCCATTCTTTTGCTGAACTCACACTTCCAGAATGTAATGGCTCTGCCGTCGTTGGCGTTTCCATTAGTTGTTTCTGGTTTCGTCTGTATTCGACCAAGTGCATGTATGCTACAACCGCACTTTCAGGTGTTCTATAGGTTGGAATGCCTGCTTGAGTAAAGGCCAGTCGCGCTTCTCTCGACGTTTGTTCTCCTGACCAGTTGGTCAAGATATTAAAATGCTTATGCCGAGGGTGAGATTTGATGGCATTAATAACGACTTGAGCAGTTTCAAGAGGATCAGAAACAGCAGAAGGACTATGCATAATCAATATCGCATCTGCACAGTCGTTATTCATCAGTGCGTTAATGGTATCAATATAGCGTTTTTGGGTTGCGTCACCAGACAGATCAATTGGATTTCGAGCACGCCAGTTGGATGGAAGTACTGCTTGTAATTGCTCAATGGAAGCGTCATCAAGTGTTGCGAGTTGGCCACCACGTTCAATCAAAGTATCAACGGACATAACAGCAGGGCCGCCGCCATTGGTGATGATCGCTAAACGCTCTCCACGAAGTGGCACAGAATGCGTGAGTGTTTCTACCGCGGCAAAAAGCTCATGCGTATTGCTGACTCGTAACATACCAGTTCTGCGAATAGCAGAATCGTAAATTACGTCAAGTGTATCTCCGTCTTGCTGCTCAAAAGTATTCATCTCTTTAGAGCGGCCCGCTTTTAGCACCAATATACGTCGGTTACGTGAAGCGGCGCGCGCAGCAGACATAAATCGGCGAGCGTCTTGGATATTATCAACATAAAGCAGAATAGCTTCAGTGTTTCCATCCATACTCAAATAGTCGAGCAAATCTGCAAAATCGATATCTTGTCCGCGCCCAATCGAAATGAACGAAGAAAAACCAATGTTCTTATCATTTGCCCAGTCTAAAACCGTGGTACAAACCGCCGCGGATTGTGAGATGAAAGCAATTTTTCCGGGTTTAGCTGCAACAGGGGAAAACGTGCAGTTAAAATTGTGCCAAGGAAGGATGATACCTAAGCTGTTTGGGCCTAAGACTCGAATGTTCAATGATGAGATATCTAAAGGATTAGGGTCATCAGAGATAACAATCGCAAACGGTGTGCCTCTCTCATCTAGCTCTTTAAGCAATTGCTCGTTACGTGAAACGTTCGTACACAAAATTGCAATATCTGGCGTATAGGGCAGGGAAGCTACATCAGGGTAAGCGATCACGCCAGATACGGCTTTATATCGCGGCGTTACTGGCATAATCGCGCCACCAAATCCACTTTGTAGAAGGTTGCGCATCACAACATGTCCTGCTCGCAATGCTTTTTGAGATGCCCCAATAACGGCCACAGAGTTGGGTTTAAAGAGTTTATGTAGTTTATTCATGCTGACTCCTGGCCGTTTGTAAGTCACGTTGGCTTCTCGGTTTCATATCAATCATAAACGAATAATTTACTGATAAAACATCTTCAGACCAGACATTGCAGAAAATGTGTACGATGCTTATGGAGTTTGTGTTATTCATCACATCAAAATCACAGATTATTGTATTTGATGCTTGATAAACGGCCCTGCTATCGGCATGATTTATCGTAATATTTATCCAGAGCATTTGTTACTTCATGAAAAAAATCGCAATCATCGGCTTGTCAGTTCTGCTTTCTGCTTGTGCATCTGAAACTTACATCACGGATGTGACCTCAGAAAGTTACCGAGAGGACTACAAATCAGATCGTATCTCTAAACCAATTATGGCGTCTGAAAACGCTGTAGTAGAAAAAGACGTACAACCAACTGTTGTGAAAATGACGGCAAAGCCTGAAGAAAAGAAAGTAGTCAAGCTAACGCCAAAAGAGCAGGCGAAGCCAGTTAAGATCGTACCACCAAGTAAAAAGCAAGCTGGCATTCAACGATTCGGCTATACCATTCAAGTCGCAGCTGTGGGTAGCCAAGCTAAAGTCGATCAGTTTGCAAATAAGCTGCCACAGAACGGTCAGCCAATTTGGGAAAACTACAAAGTTGTAAACGGTACTAAGTGGTTCTCAGTTTTATACGGAGACTACGCAACAAGCGCAGAAGCCAAGCAAGCGATTTCGACTTTGCCAGCTCAATTTCAGCAGTTAAGACCATTTGTTAAAAGCATTGATGCAATCAAAAACTCAGCTTACCCAACGCTTAACAAATTAAATTAACACATAAAATAAGGGAGCGAATAGCTCCCTTATTTATTTGCTCAAATCCTATTCGAACAACATTCCTCACATTAAAATTACTGTACGTCACACTTCAAAGGTTTATCATAATAAATAGTATCTTTTGTAGGTCACGGAAAGATGGATTCATGATTAAAAATATTCTTTTACTATGCGGCGGTGGCTCTTCTGAGCACGAGATTTCATTATTGTCTGCAAACTTTGTCGAACAACAACTAAATCTTATTGAAGACGTTCACGTTACACGCGTAGAAATAAAAAACGAAGGTTGGATGACCAACCAAGGTGAGTTGGTTTACTTGGATCTCAATACCAAGCAGTTGTGCTCAAGTGAATCTAATCAAACCATTGATTTCATCGTGCCTTGTATACATGGTTTTCCTGGCGAAACAGGCGACATTCAATCTCTGTTTGAAATCGCAGGTATTCCTTATCTTGGCTGCGGGCCAGAAGCGAGTAGCAATAGTTTCAATAAAATCACATCTAAGCTTTGGTACGACGCTATCGGCATACCCAATACGCCATACTTATTCTTAACGCGAAACGATGAAGAAGCTCACGTTCAAGCTCATAAAGCCTTTGAAAAGTGGGGAAAAGTTTTTGTTAAAGCCGCTCGCCAAGGTTCTTCCGTTGGCTGTTACAGTGTCACAGAAAAAGACAAGCTTTCTAATGCAGTAAATGATGCTTTTGGGTTTTCTGACCAAGTGTTGGTTGAGAAAGCAGTAAAACCTCGAGAACTTGAAGTTGCTGCATATGAGATGAATGGCCAACTACATATCACTAAGCCAGGCGAGGTCATCGCGCCTGATGGTGCTTTTTACTCGTACGATGAAAAGTACAGCAGTTCAAGTCACTCGCTCACAGAAGTTGAGGCGAAGAATCTAACTCAAATACAATTAGATTCCATCCAACACGCGTCAGAGACGGTATTTAAACAAATGAATCTTCGTCATTTATCTCGTATCGACTTTTTCCTAACGGAAGATGATGAGATTTACTTAAACGAAGTAAACACATTTCCAGGAATGACTCCGATCTCAATGTTCCCTAAAATGCTTCAAAACAACGGGCACAAATTTCATGAGTTCTTGGAAGATTGTATAAACAGTGCAAAGTGATTAACGTTATCGAGACGCGTTTTATGATACAAGTTGTTTTCTAGAGCAAGGATTATTCAAGCCGTATTTGAATATTGCTCAGTAGCAATTATGATTATATCAACGCATTAAACAGATGACTCAGTGGTATGGCGATTTCAAATTATAGAGGTTTTAACCTGCAGTCAGTCGGATCAGATGGCAGTGTTTGGAAGGTTAAAATCAAGAACCACGTTTTACAGGGCAGTTTGACGGCGGTAAAGAAAAGCATTGATTGGTGGTGTGACACCGCATCGATTATTGATCCCAAAGAGTTTGCTTCACTCGGACAAAGAGTGCAGCAAACTGGTGTTGCAAAATCAGAGGTCTTTAACGGCTATACTATTCAAAACGATACAGGCCAACCTAACTCTTGGTACTGTATGTTTAATGGTAAACTGATTAAGGGCAGTAAAGCCGCTATTCAACGCCATATCGAAGCTTATTTGGTTGCAAAGCAAAAAGCGATGCAAGCTCAACAACAAAAGAAACAATAGAATGACTCTGGTATATTCAACAGAAACCGGTCGAATTAAACCGGAAGAAGAAAAAGTATCTCGCCCTAAAGGCGATGGTGTTGTTCGGATTCAGCGCCAAACGAAAGGCCGTAAAGGTAAAGGCGTATGCATTGTTACAGGTTTAGACTTGGATGATGCACCTTTAAAGTTATTAGCGGCAGAACTCAAAAAAGTCTGTGGCTGTGGTGGCTCTGTAAAAGATGGCAATATCGAGATTCAAGGTGATGCTAGAGACAAGATCAAGGCACATCTTGAAAAGAAAGGCATGACAGTCAAATTAGCCGGTGGCTAATTTAATATTTCCAGTAAACAAAAATGGCGTCTAAAGAAATAGACGCCATTTTTTATAAGTTGCTAATTGAAGAGCAAGCAATCGTAGATTGATAGATTGATATTAGCTATTTTATGGTAAATAGATTATGGTTAAATTAGAAAAACAGCTTTCAGGGCATTATATGTACAAATATACGCTCATAGATTTTGCCAAGAAAGTAAGAGGGGTTATAAAGTTAACGTTCTAATTTATCTAGCCTTAGGGTAAGTACGTGTACAGAATACTAATCATTGTGAATTTAACATAACACATATAATGCGAACTTAAGAGTTAGAAGATTAGCATTGGTGAAGTCAGTTTAGTTACACCGTATTTGGCTTTTGCTTCCTTGCAAGCTTCATCAGCTGTCTTGTATGGGCCATGAACTTCGATTCCACCACAGCGACCACTTGAACTGTATCTTTGGTTACGTCCGACACCATGCACGTTGGTTTTGCATCTTGCTCATTCAATATGAGTCAACATGGATACGCGTTTGCTTAACCCTAACGTGTAAGTACTAGATTATCTTTATAGGAACAAGGAATCTAACAGATGTAAACTCTCTACTTTTCAATCTATACCTAGATCTTTCTTCATATGTTCACTCAACTCGTTAGTGGTTCTTACATTAATCTTATGTTTGCAATGATGGATTCTCAACTCTTCACCAAATAATTTTACTAGTGATTTGGTATACAAAGTACTAATATTATTTATTATTCTATACAATGTATCTTTCTGATAAACAGATCTTTTCGAATTTTGTATTGCAGTCTTCATATTTTAATATCCTTACACGTTTAACTTTATAATTTAAAAAATCAATTTCAACTTTTATTATTACTTTTTTCGATATGTAATGAGTCATTATCAATGATGCACAATCAACAATTAAATCACCCGAATCCAACTTAGTAATTTCACGAGACAAATTCTTTATTTTTAAATCTTTATTTTCTATATTTAATCCGATTGAGTTAATTTCTTCAGGATATCGGTTTAACTTAATATCCAATATGATTTTATTAAGATAGTAGTCTGCCTTTATTTCATGGCGGCTTTTAAATATCATTGTCCCCCTCCGATGAAGCAAGTTATACTTTCCCACCAGTTAAAAGACAACGTGACTCAGAGTTGCAAAAAGGTAACAATCATGGAATTGATGAACAATGAGTTGATCTGCTTTGCAGCCATTTGTAAACACCTCTCTCTTACAGAGGCATCAAAAGAACTTGGAAAGTCGAAAGCTCAAGTCAGCAGGCAGCTAGCAGCATTAGAAAAACAACTTGGTGTAACACTCGTCCACAGGACAACAAGGAAACTCGTTTTAACTGATCATGGCGAAAGCATTAGAGAGCTTGCTATCAAGACGTTAGAGAGTTTGCACGAGTTAAATTACAGAGCTAGCTCGTTGAGTGAATGCATTGATGGAAAGTTTAAAATCACAATGCCCAACTCTATAGCCTCTTCTATTTTTGGTTCTGTTCTTAAAGACTTACAAGAACGATATCCAAAAGTTGATTTTGAAATATCGTCAAGTAACAATGTAGAAAATTTATTAGAAAGCAATGTAGATTTAGCGATTAGGCTTAATAATGTTATTGATGACACTCTTATTGCACATAAAATTGGTGATTATAGTGATGTTTTGATATCTAGGGTAAGTAATGCCAACAACAAAACACTATTAATCTACAAACATCATTCGAATAAGGAATCAATTAAAAATCAATATACTGATGTTATCGAAGTTGATAACACCTCTATTTTAATAAACTTTGTTTCTGAGGGAGTTGGGGTTGGTGTCATTCCAAACTATCTTATTAAAAGTAACTATATAGACAAAAACATCCGAATATCGCAAACTTTTGATATAGAACGTTCCATGTATATTGCCTACCCTTATCAAAACCCTTTGCCAAGAAAGCTAGCTGAGATATCTACTTTTATTAGGTCTGAGTTATCACAAGTATTGAAGAGTGAGTCATTTTAGGGCGGTTGTTCAGATTTAGAATTTTGCGTTGTCTACTCAACTAGGCCTAACGCTAATCTTTGTAACATATTGTTTCGGCGGTATTTATTAACACCCCCATCTTTATGCTTGCTATCACAATGTGAGGTGCTCTGCCGTCTTGTTATCAAGGTTTTGCGTGGAATAAATCACGTGGGGTAAACGATAGATTGACTTACATTAAAATTTTCATCAAAAGCAACTTTATATAAAATTGATTTCATACCAATCTATGTGTATCTTCTACCCATATCCCCACAATAACCAAGGAGAATGCCATGGATAAGCTACTCGCGTCTGCATTAGAAATTAAGCAGCGAACTATGGTGACTGGCTTTTTTGCTAGAAATGGATTCAAAATCGCTATGACCGATTTTGATGATGTCACTTTTGAGCGAGAAGGCGTGCAAGTTAACGTACATTTTGATCTGCAGTCAAACGCGGAGTCTGCATCTGTTTTATCTCATGAGGCATCAATCATTCCTGGCTAAAAACTTTTATTCTCACCGATATACCAAGCCGAACGTTTATGTTCGGCTTTTTAGTGACAAAAAAATGATGAGTGCGAACAAGAGTTGTCGATCACTCATCTAAATAGACGATTAATAAATCAGCTTCAACCTCGTTCACAACCTTTGGTATCGATGAAAAAAAGCGACTCAATAAGTTGTGATGATGGCCACAGACAACTAAATCTATCCCCTCTTTTTTGACGATTCCCGATAGTTTTATATGAAGATCGCCGATTACTACCATAGTCTCGTTTACTGGGTATAAGCATTTATCAGCGAGCTCTTGCAGCCTTCTTTCCAATTCTTGCTCTTCCTTCGCTTCCATGACTATGCGATCAACATCTACGTAAACAAATGAGAGTTTGCTGCTTGAGTTATCTGCTTGCATTATTGCTTTTTCGATAACGGCTTGGCTAGATTGAGATAAGTCGACAGCAACCAAAACGTGCTTATAACCCATCATTCCTCCCTAGGTTAGTTTTTGTTCTCATATTAAGTCTAGTCCACATAGAGCGAACACAACATCAAAACTACTGCTACATGATAGTTAAAGGAGTTTAGTGTAAAACAGGCAAATAGTTTTCATTGCAACCTTGTTGCTTCCTCTCATCCAAAGATCAACGATGTTTTTCCAATTTCTTCTCTAATTATCGGACTATTTAACAGGAAGGATGCCAGAAAACATTACGTTGTAACACGCGTTACTACTCTTGATTTCTACTACTCTTGAGGTTTCATATTACCCACTTCAACGTCGCCTAGTTTAGTAAAACTACTTTAGATTAAGCATGCTCAATATGTAACGCTCCGCTCAAATCCAGGAGACGTATTTCGGCTAAAAAAAGCAGCTCAATAAGATGAATTTCGCTTCATCTATTACATATGTCTGCGAGTGCTTACTGTTCTTATATCGCTTATTTAATAACTCTAGTTGAATTATCGTTATAAGTTACGGTGTCTCTTTTTTCTTTTTTTAGCATAATCTTCTGCCTGAGAACGAGGCTCTCTTGGGCTTTGTAATTAAATTACAAAATCAATCGCGACCAATATGGTTGGCAGATTAAAATACCTAGGTAAACAATTGATATAATTGAGTTTAATTTATAAGTTCTTTAAAAAACGCCTAATTACCTGCACTATGCAAACCAAGGTTAACATAATGAGGTGAAATTTTACCAACTCACAATTTAGTCTTAAAGGTAATTGAACAAGATTAAAATCATATAGGTATAGTAAATTGTAGTTACAGCGTAACCAGGGTGGTATTTGGGAATGTAGAGGAATAGAAAATAGAAAGGCAAAAAAAACAGGGCGTATGCCCTGTCCATGAATTGATTAGTTTTGTTGCTGTTGTTTTTCTGCGTACTCAGATCGAATCCGTTCGGCAACAATTTTGATAGCTTCTGCAGTACTTGTGCCCTTCGCCATCAATTCTTGAATTCTCTCTACAGCTTGCTGTTGCTCTTGGTGAGATAGAGGGGGTAAATCGTCAAACATAAAAAGCTCCTCATTTTGAGGAGCTGACTATAACGATTCAACTAATAGGTAGCAAGGAAATTAATGGATGCACCCATAGCGTTCTCGTTTGTGTACTGAGCTGCGATATCCAATTCGAACAACTTAAGTGGGGACAACCCGATACCAGCAGTAATGGTTCCTTCGTCATTACTTCGAGCTAAGTTCTTCATATACCCTGCTCGTAATGCCATTTGACGCAAAATATCAAATTCAATACCAGCTCGAATCATTTGCGTATTATCATCAAAGGATGAAAAACGTTTTTCTTCGTTAAGATCGTAGTCAACACTCATCGTAAAGTAATCGGCAACAATCCCTGCCCCAACGGTGTATACAGGACGCATGCTATATTCGTATGATTTTATCGTATCGCTGCCATATTGGAATGATTTTGTTTTAACGTCTCTTCCGATCAAATTTTTCGCTGAAATACCGAGACGATATGGGCCAAAGAACCAAAGTGCGCCTGCGTCTAAGTTAAACATCGTTTCCGCGGTCTCATTTTCACGTAAGTCTTTAGTATCAAAATTCTGAAAACTCGTGGCGTATGAGTATGTGTATATACGTTGAAGTTTAGGAGTAACACCAAAAGAAAGGTGTTGATTCATGAAATTAGTGTATTTAGCAAGTGAAATACCTGCTTCAGCCACGCCAATAGAAACACCTTGTACATAGCTATCATCTAATGGATTAGTACCTGAGGTATCAACATTTGGTTGTACGAATGATTCAGTGTATAGCTTACCGTATGCAGTTGCAGATAAGAATTTGTTGGGAATACCAATGGCAACGACACCACCAAGATCAAAGTCTGTCTTTTTCCCATCGATAGCATCCATCGATTTTTTGATTTCATCGACGTCTGTCAACTTGCTGATGCGTTCGATCTCATCAACTAGATCATATTGATCATCGTAGCTGCCACCAAAACTTGGCACGATCATGCCTGCATCGTCATTTCGGCGATAAATCGCAGTAAGAGCGGGGTTGAAAAAAGGCGCAGTTAGATAAGTTGCTGATACGGTACCAACGCCACCCATCGCATCACTACGAGCCTCTATCGCATAAGTAGCAGCAGAGGCAGCATTAGCGAAAAGAATAGTAGCAACAGAAGTGGCAAGAATTTTATATTTGTTTTTCATACTACACTTGTGATTTTAGTTCGTCCTGAACCTTTATCGGCACAAGTAGTATTTCTTTAACTATTCTTCCTGGGAAAGATCATAGGTTCGGCTAATAGTTTGAGCCTGCTCAACAATTATATCGCCCTGCCAACGGCGACTATTGATACTTACCGCCAATACGTATCTATCGTTTGGGACACCCGCTAGCTCCAATGAATTTGGATAGTTAGACTCATAAGTCTTTTTCCACATTTGCTCGTACTGGCCATCAATGTAGTCATACAAACCAACTTCAAGTTGCGGTAATGGACAATGGGGATTACGAAGTGCGCTCTTTTCTACTTTCCAATTCTCTTTAGATGTCCAACGAACATATTGAGAAGAGTTTGAATCTCCAAGTATTACCCAAGTTCGATACTCTTGTTTATCAGTAGAAACAACGGTTAAGTGATATAAACCAGCTTCAAGCTTGCCTGTTAAGTTATAGCGTTTCGAGTAACTACGCTCGTTGGCAAGTTCTGTCCCGTTCGGCTGTTGTTCATAGCTGAATGAACTGTCCGCGGATATAGAATCATCCACCCATCGATTAAATGAAATATTTTCGATGTCAGTTGTAGCTCTTAGCTTGATCACCAATCTAAATGTATCTCGCCCAGGGCTTTGAATAGTCTGACGAATAACGTTCACACCACTTATCCAATCAGGCAGCGTTACACCAGTGAGAGCCTTGCCACAGTTTTTGGATAGTGACTGACCAAGAAGATCATTAAGGTGAGGAGTCAAATCTTTACTTGGTTCCGTTTGCCAGAGTTCAACAAGAGAGTTGAACATACCCGCAAGATCATCTTCAAGTAAGTGTTGATGTGCCTGTGTTAAAGGCGTGTTAGTTTGAAACCAGTCCATCGCATGGACTGGTTTCACTAACGCTAATGAGACAACTACAGGGAGTAGTATTTTCATTACGACTTATGCTTTCATCTTGTAGCCAACACCACGAAGTGTTTCAATTTCCAGTCCTGGCAGTTTTTGACGAAGCTGTAGTACATGTGTATCAACCGTACGTGTTGTCGGGAAGTGATTGTAACCCCAAACGTGGTCAAGTAGCTCATCACGAGTAAACACGCGACCTAAGTTTGACGCCAAAAATAGCAGCAAATCAAACTCTGTTCGAGTAAGCGTAATTAGCTCGTCTTTATAAGTCACTTCACGAGTCGAGCGGTCAATCTCTAAGTCTTTTGTAATCACTTTATCAGCGTTGCTTTGTTCTGCTGAATCCGGTGCTCGTAGCTGTGCACGGATTCTCGCAAAAAGCTCCGCCTCAGCAAAAGGCTTTGTTAAGTAGTCGTTCGCGCCGGAATCAAGGCCTGCAACTTTATCTTTTACGGTAACAAGTGCCGTTAACAAGATAACTGGTACGTCTTTAATCTGTTTCCATTCTGGGAGACATTGTACAGAGTCACCATCTGGGAGTTGGCGATCGAGAATTACCAAGTCAGCTTTTTTCCATTGTGGCTCTACGTCTGCAATACGCTCCACATGTAAACACTCATATCCTGCTTGTTCCAGGCTTACTAACAGGCCGTCAGCCAAGTTTTTATCGTCCTCAACGAGAAGCAGTGTCTGTTTCACAAGGTATCTCCAATATAAAAGTTGTAGGTGGTCCCATTAAGGACATTTTTCCGCCCATGCGGCCTACCATAGATTCAACGATTGTTAATCCAAGTCCTAACCCGCTCTTACTTACGAACGGTTTCTTCAAATTTGCCCAATCTTTAGCCGTTAGGCCTCCTGCATCTCGGACTTGGAATACTATTTTTTCTTCACTAGTTGAGACATCCAATTCAACCGGTGCGACACCGTACTTAAGCGCATTACGAAGCAAGTTATCGATACAAGTTCCTAACCAGTACACATTAACTTTAGCAGCCACATCTTCATTGATGTTAAAAAGCACGGCACTATCAAATTCTTCTTCGATCTTAAATTCTAACCAATCTGCAACGGATGGTACCCAGTCTGTTGCAAGCATTTGGTTATCAGATTGCAAATAATCTTTACTCGCTTCTGCCAATTGACGCAGGCGGCGCGTATCTTCACACAATCTGCGGAATTCGTCATACACACTTTCAGGCAAATGCTCGAACTCTCGACGAAAGCCCTCAACCGTTAGTGACAGAGATGCAATCGGTGTTCTGAGCTCATGCGTTAAAATTTGCAACACGAGCATTCTACTACGTAGTTCTTCTCGCTTGCTATTCCAACGGTACACCGCCCAACCAATCACCAAAAGAATATTGGCGATTACCAGTATGATCATACTGATCCGCAAAACTTGCGAGTGATCTTCTACATCCCAACAAATATTACCTCGTTTAACAAAGCAACTTTTGCTTTGAGACGCTAGAGCGTATGACAGACCCGCATTCGCTACGTTCTCTTGCCAGATATCTTTCTCGAAAACAAAGTAACGGTCACCACGTCTTAACCAAAGTTCGTTACCTTCAATAAACATGCTCGCGCCTGCAATCAAAGCATTAATGGCGTCGTCATCCATGTTTTTCAAGCTTTCTAGCAACTCATCCCCTTCCTCGTTATCACGCTCTTTTATATGCATGTACTGAGATAGTTTGGGTTTGAGTTCTGGATACTTATCCACATAACGTGCCGCATACGTCCCACCACCAGGGTGAATGAGACCACTACGCGAGAACCAACGAGGTGTCAGCTGCGTCCCTTTACAAATCGCCCTTGTAAATACTAAAGGCTCAGTAATTAAAGGACTTAATGGTAATTTGCCACGACAAGTATTCGCCAAGCTGTAAAGCTGTTGGATATCTTTTAACGGATAGTCAGACGTTTGCGGCAGAAGCGAATCTGGCGCAAGTAACTTGGTAGGATAATTTGATTGCAGAATACGAATATCGTACGACTTAAGAGCTACTTCATAGTTAAATAGCTCTGTAAACGTATCTATTCTTTCTGGTAGTGAATCGGAAAATGCAGGTGCCGAAAAAAGCGGCAATACAGTTGCAAAACCGAGCAAAAACTTTTTAATCAAACTGTTACCGTCACTTGTTACATTAGCCAAAACTATACATCAATCTACAAGCAATTGACATCTGCTAACAGAAGGATTTGCATTACTATAACATTGAAACGGAACAAAAAAGGGCCAGCGATTGCTGACCCTGTATAGTTTTAAATCAAGAATGGTTAAAGTGCTTTAAAAATAGACTCAACACTTTCTTTCGCATCACCAAATAGCATTGATGTATTTTCTTTGAAGAACAGTGGGTTCTGTACTCCTGCGTAACCAGTATTCATTGAGCGCTTGAATACCACTACGTTTTTCGCGTTCCATACCTCCAATACGGGCATACCAGCGATTGGGCTGTTCGGATCTTCCAGTGCGGCTGGGTTGACCGTATCGTTAGCACCGATAACCAATACGGTATCGGTTTCTGCAAAGTCATCATTGATTTCATCCATTTCAAGAACGATATCATACGGTACTTTTGCTTCAGCGAGTAACACATTCATATGCCCCGGTAGACGACCCGCTACTGGGTGAATCCCAAAGCGAACTTCAATACCTTGTGAACGAAGTACATCAGTAATTTCATGAACAGGGTATTGTGCCTGAGCTACTGCCATGCCATATCCTGGAGTGATGATTACTGATTTTGAGTTCTTCAACATCTCTGCAACTTCTTCAGCCGTTGTTTCACGATATTCGCCCTGCTCTTCGTCACCTGAAATCACTATCTCTTGACCAAAACCACCGGCAATAACACTGATAAACGAACGGTTCATTGCTTTACACATGATGTAAGAAAGAATCGCACCTGATGAACCTACCAAAGCACCTGTTACAATCAATAGATCATTTGCTAGCATGAAACCTGCTGCCGCTGCTGCCCAACCTGAGTATGAGTTCAACATAGAGACAACAACTGGCATATCTGCACCACCGATTGAAGCGACTAAATGGTAGCCGAATGCGAACGCGATCAAAGTCATCAAAATAAGAGCGAACATGCTGCCATCTGCTTTTACGAAGTAGATCATAAGAAGCGTAGAAATAACAACCGCTGCGAGGTTCATTTTGTGCTTATGAGGCAGGTTAAGTGGCGACGAAGAAATCACACCACGCAGCTTACCAAATGCGACAATTGAACCGGTGAAAGTTACGGCACCGATGAACACACCCAAGAATACTTCTACAAGGTGGATAACATGCTCAGCATGTGTTGCTGCTTCTGGCGCATCTAGGTAACTGTTGTAGCCAACTAAAACCGCAGCTAAACCTACAAAGCTGTGTAGAATCGCAACCAGTTCTGGCATCTCGGTCATTTCTACTTTCTTCGCATAGAAAATACCGATCGCACCACCTATCGCCATCGCGATAATGATCCAACCAAAACCTTGCGCATCTGGGCTAAAGATCGTCGCTATTAGCGCGATCGTCATACCAGCGATACCGTAGTAGTTACCATTACGAGCAGACTCTTGCTTTGAAAGCCCCGCCAAACTCATGATGAAAAATAATGCAGCAACAATGTAAGCTGCTTGTACTAATCCTGCAGACATTGTGACTCCTATTTATCTTTGCGGAACATTTCAAGCATACGCTTGGTGACGGTGAAACCACCGAAGATATTGATACTCGCGATCAATACGGCAATAAAAGATAGGAATGAAACGACGCCATTACCTTGTCCAATTTGCAGTAATGCACCAACGACAATAATGCCAGAGATAGCATTCGTTACTGACATTAGTGGAGTATGAAGTGCATGGGTAACATTCCATACTACGTAGTATCCGACAACACACGCTAGAACAAATACAGTAAAGTGAGAAAGAAACGCTGCCGGAGCAACCGATGCTACCCATGCAAAGGCTCCAACAGCCGCTGCCACACCAATAATTTTCTTCGTTGGAGACGTAGGTTCTTCTACTTTAGGCTCTGGCTTCACAGGCTGTTCTTGTTTCACTTGCGGCTGAGCTGAAACCTGAATTGGTGGCGCTGGCCAAGTAACTTCACCTTCTTTCACCACGGTAACGCCACGGATAACAACATCTTCAAAATCAATATTGATGTTGCCATCTTTCTCTTTACACAGCAGTTTTAGAAGGTTAACAAGGTTTGTCGCGTAAAGCTGAGAAGATTGTGTTGGCAAACGACCAACCATGTCAGTGTAACCAACAATTTTTACGCCGTTATCCGTCATGATAACTTGGTCTTTCACTGTATATTCACAGTTACCGCCATTAGCAGCTGCCAAGTCGACAATTACACTGCCCGCTTTCATGCTGTCGACCATTTCTTTGGTGATCAACTTCGGCGCAGGTTTACCAGGGATGAGCGCGGTCGTAATAATGATATCAACATCTTTAGCTTGCTCTGCGTATAACTCTGCCGCTTTTTTGTTGAAGTCATCAGACATTTCTTTTGCGTAGCCATCCCCAGAGCCTGACTCTTCTTGAAAGTCAACGGTCAGGAACTCAGCGCCCATCGATTCAACTTGCTCTTTTACTTCTGGGCGGACGTCAAACGCACGGACAATGGCACCTAAGCTACCTGCAGCACCGATAGCCGCCAAGCCAGCGACGCCAGCACCCGCAACCAATACTTTCGCTGGAGGTACTTTACCGGCAGCCGTAATTTGACCTGTAAAGAAACGACCAAACTCATGAGCTGCCTCAACCACTGCGCGATAACCAGCGATATTAGCCATCGAAGATAGCGCATCTAAGGCTTGTGCACGTGAGATACGAGGAACGGAATCCATGGCAAGAACGTTAATGTTCTTACTTGAAAGTTGTTCCATCAACTCAGCATTTTGAGCCGGCCAAATAAAGCTAACCAGTGTTGCTCCATCTTGCAGTAACGCAATTTCGTCAATGCCTTGCTCATCATCCACAATTGGCGCATTAACTTTTAAAATAAGGCCAGATGCCCAAACTTCTTCACTAGAAACGATTTTCGCACCAGCTGCTTCATAAGCGGCATCATCGAAACTCGCTAGCACCCCCGCTTGGGATTCAATCGCGACATCGAATCCCAATTTTGTTAACTGCTCAACCGACTTCGGCGATGCAGCCACTCGCGATTCACCCGCGAGTATCTCTTTAGGTACACCGATTTGCAAAACGCATACTCCTTGTATACATATCAATAAATTAGTCCCAAAACAGAGCGTCGCTCTACTCTAATTCTTTTTTATTTCTATCTGTTTACCACGCAAGACAATTGCAAACGAAAGATGATGTTTGGGGACACCCATTTGCACAATAACACCTTGACTAACAGCCCTGTTATTATTCTGTTTGTATCGAACGCGTCTCATTACTTCAAGTGTTTTGTAATTTAAATACTAAATTTCATTACATATAACGCTAAGTAATGAATTATTGTCGCTCTGTGCACGAAAAATAACAACGCAACACCGTACTAGACTGAGGTCTAACCAGGTAACGATTAAATACTGACTTAACAGAGATTTAAGCGTTAAAAAGAAAGAGCCACTAGCATATACACTAATGGCTCTTTTTAAGATGACTGGAATCAAATTGCAGTAAATTGCTAGTCGAAGATTTTATCGCCCATTTGATCAATAAACATTTGAGATTTCTTCAACATAAGGTCATTGGCATCTTGCTCTGAGCCAAGCAAATCGGAGCGAATAAACCGATGTGTTTTCACTTCATCATTGTCATGCTTTTCTATTCGACCAGCGATGCGATATTGTCCGCCCTCTGAAAGGCTCTCTGGGTAAATAAGGAAACCTTTATACTCAACTGGTTCGATATTTTTGGCTTCAACCGTTTTCTCACTACCACCAAACAAACGCGAAAAAAATCCCACGATTCCTCCTTGGGTCAGCTCACTAGTCAACTGAGTGACTCTTACTTAATATTAACGTTAAGGATCGGTTTTTCATACCAATCCAACTCTTTGTCATCATCATAACTAGTATGGGAAAAAATTACAGGCACATCATACTCTCGGTTCTTACGCCTGTCTTCTTTCACCATTTCTGCGGCGTTTTTCACCGCTATATCCGCGCTTTGCTTAAACTGGCTTAATTTTTGTTCAGGAAGTGAAGACAAAAAATCAATATCATGACGGATATAGACAGGCTTGAGCTGGATAAGCGCAAGGCAAGCAATATCGGCTAACTGTTCGTTGTCATACTGTTCTAAAAATTCAGGCAAACTGAGAACCTGGCCTACTAATGTTTCCATGTAGTTGTGCACATCTGAGCTTATCTGCATCTGTAAATCTCCTTTTTCCTATGAAATGAGTATAGCAACGACTTGTTTATAACAACTTATTGATTGCTCTTAATTTAATCAATCTCTCTCTTTTTGCGGTAATGTCTTCCAAAATACTTGGGAAAAGGAACAAATAGACGTATTCTTGCTAGTTCTCAAAGTTCGAAATTCAATAACGGATAAATATCCATATTGATAAAACGATTTACCTAACCAATTATATAGTCAACTATTTTCAGGCAGTTTGTAATAGATGTCCTCATCGTCAATGACTTCATCAGGCTTCAGATTCTTATTCCCTTTTTTGCTACTGGGCATAGTGAGTTCGGGCATGGACAGCATTATTCAGATGACTCAGGCAAACTGGGGCATTGCCGCAAACTTGCCGTACATACTATTAGGTTGTGCGCTACTCCTTTGTTATTCATTTAAGCAAGGCAGAGAGTCCATGGTGTGCTTGGCAATGTTACTAGCCTATTTCGTGATACAGCACCGCCTACAAGTCCCGCTTCAAAGTGGTACCGCTTTACTTGAGCTAACCATTTTAGCCACGTTACTTCCTGTCTCGTTTCTTACGGTATTTTTGTTTAGTAAAGAAGGTTTTGACTCTAGAGCCATGTTGACTTACATCTTGATGTTAGCAATGTTCGTTCTTTGGTCTTATCTAACGCTAGCATATTACGTTGAAGGAGGGTTTGAACAATGGACAAGCGGTATTTTATTTATTGTACCTACGGTCTCTAAACTGCCTTTAATTCTTGTTTTATATTGCGTGGGTATTGTCTGTTTTCTTGGAATCCTTGTTTTAAAGAAGAATGAAATTATCCATGCGATGACCTACTCTGCCATGGTATTGGCGTCTGCGACGTTCATTTTCTTTGATGTGCAGTACATATCAAGCACCATGTTTACGCTAACAGGGCTGCTTATCATTATTTATGCCGCTTCCGCTAGCCATCAACTGGCTTTCACCGATAGCCTAACGCTGATTCCGAGCAGACGTGCACTTGATCTCGATCTAAAACACATGGGTAAGAAGTTCACGATCGCAATGCTTGATGTTGACCATTTTAAAAAGTTTAACGACACCTACGGTCACGATACTGGTGATGACGTTCTAAAAATGGTCGCTTCGCGCCTCACTAAAACCCCAGGCGGCGCAAAAGTTTATCGATTTGGCGGAGAAGAATTTACCATCGTTTTTAAAGGCAAATACGCTGACGAATGTAAGAACTTTTTGGAAGAAGCTCGCAAATCGATTGCAGAATACGAGATGATATTACGCGATGAAGAATCTCGCCCTGAGAACCATAAACAAGGACAAAAACGTCGTGGTAGCAACAGTTCGAAAAGAAAGTCGGTTTTTGTTACCGCAAGTTTCGGAGTTGCTGATAGCCGGAATGGGCAAGCCCCTCTGGACGTTATTAAATCAGCGGACGAAGCACTTTACAAAGCGAAAAAGGCCGGACGTAACTGCATAAAGCTTCGTTAGGCCCTAACCAATCGTGAAAGTTAACAAGCTTGTCTGGGTTTAAAACAAAACCGAACTTCCCCATCAGCATAATAACTGCACTCATCGTTGCCACTATCCCGATGTCATCTATCTAATCAAAGGTATAAGGTATACGCCCGATTGCGACATTCCGTTCGCACTGTTTGCCTATCTTACTTTGAGTTAGCTTTAAAATAACCACCAAAAAGTGACAACGCAACAAAAAGAGTAGCATTCATAAGATTTTGTTTTTAAAAAGAATGAACTACAGTATGTGTGTTTCTTCCCAAAGACTTCGAGGTATATAGTGCTTTATCAACGGTTGCATACAAGTCTGATTGCACTTCTTTCCCTGTCGGTTGAAAAACAAAAACACCCTGTGACACTGTCACTCTATTTGACACACTAGAATACTCATGTGGGTAATCGAGAAAATACATAGCCTCTTGTATACGCTCGGCTTCTCTTTCTGCTGTTTGAGTGTCGGTACACCCTAGCAACACAACAAACTCTTCTCCACCATATCGACCTACATATTCCCCAGAGCGACAAAAAGTAGCCTTGAGTTGATTCGCAATCGCTTGCAAGCAACGGTCGCCTTCAATATGACCGTAATTATCATTAAACGGTTTAAAAAAATCGACGTCCAATAGAATCAAAGCCATTGGCATGTTGTGACGGCCATGCCATGCAACCATCGATTCCAACTTATGGTCGATATAACGGCGGTTATAGAGTTTGGTTAGGCCATCTTCATTCGCTTGCTGAGTCAAAAGTTGATTAACCTGCTCCAATTGAGCTGTCGCTTGCTTAAGCTCTCGTCTCATATGAGCAATACGCTGCATTGCGATAAGTTTAGAGTTCAGTACCAGTTTATCTACCGGCTTAATTAAATAGTCATCACCGCCCGCATCTATGGCTTTAGCAATCATTTCTGGCTCTTCGTGACTACTCAAGAAAATAATTGGGATCCAATCCGGAAACGTTTCTCTTATATGAAGAGAGACTTCAAAACCGTTCATATCTGGCATTGATATATCGAGTAACACCAGTTCCGGATCAAAGCTCTCATAGGTATTTAACGCCTCTAGTCCACTACCTACGGCTTTTACAATATGTCCAAGTTGCTTTAGACGAATAGCCAACTGCATCCTGTCTAGCTGAACATCGTCAACCAGAAGGATTCGCATCGATGTCCCTGTCGGTTGCATAACGCGTTCCATTTTTAATTATGTCTTTATTAAACATATACCATACTCATAGAGTTGTTGCATTCGACTCATAATTAAGTGCTATATTTTTGTTTGAATATCAAAGCAGTTAGACTGAACGTTACCCTATCTAATCATGGCCTGTGAGCAGAAGTTCAACAAACTCATTCACTTTGGTCATCTTGCGGACTAATGGGTATAGCTATTTGATGCATTTGGTATTAATATTCCCGCCTTTTTGTAATGAGAGACACACCATGTCAGAAGCAACTAACAGCGAAAGCAAAAAAATCGATCTAGCCAGCATTTCTCCAGAGCTACGTAAAGTTATCGAATTTGACGAAGTTCCAGAGCAAATGTTCGAAATGGTTACCTCTATCCATGAAGTGTCTGAAGAAGCGGTACGTGAATCATGGGACGAAATGCCAGCAAGTGCACAGAACATTCTAGACAACTTTGAACAGTTTCATGCTCTAGTTTCTGTAGGCCAAGCATTCGCTGGTATTAATGTTATGGAAGAGTTCCCTACTCTTAATCTGCCAGAAAACATGACAGATGAAGATAAAGAAGAATACCGTGCTCAACTACTTGATAATGTGCTTCACAACTGCGTGAAAGACATGGTTAAGCAACTGAAGAAAGCACGTCGTGACCCACTTCTTAAGCGTGAGTTCAAAGAAGTATTCGCGAAGTAATTCCGGCATTCTTCTAGTAAAAAAGGCCGCACTTTGCGGCCTTTTTTGATCATGAAGCGTAAATCAGTCTAAACGGTTAATGAGGCGCTAGTGCCATATCTTTTTGTGTCACACTGACACCTTTAATTTGTGCAAAAACACGGCTACCAACTTTTAGGTTGAGATCGTCAAGGGCCCACGGTGTGATCGTTGCCCACAAATAACATTTCTCGTCTAGCTTGAGTGATATATTAATACTCTGTTTGTCATCGGCTGCGTTAAACACTTCGATGGAATCGACAATAGCAGGCAGAATATTTCGAATCGACGTCGCCTTGGGCTGCTCGAGCGTGATAGAAACGTCATTGGCACGCACTTGCAAGCGTATTGGCGTGTCTGGTGTTCCGTCAATCTTTTGCACCCACAGGAATACATTAGGTGCAAGGTTGATACAAGTCAGTGCATAACGTTCATGATGTTCAGCAATCCGGCCTTCAAATAAGCTGCTTTGATCTGAGAAAGATTGCCATGGACGCATAGCATGAGAAGCCCACACTTCCTCAAGCTTACCTGAACTCGAAATTTTACCTTGGTCAATAATTGCAAGGTGCTGAGCAAGCCTTAAAATTTCCTGGAGACTGTGTGTGACATAGATAATAGGGATATTTACCTTCTCCGACAACTCCTCGAGAAAAGGCATTACCTCACGCTTTCTTGGCATATCGAGTGAGGCAAGTGGCTCATCCATCAAAAGCAAATTGGGCTTAGATAGCAATGCGCGCGCAATCGCAACACGTTGCTTTTCACCACCAGAAAGTGATATCGGAAAGCGCTTTAGTAACGGTTTGATAGACAAGAGTTCGGTGACTGCATCAAAATACTCGTCATCTTTTTCTTTAACGCCATACAACAAATTGCCTTGAACCGAATAGTGAGGAAACAAACGTGAATCCTGAAACACATAACCAATGCCACGCTTGTGCGTTGGTAGGTTTATTCCCTGTTCACTGTCAAACAAAACATGCTCACCAACCGCAACATACCCTTGCCTTGGAGTGACCAATCCGCTGATGATGTTAATCAACGTCGTTTTACCTGCACCAGATCGTCCAAACAAGGCACTAATTCCGTTACAGGGTAACTTAAGTTTGATGTCGAAGTCAGTCTCACCAAGCATTTGTTTAAATTGGACTTTAATCGTCATTGCTTCGCACCTAATCTACTTGCCGCTTTACGATTTAGCCATTCAGAGATCATTAATGTAGACAAGGCTAACGCGATAGAAATGATACACAGACGAGCCGCCTGCATTTCTGCACCTGGCGTTTCAATAAAGTTGTACATTGCCAGCGGAATCGTTTGGGTTTCATCCGGAATGTTAGAGACGAAACTGATCGTCGCCCCGAATTCGCCAAGACTACGAGCAAATGACAGCATCGTGCCCGTAATAATTCCGGGAATGGTCAGTGGTAACGTGACGGTGAGAAACACTTTTAAAGGAGAAGCGCCTAACGTAGAGGCTGCGTGCTCCAATTTAGGGTCGACGCTATCTAAGCTTAAGCGTACTGAACGAACCATCAAAGGCAAAGCCACGACAATACAAGCGACTACTGCCCCTTTCCAATTAAAGCTAAATACTACCCCTAAGTTTTCATAGAGCCACTTTCCAAGGAACCCTTGTCGTCCTAAAGAAATCAACAATAAATAGCCGATTACCACTGGCGGCAATACCAGTGGTAAATGAATTAAGCTATCGAGAATCGATTTACCAAAGAACGTTTTTCGAGAAAGTAGCCAAGCAAGAAAAACGCCGAGAGGAATCAGCCAAAGTACTGCGTACGCGCCTACTTTGAGGCTTAACATTAAGGCTTGGTATTCCAGTTCTGTCACGCTTCGTTCCTATAATTGAAGGCCGGTTTATTGCTGAAAGCCATATTGAGCAAAAACGCGTGCGACTTCGTCCGATTTTAGGTACTGGAAGAACTGCTCCGACTCAGTAGAATCATTCACAATTGCAGCCGGGTAAACAATAGCCGCATGCGTATCACTCGCAAATTCGCCGACAATTTTGACTTTATCAGTTAACTGAGCATCGGTTTTGTAGACCACACCTAAAGGCGCTTCTCCACGTTCAACCAACGCCAAAGCTAAGCGCACATTCTTTGCTGGTGCGACGTGAGTTTGAACCGCTTTCCATACACCCAGTGTAGTCAATGACTCTTTCGCGTACATACCAGCAGGTACTGACGTCGGATTGCCTAAAGCAAGACGATTTCCATGCAATGCCTTCTCCCATGCCTTTGCATCAGAAAAGTTAAATGAGGTTAATTCTGAAGACTGAGGAGCAATCAACACTAAGCTATTGCGCACTATATTTGTGACATTGTCACGATAAATAACGTCTTTATCGACCAAATAATCCATCCATTTCGTGTTCGCAGAAATGAATACATCCGCTGGTGCGCCATTGATAATTTGTCGAGCGATAGAAGAAGAACCACCATAAACGGGAGTGATAGAAACGTCATACTTTTCTTCAAAGTTTTGCGCGATCTCGTTAATCGCATTCGTCATAGAAGAGGCTGCATACACTTTTAGGTTCGTTGCTGCGTTTGCTGAAAATGAAATGCTTAATACTACCGTAAGGCAAGCATACTGTTTCCATGCTTTCATAGAGATACTCCAATACAAGGCAAGCGAAAGAACAGGTTATTTAAATATAAAGTTCAATCAGTTAATGGGCTATTTAAACAAAAAATCAAGGCGCACATGTTGTTCTATCGCATCTGCGATGCGATTAATGCCTTGCTCCTTTAACTCTTCAAAGTCTTGTTGTTTGATTTGGGTGCCGTTTACCCATTCTGATACCAGGCTTAAGACATCTGCCTCGTCAAAGAACCCGTGAAGGTAGGTTCCCATGATTTGGCCACACTCGCTGATCGCCCCCTCCGCTTCACCGGAACTGAATGTAAGAGGTTGCAGGCCCCGTACTTCACTTCGCCCTACGTGGATTTCATAACCCTTTACATTGGCTGTTTTGCCGTTAAGAGAAAGCTGTGCTTGTGTGTTTGTAAGCTGTTTGCTGTTAGTTAGCGTCGTAGTGATATCAAGCAAGCCAAGTCCTTCGCTTTGACCTGGTTGGCCTTCGACGCCGTTTGGATCATCAATCAAGTTTCCAAGCATCTGGTAGCCGCCACAGATACCAATCACTTTTCCACCAAGACGAATATGACGCAAGATATCTTTATCCCACCCCTGGCTTCTTAGATAATCCAGATCGTCTCTGACCGATTTGGTCCCAGGCAAAATAACCAGGTCGGCTTTATCTATTTTTTCGCCTTTACCTACATAACGTAGATTGATGTCTGGATTCAATCGCAGCACATCAAAATCAGTATGATTACTAATCCGGGTTAAAACAGGCACAACAACATTCAGTTTTACCTCAGAGTGCAACTCTTGCTGTGCAGTGATCGCGTCTTCTGCTTCTAAATTCAAACCATGAAGAAAAGGAAGTACACCAAGTACAGGTTTACCTGTTTTTTCTTCTAGCCAATCGAGGCCCGATTGCAATAAACGAATATCACCTCGAAAACGGTTGATAACAAATCCTTTTACTCGCGCTTGTTCAGATTCAGAAAGTAACGCAAGTGTTCCGTACAAATGTGCAAACACTCCACCACGATCAATATCAGCGACAATGATCACTGGTACATCAGCGGCCTCAGCAAAACCCATGTTTGCAATATCGCCTTCTCGTAAATTGATTTCAGCAGGACTCCCCGCGCCCTCGATAATGATCGAATCAAATTCTTGAGTCAGACGAGAGAAGGAATCTAACACCGTGTCCATCGCCACTTTCTTGTAATCATGAAAGCCAGCCGCATCCATATTGGAAATCGCCTTACCCTGCAAAATGATCTGAGCACCTGTATCACTGTTAGGTTTAATTAAAACCGGATTCATATGTACGGTTGGCTCAATATTACACGCCTGTGCCTGAACGGCCTGTGCTCGACCTATTTCACCGCCATCTTTGGTTACCGCACTATTTAATGCCATGTTTTGTGGCTTAAATGGGGCAACATTTATCCCTTTTCTTGCTAATACACGGCATAAACCTGCCACAAGGACACTTTTTCCGGCATCCGAAGTGGTGCCTTGAACCATTAAAGATGGGATCGCTGATTTCATGAACATTTGTAAGGAATAGAGGAAGATGAACAATCATAACGTCATCGTCCCCACTTACTCAAGCAAATGAATAGAATATGAATGTTGAAATCATCATTGGTTCAAACAAGCCCTGTTTTAATGAACCCATCAAAACAAACCGATGAGGATGTAACATGAAAAAGAATACAATTATCGCAACAATCGCCGCCTTAGCTATTGCTCCTTCTATCGCGTTCGCGAAAGATAACGCTCAAAACCAATCAAACTTGCAGTTTAACGGTCCTGTCACTGTGGAAAAATTGGATGCCTTGCTAAACGACTCCAATATGTTTACTGAAAAAGATGTGGTCGTTGAAGGTAACTTATTGCGTCAAGTTCGCTCGGATAAGTTTGTCTTTAGCGATGGTTCCGGTGAAGTGATGGTCGAACTCGATGACGATATTCAGCTAAATACTCCGATTGATCACACGACTAAAGTCCGTCTGTTTGGCGAATTTGAAGGCGGGAACAAACCAGAGATTGAAGTCGAACAACTCGTGGTCATGTAAAACAAAACCCCGATTGCTGTGCATATCAACATGATGTAGTGACGATTACAGCTAAATAGTGACGGCAAGCACTTAAAATGATAGCTTTATCAATCTTGGTCTGCTTTTTGCAGACCATTTTTTTGTTCATTTTAATCATCTTGCCCGGAGACACCATGCTAGGTAAAGCTCTAAAGGTTGCAGCCTTTGGTTTGTGTGCTATTTTGCCACTTTCCGCACATGCAAATAATTTCAACTACAACACGATGGAATTTCGCATGGGTACTAGCCCTGGTACATTTGGTGGCGAGTTCAATACCTACTTTACAGAGAATACCCATTTCATTGCTCGCGCAGACAGTGAGTTTAGCGGAGACTGGGACATTGCTGGTGGTATAGGCTTTAATGGGCCAGCAGGCCAATTTGCAGATATTTATGGCCAAATGTTGGTACACAACATTAAGGAGAACGGCAGTGATAAAGTGGGCGACGAGTGGCGCACGGAAGTGAATATTGGCACTCGTATTTGGTTTATGCAAAATGTTGAGCTACATGGCCGTATCGGCCAAATCATAGATAATGACGATTCGAACACCATTTACAATCTGGGCGCACGATTCCACTCAACTCAGCAACTATCGCTTGGTGCAGATTTCAAAAATAATGGTGTCTATGGCCAGCAAATTGTAATGTCTGCTCGTTTTGCATTTTAGTGGACATGACTACTAGGGCATCACAAGCAAGCATATGATTCAATAAAAATAGCCTCCGATTTTGGAGGCCATTTTTTGTTAATCACGAATTATTAGCTTGTAGCAGAAACCAGCTTTAATACATCAGTTTTTAGCGGTTTTTTTAGGTTTATCTTGCACATATTTTTTCGATACATCTACAACGGCGATATCTCTAAAAAAGCTTCGACCAAGCAAAATTGGAAACGTCATATGTCCGCGATCCGCTAACGTAAACTCTGTCTTTTCTTTGTGATCCCCAACGGTAATGTAGGCTTTTACCACCGCTCGTTTATCCACCTCTTCTGACGAAGACTGCTTAACTTTAGCCCAGCGCTCAACGGGTACTTTAAACTCTTTGGTGTCTTTGTCACCTAAATCTATCTTAAATTTAACCCAGTCTTTACCATCACGCTCAAACGGAACAATGTCAGTCGCACTAATTGATGATGTTGTCGCACCTGTATCGACTCTAGCCTTGAAAGTCTGGTCAATTTCAGGAACATAAACCCATTCTTCAGAACCAAGAATTAACATGCCATCGGGTGTTTTTGTGACCTTGACTGGCTTCTTAGGTTTTGGTTCCGGCTTTTTCTCAGGTTTCGCTTCTGGTTTGGGCTCCACCTCTGGCTTTGGATCTACCTCAGGTTTCACTTCTGGCTCGACTTTAACGGGCTCTTCGACCTTTGGCGACTCTGGCTCAACAGGTTCCTGCGTCGTTTGAGTTGACGTACAAGCAATTAAACTGCCGCTCATCATAAGCGGCAGAATCAGTTTCCAGTTTTTCATCCACACTCCAATTAAGCTTGAGATACTTTCTTAATTGCGTCCGCTACGTATGGAATATGAGTTTCGGTAAGTCCGGCAATGTTAATTCGACCATCGCCAACACCATAAATGCCATAATCTTCACGCAGTTGCGCCATTTGGTTTCCACTAAAGCCTAGCACAGTAAACATGCCTTTGTGACCCTCAATGAAATCAAATTGATCTGTATTATGGTTGTTTCTCAACTCGTTACACAAACTTTGACGAAGGCTAACCAAACGATGTTGCATTTCACTCAATTCTTGCTTCCAAACGGAAGTGAGCTTGTCATCTTGCAGAATGGTCTTGACTAAAGCTGCACCATGGTCGGGTGGCATCGTGTAAGTCGAGCGAGCTAGAGTGAGGAGTTTACCTTTTGCATTAGTTACATCATGCATGTTCTTACCAACCACAATCGCTGCACCAGTTCGTTCACGGTACAAACCAAAGTTCTTCGAACATGAAGTAGTAATCAACATCTCTTCAACGTTATCTGCCATAAAACGAAGACCTTTTGCGTCTTCTTCTAGGCCATCACCGAAGCCTTGGTAGGCAATGTCCACAAATGGGATGAAACCGTTCTTCTGCGACAATTCTGTAATGGCTTGCCAAGCAGATAAGTCAATATCCGCACCAGTTGGATTGTGGCAACAACCATGAAGAAGTACCACATCTGAAGGCCCAGCTTTCGCAAGATCATCCATCATTTTTGCGGTGTCTACTTGTTTCGTTTCCGAAGAGAAATAGTGGTAGAACTTAACTTTAAGGCCTGCTGCTTCCATTACTGGCTTGTGGTTTACGTAGCTTGGGTTGGAAATCCAAACCGTCGTATCTGGCTGTGCGATCTTCATCAGATCACCGAGCATACGCAGCGCACCACTTGCACCTGGCGTTTGAATTGCTGCAACACGATCCATTGCAGACGTTCCCGTCAGCAGCAAATCGATCATGCTTTTATTAAATTCTTCGCAACCCGCAAGACCAACGTAAGACTTGGTTTTTTGAGTTTCAACAACGACATCCTGCGCCATTTGAATGGCTTTCATAATCGGCGTTTCGCCTGCGCTGTTTTTGTATACGCCAATGCCAAGGTCAACCTTGTTTGGACGTTCATCGTTACGGTATGCAACGGATAGAGATAAAATAGGATCTAATACGGGAGTTGGGAGATTAGAAAACATGAAAGTCATAACCCTTTGAAATTCAAGTACCGAACCTCACGTTAACACCATCGCAAAAAATGACGAAATGATTTTTCACTTATTTCATCAATTAGAGAACAAAATTCTGGCTTACGGTGAGTTTTGTGCGCTCTATCGTTCAGAAAAAGAACGATTCACTCCTTGTCGTACCAATCCACTCTACCGTTTTTTCTAAACTCTCTTGGTGTCATGGTCGACCACGCTTTAAAACGTGTACTAAAGTTAGCGCTTGTCGGATATCCGACTATTTCTCCAATATGCTGAATTGGCCATTCTGTTGAACGAAGTAACCTAGCAGCATATTCCATGCGCATACGCGTTAAATGTGCCATTGGGCTTCGACCAAACTGCTTTTGAGTCAGTCGATGCAAATGAGGCTCCGAACATGGATATAGAGCCGCCACCTGCTCAACGCTCCAATCCTTATGGAGCTGACGTTGGACAAGGTCAAATACACGCCGAAGCCTCAATTGGCTGCGTGATATCGACTCTGAGGGCGGCATGTTTAACATCAGCTCTAACTGAGCCACACTATGCTCACCTACCGCACCACCATAATCGATTGGAAGGTGAATGCTGCGTAGTAGTGTTTGGATACATGCATACATCACTTCAGGTGTAGATGAAAGCTGGTAGCGAACATCGCATTCTAATATCGGCCACTCTCTATCAGGAGCAAGAAAAAGCCACGCGATCTGCCAAGGTTCTTCTTCTATACCAAAACCGTTTTCAACACCTGCGGGTACTGTAATCAACGAGCCCGGTTCCAAATCGTATCGATAAGTCCCACTCTCTAGCCACCCTTTACCACGCACCGTATAGAGCAGCATGTGTTTCTTTTGGTTTTTACGATAAACAGAGAAGAAGTCACGACAAGTGGCAATGCCGCACTGCACAATGCCTCTCTCCTCAAGTGCTAATACTCGACTGTGATCAATAAACTCTTGATAAGTTTTTTCTGAAATCGCGTAGCGTTCTTGTTTATCTTCCATGATTTATTGGCTCACATGTGCGTTAGTAGAGAGTTTTACAAAGGTTTTGGATTCCTTTGAAAAATACACCGCCAAATCATGAGGATAAACTACTCGCATTAATCTTTAAGGAGAAATGCGATGCTCTTAACACGCGAATACATCGATAAAGCATTTTGGCAAAAGCTGATTACGATTGGCCTACCTGTTTCACTTCAGTCCATGCTTTTTGCTTTGCTCGGCGTCGTGGATATTTTCATGGTAAGCCTACTCGGAGAATCTGCAACGGCAGCAGTTGGAGTTGGAAATCGTATCTTTTTCTTCAACCTAGCGGTTGTCTTTGGCCTGTGCGGTGCAGTTACCGTACTTGCTTCTCAATACTACGGCTCAGGAAACCTAGCCGGAATTCGCAGAACGTTGGCGCAATCTTGGTTTATTTCCATTTTGGTGACGCTGCCGTTTATCGTTCTTTATGCGATTTTTGATGAAGAGATCGTCTCTTTTATGTCAGACAATCCTGAATACGTCACTTATGCACGTGATTATCTTGTGGTTACGGGCTTTAGTCTCATTGCTACGGCGATAGTAGTACCGATTGAAGCGGTATTGCGCTCCGTGGGCCAAACCAAACTGGCAACCAACGTTAGTATCTCCGCCATTGTCGTTAACGTCGCGCTTAATTATGTTTTGATTTTTGGTTTATTTGGTTTCCCTCAATGGGGCGTATTTGGTGCAGCCGTAGGTAGTTTTGTTTCTCGATTTTTCCAAACCGCCGTCTTGATTTATTTTTTCTACAAACGATATGCTTACCTAATTCCGACTAAGTTCGATTGGGTACAAGGCCGCCTAAAACAGTATCGAAAAAAGTACTTTAAGGTTTCTTTACCCATGTTGGTCCACGATGCGCTTTGGACTGGTGGATTGATCGTTTACAGCATCATCTATGGTCAATTGGGCGTTTCAGAACTGGCGATCATCTCATTCTTATCACCGATTGAAGGGGTACTGATTTCAACCTTTATGGGATTTGCGGTCGCTGCATCCGTTCTTCTTGGGAATGATATTGGTGCAAAACATTATGACCGAGTCGAGAAAACGGCGTGGTGGTATGTGTTAACCAGCGCAATCTTAGCCACCTTGCTGTTTTTCCTAGTGTGGTTGAGCTCGCCCATGATTCATCACCTATTGGTACTGAGCCCGTTAACCGATGCAGACATGGCACTTAACGTATGTTTAGTCATGGCGCTAGGTATGATTTTGAGGGTGTTTAACATGGTTGGGATTGGCGGCGTACTAAAGAGTGGCGCTGATATTCGCTATAGCATTTTCATCGACACGTTCGGTCAGTGGGCTATTGGCATCCCCCTTACTTATTACACAGGCATGGTGTTAGGGCTGCCTTTGCATTTTGTCTTGATGTCTCTGCTCGCGGAAGAGTTAGTGAAAGGCGTACTGACGACTTACCGTATTCAATCTAAACGTTGGATAAATAATATGGTTGAAGATGACCAATCGGTGACAGCGTAACCAAAAAGACATTAACGAACTCACACCAAAAGGGCTCACCCGTTATGCACGCGTGAGCCCTTTTTATGTGCGGAGAATGCTTGATTAGATGTCCGTAAATCGATGAATGATTTGGTTTGAACTGCCACGCCATTCGAGATTGAGGTCTTTCTTGTCTTGTTCAAACTTACCATCAATCAAAACATCGATGTATTGCACCACTTCCCTTTGCGCGTCATTCAGTTCCGTCAGCGTGTAGCCAGTCCAAACCCAAATGTCTTTACCTGGGCACTCCCCTCTCACCCTTTTCACTATCTTCAAAATATGAGGCACATTAGCAGGATGAAGCGGATCTCCACCCGACAACGACAAGCCACGGCGTTTGATACGCGTGTCGTTTAAGTCAGCGATGATTTTGTCTTCCGCTTCTTGCGTGAAAAGTACACCAGAATCCAAACGTTGCGTCGACTGGTTATAACAGCCACGGCACTGATGCACACAACCCGACACAAACAGCGTGCAGCGCGTACCCGGTCCGTTAACAACGTCAATTGGATAGTATTGGTGGTAATTCATAATGCGTCTCTGTGTTATCGCGAAAGAGAAAATCAACCTGTTTAAAGTTGATTTTCAAAGTGTTAAAACGAGTGGTAGTAAACCTTACAGGTGTTTAACTCGGCGCTTCACTTCTTCTTGCTTACCGAAGTTAAACGGGCGTGCATCTGGGCTACCTAGATAGCCACAGACTCGACGTGTTACTGATACTTTAGTTGAGTCATGGTTACCACAGCTTGGGCAAGTGAAGCCTTTGCTTGTACATTCAAACTCGCCGGTGTAACCACATTCGTAACACTCATCAATCGGAGTGTTGGTTCCGTAGTAAGGAACGCGGGTGTAACTGTAGTCCCACACGTTTTCTAGCGCTTCTACGTTACGTTGCATGTTCGGGAATTCACCGTAACAGATGAAGCCACCGCTTGAGATTTCTGGGTAAGGCATCTCGAAGTCGATCTTGTCGTAAGGGCTAACCTTCTTCTCAACATCCAAGTGGAAGCTGTTGGTGTAGTAACCTTTGTCTGTTACGCCTTCAATCAAACCAAACTCTTTGGTGTCGATGCGGCAGAAACGACTACATAGGTTTTCACTTGGTGTTGCGTACAAGCTAAAGCCATAGCCAGTTTCGTCAGCCCATTGATTCACCGCATCTTTTAGATGCTTGATGATAGCGACCGCTTTTTCACGCAAAACAGCGTCATCATAAACGTGCGCTTCTGTACCGAATAGCGCGTTAATTGTCTCGTGTACACCGATGTAACCAAGAGAAATAGACGCACGACCGTTCTTGAAGATATCTGCGATTGAGTCGTCTGCTTTCAAGCGAACACCACATGCGCCTTCCATGTATAGGATTGGGGCCACGCGTGCTTTCACGTTTTCAAGGCGAGAGATACGTGTCTCTAGTGCTTTACGAGCAAGACGTAGGCGGTCATTTAGAAGCTCGTAGAATTTCTCTTCGCTTCCGTTTGCACGGATAGCGATACGAGGAAGATTCAAGCTCACGACGCCAAGGTTGTTACGACCTTCGTGAATCAGCTCACCGTTTTCTTCGTAAGTACCAAGGAAGCTACGGCAACCCATTGGCGTTTTGAATGAACCCGTTACTTCCACTACTTTGTCGTAGTTAAGAATGTCTGGGTACATACGCTTAGACGCACACTCAAGCGCAAGTTGCTTGATGTCGTAGTTTGGATCTTCTGATTTGTGGTTCAAACCATCTTTGATGCCGAATACAAGTTTAGGGAATACCGCTGTTTTACGGTTCTTGCCTAGACCTGCAATACGATTCTTCAGAATCGATTTCTGGATAAGGCGGGATGCCCAGCTTGTACCAAGACCAAAACCGAACGTAACGAATGGGGTTTGACCGTTCGCTGTGTGCAGCGTGTTTACTTCGTATTCTAGAGATTGGAATGCGTCGTAACACTCTTTCTCAGTGCGCGCTTTTGCGAACTCTTCTGGCTCAGCAATGTTCCACTCTTTTGCAATCTCTAGGTGTTTCTCGTAGCTTGTGATTACGTACGGCTCTAGAACCTCATCAATACGGTTGATGGTTGTACCGCCGTAAATGTGGCTCGCGACTTGAGCAATGATTTGCGCTGTTACCGCTGTTGCAGTCGAAATTGATTTTGGCGTATCAATCTCAGCGTTACCCATTTTAAAACCATGCGTCAGCATGCCTTTAAGATCGATAAGCATACAGTTAAACATTGGGAAGAACGGTGCGTAGTCTAAATCGTGGTAGTGAATGTCACCCACGTCGTGCGCTTGAACCACATCGCGAGGAAGAATGTGCGTCTTCGCGTAGTGTTTCGCTACGATACCAGCCAACAAGTCACGTTGAGTCGGAATTACTTTGCCGTCTTTGTTCGCGTTCTCGTTGATTAGATCCAGATTACTTTCTTCAATCAAACCTTCGATTTCGCGAGTTAGTGCACTTTGCTTCTCACGAGCGATGTCGCGATCGTGGCGATATTCAATGTAAGAACGCGCTAGGGCTTTGTAAGGACCTTGCATGAGTTCATTTTCGACTAAGTCTTGAATCTCATGGATGTGAACTTCATCGTGTTCTCTTAACTGTAACTCGACAGCAAGAGCCACATTAAGAGCATAAATAGCGACATCCTTATCTTTGTTTTCCGCTGCTGCTTCAACTGCTGCTTGGATACGATCCCTGTTGAACGGAGCTCTTGATCCGTCGCGTTTGATTACGATTGGTTTCACTTTGTTCTCCTTACCCGAGCATACTCACAGAGTTATCCATAAACACACTATATGGGGTTATTTTTCATTCTAGTAACACAATATATTGTGGCGTATTTAACGAGAAGCACCACTCGAAAACATTGATTTTGATCAATAAAGATTGGCTAGCGAACAAGAAGAAATCGATCTTATTGGCGTTGATCTCAGTTGCGAAGAAAACCATGAAAATTGCAATATTGGTACTAAATCTACTTGCTATTTTTGGAGGTCTTGTAGGATAAAGGATGGAAAGGAATACGCTAAAAGATAGGAGTGCAACAGGCCAAAATGCGATCACTTTTTGTTACGTTAATATTACTTTTTAGTTCTCTTTCATTTGCTCAAAACTCCATCAATCTAACCAGTTGGAACATAGAGTGGTTATCTATAGATGGTGGAAAAGTGTCGAGAACACCACAAGATTTTGAAAAACTGACCCACTATGTGGATAAAACACAAGCCGACATTCTTGCTTTTCAAGAAGTCGAAAGCGTCGCTGCAATGCAAAAAGCCGTTGGCGATGACTTCACTATTTATCTTTCCGATCGTTCAAACGCCTCCAACCGACACCTTCAGTTTAACGACACCAACCAATACACAGGCTTTGCCGTGCGCAATGGCGTAAGCATATTAGACAAGCCAGACTTCTCTATCACACGAGGCAACAGCAAGCTGCGCTTCGCGAGCTACCTTGTTTTAAATCCAAACCAAGAAAACGAGACTCACCTACTCTCTGTACATCTGAAAGCGGGTTGCAGTGGCGCGTATCGTAATAACCGCGATTGTAAGATAGTGAAACAACAAGGACAGGCACTAGCTAAGTGGATAAAGGCGCGCGAGGACAACAAACAACATTATGTCGTGCTTGGCGACTTTAACCACAGCTTGGGTTATCAAGGAGATTGGTTGTGGGACGTGATATCGGACAATACTAGTGCAAAGCTAGTGACTAAAGACACTAAAGCGGAATGTAAAGTGCGTTCTAATCGTAATCCGAATAAAACCCACCAATTCCGCTCGGTGATAGACCACATTATTGTGAGTGGTGATTTAAAGGCGTCGTCTGGTGTTCAAACCGTTTTCAAAACACAAGATGTACTCGACTATAAACTGAGTGACCATTGCCCGGTTTCTACGACACTCACTTTTTAGCGTTTAAGTACTATTTTTAACGTTGAAGTACTTTCTTTATTGACGAACCACTCTTTTAGCGGTGAATGACCCAGCCAACATTGCCACTATAAAGAGCAGAACTTGTGTGTTGCCAGTGAAAAGGCTGGCAACCGCAGGACCAGGACACACACCCAGTAACCCCCAACCAATACCAAACAGTACAGCACCACCGACTAACTTTTTGTCTATCGCTTTAGAAGTTGGGCATACAATCTCATCACCAAACACAGATTCGCTTCTTGGCTTTATTAATAAAAGATAAGCTGGAACGAACACCGCAAGTGCTCCGCCCATTACAAAGGCTAAGCTTGGATCCCATGCTCCAGTAATATCGAGAAAGCCAATCACTTTTGCCGGTTCAGCCATACCAGAGACCACCATACCAATACCAAAGAGCACACCAGAAAATGCAACAACGGACATTTGCTTAATACTTTTCATTACATGAGTTTTCATAACGGCACTATTCCTCACGATACTAGCAAGACGGTTAACATGGCTGTGGCCATAAAAGTACACGTCGCGACCACAGAACGGATTGAGAAACGCCCTATCCCACAAATGCCATGACCACTAGTACAACCATTGCCGATACGCGTACCGACACCGACTAACAAGCCAGCAACGATAACTAAAACAACAGAACCGCTGTACTGTTCTGGTACATGCCCGCCAAGAACATAAACAGCAAACACGCCACCTAATACCATCGCAATTAAAAAAACAATGCGCCAAACGCGATCTGCGTTCTCAACGGCACCGTTTAAGATCCCACTGATCCCAGCAGTCTTGCCAGTAAATAGCATCAGTGTTATCGCTGATACGCCAACTATTATGCCGCCCAACAGCGACATCCAAGGAACTTCAAACATAGCAACCGCCAAACTAATTACTTACAGAAAACTTGCTTAAAGGCCTCAACCAGCGGACCAACTCTTTCATCAGAAATTGAATAAAATACCTGCTGAGAAACTTTTCTAGCTTTAATAATGTCGTGCTTTCTCAATACGGTGAGATGTTGTGAAAAAGCAGATTGGCTTAATGATGAACCTTCAAAAAGTTCACCGACCCCTTTCTCGCCTTCAATCAGCTTACACATCACGATTAGGCGCTCTGGATGAGCCATAATTTTAAGCAGCTCACTCGCTTCGGTCGCACTTTGTAGCATACTGTCGCCCATTCTTATGCCTCTTCATTACTACATTACATTTTATTAGATATTACTAATTAATATTATTAAGTCAATGCTAATGTAGATTAAATAACATTAGACTTAGCTAATTTATTTAAGTAAGGTGTAGGCGTTTTCGATCATTCAGCAGGAGAAATCCATGAGCAAAATCGTGATTATTGGTGGGGTTGCTGGCGGTGCATCTGCAGCAGCTCGCGCTCGTCGTCTTAGTGAAGACGCAGAAATCATTATGTTTGAACGCGGTCCATTTGTGTCATTAGTCAACTAGATGATGGACGACATTTAAAATAGTTTTACATTGCTCTTATTAACATCTTAAAAACAAACAAAAATTCACTTGTTTTTGAGTGTGTTATTGTTTGTTTTTTACTCGCTAAGTTGGAGTGTCTATATGACCAAAATTCTCATTGTCGGTGGTGTGGCTGGCGGTGCATCAGCAGCAGCCCGCGCTCGTCGTTTAAGTGAAAATGCAGAAATTATTATGTTCGAACGAGGTAGTTTCGTGTCTTTTGCTAACTGTGGCCTTCCCTATCACATCGGTGGCGACATCAAAGATCGCAGTAAATTATTGCTACAAACACCAGAAAGCTTTTTAGCGCGTTTCAACGTTGATGTTCGTGTAATGAATGAAGTGATATCGATAAACCGTCAAGACAAAACAGTGACAGTAAAAAATCTTCTTGATGGCTCAGAATATGAAGAAACATACGACTTCCTATTACTTAGCCCAGGTGCAGGCCCTATCGTTCCACCAATTCCTGGTCTGGATAATCCGTTGACTCACTCACTACGTAATATCCCTGATATGGATCGCATCATTAAAACGATCCAGATGAACAAACCAGAGCACGCCACGGTTGTAGGTGGCGGTTTCATTGGTTTAGAAGTAATGGAAGCCTTCCATCAACTGGGTATTAAAACCACTTTGCTTGAAATGGCAGAGCAAGTCATGACACCTGTTGACCGTGAAATGGCAGGTTTTGCTCACGCAGAAATCCGTGAAAAAGGGATCGACCTTAAATTGGGCGTTGCTCTTGAGTCTGTACAATTTATTCCAAATGAACATGTGGCTAGCGTAGATGCAGGTGAGAGTGAGAAACATCAAGACTTAGAAGGTGAATTGGAGCTTACGCTTAATAACGGTGAAAAACTAACCACCGATATCCTGATTATGGCTATTGGTGTTCGCCCAGAAACTAAATTAGCAAAAGAAGCGGGATTAGAAATTGGGACGCTTGGTGGTATCTACACTAATGAATACATGCAAACCAGCGATCCTTCAATTTACGCTGTTGGTGATGCAGTTGAAGAAAAAGATTTTGTCACTGGCGAGCAGACGCTTGTTCCTCTAGCGGGTCCAGCCAACCGTCAAGGTCGTATAGCAGCCGATAACATGCTTGGTCGTAGCGAGACTTATCAAGGTACACAAGGTACGGCGATTTGTAAGATCTTTGACCTTGCTGTGGCTTCAACGGGTAAAAATGAGAAACAGCTAAAACGCTCAGGCATTGAATACGAAAAAGTTTACGTACACACCGCAAGCCACGCGAGTTACTACCCTGGCGCTGAAATTGTTTCATTCAAAATGTTGTTCGATCCGAAATCAGGCAAGATTTTAGGTGCTCAAGCAGTTGGTAAAGACGGTATCGATAAGCGTATCGACGTTATGGCTGTTGCTCAGCGTGCAGGTATGACGGTTGAACAGCTACAACATCTAGAGTTGACTTACGCGCCCCCTTACGGCAGTGCAAAAGACGTAATAAACCAAGCTGCATTTGTCGCAAATAACATCATCAAAGGGGATGCGACAGCAATTCACTATGATGAAATGGATTCCTTAACCGAAGACCAGGTGCTACTTGATGTACGTAACCCAGGTGAACTTGAAAACGTTGGTTTTATTAAAGATGCAATCAACATTCCTGTCGACCAATTACGTCATCGTATGGACGAACTTCCAAAAGACAAAGAAATCGTGATTTATTGCCAAGTTGGGTTACGTGGTAACGTCGCGTACCGTCAATTAGTGAACTCAGGCTTTAAAGCTCGTAACTTGATTGGCGGTTATAGAACATATAAATTCGCTCATTTATAATTAGAAATGTAGAAAGCCGAGTAAGCCTCGGCTTTCTCTATAATACCAAGCAACACTACAGTTAAAATAGCATACGACTATCTACCAAATTTTACTATAAGTATCGCCCTAATTTACCTACCAGTTATTAAAACTACTCTTTTGATATGTTACCTTGTCACATGCATTTATTTACAATTGTGCAATTAACGACCTATTAATAAATAGGAGATCCACCTCTACTCTGTAAATTCAAGAGATAAAGTTCAAAACAATTAACTTTTTGAACTTAAGCAAGCTATATATTCTATTTGTAAGTTATCATTGAGCAGAGTGCTTAAGTCAGTAAAAAAATCTTGTTAAGCTCAGTTTTTACCAATCCAATTGGATTTACGCAATTTGATTAAATTTCTGATTTGGCCTTCGAGAAAAATAAAAACAAAAAATTAAGAGGAACAAATGCTTACTTTTAATACGTTAAAAGAACGTCACCGTCGTGAGCGAAATAGCTATTCGCAATCACTTTCTACTCGTGTGCATCGCTCTCTAAGTTGGCTAAAGAAAGCGGAAGCATGTGAAGATGATGATTCTACATTTACTTTCCTTTGGATAGCTTTCAACTCAGCTTACGCTCAAGATTTTGAACAAAAAGCAAACTACGGTGAGCGTGGCTTGTACCAAGAGTTTTTATCTCGCCTTGTTGAACTAGATTCTGATAACTTGTTAGCTGAAATTGTCTGGCAAAACTACTCAGGTGTAATACGAGCACTGCTCGATAACGAGTTTATTCTTGAAAGCTATTGGAGCTACCATGCGGGACGCATTAGTGAACAAGAATGGAAAGAAGCTCGCAGTAAAGCTAAGGTCGCAGCTAATACAGCACTTGGGCATAACAACACAGCGTCAGTGCTTTCTATCGTATTCTCACGCCTTTACACGCTGCGTAATCAAATAATTCACGGTGGTGCGACTTATAGCAGCTCTGCGAATAGACAGCAATTAAGAGATTGCACCGTGCTCTTGGAAAAGGTTCTACCAGTTATCATCAAGATTATGATGGATGGTAGTAGTGAGCTATGGGGTGACCCTGTTTATCCGTTTATTACTGAGCAATAATATAGATCGAAGCGACATTCTATGAATGTCGCTTTTCTATTTCTGAACATCCAGCTAAAGCTACAACTTCACGACAGATGGTTTAATAACTTTACCTGTCTTGGTATTAACGTAACCATGAAGCATAATCTGGGTGATAGAGCCACTTGTGTTGTGGCTAGAGCTATGTTTTATGTGACACTGAGTGTCAAACGAGTCCCCAGAGCTAACCTCTTGAAGTGCGAACATAGGATAAGCTAAGGTAAAACGCTTAAATAACAGATTGAATAGCGAAATCACATTAGCTATATCACCATTATTTCCGTTGACTGTTTCACTCTTCGCATAATCCCATAGATTAGAAATATTTTTCTCTTGAATCCCACAAGAAATCAAACCTTGAACTGTTGTATCTTTAAAGATTCCAGATAAAGACTGAAGTGTTTGCTCTGACAATCGGCTATATAACTCGAGAACTTGTAGATCATCACGGAAATTATTTCTGTAATACTCAAGCTTCTGGTTTAACTCGGTCACATCATTCTGTAACTGATTCTTCGTCTCTGCTAGTAGTTTAAGATCAGCCTGTAGTTTCACAACCAACAGATCCTTATCCCCATTTTGTTCAGAAAGTTGCTCAACCCTAACTCCAGCCTTTTCTTTAGCTTCTTTCTCCATACAAAGCAAAGACTTTAACTTATCAATAAATTGTTTCAAGTCTTCGTTCTCACTCTCAACCTTTTGTAGGCTCTCTTTCACACACTCTAATTCAGAATCATCAAAACTGGATACTTGTTCAGTTTCTAACGGTGGCTCTACGCAATCATTTTTTTCAACAACTATCTCACGCACCTTTGCTCGCACTTTTTCATCATCCAGAGCCTTTAATAAGGTTTGAATATTAATATCCATAGCACTTACCTACGTCCGTAATCTCTGGTTTTTTTTCGATAGAAAGCTTGAAGGCTCGTTCCATCTGAGAGTTCCTCCATCTCCGATGTGTCAACGGCTTTTATAGGTGCAGTATATGGAATTGGTGTTTCAATTTGGGGATAACTTGCTACAGCAGCCCCAGGAAAGATTAACTCTTCTGTAAGCCAACCAATTTCTTTTACAGAGTTAACAAAGCTATCTGAAATACTTATATCAGAGTCAACCTGGAAGCTCTTATCGTCCGAAATAATCACTAAAGCTAAGGTTTCATTATCAACGTACTCAATCTTATTCTTGAAAATATCCCAGAAGTTTTCTTGAGGAACAGCCATTTCACCAGCAAATAAAATAGGTTCAAGCTCACCGCCAATCACTCGGTTTGCTTGAACTCGATTCTTCTTTGCCTGAATGATAAAGTCAGACATTTAAAATTTTAACTCCATAACCTTGTCTTCGATTTGTTCAGTCGTAAGCTCAGGCTCAAGTTTTTGATATGCTTCAACTAGGGCGCTGGCATGCTTATGGCTCTCATCAATGCTCAACTCATCTTTTAAATACAAGCTGTAGTCATCAGTATTGAGGTTTTTCTCTTTATACGCCTTAATCGTACCAATAATTTCTTTCGCTTCTAAATCTAGTGCGGCAACTGTTGCCATAAATGATGGACTTACAACAGTATCAAGTTTCTCATTAATACCTTTTAAGGTGATAGAAGCACCAATAGATGATCTCGCCAATTTCTCGGCATCACTAAGGTTGTCGAATTTTTCTTTGTCAATCACCACATCATTTCTTAAGTGGTCGATATATTCACTTATTGAGGCAAAATCATCGGGAGTCTTCTCACTCAGCATTGCTTTCTCACCAAGTTCTTCCATGTTCTCTTCAGGACGGATAATACCTAGAGAAATACCCACATTTTTTACCGCCTCTCCTACTTTTTCAGCCAGGTTGACCCCTAAGCTAGCAATAGATGCCGCAACATTGGCAATCCCTGAGCCTATTTTCGATACAGCATCACCAATTGCACTACAGGCACTACTTACAAAACTGCTCACGCTACTCCAAAAACCCATAATTCCTAGCCTCTCACTTTGATATCTTTTCTGAATTCATCTCGCTGATACATTGAAATGCGAGTTTCGCTATCTTCATTTAAGCATGAGAGGAAGTCATACAATGTACCTTCTCGGGTCTCTTTATCTTTTGCACTACTTGGGTTATAGCAACATAAAGAAATATATTGATACATAAACTCCCAGCCAAACTTCTCCAAACATTGAATAAGTCTGCGTCTATCTTTTTCTTTGCCTAACGTGTCATACCAGGCTTCTGCAATTTCACCATGAAGAAACTTTTCCACGTCATCAGTAGAAGGCTCCTCTTCTAATAGCTCTAAGCCCTGAATTAAACCTGACTTATAATTCTTTGCATAGTAAGCAAGAGCAAGTTGACTAATGTCACTAGGAGACACATCTTTTTCATTGGTCGTACTAACAAGTTCTTTGATCTGAACTTGAAGCGGTTTGCTCATACCTGAACTGGATAATATCACTCGGCCAGGTTCAAGGTTGGATAGAAAGTCTTTCTGTTCATCAGAAAGAGCCATCGTATTACCCACAGCTTCTTTGTCATCTTTTGCGAAAAGCTTATGAATGATCTTTGTGTTGGTATTTTTTAACACTTCTGGTGTGAGTTTATTTGGAATTTGGTCTACGATAATGAGTGATTCACCATACTTACGAACCTCTGCCAACATATCGGCAAACGCTTCAACACCTTGTTTCTTATTCTGGCTATCTCCTGGTTCAAATTTCGATAACAATCGGTGCGCTTCTTCGATCAAAGTAATGTGACGGAACTTCTTTCCTTCACTCTGATACTCATAATAATTAGCTCTAATCGCTTCATTTAAGTTAGCTAGCACAAAACCCATAACAAGCGACTTTTCACTTGGATTGCGAATTTCTTCAAGCTCTAAAATCACATTTTTAGTCGCTAAGTCTTTAAAGTTAATAGAGCGAGGGGTATCTAGCATTAGCCCTTTTGAACCAATAAGTAAACCTTGCAATCTAGCCTTAATGGAGCCTATATAATCTTGTTTCAGCCTGTCATCAAATCCCTGTTCCATAACGACTTGTTCAGTCATAGCAATCAGGTCGCTCAAGGTAGGGAACGCATAAACACCTGGAGCGAACGGATCATCAAATCGCTTGTTCTTAGACGTCGCAATATTCCAACCTTTATTCTCGTAGCTTCTATAGATTGAAGTTTCTATTAACTGAGGTATTGCCGCTTCCATATCAAAAGCAGATTCGATACTTGCTTTGATCATATCAACACGAGAAGTAATGTTTTCGTGCGGAAAAAACTCAAAAGGATTCAACCTGAAGGGGGCAATATTATCGTTACCAAGAGTAAAAATAAGAATGTTTTTGTTCTTCTTGGTTAATACCCGATACTCTGTTTTTGCAGGTTCTATTACCAAGAATGGCATTTTTGCTGACTCAAGTAAACGATGACAAGTCGTTGTCTTACCACTACCCGTAACTCCAGCGATAAAGGTGTGCTTATCAAGCTCTCTCTTGTCTATATTGACATCGATATTTTGATGTAAACCACTTTTCACTAGATTACCTAGATAGAGTTGGTTTTCATTTTCGATCTCTGAACTCACATTCAAACCAAACTCGACTTCTTCTTTCAGTGTTAAGCCGACTATCTCTTTTTGAGGCAAACCTGCAACTACACTCAACTCATTAGTTGACAACCAATTACACAAATAACGATTAAATGGCTTTCTAGAAAAAAGTAAATCTAGTTGCTGTTCATTGCTAATACTTCCATCAAGCGAATCCTTATAATTTTTTTTAAGCATGGGGAATTGGAAATTCTTTACTGCATTTAGCTCATTTGGATTGGCTACGTTCTTAAACGTTAAAGGTGATTTATTTATGTCCTCACCAGAAAATATAGATCGAGCTGTATTCCCAAGTTTTAGTACACTTGCTATCGAGTCAGAAAAAAGGTAAACATTAGATAAATAAAGGCCTTTATTTTTTCCAACCTGTACGCGTTTCAATAATACCTCATCAATATAGGTAAGCCATTCTTGTATTGATTTATCACCATACTCTCGTGACTCGCTTGATGACCTGCCTTTTTGATTTGATGTATTGCTACCCACATTTTTAGCAATTGATTTTGAAGTCGTTGTCCCTTTAGTTTTCGCTTCAGAACCATTTTGATGTTTATGATGGTCAATTTCAGCAGCGCTTCGTGAGGTTTGCTCGCTGCTACCAGTTTTGTTTGTTCCAGTAGTTATTGTTACTGATTTCCCTGTATTCTTAGTAATACTAATTCCGTCATTTTCCCCTGTTGAGGTAGTGTCAGTTGATCCTTCCGACGTGCCTTGAGTCGTTGAAAAATTATCGCCATCCTGAACACTTTTTTTCGATAGAGGCAAAAGCTTGTTGTAAATACTATATAACTGGCTCTCTATCTGATTGATTTCTCGTAGAGATAGAGGATCTGCCATTACCATCAAGCAGAAATTATCACCATTCATAATATCAACTAGGCGGTCAACCCCTTGGAATTGTTCATTATCTTCATGAACACTCGGTACTCCGTCTAACTTTGCTATATGAGCATACGACTCTATGGTGCTTTTTACTACGACACGCTCTACTTTATCTAGGCGCCTTACAACACTACCTCTAAAGTTACCTTCGAGTGAGGGCTTTAGAATTGATTCGCCTATATCATCAACATCAAGAACTAATTCACCTTTGTATTTTTTATCCTTAGCTATACCAAATAAGAAATTGACCTTTTTACCATCACTTAACAGAACATAGATGAATATAACCCCTTCAATGCTGAGTGAACTCAATACATTCTCAAACGCTTCTTTTCTCGGCGAGTCTTCATCAAAGGTGACTTCTTTTATGTGATATAAAGTAAAGTCATGGTCATTAAGCCAGGTTGGTTTCTCTAAGTATTCTCTGGATTCAACTTTATGCTCTGCTGTTCGAATTAGTTCTGCTAACGCTTTGTCTGACATCATAAATCCTTAGCGTAAATCCATTACAGCATCTTCTGCTTCTTCCACACTCATCGTTGGATTGGCAGTCTGATAAGCATTAACGAATACATTACTATGTCGGTGAGTATCCTCAATACTCAAAGAATTACCCAAATACTTTTGAACATCATCTGAATTTAAACCACTTGATTCATAAGATTTCACAAGGGCAATAACGACTGTCGGATCGATATCAAGCTCACTGATAGCGTTTAAGAATGGAATCGAAACATCTGCTTCCAATGCTTGCTCCATACCTTTTACGGCAATTGCAACACCAACAGCTTGACGTGTTATTACATCAACAGCATCAGTGCTAAGGTTTTCTTCATCAATGATTACATCATTTCGCAAATAATCGATGTAATCATTGATCTGTTCGAAATCTTCTGGCGTCTTTTCCGCTGCCATTGCCTTCGCGCCAAGCTCGTCTGCACGTTCGTTAGGTTTTAATACATCAGCCACCAGGCTGATGGCCTCTACTGTATTTACAACTTTCGGCAAGTTTTTACCAACAACTTCAATGACCATCGGGGCATACTTGGCAATCATGGGACCAATGCTAGATGCAATCTTGGTAATTGTTGTAATAATACTTGGGATCAGGGTCGGAGGAACAATCATTCTTTTACCTTATAGCTCAATACGTTGAATTTCGTTTAGGTATTGCTCTTTAACAATATCTGCTTCATTTGCCACGACATACTCGATTGCGGTTGGTGATACTAACTTAATATAAACAAGAGCTTCTTCATTCGTTACATCAAGCTTAACTACTTTCTTTTTAATGCTACTGTCACCTATCGACATCTGACCAGTGCTTGAACTTGGCTGTTCCGTAAAGAAGATTTCAAACGTGTCATAATAAGCATCTATGAAGTCATACCACTGATTTAACTTCATCTCTCTATCGATTAGAGGCTTGAATTTTTTCTTACGACTTTCACCCAGGTAGTATTTGAAGCGAACATCTTCATCTGCAATGTTATGATCGACAACTTTTACGCTGCCACCATCACGAGACTCGATAAGACCAAATGCAACGCCAGTTTTACCCGTAGGCTTCTCAACATCATTCTTATCAGTCCCTAAAGGAGCAAACAACTCAAAACGGCTTTCATCTTCAGATACGCCCATGTCTTGGTGCTGTATAGCTATATGTTTTTTAAATAGAGTATTTACAAAGCTTGACTGACTAGAATTACCAGCAAGGAAAATTTTCACATTATCGATATCTGTTAATGTAAGCCGACTGTTACTAAATGCCAAGCGTAACGCATCAAAGAAATTCTCAACTCCTCGTTCAATACGATCTGACAAGATTTGATTCAGCTCTTCTAAATCAATATCTAGAGCAAAAGCAGAGTGTCGAACACCATTAATATCTGTCAACGTCACTGAAAGCTCACCAGACGCATCGAATGAAAAGTCCTCATGCTCTTCCCAGAATGGACGTAAAGCAATACAAAGTTGCTTGGTGTTCATTCTTGCTTCTTGGGAGTTACTTAGGAGCTGCTCACTGCCTGCAAACGCATCTCTTTCTGGATGTTTTTCAAACTGAATGCCTTTTTCAAGCAGAGCGCTCTTGTTCTTTTTAAATACTTCAAAAGCAAGAAGCTCCAATAGGTTTTCTCCTCCTAAGAACTTGTCACCACCCGCACCAAAGTGTTCAATCACGTAGTCAAAGCGTCTTTTATCTTTGCGATCTGTTGGTTCGCTGTAGATGCCAAAATCAAAGTCTGTCGTGCCACCACCGAAATCAAATACGCCATAAAACACACGCTCATCACCTTCTGGATCAAAACCGTACTGTTGTAAAGCAGTCAATGCATAAGCAGCAGGTTCACTTGCACCTTTAGTCACAGTGACCTGGTTAATCGTTCCTTCGCCAAGTTCAGCAGGAAGCGACTTCTTAAGGCCTTTTTCAAAACTCTCGATAATCTTGTCACGGATTGGCATTTCATACGTGACAGGGAAAGAGAGAATGTAATCCATGAAGATACCGTTATTGAGGTTATTAATATACAAACCTAGGTAATAGGCATAGATTTCAATTGGGTTGAAATCACCATCTTTTAACTCAAGAAATGGAGGTAAATCGATAACCTTTCCATTCTGACCTACGATCTTGAGTTTTCTATTTTTATCACCCGCCCACTGCTTAATTTCATCTAAGAACGTGTTGAATTTGCTTGACTCACTACCTTGCATGGAGTTTTGTGCAGTGTGAGATATTGTTAGATCTTTCCAACGTGTATAAGGTTTGTTTGCTTTAGCGTTATAGGCACTCGTAAAGGACTCTAGATTGATAAACTCCATGATGGTTGGGTTTTCATAGTGATGAGAAGCAATCTCTTTACTAAGGTCACCAGTACCAATACGCATCGGGTGAATATTGATGTTATCTTTCTGATATACAACTACTGTGCTTTTTGTACCGAAGTCAATTGATACCACACCATCATTAATGCTTGTTTTTGGATCTCGTGCAACTAGCTTGGTTGGTAAATCGACGGTAATAGAAGCACTAGTATCTATTTCATCTTGCCACAATGACCAATGACCCAACTCGGTATCATCAAGGATTTTCTTATGGTAAGGGCTAATATCAGCCCGTATTGTATCTTCAATAAGAAGCGAATTAACTACCTTCTGCGTTACTGCCCTACCTATTACTTCATCAGCAATATTTGTATACTTACTGAAAAGGCTCTTATCTCCAAGATGGAATATCTTTAATAGGGTTAGATAATCTTCATTATTTTTAAGCTCTACGAACTTAAAGCCGCGCTTGAGAATCTCAATAAATAGTTCTCTATTAGTCATTGCTTTAACATCAGACGATAGGAATGGAATTGGCATTCCAAACGCACACTCATGGAGCTTATTATGATCACACAGAAAACCCGAGACATGATCATTAAGATCATACAATGCGCGGTTATATTGATATGGCCTACCATTAAATGTTTCAAACGGAACACTACTTAGAGTAGTTAGACTTAACAACTCTTCTTTGTTTGGGATTGACCACTCATTGATTGGATCTAAAATTATGTTGTTTATGTCATCTTCAACATAACTTAATTCTGTCCCTGCATCATAATCCTTAAAGAAAGACGGCTCTGACTTTATAAACCAAAAGCCAAGTACCGACTTATCAAAATATATGTCATTATCTAAACTGACCCAGCGTTCTGCTGACATTTCGTTCTGAACAGACTTGTAGCAGCGATTGAGTAGTTCGAGTATAGGACTAAAAGACTTTGCTTTCTTTAGAAACAGTTCTATATCTCTTTTCAAAATTGCCTGAAATGTTCGATCAGTTTCATCGAATAAACCTAGCTTTTCTGACAGTTCAGGAGTTAATCCCCATTGAGATACAAGTTTAGTATTCATATTTGTTCTCGTTTTAGTTTTTTAAACAGTTAACAGATTAGTTATCGATACTTGTTAAGCACACATCCCAAATATTTTCATTGAAGCCATCTAACCAATGCTGGAGTTGCTTCGAACGAACTACTGTCGCAAACACGTTATAATGTTTGTCTGACTCAGTAATAGTTTGATCTGTGGACAATGGTGTTTCGGTAAGATGGAAACCAGCTTCCTTTGTGATAGAGAACGACAGAGAGCACTTCTCCCCTTCACCAAAACGAAACCTGCCATCAGCATCATACTGACTTAGCTTGAATGTTTTGGGGCGCTCAAATGTGAACGTCGAACTAGCCGCTTTTGTAATTCTATGAATGGCTAAACTACGCTCATTATCATATCCATCAAAACGACAAACAAGGTAAAGTCTATGCCCTTGTTGCGCTAACCCCAAGGGCATCACTATTCCTGACTTATGTTCTTGTCGAGCATTATAGTACTCGATGTTTAATAGACGATTATGATAAAGCGCGTTGCTAATTTCTTGAAAAACACAGGAGTCAATTTTAGGTGGAAGTAAAGGTTGAGTTTCACTAACAACAGCAACTTTTTTTAACCACTGACGCTCCTTACTATTGATTAAGCTAGGATTAAGTTGGTATTTAGCTTCTTGGAAGAACCCATCAAGTGACGAAAGTAAGTTAGCTGGTAGAAGATGCGTCAAATACTCTTGGGACAATGCCAACAGTAGCGCTTCTTGAGGTGTTAGGTTTTGTAACGCCAGACTTTCACTGTTTCTATCCCACCGATAACCATATGGCTTACTACGATCATCGCGCACAATATCAAAATGTTCGCAAAGCATCTCCAACGTCCGTTGGACACTTCGCAAATCACGTACTAAACCTATTTGACACAGTTGTTCATGTAGTTCTTTTGCTGTAGTTTGATGAAATTTAGGAATACGCTTCAAAATTTCAAACGCAATTACTAAAGATTCTTGGGTGCTTGCTCGCTTAGCCATCTGATCCAACTTGTATAGAATATGATGATTCAAAAGATATCCGACTCATTGTGAAGTTCGTGAACACTACGCGTGAAACGGATAAATTTCATACAACACATTGATTTTTTTATTTATAATTCTAAATATTAATACGCTTTTTGTTCTTTTTATGCAACTATGAGTTCGCCACTTCGCCTGGCAATTCAACAAAATGAAGAGTACATCAACTTCTGACATAATGTGTCGTATATAACCTGGCCAGGTCCCCTTAATCTAATTCAGTTAATATCGAGCAATGTGCATATATCCAAAAAAACGCTAAATGAAAAGCAAACCATTGCCATTTTAAAGGGAGCGAAAGAAGGTATTTCAGCCCGAGCGCTTTGCGGCAGGCTTTGAATCTAGGATGGTTTACATACGCTGCACTGGATGCCCTCTGAAGCTCGTCTAAAAGCACTAAAAGAGGAAATGCCAGACTCAAAAAGTTACTGGTTGAGAAACTGCTAGATGCTGAAGCCCCGAAGATTGCTCTCCACCAAAAGTACTGACCGCAGATGACAAGCTCAAGGTTGATAAAGTCCCCCTAAAAGATATCGCCCTTTCTAAGCAGATAGACTGTCTATTCTTCAGTATTCAACACGTATCAATACGTTATTAAACCACAAGCGAATTTACCTCTTGAACTATCATTAGGCGTAATGGTCAACAAACGAAGACAGAAAAAGTTACATGAACGCAAATCAATCAATATCTCGATATGGATTACAATAAGAATCACCTCCACATAGCTCAGGTTTAGATCAGCTCTCTATGCAAATTAAAATCTGTTATTGATACTTCTGTTGGATAATAAGCAAAACAAATACGACACATTACGACGTAGTACTATGTATTCTCAACGCCTGTGTTAAAACTGATGTTGGGTGAATGATGGTATTTGATTCTATTGAGAGACACGAAGACAGAGTTAACTCTCGCTACGAGAAAACACTGCAAGAAACGATTTTTCATTTAGAGCAGAAAAACAAAGAACTTATGCAAAAAATCACGCAACTTGAATCACGACTTAATCATGATTATCTAACAAAGCTTAAGAGCCGTGAAGCTGCCCTGAACGCTATAGATTCGTCTTTGAAAAACAATGAGATTCATACTATAGCAGTAGTATTTATGGATATGGATAATTTAAAATTAATCAATGATTATGGTGGTCATATCTTAGGTGATGAGGCGTTGAAACTCTTTGGTTCAACTTTAAAATTATTAGAAAAGCCTGCACACTGCATATCCCGTCTAGGAGGAGACGAATTTATTGCGATCTTACCAAATTACACAGAAAGTCAAGTACATGAATGGTGCTTGGCACTAGATGAATTACTTAAACAAACCAACCCACTGAGCTTCAATGCACAAAAAATCAAAGTTACAGTTTCAACAGGATATTATTTATACGACAAGCACTCTGATAACCCAACTAAAACCAGTCAGGATATGATTGAACTGGCTGATTCTTCTATGTATGTGTCTAAACGAGAAAAGTTTACAATAAGGAAAAGAACTCCAACAACACAGACGATTCAACATATAAACAAACCAATAACATATTAGGCCTCGGTTAATAAACTTATTATTATCTTATCAAGATAACATTAAAAATTATGATTTTTATACCTATATTCAACCAAAAATTAAACCATAAAATATAGACACCCATAAGAAAAACAATTTAATTTACAAAAAATAAATAGCATACTAAATAGTGCGTGAAAAATATAAATAGCATCTACTTTGTTATTTGAAAATTTAAAACAAATCACCTTTCATCATATTAAACAATCTAAATATTTATATTTATTAGTGCGATAGCTTTTAAAACAACCAACAAATTAAACCCTGGTTATATACAGTGAAGAATAAAAATAAATTATAATTTCATAGTATTTATGGTTATAATATAAGAAAAAAGAAATTAACAAGCGGATACTGCTCTTCCCTATTTGTTCCAAATAGCGAAGCTTGTAGTTTTAGCCTCCTGCTAGTCGGTTGCGCTAACATGCTTCGCAGTTATCGCTAAGTCGCACGCTGTTGCTCTACAGATAATAAAAATAAAATAATAATAAAAAGAGAAATAATAAAATGAAGCTTTCAGAAAAAGAAGACTTAAATAAAATAATAAGAGAAGTAGTAGCTAACACAAAAAGAGAAAATAAAGATAAGCTAATGGCGCTTATCGAGCAAACAGACTACAACTTAGAAGAATTACAATTTATTGTACCGTCTTTACTTCCGCAATTTTCAAACACATCAAAAATTACATTTAGTTCTCATGCGCATTTTTGCAACTTCATAGTAAAAAGTATTTACGCTAAAAATAATGCAGATAGCTTTAACGATGATGTTGTTACTGAATCACTTCGCATCCTCGATGCAGTGAAAAACGGATTCAAAGAAGAGCGCAAAGAAACTAAAGACTTATACAATATTGCATTAAAAACACATATAACAGCAGAACAGCACGAGCGCTTCATCGCTAACAAGAAAAGTTACAACTACCGATCTAACGCCGCTTTTCTTAGAGACGTAGCTTTAAATCAAGTCGAACCACGACCAAACAATAGCGAAGCGTATTCAAACTACTTTAAAGAAACTAAAGAGTTATCAAAAGCACTACAGGTACTTTCAGAAGACATTGAAGATGCTGACAGCGCTAAGATCGCTAAACTAAGTAAATGCATTAAAGAGCTTAAGAAGAGCGTTGACGCTACACGCAAGCTAGCAATAGATTCTCACTCATCAGCAACAGCTAAAATACTAGCTTTTAAATACTTATCTTCGCGTCAGTTAGATGAGATATGCAAACAAAAGATACTAGAAGAAGCTGAATTATAAAGCCTAAATTCCCTCCTTATTTTGAAGGAGGGTTTATCTACCTTTCCTATCCTTTCTCACTAACGATAATAATAAAGAGACAATAAATGGTATTTACAGAATTAGAATGCACAAGAAGTCAACAGACAGCCAGGGACGCACAGAACCTCGTTGAGTACGGCGCTAAACAAAAAGACGCAGACAACCTCGTGAAGTACGGCGCAGGTAAAACAAAACATGCTCCTGCATCAGAAGGACACTCATTCTTCATCTGCGCTAACGAAATCGAATCTATCCCAGTCAGCATGGGAGAACTAGCCACTGGTGCGGACTGGCACGATGCTATCACTGAACTGCAAAGCAGCTATAAGCACAACCCGATAGTCAAGCACCCTTTCCGCCACTTTGTCATCTCTATAGACGAAGGAGAGTACCTCACAGACAAGCAGTGGCGTAAAACAGTAAGAAAGACTATGAATCGTCTTGGTTACAAAAACGCACGCTACATCGCATTTAGACACGAAGATACTGATTCTCAACACGTACACATAACAGCATCAACACAAGATCTGGAAACAAACAAAGTGATATCAAATTGGATGGCTGTAGAAGCTGCTCAAGAAATCATGCGCGAACAAGAAAAAGAGTACGGATTAAGACAGCTAGAAAACTCAGCATCAGTACTAGCAAAAGGCGAAGCAGTCACTTCTGACAAGTACTCTCACTCAGTTAAGTTGATGATGAGACGCTTAGTTGAATCAAGCATTAAAGAGCTACCGATGCTCGTGCAATCCAGAGCAAACATGCTCAAGAAACTAGGTGTAAGCGATGAGCACACCACTAAGTCGAGCTTAGCTCTTTATCAAATAGCACTGCTAAAGAACGGCGTTGAGATAATACTTAAAGAAGACAGAAGCAACGAAAAATTCGTTGGTCTTGTTTACAAATACAATGACTTCATCATACCCGCTTCTAAGCTCAGGAGCGGTAACAAGTTCACTCTCGGCGGCTTGATAAAATCTGGTGTTCTAGTAAGTGATGCAAACATTGTAAGTAGCTATGACAATTCACAATTTGAAAATTTCGAAATCAGAGAAATATTTGAATCGCAAAAAGATTTTGCAGAGCAAAGATTTGAAACAGTAAGAAGAGATGCTGAAGCACATGCCAATAAAGTAAAGAAGCAAGCTGAAGAATGGGATAAGCACATGTTTAACTGCTTCATTATCTCATGCAGAAAGCAGTATCAAAAAGAGATAGAAAATGCGATTGATTTTTGGCTGTACCACGGTAAGCGCATCAACAAACGCAACAAAGCTTTCGTTCACACAATTTACGAACAAGAAAAGGGCATTTACTCTGCATCTAAAACGCTTAGTAAATTCTTCTATCATCTACTACTAATCTTCTTCGAACTGAACAAAAAAAATCACTGGGAATTAAAAATCACCCCAGTTGCTAAACACGAAGACCAAGAGCCAGCAATAGAACAAACCATTGAAAATATAGAAAAAGCGTATAAAAACGAAGGAGTTATTGCTGACAACAAAAAGCAGAACATAAGACGAAACATCAAGAAGAAACCAAAAGATATCGCTGAAAATACATATTAATTTAAAAAAGAGGGCTGAGGCTCTCTTTTTATTTTAACAAAATAAATAACAAATAATTTATTATTTAAAACCACCAAATTAAACAATAATGTTCAATATAGATAATTACATTATGATTGATATTATAAATTTAAATGATATGATTAAAATATAACAATAATAAATATAATAATAAAAAGATAATAATATGAGTATTTTTTAAAAAAATAAATAATGAACTAACTGATAACGTTACAGCTCCTGCGAAACAGAAAAAGTCTCCCCTCCCCCGCTTTCAGAAAAACAAAAGCGGCAAGATGCTTTACATCATTGTTAGAGATCCAGAGCTAACAAATTCGAGCGGCAACGCAACGCATGTAACATTAATAAAGCTACCAATAACAGCTCCTGCATGCCCTCGCTCAATAAAAGACTTAATTGCAAAGTTCGGTACTGAAGAAGCTAAATCAGGAAAGTACGAAATCACTGAGCACAACTTTGAAGAAATCATGTCTCACTTTAAACCAGCCAATTCGCTATACAAGAATTATAGAAAAGAAGAGCTGCATCAAAAGCGAGGTGTTGTTATCAACGAAGAGAAACACTCTCTTTGTGCAATAGCTGCGAAACTGCATGAAGCTGTAGAGATGTTTGACGAGCTAGAGAGTGAAGATGAGATTAATGCTGAAGAAGCGCAAGAGCTGCATCAAGCGCTTTACAGAATGACTTTAAGACTAAATGCAGCGAAGTTCCCTGCTGTTATGTTCAATGACTACGTACTCAGTCTCGGCGACAGCAATAACTTACAAGCTATAAAAGCGAAAAGAAAAAATATTGCATCAATCTCTGATGCATCAAGCTTAAAAAGATTTGCACCCTACGCTAGTACTTTAACGCCTTTCAATTATAAGCCCAAACCGAAAAAAGCAGGAGAAGATGCTCAAAAGCTAATCGCATACTTAGCGAAAGCAGAAGCAAACACAAACTAGAACCAACAGCCCCATCGGGGCTGTTTTCTTATTCTCACACGCTAAAGTTGCCTTTTACCCTTGACTGGGGGTAAAACTAAAACTACCCTCGATAGCGGGTAAATACGAGGAATTGTTATGTTGATAACATCGCCGAAGCAGTTAGCAATACATCTTCGTGATGAAAGAAGACACAAAAAGCTGTCTCAGACTAAAGTTGCTGATCCAGTTGGACTTAAGCAGGACACCGTTTCTAAGTTTGAACTTAATCCAGAAACCACCAGCATTCAGACATTGTTTCGTATCTTATCGTCGCTAAATCTTGAAATGCATATTGTTCAGAAAAGCGAAAGTATCTACCCGAAGTCGTATGATGATGACGGAGAGAAATGGTGAGTCAAGTCATTCCCACGCATGGGAATACACTGAAGTCGGCATGCTTAACGAAATCGAGTGCTGCCGAAACTCTAGCTCACAACTGGACAGAAGTGTGCTAGTGGATTTGCTAATTTAGCATTTAACGGATTATGTGGGGTACTGCAAACCTCTACCTATTGGCCAAATTCACTCATCTACTACTAGCCAAGCATCAGAATGCAACCTTCCCAGCAATAGCGACTTCGTTACGTTTATTGGAAAAAGCACACAATAACAAGTAAATTTTGATGGAGTAACCATCTGATTTACTTCTACTACTTGAGTGAAATTTGCTGTCCTTCTGGTAATATGAAAGAGCCTTTATTAAGAGGTCAAACTAGTCAATCTATAAAGTTCAAGTTGGTTCCTATGCAGAAAAAGTCAGTAACTAAGCCACCACTATATCAAGGCCACGCTCTTTCATTAAATCAACTTACGCCTGAGGACTTTGAAGACTTTACTTATCAATGCTTAATCATCTTGAGCGAGCATATCGGCCTCGAAATGCAAAGTGGCCGTCAGCCTGCTGCTGATCAAGGTTTTGATTGTGTTGCAAAAACTCTGGATACCAACAGTATCGTTTGCATACAGTGCAAACGATACTCAAGCACTAGCTTGAGTGTGGATCTTACGGCTAAAGAGATCATTAAAGCTGCATTAGATGCGGCAATCAACGGTTCAACAGTTGAGCAACACTACATTATCACTTCAGGAACAGTAGCTGGTAATTTAAGAATAGCTCTTAGGCAGGACAACTACACAGATATTAAATCTAAGTGTAAAGAAATCATTTCCAAAGGTGATTTTCAGCCTAGTTTGCTCAACAAAGTAAAAGAGCTAGGGTTATCAAGTTATACCTTAGTTTCCGACTACTTGGACAACATTAAAAAACTGATAGTTTGGTCTGGTACCGATTTTACAAATAACCTCTTAATCGTATGGGATAAGCTAACTAATATCATTGAAAAACACTATTCTGTTGAAAGAGTATTAAAAGATTCACCTACGCCTAACTTTAATACAGTAGAGTATTGTGAAAAAGTAGCTAATAAAGGAACTCGACTTGTCGGGCTTTGGTATAGCCATAGTAACCTACCGAATAATCTGGTTAGCAACACACGTGTAGAGACAATAGAAAACGGTTTCCTGTCAACCGAAGACATTGCTAATCTATTGAGAAGTGGAAACAACGTCGTTCTCTCATCATTGGGTGGCAGCGGTAAGTCTAGTACTTTAATCAACTTAGCTAGTACGCTAGTTAAAGATGCATTCGATATAGAATTTTTGCCTGTACTTATAAAATTAAGAAGTTACTCTAGAGGTAACTTAGAAAAATCCATCAATCAATCACTTGATATTTCTTATGGTTCATGGAGGAGTTTACCCTACAAATGTATATTACTTCTTGATGGATTAGACGAAATGATTCAAAGCGATACACAGGCTTTTTTTGACGAATTATCAGCAATAATTGGTAATAATTCTTTTATTCTATCATCAAGAAACACAGGTGTTTCCGTAGAAACTCTTGCTGAAAAGGTTGATTACTGTCTTGAGATCAAGCCTCTATCCTATCGGGATGTTGTAAATATTTCTTCAAAATCAATGCTAGAAAGTGAGCAAAGTGAATTTTGTAATCTATACAGAAACAAAATAGGAAGTGTTGGATTTAACTTTTTATTCTCTCCATTTGCTCTATCACTCTCGATTAAATACTACCAAGATCGTAGGAAATTGCCTGAAAATTTAAACGAAATTATTGAAAACTGGATTTCTTCTAAAGTTAAACTTGATAAGTGTAGGATCAAGAATGCATCTCTCATTGTAAATAAACTACCCTATTTTAAAGTGAAAGAAGCTTTTTCACTTGTTACATATAAAGCCATATTTCAAAAGGGCTTAACCTCTCTGTCAGAAGCTGATTATTGGGAGCTTTTGGGGGAAACATATAATGAGCTGACTAATCAAGGTTTATCTGTAGCGAAGATGTTGAGCTTTGAGTCATTCTTGGAGTTGCTTGAACAGCATGAAATATATGTCAAGGACAATGATGGTGTTTACTCCACGCCTCATAAGATAATCTCAGAATACTTAGCGTCGATTGAGTTAAGCAAAAACTGGAGAAGCCATAAAAATAGCTACCTACACTCTGAATATGATATTTGGTTATATTGCAGCACATTCATTAACAATGAAGAAAAACAAGAATTTATTGAATTTATGTTCGAATGCGATCTTTCACTAGCGACCAAGGTCGCTAAACAATATGGCGGGGATTTTATAGAGTTTGTTGAAGGAAGAATACTCGAACTAGAACAAAACTTTGAAGTAATAACTAGAAGTGATGCTATATATTCTCTTGGTATTTTGGGGACTCAAAAGTGTATTGAACGGCTCAAATCTAGTGAAGGTTTACTTGATCCTCATCACCAATATCAGCGACGAAGAGCGCTAGCGATCAATGGAGACCGTGACACACTGATTAGCATTCTCGCAGATAACGAGATCAAGGCACAGATGCCTATAAAGATATCAGGAGGTGAATATGAGATTTGGTTTCAGTGTCCTCCAACTCTTATTACTGAGATCGCTAGAGAGCGTCTGAATACTTGGAAAAATGATCAAACCACTCCTGTTTGTATGAGCCTAAGAACCTTGAGAATTTTTGGTGATAATTCTGATATTTCTAACATCAAACTTATATTGCAGGAAACATCAAAGGAGCAAGAGTTTAATGATGCTGTCGCAACTCTTTACAGTATAGATAATGAATGTCTGATAGAGTCGCTAGAACTATTGGCAGAACCTTCAAATGACAAGTCATATTGGGCAAAGAAAAACCTCACAGCACTTAATTTTAATTGCAATATTGATGATGAGATCACTTTTTTTATTGAGCAAGGGCTGAAGTCTCAAGAAGAACTAAATGACCAGAGCTATATGTATGGAATGCATAGCTTCGTTGAGTTCATCTGCAAGAATAAAATAACTGATGAACATATTGAAAAGCTCATTAGTGCGTATAGAAAACTAACTTTTTCAAGTGATTTTTATTATTGCAATCTATTTTGGTATATCGCTAATTCCACTAAATCTGATAAATTTATGCCCTTGGTAGAGTCCGCTTATTTGCGAAATAATTCTTCGGAGATAAATAATGCTATCGCTTATCTAGCAAAGCTTGACTCTCTTGATATAAGTCAAAAGTTAAAAAACAAGATAGACGATTATTTTAAATCACTAGATAGAGAACTAAAAGGCATTTATCACAACTACATCCACTACTACTTTAAACATGGTTCAAAAGATTTAGCAAAGAGCTTGCTTATTGACGAATTTAATAGCACATTTGGTAATCTTGATCCCCAAACGATAACTAGAGAACAATATATTTCATTTGATTTCCCTAATGCCTCAATTTTTAACATACTATCTAAATACGTGAGTGACATTGATTTCTCCATAGAGATGTCACTAAAGTTCCTGTTAGTATGCAGTGAACACATGGCTGATATAGCCTTGTCAAAATATAGCATATTAAATAAAATAGATAGAACCACACTAGACAATTATGCAGAACAAATAAAAGATGATTCTGTTAGAGTTTCTGAAGTAAGTTACTTGCTTAAAAATAATTTATCAAGCATGCCTTTAATACAACTGGAAAAGTATCTACCATACTTTCTTTCCCACCATATGTACTATCCGACATTAGAGGCTTTATATAATAAATATTGGAATGATAATTTAGCCCGTTCCTTTCTAACGAGCTTTATCACACATAACTGGAGTGATGTCTCTGCTCAAATGTTTGATAAATACATCAACTTCTTTTTGACCTTATTTACTAAGGAGCAGTTAGAGGAGTTTGAAAGTCAACGCACTACGGATGTGAACGTTTATATCGAAAGGATCTACAGAATTTGGCTTGGCTCATACAAGGTACACTACCAAAAACTGTAGAGACCTTTGATTCAGTCCTTGCTTTTTGCATGGCATTACTCAAAGTATTGCAAAAGCCTCATGTGCAAGTTTGGGGAGCGATTAGTGCTGACAAGCTTTGGGGTAGATCCGAACTAGCATAGAAATTAGTTCAACATCGGACAGAGTTGAGTTTCGAAAAATTTAACATTAGCAATTCAGATATTACTACTGGTATGCAAAGCGTAATCGCTTTTGGCTAACTCCATTATTTACTTCCTATACACTATTTCTACGAAGGTCCATTCGTTCGGTTTTGTATGGTAACCAGACAAATAATGGCAATAGGTATGCTTGGGATATACTTTGACTGCCCTATTCATCCACCTCAATGCAAAAAATAAAAATAATATTAAACAGTTAGTTAATCTGTATTCGATTGACATTCATGGTGGTTACCAAAAGTTAACTAATTGAACTAGAAATGTAGGTAACCATAATAAACCGCAAGAGAGCAACATCGTTGGTCACTCTCTAAAACAGTCAATCATTAAAGGGTTAATTATCATGAGTAACGTTCTAGTCATTAACGCGCACGAGCCATCTCCATTTTCTGAAGGTAAGCTAAATGCCGCTTTGGTTGAGAAAGCTCGCACCAAGTTAGAATCAAAGGGTCACGAAGTTCGCGTAGTTACGATGCAAGACGACATCGTGGTTGATGAACAACTGGCGCATTTTGAGTGGGCAGACCGAGTCATTCTTCAGTCACCAGTCAACTGGATGACGATCCCTTGGTCTTTTAAGAAATACATGGATGATGTATTTACCGCTGGTATGGGTGGTGCGTTATGTGCATTTGATGGTCGGACACCAGAGGAACCAAAGAAAAATTACGGCACTGGCGGTACTTGTACAAATACGAAATACATGCTGTCTTTCACATTCAATGCACCAGAAGAGTCATTTAATGACGATAGCGAGTACCTATTCCAAGGTCGTAGTGTTGATGACTTGATGTTCCACATGCATGCCAACTTCCGCTTCTTTGGCATGTCTGCACTGCCTACTTTCGCTTGCTATGATGTCATGAAAAACGCCGATATTGAAAACGACTTCGCTCGCTTTGAAGCCCACCTAGACGCCAACTTCTAAGGAAATTGTCATGAGCACTGAATTTACTTACTACAATGCAAAAACGGCCCCTGAAGAGTCTAAATCGCTGGTAGAACAGTCGCAAAAGGGCTTCGGTATGCTGCCAAACCTGCACGCCGTTCTTGCTGAAGCACCAGCAACTTACGAAGCATATAATACTGCCTTTGATCTGTTTATGAAGAACACGACATTAAGCCCACTAGAGCAGCAAGTGGTCTTTATGACCGCAAACTTTGAAAATAACTGTCATTACTGTGTTCCTGGTCATACTTGGATGATGAAAGCGGGCAAAATGCCAGATGAAGTGATTGAAGCGTTGCGTGAAGGTACAGCTATCCCTGATACAAAACTGCAAGCACTGCATGATTTTACCAAGGCTCTGCTTGATGACCGTGGTCATATTGGTGATCAAAGACTGCAAGCATTTCTGGGCGCTGGCTTTACCAAACGTCAAGCACTGGAAGTTCTGACGGGGTTGTCTGCAAAGCTTATCTCAAACTTCACCAACGCATTGGCACATACTGAACCAGATGCGCCATTCCAAAAGTTTGCGTGGACGCACCCTAGCGAGCGTTAATCTAAACAAGTAGTAATCAAAAGCCAGTCAAAGCACTGTTACCATATGGTTACAGTGCTTTGCGTAAGGAGCCATTTTGAACAACACAGTTAAAATCGACATCATTAGTGATATCGTCTGCCCTTGGTGCATCATTGGCTACAACCATTTAAAAGCTGCGATTAACGAGCTTGGAATTGAAGATCGCATCGATATCGAGTGGCAACCGTTTGAATTGAATCCTGACATGCCTGCTGAAGGTGAAAATCTTCGTGAACACGTTTCACGCAAATATGGCAGCACAGTAGAAGAAAGTAAAAATGCGCGTATTCGCATCGCTGGCATCGGTGCTGAACATGGCTTCGAGTTTAACTACTTTGATGACATGAAGATGGTGAACACGTTTGACGCACACATTCTACTTGATTACGCCAAAGGCTTTGGCAAGCAAACTGAACTAAAGATACGTTTGTTTACGGCTTTTTTCAGTGAACAGAAAGACATCTCTGACCGTGAAGTTCTAAAGCAAGAACTTACCTCTGTCGGTCTTGATGCTGAAGAAGGCATGTGGTGGTTAGATGATGTTCAGCGACGCGGTGCGATACGTACTACAGAGAAGCAATGGCAGACAATGGGGATTTCAAGCGTACCAACGGTGATTTTTAACCGTGAATCTGGCGTTTCTGGTGCGCATCCCGTTGAAGGTTATAAACAGTTCTTGGCTGAGCTGATAGCTAAAGCAGATGCAGATGCAGATGCAGAATAGGTCATTTCCCTTTGTTCTCACACCACTGTTCACGAGAAATTGGATGAGTGGTGTGAGAACAAAACCGAAAGCAAATTCAAAGCAGTGGAACGATCGTTCCCAGTTGTTACTTATCAGGTACTGAGTTTCTTAACTAGGTTACTAAAAGTAGACTAATTGCAACTCGCCTCATCCTGTCTTACTTTTTACGACTCAGTCGTCAGATAAATCCAAGGAGCTGAGATGGCATACTCACAAAAACTCAAAGCGGGTGACACTTTCCCTACATTAGAGGCAACAACACTGGATGGGAAGAAAGTCAGGCTAGGCCAGCCTCAAGGCGATGAAACATGGCAAGCGGTGTTTGTCTATCGTGGTAAACATTGCCCACTTTGTACCAAATATCTCAATGAAATAGAGACTTATAAACAGACCTTTAGTGATGCAGGCGTGGATATTCTAGCTGTCTCTGGGGATTCGAAACAACAGTTAGAGCAACACCTGGAAAAGCTCGATATCAGTTTTCCAATCGCCTATGGTCTTACTGAGCAACAAATGAAGACTCTGGGACTTTATATATCGCTACCACGCTCTGAAGCCGAAACCGACCATAACTTTGCGGAGCCAGGACTATTTGTCGTCAATGAACACGGTAATTTGCATGTGGTTGATCTATCAAACAACCCATTTGTAAGACCAGAGTTAAGGGCGCTGACACGTGGTTTAGCTTGGATTCGAAATCCAGAGAACCACTACCCTATTCGTGGGACACTAGACTACTGAGTCTCCAGACCAAAATATGAACAGGGCAACCACATATGGTTGCCCTGTCACACAGTTCGAGTAGAGATTGTTACTCCAACTATTTAAGCTGTACATTGTTGCTTTCAGACCATTTTCTCAATTCTTCAAGAATCGTTAGAGCACTTTTGCCAAACTCAGTCAGTTCGTAACTTACGGCTAATGGCTTCTCATTGAGTACGCAGCGTATCACCATATTTTCACTCTCTAGCTCTTTTAAGCGCTGGTCTACCATCTTCTTACTTGCACCGCCCAACATTCTTGAAAGATCATTAAATCTCACAGGGCCATCTTTCAGATGGTAGATTATTGAGCCTTTCCATTTTGACCCCAAGATCCGCATACCTTTTTCTATCGCACAAGGCTCCTTACAGGCATCAACAACACTTTTACGCCCTTTGGCGTCAACTTCAACTTTTGCTTTCATACAGCCTCGCCAATCCAGAAACTAGATAGCTGTAGTTTCACTCGATGACATGAAACCACAGTGCTTTGACCTATGTACCACGTCATAGTAATACTAGAGAACAATCGAATTAAATTCACCTTAGTCATCCATCTTGCATGCTCACTACGAGAACTAAGTAACCTTTGGGTTATATCAGTATCGCCGTTTTATCTACCAAAGACGTACTTAGCTTTCCTTCTGAGAATAACGGTAACCCATAAGCATTGATGATAGGGGCGTTACTCATTATTAGTGACTCCGCAAATAGAGTGAATATATAAGTGAACGCTACGCCATCGGTTCTTAGTGGTATATGTTAGTTACCTAAAGGTTGAATGCAATTAGTATACTTTTAGTAACCTAGTTCAGGTATGGGCGGGCGTAACTAAATAATTATGCCTCAATAAATAAGCTTTATTGTTAGTTTTTCTGTAGCCAAATCGACTTAGCTTTCTCATCAAAACACCAAAATGCAACTGATTTTATTGCAATAATATGTTAGTGAATGTGCTAATTAAGCAAGTTGTGATCTAACTCAAGTTTGGCAAAGTCTGATGGATACAAGGTCAAATAATAACGCCATCTACTAACTAAACTGCTCGAGTTATTTCGAAGTAGTTGATTCTGAAGTGACTATGCTAGGTTTTATAATCTCTCTAAGACGTTGATCTTTTAGATATAAACTCCAATCTCGCTTCTAGCTATATTACTAGCAGAACGGCACTAAGACCTAACAGTGACTAACCAGCGGGTGTGTAAAGTCGAGTATGAATTGCGACACTTTAGTTCAGTCTAAATCTTCTTTACTCGCGCTTTTTCTCATAGTACATATTCTCGTCGGCTTTAGTTATCACTGATTCTAAAGAAAAGTCTGTTCCTTCAATAATATACTTACCTATGGAGGTCCCTACCTGCACCTTACCTGTATCTGTATTTATTGGGTCAGTGAGTGTACTCTTAATCCTCAATATCACATCTTCTGTGTAGTATTCCGCTTCAGTATTGCTATTCCCAACGCTTCCCAGAAATATGACAAACTCATCTCCGCCATATCTTGAGACTAGATCGGAGGCTCTCACGCTGCTTTTAATACGTTCACCTACTTTACGTAATATGTGATCGCCTACTGCATGACCATGCTCATCATTTATTTGCTTGAAATCGTTCAAGTCAATAAATAGCAAAGCTGAGAAAGAGTTTTCACTAATCCTCTTCTTTAGGTCTCGTTGTACACTTTCTATCAGTCCACGCCTATTGAGCAGCTGGGTTAGTTCATCCATTCGAGCTTGCTGATGAGCCTTCTTTTCAAGTTCCTTTTGCTTTGTAATATCAGTAGAAATACCTAAGATACCAACAACTTCATTAGAGGATTCCGAGCTATAAATTGGTGATTTCATCTCAAGATAAATCCGTTGCTTACCATCTGTACCATTAATGAATACCTCTTCCCTACTCGTTTCCCCTTTGATTACCTTAGCATCGATGTGTTTTATGAACTCAACGGTATCCTCTGGTAAAAAATCCGAATCTCTTATTTGCCCCAGTTTTTTCTTATCGACTCTCATTAACTCTAGGCTTAAGTTATTCGCATAGATATATCTAGATTTCGTATCTTTGATGAACACATATGTCTCAAGCTGATCAAGAGACTCAATAAGATCATTAAGGTTTACCCCCAACCTTCCTAATTGAAGATACATTATGGCCTCCAGCAAGCAGAATACTGCAAAATATTTTACGCATATGACAATTGTTTGTTATGTTCATTAGCTTATTGAATCACATTGAGAGTGTTAATTTTAGCAATACTAAAGAGGTATGAAACATACAACTTAATAGTAGTACTAAAGACCGTAAAGTGACGGACTTTTTGGGGTAGTTATTTGATCTATCAGACAATCTGCGTATCGAGTCTATAGGTCTAGATACAATAGTTGACAATCCAGAAAAGCTACTAGTAAGAGATGACATTAATAAACAGCACCGCCTATGGTATGAACAACTTATTGCTGAAGCGAGTAAAATAGAATTAACCTTTACTCATGGGTCCGCAGTCAAATTAATCAACATGTACTTAAAATCAGCTTTGGTTTACGCGGATATGATTCGCACGTAAAGGTCGCTGACTTGTACACACCCATCTTAACCGCTCTTACAAATCAAATTGAAAAATAGAGGCTAAAATCACAAAGCTCATCGATACCACACTTGAATATCAGACTAAAAATGAGCTACTCCAAAACGCCTGGGGTCGGTAAAATACTGGCCGCATCAATAATTAGTACTTAGTCACATCACGAATAAGCAAGCCTCTAGCTTGATTGGAGTTGCACCTATCGTTAGACGTTACAAAGGAAAGCGCATGATACAAGACAGTCGGACGCAAGTTAGAACTGTTATGTGTATTGCAATGATGTCAGCCATCCAGTGTAACCCTGTTTTTAAGACTACTTATGATCGATTACTTGCGGCAGGACATACCAAAACGCTGCGACATTGTTATCATGCACCTCTAACTCCAAACGCGCCCACTTTACCTAAAGCATTGTGCCATAAACACTAAACCTGCTTAAAGTGACGGCGCCAAGCGTTGTGAATCACCCTTTAATTTAGTGTTAGTTGCGTTCTGACCACTCCGACCGTAAAACTCCATATTTGACGGAGTCATAGTACTCCCCCTTGTAGTAACGAACTTTTCTAAGTCTTGCTTCTTGCTGAAAACCCAGTTTCAAAGCCAAAGACATCATTCGAGGATTACCCGACCAAGTAGTTAAACCAACCCTCTCGATTTCTTTAGTTTCGAACAAGTACGATACCCACAAAGGTAGAGCAAGCGCAGCAATTCCCTTACCCCAATACTGTGCATCGTAAATAACTACACCAGCTTCAAGCCAACGCGTTTCTTCACATTCCCAGTAGTAACTAACCGTTCCAACAGGAATATCGTTAACAGTGATCAATTGTAAGTCTAACCCTGCAAGTAAACGCTGAAATGATGAACTTTCAAACTGTTCTAGTGTTGGGTGAGAATATGGAAAGTAAGGACCATTGAACTTCATCCATTCATCATTTGAAATAACCAAAGAATGGAGAGGTTTCAGTTCGTCTTCCTTGGCAGGCCTAATATCTACTTTCATATCTTCCTCAATACTTCACGATTCTTTGAAGCAAACTAACGCCCAATTAAGGTGCGAAGCACGCTACCACAACACTTAATTTGACTACTATAAACACTGAACTAAACCCAAAATACCACGCGTTACGAATCCTTATGTAACAACTTGTTATACAACTTGGATTCAAGTACGAAGTGCGACACCCCTGAAATTTAAAACAGTGAGATGTGCTATTCATAAGTTTTACTCCCGCCAAGAAGTGAAAAACCATGAATTACACACCTCACTGAGAATGAAAGGTATATGATGTCCGCACTTAGAAAGCAAGGCATTAGTGTCGTCAACATCGCTAAAGAGCTAGGGCGTCACAAGAGCACTATCTACCGAGAATTTAAACGCAACTCTCGATGCAACGCCTATCGCCCTAACCCTTCCTATCAGCCTGCTAGAGCGCAACAAAGAGCTAGAACCAGGTTGAGCCGATCACGGCGTAACAAGCGCTATACCAAGCACGATTTCAAAATTATTGACGCGCTTATAATGCTCGATTGGAGTCCTGACCAAATCGTTGGGTATTGCCGTTTGCATGGCTATCCAGTGATGAGCCATGAGCTTATTTACCAGCACATTTGGACCGATAAATCCAACGGAGGCATGCTCTGGAAACATTTACGTCAATCACCAAAACAGAGACGTAAGCGCTACAACGCCAAAGATAGCAGGGGGAGAATTGCCGCTAAAAGGCACATAACAGAACGACCAAAACAAGCTGTGTTACGCCTAGAACCTGGACATTAGGAAATAGATACCGTGATCGGTCGTGGAACTAACACTGCATTGTCACTCTCGTTGACAGAATGACTGGCTACACCTATATCGGATAGCTAGATGACCGAACAACTGCATCACTCAACGCGAGAATGACAGAGATCGTTACACGTTCAAACTTACCATTTAGAACTATCACTGCTGATAATGGTACAGAATTTAACCAATATCAGGAGATAGAAAACAAGCATAAATGCTTGTTTTACTTCGCAACGCCCTACCACTCTTGGGAGCGAGGGACTAATGAGAATACAAATGGACTCATACGCCAATATTTACCTAAGAAAACCTCAATGGCTCATGTGACACAAAGACTGTGCAGCCAGATAGCGTATAAACTGAATAACAGACCACGCCAAAGGCTTGGTTACAAGACACCAACGGAGTATATTTATGAGCAGCTACTCTAAGTGTCGCACTTCAAACTTGATACTAAGCAAAAACCTACAGCACATAGATTACTCACTAAGTCCTAGTAAATATAACTTAATATCAATCACTTTGACTTCTTTCGTTTAGTCCACTCATCTGAGGCATACCCCATTGTCAAACCTCTGGCATTGCTAATCCAATTCATGAGTTCACGAGCTAACTTAAATTTCTCACCAAATTTAGATTTGAAATATCTACGAACATTCTGAGTCGTTTTATAGCTATCTGTAATTATTAAGCTGTCATCAACATGATTTTTTATACCAATTAACCTTGTCCATGGTTTTTAAACCTTCTTTTGTATAACGCCTTCTACATAGCTTTTAGCCACTTTTCATACTCCTATAGCGTAACATTTTTAATACAACATCAACGTGTAATCAATAGGTTAATGAAAGTAGATAGAGATTAGATTTGCATGATGTCATTTTTTCAAAAATCACGCACCTCAAGCTCCTTCTGATAACTTTGGGTAGGGAGCATTATGAGTTACATGAGTTTTTAAGTTAACAGTCATTAGCTTTGTGAAAAGTTTGGTTATACGACATAGACCCTCAAACACGTGTTTGGTGGAAAAATAAGTCAACAATTAGCTCATCGACCTACGATGACTACGCGGTTGTATGTGTTTGTAGCCATTTGAATATATCAAACGACTTTTAGGAGGTGCTAAAGATGATCATACTAGTCTAACGCTTACAGTATACTGTTATAGTTATCGTTAAAGATATGCAGGAAAAGTTAGCATTAACATCGCTTCTACAGAAAGCACAACACCTTAGCACAGAGCTACATACACAAAGCGATACATTTTGTGGCTAATAGTTATAAAGCAGGAGAAGTTGTAGAAAAATATCAAGTTCAATGAAAAGAAAGATTCAGTAAATGCTCCAAACTAAAGACTGATATTTAATGTGCAGCACCTGGCCGAATTGCTATCGGTAAATGATGATGTGACCACCCAACGTAAACCTTACGACAGTGGTCGTTCGTTATGAATGATGTTCAGTGAGCAATGCGGCGCCGTAGCTAAGTTAAGAAAGTGTAAGAGAACAAATGGATAATCCTAGCCTGATGCAATTCATGAACTGTAGGCGTATTAAAGACTTGCTGCTAACCATTCGAACTTGATTATCAACATTGACGAAACGATCAGTGCTTCACTTTCCAAGTATCTGCCCTACACAAGCGGTCAAAAACTGTAATGAGAGTGACGGGCAGAATTGAACTTTTCTTGAAATTAATCATATGTCGTACTGATAGGTATTTGGCGCTTGCTTTCTATGCTAGTCAATAGATAATAAACTCTTAGTTATAAATCGACCAGTTAAAGTTTAATAAGGACAGTACCAATCATAAAAAATACGTTTAAACTATTTGTCTTTAAACTTTATTTTATACATATCTTTGTCCGCCTTTTTTATAACTTCATTAAGATGACAACTGTGTTTAGAATATACAGAAACTCCCATGCTGAAATCAATATTTAATTCAGATGAAAGTCCATCGATAGAGAAAGGCTTAGATAATATATTGGTAATTTTACACTTTATAGCGTCTATTTGATATTCTTCTTTATATGAATCCGCTAGCTTAAATAGAATTATAAATTCGTCCCCACCAACACGGAAACACATATCGCATTCTCGAACACTTTCTATAAGTCTAGAGGAGACACCTTTAAGTAATAAATCTCCCACATTATGTCCATAGGTATCGTTAACAACCTTAAAATCATCAAGATCTAAATAAGTCACTATGTATGAAGAAGAACTGAACAACAAATCAGAACTTTTGTTAACAATACGATCCAATTCGTGCCTATTAAATAACCCAGTCAGAGGGTCTTTGAAGGCCTTAACGTGAAGATCCTCAATTAGTTTCTCAGTGCTAGTAACATCAAAAATGGTTGCAATCGCACAGTCCATTCCATCAAAATAGATATTTGCTATTGAAATTCTTGCTCTAAAAAACTCACCATTTGAACGTACACACAGGATTGTTCCTCTAGAAGTCATATTTCTACTTTGACATTTGTTGGATATAAAATCATCAACTTTTTTATGGTGCTGTTTAGCAAAGTAACTGGGAATTATAACGTCCAATTTTTCATTAAAAATTTCGTTTTTATTAAATCCAAACAATTTTAAAAAATAGGTATTTGCAAATACAATATTAGAATATTTATCTACAATTATATTTGCGTCAGAAAGACAGTTTAAGAAATCTGAAATGTGTTCGGTTGCATTCACTCTACATATACCTTATCAAACCAAAGGATATCTAACCAAAGTGACCCAATGAAAGCGATAAAGATAAATTATATATTTAATACAACATATATCCATTTCTTTATGTATATTTGTGATCTAAGCACGCTCAAAGAAAAATTAAAATTTTAATATATTTAAACAAATTTTAAAAATTTACAAATATGTGAAACAAGAGTTAAATCGTAGTGTGATTGATGCCTATGATAACAATTTTATGCACAACATAGACACCATGTCATCAATTGAATTTAATTAAACATTTCGTACGCGATTGACTTAACCAAACTCTGCACGGAGTTCTTCATCTCATCTTTGGCGTCATTGTGGTTACCACAGCCAAAAGGGGGTTGCGGGTCATACTCTAAGAGTAACTCTAGACTTTCAACTGACTTAATATCCCCAGATAACTCAGCTAAAAGTTCCAGAGAAAAATCCAATCCAGATGTGATGCCTCCACCACTTATCCTATTACGATCCTTTACAACTCTCTGATTTAAGTACGTTAACTTGGGATATTTATTTAAAGCTTCTTTGTATGCCCAATGAGTAGTTACTTTATAACCATCTAGTAACCCCGTTTCTGCTAGGATTAAAGAGCCAGTACAAACAGATGTTATGTACTTTGCTTGACTGCCTATTTTTGTCAGAAAATCTATGACTTCATTATCTCTGATTTGCTCTATCGGGTTTGCAGAGCCAGGAACAATTAATACATCAACATGGGGAAGATCATGAACACTATAGTTAGGTAAGAGCTTAACATTTGCATCTGAAGAAACAGGTTGAATACTTTTTGAAAAAGTAAAAACATTAACTAATCCACTTACAGCTAAAACTTGTAACGGAGCATATGCATCAAGCATGGTAACACCAGGGTAAATATATATTCCAACATTCAGATTCTTACTTAACTTTTCCATTATCAATGCCTCAATAAAATGATTGAGAAGCCATTTTAGTCTTTTATAAATCAAACACTAGAAACTAAAGAGTCAAACTGTTCGATCTGGGACTATTTTTAACAATAGTCCCAAACCGTTAATGTTAATATTGACTACAAATTTCAACACACTATCCTATTCAATAATATAGGAGTAAACCTAATGTATAGAAACAAAAGTTGCAAACGAATTCTAGTTGCTTTTCGAGATTTATTATTAGTAAAAGATTATTGTGAAATCTCTGTATTGGAAATAATATCTAAAGCAGATGTTAGTAAAAGTACATTTTATAGATACTATAATGGAAAGCTCTGTGTTTTTATTGAAATGCATAAACTGTTGTTTCAAAAATTATTTACACAAATGAATACTAAAGAAGCTTGGCTGAGTAGCCTACCACAACAATCTTTCATTAATATGGCTAGCTTGGCGTCAAGGCGGAATGGAATAGGTCGTTCTATGGTTTACAAAATGGGTGATGATTGGTCAATTGCTTCAAGGTTAATCAGAGATTGTTTATCAAGTGAAGTGGAAAATCAATTATTAAAAGTATTTGGAAAAGATTCTTGGATAATACCTATCGAGCAAGTAGCAGGTTCTATTGCGGCATTACACATTGATTGCATAACACAATTAGGATTAAAATCAGGCCCATCTTCGGCAGAACAAGAGCTATCATATCTACAATTTTTCACGCAATCTATTATAAACTCATCCTTGAGTTAGTTGAGTAAATAGAAAGCCACCATAATATGGTGGCTTTCTATTTATAGGTCTCGTTCAGAAGAAGAGAATTTTATTTTTTCTATATTTTCTAATAAGACAACACCATCACCATTATCTCGATTATCAGAAATAGAGTATTTTCCATCCCTTAATTTAGTAATTGTATAATTTGACTCATCACCTGAGAAGATAACTGTATTTTTACCTTTATTACCAACAATTTTATTTCCGAGTTTATTTACAATAACATTTACATTATTGCTGCCAGTTAGTGTAATATTCTTCAGATATTGTGAGTGGTGTGTATAAGGCAACTTAGTGTCAAACTTTAAACTAAACGTTCCTTCAAAGCTCTTAGAAACTCTTGCATTATAGGTAAGGTATGGGTGAAGTAATTTCTGTACAGCTTTTAAGCCCAACGGATCAAGAGTAGACATTTCTGCTCTTGTCTTAGCTGTATAAATGCCCCACATACCGCCTTTGAATTTCTCTTCTAAATGTTTTCTTCTTTCTTCTAGGAGAGCTAGTTCTGTCGCATCTAACAGGTCAGTTAATGTGGATGTTTCAGTATCAGCCACATCAGTACTTCCTTCGATACTTACACTAGCAATCTCTTTTTGTCCCCAAGCTCCCCACAAGCCATAATAGGAATCAACAACAGCTGCATAGTATTCTTGAGACAGGCTGTTCTCTTTAGTCAGCTCTTGTATCCATGCCTGATTATCTTCTCCGAGGCCCCAGATTTTTCCTGTAAGAGCGTTGACTTGAGCACTTCTTAACTCTGCTTGATAACCTGGTAATGCGCCCAAAAACTTTTCATTTTGATCCACGCCAATACCGTAGTCATGGACAAGATGCAATATTTCTTCAAAGGTAGCATCTCTATGTTCATAATTTTGTTCGATGTACCAGCTACCACCCTCGACTTGGATTTCCTCCTTGTATAGAGGTTGACCATCAAGTTTTGCCGCTGGGTTAGATCCGTCATCTTTGCCATTAAGCAGTAATAGTTTGGCGTTATTTTCTGCCATCTTATTCGCGATTTCTGATTTATTATCCCCATACTCAGAACCATCAAAGTTGGTTAAGTAATGCGATAATACATTCCTTGCTCTAATTATTTGTTCATCCGTCAACTCGTCTTGGGCTAATATCGGTATTCTTTTTCCGTTTGGAGTTTTAACCTCTGTATAGCGGTCAAATCCTAACTGTAAAGAGTAAGTTTTAGCTAGCTCTTTAGGTACCGTTGTTATACCTAAAAAACTAGATTCCTCAGTGACTATTTCATACTTAACAATTTCATCAAGCGTCAAGTAATGCATGGAGCTTGACTTAGCTGAGTTCAATGTGAACCAGTAAAAATCAGAGTTAATGCCCATATCTTGGTAATAAGACGTGAAAATATCGTGTGAGCTGTGTGATGATGGGTACTCACGACCATCTTTCACCCCGTCACTCCATGAATGTACACCAAGTTTAGCTCCAGCAGACCAACTTCTTGAAGCACCAGCAAGATATAAATCAACGCCCCCAGAAGTCACATGGCTGTTACTATCTACAACCGTCTTCATCTTCTTACTTCTAATTAACCGTCCAAGCTTTAAGTTAGCATCATCATCAATAGAGCCAGAAATATCCCTCAAATACAGCCGATTTACCGATGGATTTTTAGATAACATGTTATTGAATGTCGAAGTTGAACCATCGCATGAAACACCATCGATGATTGCTGTTTTACCTTGAACTTCGAACTGCAAAGGAGTCATTCCCGTGACAGTAGTTGAGCACTCAGAAATAAAAACATTTTTAGCGGCGGGTTTATGCGTAACATCTTTATCAGTGTTTTTCTCACTACTCGAATTACAGCCCGTTAACGCAGTGACGATCGCTAGGTAAGATAACGCTAATGTAGTACTTTTCAATGAATCATTCCTTATATGAACAAAGCCTTTACTTTACTATATAGACATTAATGATAACTTGATTACTAGACTAAGATTACGAGTGCTTACAACTCTAAAAAAATTTTACAAAAGTCATAAATTAGGAAAAAAATGGCCACCTGAGATTAATAAGGTGGCCTTTTCAATAAGAGAGTTATCAAACACAACAGCTACAGTTGCGCTTGTACTTTTCCATCTTACCAATACCAGGATTGAAGGTATTGGTCGGGTCAAGCTCATGATAGAATTTCTGAAGTGAGTTATCAGCTTCGTACAGATGTCCTACATTATGCTCTGCTGGATATTTTGCTCCCCGTGCATTAAGGTGTTTTAACATCAACTTTTTCATCAATTTTGTATCAGTACCCTTTTTGAAAATGTAATCTTGATGAAAAACGTGGCACATAAAATGACCGTAATACAGCGAGTGGATAAGGTTCTTACTAATCTCTTCGGGTAAATTTTCCAACCATTCCTCGTCATTTCTTCTCAACGCAATATCTAAAGCAACTATATCTTCTACATCTTTACGGTGGATCGTTTCATAACGTATAGCCGCTCCTGCTGCTGCAAATCGATGTAAATAAGCTTTTTTACCTTCTTCTGGTGTACACTCAAAGAAATCACAATCTCGCTTTTCTCCCCAGACTTCACGAAGATAGATTTGTGCTTCTCTGATTCCAGCTTCACTCATTTTAAGAACTAAGTGATGTTCGTACTTATCACGGAAATCCAACATCCTTTCTGGCAGATGCTGAGGAAATAATTTACTTGCATAATACATGACTGCATCGGGAAGATATTTGCTAACGAATGGAACGCGATCCAAGATATTTTCAACTTTGGCTTTCAATGCAAACATCTTGGGCAATCTATCAGTACCTAGCAAATCGATTGATAAAAATACGTCTTTGCCATACTTTTCTGCAATATTAAAAATATCTCGATGCATATATTCAGCCATTTCTGGCAAGTTTTCAAAATTCGTCAAGATGTCTCTTCTAAGTTTAGTCAGTTGTGAAGGATCATTTGTACCAACGTAAAATACTTGCTCCTTTTCTGGAACAGGATAACTATCAACACGAACTGCAAATACACCTATTTTACCAGCACAACCACTTGCCTCGAATAAACGACGTTCGTCAGCATTAAATCTAGACGGGATCTCTGAAGTGACATCTCGCACACATTGATCATATTCCTTGTCGGAAGCCATCCTCTCATCGTATTGAATCTGAGTAGAATCAAAATTACCTAACTCAAGATTTCGAAGAATTTCTTCTGGCGTATCACCTAAACCATCGATGCCGAGATGATTTACAAGATGCAATTTACCGTGTTTATCTACTTGACCATAAATTGCAAGCTCTGTATAGGCAGGACCTCGCTTGACCAAAGCGCCACCCGAGTTATTTGCAACACCACCAATAACTGTTGCTCCGATTGTAGATGAACCGATGACAGAGTGTGGTGCTCTATTTACAGATTTAAGTTTCTTTTCTAATGAATACAAACTTGTTCCTGGAAAGCATAATGCTTGCCTGCCCCCATCTAACAACTGAACCTGATTTATTCTTGTAACATTTATTACAACAACATCCCTATCATAATCATTTCCACTAGGAGCAGAGCCTTCTGTAAGTCCTGTTTTAGCAGCTTGCATGATTATAATACAGTTATTATTCACACATGCCTGGATTACTCGCCATTGCTCAACGAGTGAATTTGGAAAAACAATTGCTATTGCTTTTCCGCATCCAGAACGAAATCCTGAACGGAAATATTTGGTTTTATTAGAATCAGTAAGAACATTATCATTTCCGACAATAGATACAAATTCATCGATTATTTTTTTATTATTCATCATCATTTCTCACTTTATGTAGGGATTTGGAAATATAAACTCTTCGGAAAATCAAATCTATTGTAAGTGAATGAAATTAAAGACAACAAGTCCAAACAAACAATAAATAACTTAACTTTCAGATACTTAAATGAATGAGACAAAAAAGAAAAACACTGTTTCTAATTAGAAACAATAAGTTCAAAGTTCAAACTTCATAATTAAGCACTTATATGATTTATATGGGTTTTATATTGTTAACAATTATTAATTAATTGAAAATATATTACACAAATAATTTTTCCGAGATATATACACCATGTTTTATATGTGTAGTAATGAATCATTTAAGGTATTATTTTTACGCTTTTAATTAAGCAAATTTTGATAATACCCCTTACAAAAAATCCAAAATGTGAATGCTTAATTTCAAGGTTGAAATTAAGCATCGGAGTATAATAATGATATCCCTACTTATATCCATCATTCCTATCGCTTTTCTGATATGGATGATGACAAAGAAAAATGCGGTACCTTTACATATAGCACTACCGCTTACAGCTTTTATGGTTGCTCTAATCCAGTTTTTTCACTTTGATGCTGACATGATCACAATCAGTGCATATAGCGTCTCTGGCATGCTATCAGCTACAACTCCGATTTCGATAGTAGCAGGTGCAATATTATTAAATAGGTTGCTCTACTATACTGGCTCTGAAAGAACAATTAAGGTTTGGTTAGAGTCCATTAGTCGAAATGAGGTTGCCCAACTAATGATAATTGGCTGGGCTTTTGCTTTTATGATAGAGGGAGCTTCTGGGTTTGGTACGCCAGCAGCTATAGCAGCACCTATTCTTGTTGGCTTAGGTTTTTCTCCAATAAAAGTAGTTCTTTTTACACTGACGATGAATTCCGTTCCAGTATCTTTCGGAGCTGTAGGTACTCCGACTTGGTTTGGTTTTTCAAACTTAGGATTGTCCGAAGAAGATATTATTCAAACAGCACAGTTTTCTGCATTAATTCACCTAGTTTCTGCATTTATAATCCCTCTAATTGCACTTAAGTTTGTTGTACCTTGGGAGAAGATTAAATCAAACTATAAGTTTATATTGGCAAGTACTCTTTCCTGTACGATCCCATACTATCATATTGCACAGTGGAACTATGAGTTCCCAGCGTTAATTGGAGGTGCAATTGGACTTTTACTAACAATTTTTATAGCAAAAAAAGAGTTAGGATTAGAAAAAAAATCGGATACAAGTAGTAAGATTTCAAATAGTAATCTTGTTAGTAATTTTGAGATTTTGAAAGCAATATCTCCTACTTTATTGTTGATCTTTATTCTAATTATTACTCGTGTTAAACAGTTTAGTATCAAACAATTATTACTCGATGATACATCAATGCTTAATTTATCATTAGGATTGATAGGTGATTTAAGCATCAGTCAGGCGTTTATAATTAAAGTTAGCAATATTCTTGGAACAAGCGCTTCTTGGTCATATAAATTGCTTTACGTTCCAGCTTTAATACCGTTCGTTTTGGTAGTTGTTATTTCCATATTTATATTTAATATATCTTCAACCAGTTTGAGAAGAATATGCAGTGATACTACTGACAGAATTAAGTATCCATTTATTGCTCTTGTTGGGGCGCTAATAATGGTGAAGTTGATGATGCTTGGTGGAAGTAAATCTCCAATAATGACTATTGGGACGGCGTTTTCAGAGTTTACTGGAGAGAACTGGCAATATCTAGCATCATATTTGGGAGCATTAGGAGCGTTTTTCTCTGGTTCAGCTACGGTGTCAAACTTAACATTTGGAGGAATACAACAAAGTATTGCTATAAATGTAGGTCTTGAAGAGTCAAAAGTTCTTGCTCTTCAATCTGTCGGAGGAGCTATGGGTAATATGATATGTATAAATAACATAATTGCTGTATCTACAATATTAGGAATATCCAGACAAGAAGGCTATATATTGAAAAGAACTATCGTTCCTATGACTATTTATGGCTTAGTTGCAGCATTAATGAGCTACTTTATATAATATTAACGAGACTTTCGAGTCTCGTTTTAAAAATGGGAGTTTCTTTGACTAAATTTATCATATATATGTTCAATTAATAACTCAACTTTCTCTGATTGAGTTCTTGATTTGGGATAAATTGCATATATACCTATCTCTTTGGCTGTATCATACTTAAATATTTCAACTAAACTCCCATTTTTTATATCGTCATAAATAAGAATTCTTGGAACATATACTATCCCATTACCCCAAATAGCAAGATTTCGTAAAACAGAAGAGTTGTTAGAAGAAAAAGTACTATTGACCTCAACTTCATATCTTTTCTTAGCGTTTTTAAAACTCCAAATGTTTGCTCCACCTTCCTGAAAAGAATACGTCAAACATTTATGCCTATTGAGTTCACTTGGAGAATCTGGTAGTCCATGTTTAGCTATATACATAGGAGACAAGCAAGTAGTCCATTGTGCATCAACCAACTTTCTCACATTAAACGAAGAATCAGGATATGAACCTGTTCTGACTGCTAAATCAAATCCGTTATCTTCGATGTCTACATATTTATTATCCAAATCCATATCTATTTTTATTTTAGGAAACTTATTATTAAACTCGTATATAATCTCAGGAAAAATTAATTCACCTGATATAGTCGGAACAGTTAATTTAATAGTACCTGATAAGTTTTGTTCCAGTCCATTCAGTGCCTCGTCTGCTTTTTTTGCCGCATCATATACTTTCTTCGCTCCTACAAAGAGCTTGCTACCTGCCTCCGTTAAGAAAAGTTTTCTAGTAGTTCTATATAAAAGCTGAACGCCAACCTCCTCTTCCATTCGAAATACAATTTTACTAACAGCTGATTTAGCAATCCCTAACTTTATGGCAGCCTGACTAAAAGACCTACTTGTTACGACACAATAAAACACTATGAAATCAAACGAATTCTTCATAAAATACCTTCATCAAGTAGACATACATTTTAAATTTCACTCATACACTATTTAACAGGAATGTTAAGTTCAAAAGCAGTTTCTAAAGCATCACTTTTAACTAAGCTTAAGGTTCCTTCCATAGAATTAGCCGCAGATTTTGCAATTGCAAGCCCTAAGCCAAATCCACCCGACTTTGATGCTCGACTATCATCTAATCGAGAGAAAGGCATAAATAACTCTTCTCTTTTATTATCTTCAATTGGAGGCCCATCATTTTTGATAGTGATCCTAATGAATCCACCTTTAGTCTTAACTTCTACATGTACATGATTACATGAATATCTAATCGCGTTTGAAATTAAATTATCCAATGCAAGTCTCAAAAGTATAGGAGAACAAAATAATGTTAGTTCGTCATCAGACTCTAACTTAACTTTTTTATCGCAATTATCCCAAAAGTTCAGCCTTTCTTTAACTAAAGCTATAACATTACATGCTTCTTTATTGTTTTTTTGACATTTACTAAGATTATTTAGTTTAGAAAGAAGAACAACTTTATCACTTAAATCCGTTAAGTCATCAATATATCTATCAATATCATCAAGTAAATCTTTTATATCTTTATCTATTTTTCCCTTTCTTATTATTCCTACAGCTAATTGAATTTTACTAAGAGGTGTTCTTACTTCATGTGGTACTGCTTGTGCAAAGATCTGGCTTCTTGTAAAGCTACCAGATATCTCCTCTGCCATTTCATTGAAGTACAAAGCCAATTTATTTAATGGCTTAGGTATGTTTTCATTAGCTCTTACGGATAGTTCTCCTTTCCCAAACTTTTTTTGTACAAGGGTTAGATTTTCAATTTGCTTTTGAAGTTGATAAGTTGGGTAATACAGTAAAACTCCTATAACAATTAGAATAACTGAGCAAACTAGTAAAGGTACAAGAACCTCTGGATCTTTATATATTGGAGTTGTGGATAAAGCCTCTTCACTTAGTTTTAAAGGTGGTCGATCACTAATTAAAAGAAAACCATTTTCAATTCCAATTTCATAAATCGCAAACAGAGTTTCAGAATATTTTTCAAAGATATCAATTCCTTTTACGTTTGATAGATAAGTTAGATGCCCTAAATTATCCTCGTCTAATTTTGAAACCCACTTCACATCGAAGTGTTGGTAAGGCATTGGATTTTTGGAATCTTCAAAATAGCTCTCGAACGATACGCTATCTTGTTCTAATTGATTTTTAATAGTATTAAATACATATTTTGTATCTCTATGAAAATCTACTAACTCATCATTACTGAGGTATTCAGTAGTGAGGAAGAGAGTGAATCCTACACTGGTAAATAGCGACAAGATCATACTTATATAGATTCTTGTAAACATTGGAGGAAGAAAGTTATTCATCGATCATCATGTACCCTTTGTTTCTTATGGTCAAAATGTACCTGTGTGGAGAACTGTTATCCTGTAACTTTTTTCTTAAAGTAGATATTCTCATATCTATGGAGCGATCATTGTATCCATGCTCTACCCCTCTCAATGATCTACAACATTCTTCTCTAGTCACTACTTTTCCTACGTTACTCATGAGTAGGAGTAACATTTCGAATTCTGCATTCGATAAGTAAATTCTATTCCCTCTAAAGATAAGCCGTCTTGAATGCGGCTCTAACTCAATATCTCGTACTTTTAGCGGTGTTTCTTTTCCATTTAAGGGCAAATCTTTGGGTAGTGCTCTTCTTATCAATGCTTCAATTCTAGCTACTAACACATGTGGCTTAACTGGTTTTGAGATAAAGTCATCTGCCCCAAGCCTCAATAAAGCTACCTCATTCAAGTCATCGGAACACGCAGTCAAAATCAATATAGCTCCATCATAGAAACACCTAGCTTTTTGACATACTTCACTACCATTTAACCCAGGTAGCATAAGGTCCAAAATCAAAACATCAGGGGCATTTTCTTCAATTTCTTTTAATGCATCCTCTCCCCGATCAAAGGTATCAACCTCAAACCCCTCTGTAGTTAAGTACATCTTTATCAATCGAGCGATTTCATGATCATCTTCAACTAACAATACTTTCTTTGTACTCATGTTGTTCACTATTTCATATGATAAACTCATAATTATAGGCTATTTAATAAAGACCATTCATTTCTCTTACATATGCTTACATAAATGAAAAATGATTACTTTTGTTTACTTATAATCGGCCACTTCTCAGTTACTATTGATATCTAATTCAATAGAATTCACAACCATGAAGTGAATTATCATAGATATAGGTTTTTATGTTTATAAAAACAATTAAATTATTAATTGTACTGGGAATTATTTTTGTTACTGGTTGCTCGACAATTAAGGATTCTAGAAGCTCGATCAATGAAAAGAAAACACACCAGTACTCTGTCAGTATTGAAACCCTATGGATTGATACTATAAAAATAATTAACAATTCTGATCTTCAACTTGTTTACGAAGATAAGCCTAACGGAAATATACTGGCTCAAACACCTATAAATGCATTCAGTTGGGGAGAGAATGTATTTATAAATTTATATGGAAATCAGAATGAATCATTTATTAGAATTTCTTGTAAAAGAGCAATTGCAACTAATATAACATCTACGGACTGGGAAAGTTTTATCATAAAAAAACTAGATAATAAACTCAATCAATCAAAACTTGGAAATTAAAATGAAGATAAAGTCTATTTTATTGGTAGTACCATTACTTACTGCACTATCTGCGTCGGCTAACGAAAGTGACTTCTATATTGGTGCTGGCCTAGGCACAGGCGGTATAGATACTGATATAGCTAAAGATATACCTATTCCAATGACTATTGATTCAGAAGGTACACCTATCTTTATCAATGCAGGGTATAAGCTAAACCCTTATGTTTCCTTCGAAACCAAGCTACAAAAGCATGGTGATATTTCTTTTAAATCTCCCCTTGCCAAAAATGAGTATAAATGGAGTCCGAAGTCATTATCATTTAATGCTAATGTATCTTACCCGATTACAGAATTCTTATCTCCTTTCGTTTCTGTAGGTGTAGGCTATATCTCTTTAGATGAGAACCAGGATTCCATTGATAAAGATACTGGTGCAACTTTTACCTATGGTCTTGGGCTAGAGTTTACTCCTGATTTCTTAGGTCCAGTTTCGTTCAATGTTGCATATCATGCCGAACAATTCGATTTAGAATCAAAAGCGAATAACAAAGACTACTCCGTAACACTAGATACTTATAGTGTAAATATTAAATACAATTTCTAAAAAAATCTCCCTACAATATTCTTGTAGGGAGTTAAAATATTTTCTTTATAAATTTATATATCTTATTGACAACTCTTTGTTATGATTCCACTCACAATTTATTATTAATTATTATCGAATAGGAACACTCATGTGATAAGCTGCATATAGTTTTAAAGACAAATATAAAAATGAGGTACTAGAGATCATGACAAAAGAATTTGAAAAAAATCTACTTAATATCCGTAGTTTAAGAGTATTTTCTCGCGATTTATCTTTAATTCAGCTTGAAGAAGCTCTAAGTAAATTTTCAAAGGTTGTAGAAGAACGCCGTACAGAAGAAGACAAGATAAAGATTGAACTAGAGAAAAAACAAGAAAAACTTGAGGAAATTGCTAAACAGATTCGTGAGCAAGGACTCGATGCTAATGCCGTAATTTCTGCCCTATCTTCCCAACAGCAAGCCAAAAGCAAGAATAAACGACAACCTTTGCCAGCCAAATATAAATACGTCAATGAAAATGGATTTGAAAAGACTTGGACTGGACAAGGACGTACACCTAAAGTGATACAATTGGCGCTGGACTCAGGTGCCACTTTAGACGACTTCGCTATTTAAATACCCTTATCATTTAGACTTTTATTTCTGATGATATCTATAGTTGACTTTAAAATAGAATCAGCGATTGGGGGAAGGATTGTTGTAGACTAAACGTATTCATAGTTCTTCATGAAAAACTATATCTGCATATATCAATTTCTTTTATTTCTTGTTTTCAAACCTTCCCTTATCGCATGCTGCAAAAATACTTGAAGTTGTGTTCGATAAACTCAACTCCTCAGCGATAATTTCTTGTTTGTCACTATCAACAGCGATATGTCGTTTTAGCCAAACTCTACTCTAACCATCCACGCCATGCTTTTTGATTTTACATTCACCTTCACCACAAACCTTGAGATTTATGGTATCAATGGCTAAGTGTCTTATGACATCAGAGGTTTGAGTGAAATTTCAACCTGTTTGGCTCCGCGCGATTGATACGAGTGTAATGTAGGCACTGCAATGGAACAAGAGCAATCGTCAATAGAGAGTTACTTAATCCTTGTAGAGTTCGAAACGGCATCGAGAAGATATATTTCATCTTCAACACTATCGTGGATGCCAGATCACAGAAGTAACGAGGTCTTCCACACTTATTTTGTTTGCTTTGTTTCCCTTCTTTTATCTCTTGTTCATCAATCTAGAAGGTGAGCGAACCACGATTGATGAAGGCTTTATTGTTCTGTTTCCAGTTGCTTTTTCTAACGAAGTTTAGCCATTTTAAATCTAGTTGAGGGGGGCGGAGCTTTGATCTTATTATTCGGGCTAGACGGTTATCATACGGGGTTATGACCTGCTTACAAATGAGCTTTACCAAGTCATCCTCTGAAAGTAACTATATGGCTCAATGGAAGAGTTGCAGATAGATCTGAACTAATGGATGGACTACTATGACAATCATCGTACTCATCTAGGGAAAACCTGCCGTGGCAGAACGCCAATGGAGACATTAGAAGATGGAAAAGCAATATGGGCTGAAAAGAATCTAACCTAGACATAATCTGACAGACACCGATTCAAAAGTGGTTAACGGTCAGATCAGGCCTAAGCTAGTATAACTTAGTGAAATGAATCAATCGTACTCTTCTTCACTATCAAACACTTTGGTACGATTGATTATGCGATCGCCGTTTGCTTCAGAGTCAATTGCTACCAGCAAAACCTTATCTCCATCTGCTTCTGTGTATTTCTCTAAATGAAAGCCGCCCACGATTCCACAACCACCAGCACTTGTATAAGATTCATTTAGCTTCAACCCACAACTTTCCGTTAACAGTACATTAAGAGTGCATTCTTCATAAAAAACTTGCTCGGCTATAGCGACGACCTCTTCAAAGAATCTGCTCATTAGGTTTTCGTCAAAGATACCTAATTCCTCAGTATCTTTGTAATTACCCCAAAGGCGGTTATCATGACTGATATCGCAAGAATGAATTTGACAGTAACAATCAAACTTACCATCCACTAACTGAACCGAAAACTCACCTTCCCTCTTGACAGCATCACTCTCAACACTCGCCCATACCAATGCTTCGTAGCTTTCGTATACATTTTTTCAATGTTACTAAATCTAACTTCAATCCTACTCATGCTACGTATCATCTTTTTGCAGTTCCAAAGCTTGAGTCTAGCGTTTCAAACTGAGAAGCCATACGAGTAACCACTGAATCAGGGACACCATGTATGTTCTGATAATTCCCCTTCATTTCAATGACCTCAAAGACTAGACCCATTTCATTCGCTAGGTTTTGATAGAATTTCATTTCCCAGTTTTTCACGAACGTGTTAGCAACAACAACATTGAAACCAGCTTTCAAGAGACGCTTAGTTTCAAGCTTACACCAGTTATGAGCATCCTTAATATATGCACTATCGTGTTGATATCGACCATCTTTATCGATGAAAAACTTATCAGCCTCGACCAACTTTGCATCTAAAGCTTTAGCGTGCGTTGACTTTCCAGAGCCTGGGATACCTCGCACCAGAATAAGTTTTTGCTCCTTAATCACCATCTTATACCTCACCTTGTTTGAAAATTGACGATACAAATAATGGTTCTTTCGTCGTCAACATGGCACGAGGAACGCGATCGAATAAAAGATCTTCATTCAGAGTCTTGACCTTTTCTACAAGGTCTGCTTTAACTTGTTTGATCAGCCCTTGTACCTTGGGGCTAAATGAATCGAGGATTTGAGATGTTAGTTTGTCACTATAAATTGGGCTGCCAATGACTAATTCAGATGTAAATGATACCTTTTGGCCTTCGGCGGAAAAACTCAACGCAGCGATGTCTCCATAATCGTGTAGAAGAAGAACTTCATCACCATTAAGAGTGTGAACTGCGTACTGACCATCTCGCATTGCTTGTCGTACTGTCAATGAGATAACATTAAATTCACTAATTTCGAACAAAAACTCTGGAGCATTCAGGTATCCAGAAAAAAGTTGAGTAATAAGTTGTCTATGGCTGGCAAATGATGGATGCAGCGCTACGTCGCTAATGCCGTTATATTCATCAGCGTTACAAATAGCAACTAGCTCTAAATCCATAAAGAGTCTTATCTGGTACTGACCTGATACATCATCATCAAGTGGAATACCGTCGTAAGATGTGACTATGAGATGAGCGTCGGAAGACTTAAATAGAGAGTCTAATCTATCCCAATCAAGATCTAGGTAGAAAGAAGTGAATTGTTTTTCTGTGTTAAATGTATCCATGATGGACTCCAATTAATAATACAAACTCATTGTTGAGCTTGATAACTTAGTTCAAACGCCAAATCTTCTGGCTAATTTTTAGCCGTTTTGGCACGTATCTTTCAATGCTGCTTCAAGTACTTTTTAGAAACACACATCGAACTTATTATTTTATTATCTAAGTTGTTATATTATTATTGAGTCCATTGAGTTTCCTCACTGGAACGCTATAGAAGCTACCACCACATCCAACACAAAGTCAACAGAAAAAACCATTTATTAAAGCGAGACGTTTCAAAATAGTATTTTTTGCTTACGTTTATGTATAATTAAAGCATAAGCATTGATCATATTAGTGGAAAAGCCTTAGGCCTAGATCATTCAGAGAGAGTGATACTGGAGACTTCGGGAGCAAGGTTACTCTAGAAAAAGCAGTATGATGAATCATACTGCCCTGTCTATCTTAAGCTTAAGCTGCAAGTCCCTTTCAAACTAACAAATCAATTATTGAGATTGCATGCATTTGCTCTTGTCCGTGAATACAAACTTCGTATTCACGGTCATCGATTAAGCATATTACATCCAAGTTTTCTCGATTACTCTTAACGTGAGATGCATAAATGCTAAAAATAAACCTATTCTCACAACCATCAGAAGTCAGGAATTTTCCTATCAGAGCGCTACTTTTTTCTGAATTTGAAAATTTTATTGCATCGAAGCTTTTCAAAATCCAAGAGGGTTTTGATTTTAAAAACGTGACTGCTAATGACACAGAGGAGTGAGGGATCATCTCCAACCTATCATTCACTTTCAACTTTGACATCACACCATAAGCAGGTATATTCACGTTTAATAAAGTAGTACCGTGACTCATGTTTCTGTTTTGATAATCAAAATCAGTTTTTATATCTTCAAAATATAATTGGTAAACATCGTAATCAATCGTAATGTCTCGCCCATTGTCGCGCTCGATTATGTAGTTACCAATTTCTGTACTCAAAGACTTCTTGCTAAATCGCTCGAGAAGTTTCACCAAATTTACATCACTTATTCTCATATCCGACACCTTCGCTATTCCATCAACCATCATTAAACAACATTTAATCAACTCTTGATTAAACTGAGAACCTCTCGGGTTCTGTCTCAGTAACATCCTCTCCGTTGGTGTAAGTTGATAAACAAATCTAAGCGCACAAAAGTAATACACTTCTGAATATCCATACATAGCGGCTCCCCTACCTAGCAACACAGCTTCTTCTCGTGCCAAGAACCCAATTCGGCAGTTGTTACAATTTTTAAATGCGGCTTATATTCCCACTTGGTTACTTCTTCTGACAAAGGGATAAGGAAATCATCCACTTGACAGAATATATAGTCGACACCTTTAACATGATGGCTTTGTAAATCAGAAGTTCTATTTATGAATAAGCAAGAAAAATGAGAACCACTCTTGGTGATTAACCCAAACTTAAACGCAGAAAAACAATCATCATCAACAATGAGTTTGTTATTATGATATAGCAAGATATGCTTAATCTCATTTACAGCAGAAAGTTCTCCGCGAAGAGCATTTCCTTGTAAATACAAGTAATTAGTATCAAGGTAGTTCTGCCTAACATAGCTTTCTAACTCATTATATTCGGTTATGTTTGAGATATATTTTGAGAGACTGCAACTAATCTCAAAATCTAAGTCCATGTCTGGCTTTCTATTTAATAGTGCCAATTGTACTGATTTTATTAATGGAATATCACATATATATTCTTTAGGATTAATATTATTAATCACACCGATGTTATTAATAATATTAGATATGTGTACATCAAGATTTGACGAGGTTAAAGGGTGACTAGATAGATCGAATTCAGTAATGTCAGAATTATACATAATGTCCTCCACAGACAATCAGAATTAAGTAGATTTAAACTTTGCTTTAAGCAGTTTTATTTTTCTTAAGACTATTATTATCTATGAGAACACCGATATCAGAGCGATACATTTAGTGTCTAGTTAGCGATGAGAGACCAAATTGCCAGCCAACTTATTAATACATTAATCACTTCATAGCAAAGAGTCAATGTTTTATTTAAAATTATATCTGAAATACTAATCACTTTATTTGTTCTAGTTCTCTGTACTTGGTAACTGAGAGCGAAATAAGCTTTTCAATCGTACTGCTGTCTAGAGAATGCGTATTAATCCTTTTTGTACGCGTGGGAGTGATATAAAGCGGTACTAAGAAGCACCACTTTTCCTGTTCTAGACCCTCTCTTACCGTACTGTATAAAAACTGATTATATAACTAATACATTAAATCATTCGTAACCAGTTACAAGCTTCAGTGAGGCGTTACGCAACCATATTTTGTACTCTATTGCTAGAGGTGACACCGATACTCTAGCTTTTTGCTCCTTTCCTCCGTATCTTCCAAGCACAAACCCAAGCTTAGTCAGCAGTGCTTTTAAATAACTTGTAGCTTTGTAAGTTTGCTCCGTTTTATCTAAGTTTGGGAATTTCCATTGTGGTGGGAAATAGAGGTCAAGGCCATCACCATCCATCTTTCTTAATACGTCGGCTACAGAAGATTTAAATAAGAAGTGATTCGACTTTTCTTCTTCGAAGTTATAACCTTCAAATACTACGAGATAAATCATATTCGCTATGTATTCTTTCTGCCTTGAATAAATACCGATCTTTAGAAGACTCGATTTGTCCAACACAAACGGGAGGTGGGCAAATAACTCTCTATCGAAGTTATCATCAAACTTTACATGCTCTACAGTGATTTTGTCTAAGTTGTAGAGCATTTTGATTTCAAACTTTCTTATCTCTGCTAAATCTATTGACGATAGTGCATTACAACGTTGTTTAGTGGCAAATTTCGTCGGTGTAATCTCAACGGCTTTCACGATTGCAATTTGCTGTCTGGCTTTGAATTCAGCATCAAACTGCCTTTTGTGTGTAGAAACGACAGTATGCTGCTGCATAGAGTTTTTACAAGAGGCTTCAAAGCCAAGCTTTTCTAGTGTAAATCGTATTGATAGAGCTAGATGCTCATTAAGCTCTCGCTTTTGCCTTTCGAATTTCAACCTTTCTGTATAACGTTGCCCGAGATGTGAGTGACGGTGATTTTCAAGACAGTCGCTAAATTGGTTAATATTACGAAAGCTTTTCAATTCGCCACACCAAAAGTTATATTCTTTTGCACATCGAAATCGCCGCGAGAAATTAACTAACTCTCTTGGTATCAAAGTGGATTCACAGATGACATTCACTGTTTTGCTATAGTTTTCAATAATAGAAAAGCCAGCACCTAAGCATGGCGAAGCAATAATAGCTTTGTACTTTGTCACTTCTCGATTCGGATTTTTTAGGAATGCTTTCTGAGCTGGCATATCTCGATTATCACTATGCAGCACAAGAACACCGTCATTTAAAGCTTTCGTTTCGCAATCTAAGCCCAGATGATTTTGATAGCCTAGCTCACCAACAAATCGTTTCAGCGTTTGAAGATTATCAAACAGAAACACTTTATCCCGTTCTAATACATCTCGAACGTGCTTCGGATTTAAAAGTTCCTTTTTGTTCAAGATCGTTGCGTTAAGGCCTTTATATGGGTTTTCTTCGCACTCAATTACTGACAGTTCCCCGCGAATCTGCTTGAGAAAAGCTAATGAGTTATCAGTAAGATCAGCGTCAGCTACTATTACCCTTGGTACTGTTTTTAAAATATGAACTAGTGCCTCAAACACTCTATCTGCTTGCATCGTTCGACTGTTCTCGCTACATACGAGAGTCTTAAAGACCTTCTCAAACTCATCGATTAGTAAAGTATGTGATGAGCATATCTTCTCGAAGATATGGGGTTTCCAAATGCTATTAATTACACTCCCCATGCTGTTGGCTTGCCCTAACTTCATTAGATCTTGCTCTTGATAGGAAGCACAGCTTGCTTCCAGACAAAATTGCTCCACTAACGAAATCAAATGCGAAATATAAGTCACATTTTTATCTGCCGAAGCGCTACGAGCAATAGGAGTATATACATAGCTTGTTTTACCCACTCCTGTCGCAGCGATAATTGCCGTGGTTGACGGGAGTTGAGATAGTTCTAAACCTCTCAAGCTGTCTACTCGCTGATAGTTATCAGATGAATTGATTTTAAAGTCACGCTCTACAGCCTCTTTAACCCTTTCTATCTTGCGCTCAAGACATCGAATGAAAGGTGCTTTCAAACTATCATCCTGAATATATGCTGCTGCACACTGTTTAGCACAAGAAAAAACAAACGGAATTTTTCTGATCGCTATCTTCGCTGCTAGCTGAGCAAGGTTTCCAGAGCGCGTTAACTCAAATGCTTTACATAAGTACTCAAGCTTTGCATTTTTAGGATGCGGGAGGGACTCCGAAATTGACAAATCAAACACAGAACAACCTAGCCCTAAGTAATTCTCTTGTAATATCCTGACTGCGTCTTTGCGAAAATTTTGGCTGTCAATAGCAATGGTTACACGATAGTTTGCATATCGATAATATTCACAAACTTTCTGGAGGTTTTTTTTATCTAAAGGGGTTACGATTGTTGCTGTTTCTGACTGGAAATTGATTTTGCCTGATGCCTTAACAACGATACTTTTCGTTTGTCTTTCTTGCTCAACTAAATGAGCAAAATTATGATTTTTAGCTACTAGTTTCATTATTTTTATTCTTATTCTAGTTTTTTGAAGCAGGCACTGAGTGCCTGTATATCTATGTTGATTGCTCTATATTTGTTCAGATAAATGCTGTTCTAAGCGGCCTTCGAGACGGTACCTCTCTGCCATTGAGAACTCATATTCTTGTTGTAACCTTTGGTTTTGCTCCATGAGTTGATGAGCTTGAATTTCTAGCTGTCGATTCATGACATTAAGCTCAGTTATCACTCTCTGATTTTCAGCATCTCTGTCTTGTAAGCTTTCAATTTCTATCTGACATTGCTCTAGTTGCATGAGCTGAGCTTTAGCCTCAAAAAGTTCTTCCATCTTTGCTTGAGACTCAATCGCCTTCCCTTCCAATACTACTAACTGGCCCCTCAACTCATCGATGAGTTCGCCACTTTCTATCAACTGAAGTGATAGCATTGATTTTTCAACGTCGTCTTGAGCAGATTTTTCAGCTAGGGCATTGTTAATCTCTTCCTGTGTCTGCCGCCATATGCTTTCAATATCCACCTGAATCGAACCCATTAGCTTTTGGGAAAAAGCCTGCGGAATAGGCTCTAACGCCAGGTTTGGAGAATGGAACTCCCAGTACGCTTCATAAGCCGCTCTCGATTTCTTGAACTTACCGCCGACCGCTTCATTCAATTGAGTCACGTTTTCAATTGGCTCCCCTGAGTTTTCGCCCTCTTTCATTGCTTTGTAGTAATCAGAGAATGGCTTTCCTTTTTGGGGGCTATATCCCAACGATTTCAGTTTCTCTACAAACGATGCTTCCATCAGCAAGTAAGTTTGGTCAGTAAAGTTAGTTTGTTCGGTATGTCCGTCAGTAAGTATGTTACTTATAGTCTGCTCACTGACTGACTTTGTTTGGTTGTAATTTTGTTTTTTCATTTTTGATTTTCCGACTTATGTGTTGAACATGACTTCACTTTAAAATCTCTGTACCATACACAAAACAACCAAAAAACCACCCAACCATGTTGACATGAGATATAAAGAACTAGAAGCCGAATTAGTATCCAACCTTGAAAAACTCAAAGCTAGTGCATCTCACAAAGGGCTTAACCTCCTCAAAAAGAAGTGTCACAAGAGTTCGGGAATTCTGGTTTCAACAGCATTTTCTCAACCACAATTGTCAGCCCATTATTCAAGCTTAATTTCAGATACCATTCCTTTTTGCAGGAAATATGAAGGCCTGAAGCCACAAAGTGTTGAAGAGTTAATACGCTACTGTGGTGGACTAAGCACAGCTATAAATAACATCCAATATGCTTACGAATTCGAATTACCGATGAGAGTGGAAGTAGATGATGATTTAGAGTTCTTACTTTTTTCGTTAGAAAGCGTTTTGCTAAAAGCAAGGAGTGCAACTAGCCAAACTAAAAAGTGGATACCTTTTGAAATCGCTCAAGAGCAAGGGCGATTAAATCTTTTTGAGTCCCAATACAAAACTCGTGTGCCTATGTGTGCTGTTTGTTGGAAACGGACATTTTCATCCAGTTACTATTGTAAAGAGCACCATTCCATTCACAACAAAAAAGCGTACAACTCGGCCGTACGAAAGGTTCTATCGTTTACGGAAAGACACTCTTCTAATTCAGAGTTAAAAGATTTTTCCAATGCATATAGAAAGAAGAACGGAAAGCAAAGAGGCCTAGCTGCTAAGTTGTTCAGCATGGTGAACGATAGCGTCCCAGCAGTAGTTGATGTTCTCAGTTATCAAACCGATGAACACTGGGAGTCATATGCCGAATCGATAATTCTCTATGCTAAAAATAACTACCCTACTAGCTTTCATCGCTTACAACAGACCGATAATTTAACGCAATTCTCCAGCTTTAATTCTCTTCTAGGTTGGGGATTCATGGTTATCGAAAGCCTCGATGACTCGGGGGTTGAATCTTCACGATGGGAAGCTTCTGAAGAATTAAATCATTTCGATAACGGTCCATTGAGGTTTGCTATTCTGAATATTTTAGCGAGGTATGAAGCTACGCAGCGCATATATCAGCCATTGAAGTCGGGGCCTATGAAAGGCTATGGTGCAGACGTGAAACGCCGAGAAATTTTGCGTGAACTCTATCGTAAGCAGTTGGAAGATAACGGACGTGTCAATTTATCCCAAATTGCCAGAGAAATGGGACTATCTAGACAAAGAGTGAGTGTGCTAGTGAAAGAGCTTCAGTTGATGTAAAAAGTGCATTTGTTCAGTTTATATATATAATCGAACAAAAATGCACTTTTCTGAATGCACAAGCAACAAGTGCTTGTGCTGACCTATAGTCCGACCAATCAAGCTTAACCTCACTAGCTCGAAAGTGGACATTTGTGAGTTACGTGCGATCACACTTAGGCACCAACAAGTAGTAGGAACAATACAATAACCTGTAGTACATTAGTAGCATATGCGCTTGTTTTCTTTTTTAGGGAAATTCCTATGTACATCAGAAAGGTAACGATTAACAACTACCGTAGTTTCCGCACTTTCGAAGCTAAACTTCAACAACTGACAGTTGTTATTGGTGAAAACGATACTGGTAAGACGAACTTTTTCACCGCACTTTCGTTACCGTTAAGCGGCAACCTAATAGACTTCAACCAGAAGCGTTTGAGTGTTTCTGATATCAACAAAGATTCCGTTATTGATTTTCTAACGTCCGTTGTCAATGATGACACCGAAGAGAATCAGCTTAAAAAGATCCCTAAAGTATCAGTAACCGTAGAGTTCGCTGATCCGAAAGATGCTTATGAAACAGCACTGTTAGCTAAGTGGATTGTTGCAGATGGAGATAAAGAAACTTACAAAATCAGATACGACTTTAAGCCTAAAGACGACAAAGATTTGCTTGAGGTCGTGAAGAAATCGTTCGCTGGTAAGACTTTAGATGATATTAACTGGTTTACTCTACCCGTTGAGCTATACGACTACCAAGTCGTCTCTGTGAACAACGAAAAGCCTATCGCATACAGTGACTTAAAACACGTCAGTCTCCATAGCATCAATGCAGAGCGAGATGACTTCTCAGAAAGCAGTTCAATGAAGTCCAATAGCATTTTCACCAAACTGCTTATGAACACTCTCAACGATGACGACAAAGGTCAGATCAATACCGCCTACTCTGAGTTTTTTAGTGCTATTGAAAAGACTGAAACATTCGACAAAGTCATTAGAACTAATGACGATTTTGAGAATTACGACAGTATTATCAAACAGCTTGAGTGCACTCCTAACCTGCCTAACTTGAAGAACATCTTATCGAACATCACTTTGAAATACGGGAATGAATTTCTGTACCAAAAAGGCTTAGGACAACGAAATCTTATCTACATACTCATCTTGTTTGCTTACTACAAGTCATGTGGTGATACATTCAACTTGTGCTGTATAGAAGAACCAGAAGCACACTTGAGCGTTAACAACCTTCGTTTAGTAAGAGACTTCATTGAGAAAAGCTCAAGCAACAGTGGCTCGCTTGTACAAACTATCATTTCGACCCATAACCCATCGATCATCAACAAGCTAAAGATCTCTAATGTGTTGGCGTTTACTGGCGAGAAAGCAATTAGTCTGTCTGATACTCCAACTAAGCTAGTTGACTACCTAAGAAAGAGACCTAACTTCGACATCTTAAAGCTGCTGTTTGCGAACAAAGTCATTCTCCTAGAGGGTCCGACTGAAGAAATGCTAATCAGCACTTATCTGTCTAAACAGCCAGCCCTCAACGACATTGATATTATTCCAATTGGTCAACGTGGTTACGCCACTTTCTTAGATATATGGCTAGCCTTGAACAAAGATAACCAGAACAAGAAAATTGGTGTTGTCCGTGATTATGACAATTCAGATGCGGCTAAAGCCAAACATGATGCCTATGACACAGCGCATGCGAATGTCACTGTAAGAACAACAACAAACTACACACTTGAAATTGATTTAGTAGAAGCAGAAGACAACCTAGCTTTACTAAGTGATTTATTCGAAATGGAAGGCGACCTCGACGCAGTATCCAAACACATGATTAATGGTAAGACAGCAAGAATGCTTGATGTATGTGATGCGATGGTTGATGAAGAGAATCCGCTGGATATCAAGTTACCAGCTCACATCGCTGAGGTTATCGAGGCGGTATCATGATAGAAGTACAGATTGCTGGTGCAGGTGCTGGAAAAACTTATGGTTTAGCAAAGACTTTGATAGAGCACATCGAAGCTTGTACTAGTCACAAAAAGACATTTGCACTTACGTACACAAACTCTGCAACAGCGAAGATAGAGCAAGAGATAATCAAACAGCATGGCTTTATTCCGTCGAATCTCTGTATACAGACCATACATAGCTTCTTGTTAAACGAAATCATCTACCCATTCTCGTCATTCACTCTCGGAGATGTGTATAACGACGCATCAATAATGATGTTACCGAGCGATGCTAGATTCAAAAACTGGCACTTAAAGCGATTAAAAGATAAAAACATCATTCATGCCGAGAGCGTCTACAACATCGCTAAACAAATTGTTGATGAAACCACCAGCAAGCACAACAACAGAGCGAAGAAAGCTAAAGTCCGCAGACTTTTGGCTATTCTAGGAAGCTGTTTTGACAAGATATTCATCGACGAAGTCCAAGACTTAGATAAAGATGCACTTCGCTTTTTCGAAGTTCTAGGCAGCAACGATATTGACATATACATGATCGGAGATCCAAAACAAGCAATCAAGTTTCCCCAAGATCTTGATGCTTTCGTTCAAAAATTAGCTCAAAAAAAATACGCGACCATACTACCGATCAACAATCAAACTAGGCGAGTCCCCAGAGAGATACTAACTGTCTCAAACAGCTTCTGTTATGAAAATCAGCAACAAGAGTCACTATCAGAAATGGTTGGTGAACTCATGTACATTGAATCGACGGACGGGCGATATGACGATCTACTAACGCACTACTTAGATACAAAACAGCTTGTTTGTATCGACAAAAAGAATGGTCGCTATACAACTTCATCTAAACACAAACACTCATTCCCACGAGAGATCGAGGAAATGATTCGTGATTCTAACCACAAGAAAGACAAAGCTTTGTTTGTTAAAGCAGCTTTTTCTGACTTTATGGACGATGCGATCAATGAAGATAATAAGAAAGCCATAAGTAAACTCATTGCTCGGCATTCATTGGCTCTTAATAAACAGCACTTCGCCCAATTACATGAGCTATGCAATTCATGCACAAAAAATGATGTTCAATTCAAAGTCCAAAGTATCGAATCTATCAAGGGATTGGATGCTGATGTGTGTGTAATCATACTTAGCCCTAATACCCTGAAATACTTAACTCAAAATGGTATTAGCAAAGCAAATCGATTTAATAAAGAATGGAAAAAAATCTATGTCGCTCTTACTCGTGCCAAAAAGAGGCTGGTGTTAGCTTTAGATCACGATTTACTCGCTAAAGAAGATATGGCGGCTGTTAGGGATTCCATAGGTGAACTGGGATTCGTTACTCATAACTAGTATGCATCTGTCCACAAACACCCATGGAGTCTAATAGAAGTCAGACTCAAAAAATGTGTGATATCTAGTGACCCTGTAAATAATTCTCTTTGACACTTGTTGCAACTCATTTTGGGGCAAAGGCTCGTTACAGCGACCGAGGACGCAATTACTAAGTATCGCTAAGAGCTGGAAAGCAACCGAGAAGGATCACTTCCTAGTTGCCAGCATGAAAAGGGCAATTGTGAGCAGAAAAACCTATTTAAACTATCTGTTACGACAGACATTATTTCTGTTTGCTAGCCTTTGTTATCAACTGAAACTGTTTAGTATTGCGAGTTCTATAACGTGTTAGATACTTATCAAAAAAGTCAGATAACTCTTTAATCTGTAGTTTCTTGGGTCAAGATCTGGTTTCAATCTCTACAACTATTTGCCAATGTCACCCACTTATGTCGAACCCGATTGATCTCTATAGTTTGGCTACGTTTGATGCTTTAATAGCCAGAATTCGCACTCTATGTCTTGATTAGAGTCTGATTGTGCTTCCGCAAGATCTTCATCAGTATTTAAGTTTTCGATAGCAACGCTACAGCTTTCTCGAAGATAGTAACAGCGATGGAGTTTTACCCTTCCTCAATACAATACCTTGCATGGTATCTTTCGCTGTTATAGTTAATTTACTAACATCTCTTTCAGTATAATCGTGGGGAATTCTTATCTCAAAGTCATTCCAGACTCCAACTTTAATCACTATCTGCATTTCATAAAAGATAATTTTAATTTTATAGTCTTTCATAATTTGATTAAATTTATACCTACCTTCAGAGTTGCCTAGGTCTAAATTTAGTTCTTTTAAAGTACCCGTGATTTTTGCTTTAGCACTCTCTAACTGCGCCATTATTTCAGCTTCTTCCAAGCGTAACTTGTCGTATAGTTCTAACCACCCCGTATCGTTGGGATTCCTAGCTAAAAACTGTCTAATATTCTTTAAGTGCTCAGTTTTTTCACCTCTTTGTGCTTCTAATGCAGAGATATCAATCGAACTACTTATTTCATATTTGATCTCTTTTAATACTCCATACACGATATTCTGAGCTTGAAAATAGTTAACATTTTTAGCTTTGCAACGGTGACGCTTCTTTTTGTTATTACACTTAAGATACATGCCTTTCGGTGGTTTAGTCCCAGGTTTTCGCCCGTAAGCTAACGTGTATCCACACTCATTCCCTCGGTCGCTAGGCCAGCCGCATGTTGCGATGTTACGGAACACATTGTTGAATTTACCACTACCTCCGCCTCCCCTATTGGTATCGAAATTTTTCTGTACTGCATAATATACACCTTCATCTACAATAGGCGGGTAGTAAGTTTTTTGTTCACCCAATTGTCCAATTACATTTTTATTACGTAAAACCGCATTAATTGTAGATTCAGCAAGAGGAGAGTTCAGCGCCCCTCGAACCAACTGCCCTTTCTGATTATATGTGTACCTAGCCAAAACTAAGCTTGGCTCATCACCCACAGTAACAAAGCCTTTTAGCTCGCCTTCAGCTTCGAGGTCTCTTAACTTATTCATAATTCTTATAGCGCCCCAGCCATACTTCAATTTCAGTTCAAAAATCTTTTGAACAATCTCAGCGTTTTGGGGGATGACTTCGTGATTCTTACGATCATAGGAACGAGTGAGCCAGATCGGGGTTTTTGCTATATGCTTTAAGCCCTGTTCTTTCATTGTATTATTGCTTGCTCGGATCCTTGCGCTTTTCTGAGATGATTCTTGGTTTGCAAGATAGATACTAATCTCCAGCAGGACTCGAGCACTCACACCTTCAATGCCTTGCATGTCCTCTTCGAACACAATGTCCCATTTAGTAATCGCTATTTTCACACCTGCGGACAAAATTTGTTCAAATTGCTTGCGCACAAAATCTGGCTTTGCTCGACTAAACCTATCAATCAGCTCGATAACAATAATGTCACCTTTTGCGATAAAGCCACGCTCAATATCACTCATTAGCTGACCAAGCTCACCTTTCTTTAGGTTAGCTGCTGTGTATCCACTACGACCTCTATCCTCGTAGATCTGCCCACGGCTATAAGTTGGCAAGCCGTCATCAATCCTTTTCTTGTTATGGTTCTCAATCCAAATTTCGCTACCCTGTTGTTGACGAGCTATACCATGTCCTTCCTCACTTTGGACAGACGTACTAACACGGTGATAAAGGTGGTATTTACTCATTTTTTATCTCTCACAAACCTTTTAAGTCAGATGAAGTCTATCATACAATTAGCTTTTGCAAACTGTGGCTTACCCTATCACATTGGTGGCGATATCCAAGAGCGCAGCAAACTGCTTCTTCAAACGCCTGAGAGCTTTCTAGCGCGTTTCAATGTTGATGTCCGTGTGATGAACGAAGTGGTTTCTATTAACCGTCAAGACAAAACGGTTACGGTTAACAATTTGCTTGATGGCTCGGAATACCAAGAGAGCTACGACTTTCTTCTACTTAGCCCTGGCGCAGGTCCAGTTGTGCCGCCTATTCCGGGTATTGATAACCCGTTAACACACTCGCTGCGCAATATTCCAGATATGGATCGCATCATTAAAACGATCGAAACCAACAAAGTTGAACACGCTACGGTCGTTGGTGGTGGTTTTATCGGTTTGGAAATGATGGAAGCCTTCCACCAGCTAGGCATAAAAACCACATTAGTTGAAATGGCGGATCAAGTGATGACGCCCGTTGACCGTGAAATGGCTGGCTTCGCACATGCTGAAATTCGTGAGAAAGGCATCGACCTTAAACTTGGCGTCGCACTTGAGTCGGTGAAATTCGTACCTAACGAGCACGTGGCAAGTTTCGACTCTGGTGAGAGCGAAAAACACCAACATCTAGAAGGTGAATTGGAATTAACACTAAACAACGGTGAAAGACTCACCACCGATATTTTGATTATGGCAATTGGTGTTCGCCCCGAGACCAAATTAGCAAAAGAAGCTGGCTTAGAAATCGGCGCTCTTGGTGGTATTTATACCAATGAATACATGCAAACCAGCGATCCTTCGATCTACGCTGTCGGCGACGCGGTAGAAGAGAAAGACTTTGTGACTGGCGAGCAAACTCTAGTGCCACTTGCGGGCCCGGCAAACCGCCAAGGCCGAATGGCAGCAGACAACATGCTTGGCCGCCAAGAAACTTACCAAGGTACGCAAGGCACGGCGATCTGTAAGATTTTTGATTTAGCCGTCGCTTCTACTGGTAAAAACGAGAAACAGCTGAAACGTGAAAACATCGCTTATGAAAAAGTGTATGTGCATACAGCAAGTCACGCGAGTTACTACCCAGGTGCAGAAACCGTGTCATTCAAAATGCTGTTTGATCCAGCAACAGGTAAAATATTAGGTGCGCAAGCAGTAGGTAAAGACGGTGTTGATAAACGTATCGACGTAATGGCAGTTGCTCAGCGTGCTGGTATGACGGTAGAGCAACTGCAACACCTCGAGCTAACTTACGCGCCACCTTATGGCTCTGCTAAAGATGTAATTAACCAAGCGGCGTTTGTGGCAAATAACATAATCAAAGGCGATGCGGCCGCGATTCATTATGATGAAATGGATTCACTGACAGAAGACCAACTGTTACTTGATGTTCGTAATCCTGGTGAATTGGAGTCCGTTGGTTATCTTGAAGGTGCAGTTAATATTCCTGTCGATCAACTACGTCGTCGCATGCACGAACTTCCTAAAGACAAAGAGATCGTGATTTACTGTCAAGTTGGGTTACGCGGTAACGTAGCATACCGTCAGCTGGTCAACAATGGTTACAAAGCCCGCAACTTGATTGGTGGATACAGAACTCTCAAATTTGCTCGCTTATAACTTGATAATAAAAAAGAGAAAACCACGTGCTTGGTTTTCTCTTTTTTTGCAGGAAAGAAAGCGTAGATCATTCACCTTCAATTGCCAAACGGACTGCTGCTTGAGCATGGATAGAAGTGGTATCGAGTAGTGTAACATCGGTGTGACTTTGGTTTACAAGTAAGGCAATTTCAGTACACCCGAGAATCACAGCTTCAGCTCCCTGCTCTTTTAGTTTTTCAATAATTTGCAAGTATATCGTCCTTGACTCCTCTTTGATTTCACCTTGGCATAACTCTTTATAAATAATGTTATGTACTTTAGAGCGGTCGTCTTGATCGGGAATGATGACATCAAGCCCATAGAGGTCTGAAAGCCTTCCTTTATAAAAGTCTTGCTCCATTGTGAATTGAGTACCAAGGAGTCCGACCTTTTGAACCCCTTTCTCACGAAGTAACTCAGCAGTCGCGTCTGCGATATGTAGTATGGGGATATTAATACTGGCTTCAATTTGAGGCGCAACTTTGTGCATTGTGTTAGTACAAATAAGAATGAAGTCAGCGCCCCCTTTTTCTATTGAAGATGCAGCATCAGATAGAATGCTTGCCGTTTCTTCCCATTTACCTTGATGTTGAAGTTTCTCTATCTCCGAAAAATTCACGCTATACATACAAATTTTTGCGGAATTTAGGCCGCCTAACGCCTCTTTGACTCCTTCGTTGATCAATTTGTAATAACTAAGCGTCGACTCCCAGCTCATACCACCTAGAAGACCGATAGTTTTCATATAACTCTCCATTGTTATACACCACCGTGCCAGGGGTGTTTTTACAAAAAAATCAGCCACTTAAATAAGCAGCATTCAAGCGTCTTCACTATTGAGCATCGGGTAACACGAAAATAAAATCATTCCCACAAGGACCGCTACGCGATTCTCATATATCCTCGCAATATCGTTACTGCATTTCCAGAAAGCTTAACGTGCTCAGTGCTTAACAACTCTGTATGGACGACCCCACTTCTCTTGGAGGTTTGGAAGCCTTTCAGTTGCTTTTTGTTGAGCTCTTTAGCCCAGTAAACACATAAAGCGCAATGTGCAGAGCCTGTAACTGGGTCCTCATTAACACCTACCCAAGGCGCGAAGTATCGAGAGACAAAATCGGCGTCAGTGCTTGATTGAGCAGTGATGACGACGCCACGGCCTTTTTGTTTAAGCAGCGCACCAAAATCAGGGTCGAGTTGTTCAAGCACAAATTCATCATTAATGACGACCAACTGCTTATTATCAAACTGACCGTAGGCGACTACATTGGCGGCATCTAGCCCCAAACCATGAAGTAAGTCTTTGTTAATACTAGCTCGCATATCTAAAGTTGGAACAGGAAACACCAAATGAATTTCTTCATGATCGAGTTGTGCAGTTAAAACCCCAGATAGCGTAACGAACTCAATCGTATCTCCAGTATTATATAACCCCTGCTCTTTCAGAACGTGCGCCGTTGCAAGTGTGCCGTGTCCACACAAAGCAACTTCCGTCCTCGGTGTAAACCAACGAAGTTGCATTGTACTGAGTGACAGAAATGCCGTTTCAGATAACGACATCTCGGCCGCGATGGCCAACATCGTTTCCTCATCAAGGCTTGACTCTGTGATACAAACACCCGCGGGATTACCTTTGAAAACCTCTGATGTAAACGAGTCAACCTGAAAAATTTTAACTTCCACGAAATATCCTTAAGTTCTATCAAACACGTAATTCTGTATCACGTGATTTTTAATATCTGTTGTTTGAGCGAAAAAAAACCTATGAAATTTTCTACCAACCTTATAGGTCTTGTTGGAAGCGCTAACAAACAGGAGAATGTAGTTAATTATGCAAAACGTAAAAAGCCATCATCAATGTGACTCAATTGGATATCTTATCGGAGTTTTCGGCGTTTCTTTAGTTCTAATATGGATTGGTATTTATAAATTCACACCTACAGAGGCTAAGCTTATACAACCGCTCGTTGAAAATCATTTTCTGATGAGTTGGTTGTATGATGTGATGTCAGTTCAAGCCGTATCAAACATCATTGGCGCAACAGAAATCATTGTCGCTATTGGATTAATCGTTGGCCTTAAAAGCACACGAGTCGCTTATTTTTCTGGCATAGCCGCCGCAATTATTTTTCTTGCGACACTCAGCTTTCTAATTACGACACCGAATACATGGAAAGTGTCTGATGGGGTTTTGGTGACAAACTTCTTTTTAGTAAAAGATATTCTATTTTTAGCCATTGCGATTAGCGTCATCGAACGAAACAAGCCAAACAGAGAATAACTCTAAATAGTTCGAAATCTTGTTTTTCCAGAACGTAGCCTGAAAGGTGCAAACGACTTACAAGTCGAATGGTTCTGTCAATAACTCTAAACAAAGGCTCTTAAATTTAGAATGTTTAAGAGTCTTTGCCTCTTAATTATGCGAAACAACATCCTAGCGTAAAGTGAAAAGAAAAGCCTTTCACTCTACTGCTAAGGTTTATTGATACTTTGCCGAAGTAATGAACTCACCGAATGTCTCGCACCATACAACAACCGTATTGTATTCAGAAATTGAAGTGCTTTGAGGAACCTCAACAACGAAGTTATCGAACGTTTTGACATCACCAATTAAGCTCATCTCAGATTTAAGGTCATTAAACTCTTGTTCCGTTTCGACAAACTTAGGAGATAGATAGAGTTTATAGTCTGGTCCGGGAGCGAGTTTTCCTACCAACGTAATGACTTCAGAACTCAAATGAATCTCTCCCTCTCCCCAATGAAAAGCATCGCTACCTTTGAGTTCCCTCTTAAACACTGCGCTGTATTCTGCACCTTGCTTGCTCTTAGCAACTTGTTCATCGGTCGGCGCAGGTGGTGCAATAAGGATCGGTAAAGTATAGATACCTATCGCAATGCCAATAGAAACTGCCACTAAGTGACTGATTGTTAATTTAATTATATTTTTCAAGGTCATAAGCATCTTCTTATTAGTTTTACTACTTGAAATTAGATTCAAATCGGCCTTATCTGTCTATTATCGAGCAGCATAATGTCATTAACATTATACACAAGCTATGCGCACTAAATGCAGACTGAGCGCAATTAAAAACGGCTGATAATTAATATCAGCCGTTTGCTTATCGGAAATGTCGTTGTGCCGGTTTGGTCACTATTCCGCTTCCACCAAAGCGATCTTATCGGATGTCGATTTTTCCAATTTTATCGCAATAAACTTAGAGGTTGGCGTAAACGTTCTATCCCCATAACTATCTAAAGGAACCAATGGGTTCGTTTCTGGATAGTAAGCCGCCGCCTGACCTGCTGGCACATCATAGGCAACAAGCGTAAATCCGCTTACGCGACGCTCTACGCCATCTTCCCATAATGACACCATGTCCACTTTGTCGCCTGGTTCAAAACCGTGTTTACGAATATCCGCTTCATTGATAAACAGCACTTCGCGCATACCAAATACTCCACGATAACGGTCATTCAAGCCGTAAAGTGTCGTATTGTATTGGTCATGTGAGCGCATGGTTTGCAAAATCAAATCTGGCTTTTGGCCTTTTTCGAGTATCGCTTCGCTGATCAACTGCTTCGGCAACTCGCTAGAGCTGAACTGCGCTTTGCCGCTTGGTGTGTTCCATCGACGCTCAGCAGCTGGGTTTACCAAGTGGAATCCACCCGGGTGTTTAAGCTTATGGTTAAAGTCGGTAAAGCCCGGAATCGTGTCGGCAATCAAATCGCGAATACGGTCGTAATCTTCAATCGCCCACAACCAATCAATTGGTTTTGCCCCGAGTGTAGCATTGGCAATACCGGCAATAATCGCTGGTTCTGAACGCAAATGCTCCGAACGCGGTTTTAGCTGACCAAATGAGATATGTACCATGCTGAAAGTATCTTCAACCGTCACACCTTGTGGGCCCGTCGCTTGCTGATCAATCTCGGTACGGCCTAAGCACGGAAGAATAAGCGCATCTTTACCTGTGACAAGGTGAGAACGATTTAACTTCGTCGAAATGTGTACGGTTAAATTACAGTTTCGCATCGCGTTGTGCGTACGTTCTGTGTCTGGCGTTGCTTGTGCAAAGTTACCGCCCAAACCGATAAATACTTTCGCTTGCCCTTCTTCCATTGCTTTAATGGCTTGCACAGTGTTGTGGCCTTCACCACGCGGGACGGCAAAGGCAAATCGACTTTCGATGCGATCTAACAACAGATCTGAAGGTTTTTCATCAATGCCCATCGTACGGTCGCCCTGAACGTTACTGTGACCACGCACTGGTGAAAGACCCGCGCCCGGCTTACCAACGTTACCTCGTAACATTTGCACGTTTGCGACTTCTTTAATGGTTGGTACAGAGTGACGATGCTGAGTCAACCCCATCGCCCAACACATGATCACACGTTCTGCACGTCGATACATGCTCGCCACCATCTCGATTTCACTTAAATCAAGACCCGATTGTTCCGCGATGTGTTCCCAAGAGGTTGCGTCCACTTCAGCCAAATACTCATCAATACCTATCGTGTGTTGTTTGATGAATTCACGGTCAAATACCGCTTTGCCACCGTTTTGCAATGCCTCGCGTTCCCATTGCAACAAGAATTTCGCGATGCCACGAAACACTGCCATGTCTCCGCCCAAAGCAGGACGCAGGTACGCCGTGTTTGTAGGTTCTGAGCCGTTACTCAACATCTCTATCGGCATTTGTGGGTTTTGGAAACGCTCTAATCCGCGCTCTTTCAGCGGGTTTAGACAGATAACCTGAGCACCACGTTTTACCGCTTCGCGCAGAGGTTCAAGCATTCGTGGGTGATTCGTGCCCGGGTTTTGACCAATCACGAAAATCGCATCAGCTTCTTCAAAATCATCAAAGATCACTGTGCCTTTACCAACGCCAATGGTGTCTTTCATCCCGATTGCACTGGCTTCGTGACACATGTTGGAACAATCTGGGAAGTTGTTGGTACCGAATGCGCGGACAAATAGCTGATACAAAAACGCCGCTTCGTTGCTTGCACGACCAGAGGTATAAAACTCCGCTTGGTGCGGTGAATCCAATTGGTTGAGATGTTTAGCCACAAGAGAAAAAGCCTCATCCCAAGAGACAGGCACATAGTGGTCGGATTCGGCATCGTATCGCATTGGGTGTGTGATACGGCCTTGGTATTCCAACCAGTAATCGGTTTGCGTTGAGAGAGAAGAAACGCTGTGATTGGCAAAAAACTCAGGATCAACCAGACGATTGGTTGCCTCCCAGTTTACCGCTTTCGCGCCATTCTCACAGAAATTGACTTTACCACTATCTGGCGACTCGCCCCATGCACATCCCGGACAGTCGAAACCGCCATTTTGGTTGGTTTTGAGCATAGTGCGAATGTTTTTAACTGCATTTTCACTGCCCCACCAACTTCTGGTTACGGCTTTCAGTGCACCCCAACCACCAGCTGGACCTTTGTATGCTTTTATTTGTTCTTTTTGGCTCACGACTTTACTCCTCGCAGATATACCAGCAAGCAGGGTGCCCGTGAAAACAAGCGCGTTATTTATTGAGATAATGCGGAAGTATTGAAGGGCTTAGTTTCTAATCCATGTATTTTTTAATCCAAATAAGTAACCACTCAACACGCTCTCGCTTGTCCGAGCGTTTACTTATCTAGATTCTTGATATCGGATACCCGCCTACTGTTTCTAAGACTGGTAGATTCAATTCGCATTGTTGCGTCTTGATCTAAATCAAAGATTAAGTCGATATTCAATATGCGTCCAATTGATAATCCTGACCGAGTGATAAACAAAGTCTATGACGAATTTTTCCACTGACGGTCATCACATTTTTAATCAATACAATTTATGAGGTTAATCGTTTTTCTATTCGATTCCGCCTAGTTCGCTTAACGAACTCAATAAAATCGCTACTCTTGATAATAGATAATATCTATCACACTATAGATACTTTAAATTTGACCCTAATTAATATCAGGAATAGCCTTGATTCAGATCAATTTTGAGTGTGGTTTTATTCTTGACTTGGTTTTGGTTTTTCATTCCCCAGTTAAAACGCTCCAGCGCTTAAAAAGTACGGTAGTGCTGTGCCCTTTTTAGGGAGTTCCCCGTACATGTGACTCACAACGCAAGGTTAACAAGCCATTATGGATATCAAACAACTTAAATATCTCATCGCACTTGAACAGACCAAACACTTTGGTCAAGCCGCCGCATTGTGCCACATTACGCAGCCTACTTTGTCCATGAGAATCCGAAGCTTAGAGGAAGAACTCGATCTCGAATTAATCCAAAGAAGTCAAAGATTTGAAGGATTTACTGAAGCCGGAGAACGCATTTTAGCTTGGGCAAAAACCGTCTTAGCAGCTCATGATGGATTGCAAGCCGAAGCCGCCAACTGCCGTGGTCAGTTGGTAGGCTCTCTTCGGCTTGGAATGGTGCCACTCGCCAGCCAAAACCCGATGCAATTGCTCAAACCATTAGCTCAACAGTTCCCTGAGTTACGCTTTCAAATACTCTCCATGACGACCGAACAGATCATAGACCAACTCAATCGCAATCAACTTGATTTGGGGATGTGTTATGTCGATCAAGTCAACACCGCTTACTTCGATGTTATCGAACTAGATTCAACCAAACTTGGCGTTTTATTCGATGAGCGTCATTTTGATTTTGCCGAATCTGAAGTGTTGTGGGAGTCACTCAATAACATTCCGCTAGGGCTGCTTTCGAAGGGCATGCACTATCGCCACTCAATTGATCTTAGCTTTGTGAGTAAAGGGCTGGTTCCGCAAACCGTCATTGAAAGTAACTCCACCTTTCACTTGATCCAAGCAGTAACCAGTGGCCTTTGTTGCGCCATTATGCCTCTGAATTGTGGATTGGAAGAGTTGAACGATACGCTTCGCATTATCCCTATCGAAGAAGCCGCCGTTCACGCCCCACTAGGTTTGTTAAAGCGAAAACAAGAACCCTTCTCCGCGCTAACCGATCAGTGCTTCGCAGAAGCAAAAAACATATTCAATCGATAACAAGAATCCACACGTCAATGTTTGGCATACATAACGGATTATGAGGTGATTTCATGAGATGCACTACTCAATCTTATTTTGAACTGTCCGATTTCAATCAAGCACCACCTCAACCAAGTGCGTTCAATTACCGAGAATTGATTGATGGCCGCCCAGTACAACAAATGTCGCTGGCGAGTGAATCCGCCTTAGCTATCAGCTACAACGGCATTAGCCAAGCGGTCATGATGGTGACGCCAGGCCATCTGGAAGACTTCGTGAAAGGATTTAGCCTAAGCACAGGCATTGTCCACGACTTCAAAGAGATCAAAGACATTGAAATTGGTGGCGATCACGAATCTCACTATGCGGAAGTGGAAATCAGCAACCGCGCTTTCTGGGCGTTAAAAACACAGCGCCGAAATCTTGCTGGCACAACCGGATGCGGGATTTGTGGCGTCGAGGCTCTGGAACAAGCTTTGCCTGATTTGGCGCCGCTGACACCGTCTCTTCCTCCGCGCTCCGATGTATTTGAAGGGCTGCGAGACAAAGTCGCACTGCATCAAGAAGCCGCACGTGAATCTGGCGCGTTACACGCCGCTTTATTTGCAGATTTACAAGGCAACATCAAGTTGTGCCGAGAGGACATCGGCCGTCACAACGCGCTAGATAAGTTGATTGGCGCATTGGCCAACAATCACATCGAGCCTCAAAGTGGCTTCGCAATCATGACAAGCCGTTGCAGCTTGGAGTTGATCCACAAAGCCGTTCGCGCGCGTATCCCCACTCTGGTTTGCTTATCTGCGCCTACAGCGTTAACCGTCGAATGGGCAAGAAGAAACCATTTGAACCTAATTCACTTACCAAAACACGGCTCGCCGCGTCTATACAGCCCTGCGCCTTAACACGTCAACCTAACCGAATTCCTAATATTTCTAACAGAGACCTCCGGGTTTCTGTTGTTTGCTTCTCATTCCCAATTGATACTTAGCGACAAGCCACTATTCTCTCCAACCAAACGTGCTCACCCCTTGTCTGCACTAAGCTTACGCATATTAACCCGCTTGCATTTGAACGCTTTCCAATCCGATAAGAACCCAGTCAAAAACCCATAGATTAGTAAGGATTTTGTGTGACTCTTTTCACGCTTTTCCTCCTTCCTAGGCATTTCTAGGAATTTTTCCTAGCCGATCTAGGCAACCATCTCATGTGCCTCACAAAACCACTCTCTAGAATTCCGCTCAGTCAAAGGTAACAAGAGCGCATAACGGTCTCCGTTGTGTTTCTAAAACAATTACAAGAGAGTTCATCATGTTAAAATTCCTCGAACAGGTGCGGAAGCCGACCCTCGATCTTCCTGTCGAAGTTAGAAGAAAGATGTGGTTTAAACCGTTCATCCAATCTTACTTGGTCGTATTCATCGGCTACCTAACCATGTACTTGATTCGTAAGAACTTCAATGTCGCGCAAAACGACATGATCTCAACTTACGGTTTGAGCATGACAGACCTAGGTCTTATTGGCCTTGGCTTCTCCATCACATACGGCATCGGTAAAACCGTTGTGTCTTACTACGCTGACGGTAAGAACACCAAGCAATTCCTCCCTTTTATGCTGATCCTTTCTGGTCTTGCAATGCTTGGTTTCAGCTTCAGCATGGGCGGCGGTAGTGCAAGCCTGTTCTTGATGGTGGCTTTCTACGCTCTGAGTGGTTTCTTCCAAAGTACTGGTGGCCCTTCTAGTTACTCAACCATTACAAAATGGACACCTCGTAACAAACGCGGCTCTTACCTAGGCTTGTGGAACATGTCACACAACGTTGGTGGTGCGGGCGCAGCGGGTGTTGCTCTTTTCGGTGCTAACTACCTATTCGACGGCCACGTAATCGGCATGTTCGTGTTCCCTTCTATCATCGCGATCATCGTTGGTTTTATCGGTATGCGCTTTGGTAGCGACTCTCCAGAAGCTTATGGTTTAGGTAAAGTAGAAGAACTTTTCGATGAAGCAGTGAGTGAAGAAGACACCGCCGCAGAAGAAAACCAGATGACCAAAAAAGAAATCTTTGTTGAATACGTTCTTAAAAACAAAGTTATCTGGCTACTTTGCTTTGCCAACATCTTCCTTTACATCGTTCGTATCGGCATCGACCAATGGTCAACGGTATACGCGTACCAAGAGCTTGGTCTGTCAAAAGAAACGGCAATCTCAGGCTTTACTCTATTCGAAGTCGGTGCGCTTGTGGGTACTTTGATGTGGGGTTACCTGTCTGACCTAGCAAACGGTCGCCGTGCATTGGTTGCTTGTGTGTCTCTTGGCTTGATCATCGTATCGCTTGAGTTCTACCAGCACGCCACTAGCGAGTTCATGTACTTGGCCTCACTATTTGTATTGGGCTTCTTGGTGTTTGGTCCGCAACTTCTTATCGGTGTTGCCGCGGTTGGTTTTGTCCCTAAAAAAGCAATCAGTGTGGCTGACGGCGTAAAAGGTACATTCGCTTACCTAATCGGTGACAGCTTCGCGAAACTTGGTCTCGGTATGATTGCAGACGGTACACCTATCTTCGGCTTAACAGGTTGGAAAGGTACCTTCGCAGCTCTAGATACCTCCGCCATGATTTGTATTGTTTTGCTTGCTTTCGTCGCTATCGCGGAAGAGAAGAAGATTCGACACGCGAAGAAGCTTCAACTTGCACAAAACCAAGCCTAACTTCTCTGCGCGCTTTACTTCGGTAAAGCGTGCAAGATCATTAAAATGAGTTGATCAATTCAGTATCATTAAAGGTTTTTCTATTGGCTCCTGTTGGAGCTTATTGTTGTTAGTCGTCTGCTCTATTTGGTTGTAATAATGATTCATGTTGCTCTAGTTGATGATCACGTCATCGTGCGTTCAGGTTTCGCACAATTATTAAATTTAGAAAGTGATATTACCGTTGTCGGTGAATTCGGCTCTGTCGCCGAAGCGCGCAAAGGCTTGCCTGCGGTACACCCTCATGTCGTCATCCTAGATATCTCCATGCCAGATGAAAGCGGCTTAAACTTTCTTAGCGAAATACCAACTGGCATTGCCTGCGTGATGCTTAGCGTGCATGACTCCCCTGCGATGGTGGAAAAATCACTAAAGCTAGGTGCAAAAGGCTATCTTAGTAAACGCTGTAGCCCAGACGAACTTATTCAAGCCGTGAGAACCAGTGCTTCTGGCGGCTGTTACCTCACATCAGATATTGCACTTAAACTTGCAACGCCTAGCGACAACACCACCTCTCTATGCCAACTGACAAAACGTGAAAACGAGGTATGTCAGCTACTTGCGACCGGGTTGGATGTAAAGTCTGTCGCGGCAGAGCTTGGCTTGAGCCACAAGACCGTGCATGTGCATCGTGCGAATGCCATCGACAAACTCGGCGTGAAAAACAACGTTGAGCTCGCCAAACTATTTTCTCAAGAGTCCTTTTAATGCGAGCTTACGCTGTTACCACCATTTGCGGACTATTTGTTATGGCTTGCGCCTGGTTCTGCTTATGGGTGATTGCCTATTACTTTGTCAATGATCCCGAACTGGCGATCTTATTGTTTCCTTTCGCTTTAAGATTAGGTGTCGCCCTGCACACTCGCACCGCTTATTGGCCGACGATTTACCTTTCGGAGTGGGGACTTTCCATCGCACTTGCGATCTTACTGGGTCAACCGCAGTGGCTTACCGTGCTGATTGCGAGCATTGCCAGTATCCCGGTCACTCTGATTGCGAAAAAATACTACTACGGAGACCAAAACCGCCATTTAGCCGTGATGAGCGCAGTCATTATCATTAGCGCGTTTATTAATGTGATGGCCGTTGGTTTTCACGTTCCTTCGGTTTACATGGTATGGCTGGCTAGCATTTCTGGAGGCTTGCTCGTGGTGCCTATGTGCTACTTGTTATGGAGTTATTTGTTCCAAAGTCGTTGGTCTCCGCTTAGCTCTCTCCTACTAAGTAATGCCGTTGTATTTCAGGTGCGTCATATCGTGCTTTATGCGCTACTTTTGATCGGCAGTATTTTGGTGCAAACCAGTTTGCCTGAAGAGCTAAAACGATTTGCGCCGTTTTGTATGGCGATTCCAATCATCGTGCTTGCTCTGCATTACGGCTGGCAAGGTGCTCTACTCGCCACCATGCTCAACAGCATTGCGCTGATTGCGGCTCGCAGCGGCGTATCAAATCTAGAAATCACCGATTTGTTATTATCTCTCTCGGCGCAAACCATCACCGGCATTATGCTCGGCTTAGGGGTTCAGAAACAAAAAGACCTCAATCACAAACTGCGCGGCGAACTTGCACGCAATCAGAATTTGTCTCGCCAGCTTATCAAAGCGGAAGAATCGGTAAGACGCGATATTGCGCGCGAGCTACATGACGAAATTGGACAGAACATCACGGCGATCCGCACACAAGCCAACATCATTAAGCGGGTAAATAACGCCGAAACAAGCGTGGGTTGCGCCGACATGATCGAAGGGCTTTCCCTAAACGTGTACGACACCACTAAGCGACTGTTAAGCAAGCTAAGACCAAAAATGCTGGATGATTTGGACTTGAAAGAATCCGTCGAGCAACTGACGCGAGAGATGGAATTTGCCAATCACGGAACGGCTGTTCAACTGAACTGGCAAGGCGATTACACCAACTTGAGTGACACGCTCAAAGTCACCCTATTCCGTTTATGCCAAGAGTCATTGAATAACGCCGCCAAATATGCAGAAGCGCAGTTGATCAGTATTGAACTGACGATCGGAGAAGCGGCGGTGTCACTAATGATTCACGATGATGGTGTCGGTTTCAAAGTTCAGGACAGCATGAAAGGCATGGGCGTTCGCGGCATGCAAGAGCGTGTGCACGCGTTAGGTGGAAAAATGGTTATCTACTCCACCAGCGATCAAGTGATCGGCACACAAATCAGCATTACTTTACCTAAGGTGTAACTCAAGATGTTTGGATTTTTACGTTCACCTAAATTTACTCAACCGAGTCTGAGCAACGAGCAAATCGACCAGCGTTACCGCCATTGGCGTTTGCACATTATGTTGGGGATGTACATCGGCTACGCAGGTTTCTACTTTACCCGTAAGACCTTTAACTACGCAGCACCAGCGATGATCACCGACCTTGGCTTAGATAAAGGCGACTTGGGTCTTATCGGTACACTTTTCTACATCACCTACGGCTGCTCGAAGTTTATTTCTGGCACGATTTCGGATCGCTCTAACCCTCGTTATTTCATGGGATTAGGATTAATTGCGACAGGTCTGGTCAATATCGCGTTCGGTTTTTCTAGCTCACTCGCGGCTTTCATTACTCTGTGGATCTTAAACGCCTGGTTCCAAGGCTGGGGCTGGCCTTCATGCTCCAAGCTGTTAACCACTTGGTATTCACGTTCCGAGCGTGGCTTCTTATGGGCGATTTGGAACACCGCACACAACGTTGGTGGCGCGCTGATCCCTATTTTGGTGGGCTATATAACGTTGCACTACAGCTGGCGTGAAGGTTTTATTCTACCCGGCATCATCGGGGTATTACTCGGTCTATTCGTTTGTTGGCGATTGCGCGACAAACCCACAACAATGGGTTTACCAAGTGTCGGCCAATGGCGCAACGACGCACTAGAACTTGCGCAAGAAAATTACGGACGTGGCCTCACCTACCGAGAAATTCTGAAATCGTACGTATTTAACAACAAATACATCTGGCTACTCGCGTTCAGTTATGTGTTGGTTTACATCGTCCGAACCGCAATCAACGACTGGGGAAACCTGTATTTAACCGAGCAGCATCACTATAGCCTGATTAACGCCAACGCTGCTCTGTCGATGTTTGAAATCGGCGGTTTTGTTGGTTCATTAGTTGCGGGTTGGGGTTCAGACAAACTCTTTGGCGGTAACCGCGGACCAATGAACTTGCTGTTCGCGATTGGGATTTTTTTATCTGTCTCTGCGCTTTGGCTGATGCCCCTGACCAACTTTGCGTTCCAAGCCGCGGGATTGTTCTCCATCGGCTTCTTTGTCTTTGGACCACAAATGCTGATCGGTATGGCGGCGGCGGAGTGCTCTCACAAAGATTCTGCCGGCGCGGCAACAGGATTCGTGGGCTTGTTCGCCTACATGGGCGCAGCATTGTCTGGTTATCCACTGGCGTTAATTCTTGAAGAATATCATTGGACGGGTTTCTTCATCACCATTTCAGTTTGTGCAGCCGTCATTGGCCTTTTGTTACTGCCATTTTTGCAAGCGCAACCATCACGAAAACCACTCGAACCAAAACCTCGGTTGTAAATCGACTTATCGCCCTTCGGGCAAATTGGCGAGTGACCTAACCGCGCTCGCCCACCTTATTTAACGTATCTCTGCTCAATTTTTCTTCCGATTCAGTTCGGAGGGTTAACTATGGGAAAAATTCATGAATTTGAACACTATTTCATCGCATAGCTTCTTTCAAATGAACAACAAAATCCAAAACTACGCTTGGGGAAGCACCTCTTCTATTCACGATTTGTTTGGCTTTTCTAACGAAACGAATGAGCCTCAAGCAGAAGTATGGATGGGTACTCACCCAAACGGCTGCTCTGAAGTTCAGATTGAGCAAAACACGCTGCCTTTGTCTGAACTGATCAAACAAAACCAACCCGCTTACTTATCAGCAGAAACCGCAGCGAAATTTGGCGACCTGCCCTTTCTGTTTAAGATCTTAGCGGCCGAACATGCACTGTCGATTCAAGTTCACCCAAGCAAACAAGATGCCGAAATAGGCTTCGAAAAAGAACAAAGTGCCGGGATCCCACTAAACGCAAGCCATCGTAACTACAAGGATCCAAACCACAAACCTGAGTTGGTGTACGCGCTGACAAGTTACCAAGCCATGAACGGTTTTCGCTCGTATGCCGAGATTATTGAGGCATTTAGCCTTTGCGATATCGATGAGCTACGCGCGCCTCTTGACACATTCAAACGCGAAATCAACTCACAAGGTTTACGCGATTTCTTTGTGCACATTCTTACCATGGAAGGAGAAACAAAAGAGCGAGCACTGAAACAGCTTCTTGCCCACGCTTCACGTCAATCGGAGCAAGGCACTGACAGCGACGTTTTCCAGCTCATCTTGGATCTATCCACTCAATACCCTGGCGATGTCGGCTTGTTTGCGCCATTACTGTTGAATGTCATCACGCTGCAACCTGGCGAAGCGATGTTCCTGAGCGCAAGAACGCCACACGCTTACATTAAAGGTACGGGATTAGAGATCATGGCGAACTCAGATAACGTTTTGCGTGCAGGACTCACGCCGAAACACATGGATGTTGAAGAACTGGTTAAATGCACAGACTTTGTGCCTAAGCCGTTTAACAGCCTTGTTCTAGAACCCAATGCCGATGGTTGCCAAAGCCTTTATCCGGTCCCAGTGGCAGACTTTAGTTTCAGCATTCTTAACCAACCGAACAATGAAGTGGTTGATGCCAATAGCGCAGAGATTTTGATGGCGATTGATGCCGACCTGACACTCATCAGTGATAACGGTGAGACGTTAACCGCCGCGAAGGGACAATCTGTATTTGTTCCTGCTTACGTTGGCCATTACCGTATTCAAAGTGCGGGACGTGTGGCTCGCGCCTTCAACTAGTTTTTGAACAACCGATTCAAACTAACGTCTGACCCAAGGGACTGGGTTAGACAATTTATTCCTTTCATAGATTGAACCATTCCGCTCTTAAGGCACTCATGCTTACACCTTGTCGAATCAAAACACCTACAGGCCAGTTTCTCTAAAAGCCATAACCTCCCGGATCTACCATTTACTCAACATTCATTGTCAAAACCCATTTATGTCCGATAAATTCGTCGCTCCAATATCAAATCACTTGGATAATAAAGGCGCTTACACAGTGGTATTTGTTGCAAAACGTATAATCAACGTTGTAATCAAAGCCTCAATCACTACAATCTCTGGTTCGATTTTTCAGTTAACGTTTGTATGCCGAAGTTAAACCAAGATAACCCTGTTCAAAGCTCCGCCCTTTCCGATATCGAAACCAGCAGTAAGATTCAATCGGCATTAGAACCGAAGTTTCACAAGCCAGAGAAACGTCTCTGCTTAAGCCCTGGCCTATCGGATAAGCATTTGGCGCGCCGTTGGCAAGTATTGGAACACGTGACCAATAAAGATCATCTCCTTGATCCTTTCACGCAGTCACACCGCGATGCTTACTCCAACAACATCGAGCACTTCATTGGTACTGTTAATGTGCCGGTCGGCATTGCAGGCCCTTTGCGCGTCAACGGCTTGTATGCGAACGATGACTTTTTGGTTCCGCTCGCAACGACAGAAGCCGCGTTAGTCGCTTCCTACAACCGTGGCGCAAATCTTATCACCGCCGCTGGTGGCGCGAGCGCATTGTTACTAAGTGAAGGGGTGAGCCGAACACCAGTATTCGCCTTTAATCACCTTGCTGACGCCGGCCAGTTCGTCAGTTGGGTTGTGACCCAGTTTGACGTATTTCGTCAAATTGCGGAATCCACCACCTCACATGGCAAACTCAAAGACATCAATGTAAATATCGAAGGAAACCATGTTTATTTGGTCTTTGAATACGTGACTGGTGACGCTTCCGGACAAAACATGGTGACCATCGCAACAAACGAAGTGTTCCATCATATTTTGGCGACCAGCCCAATCAAACCAACTCAAGCATTCTTGGATGGCAACTTATCAGGCGACAAAAAACCAAACGCACACACACTGCGCTCGGTACGCGGTAAGAAAGTATCCGCCGAAGTGACCATTCCTGCTGAGTTGGTGGAAAAATATCTGCATACGACGCCGGAGTCTATGGTTCAATTTGGCAAAATGACCACGGTGGGTGGTTTACTCAGCGGGACAATTGGCGTCAACGCGCATTACGCAAATGCCCTTGCCGCGCTTTACATTGCTTGTGGTCAAGATGCCGCTTGCGTTGCAGAGTCTGCCATTGGAATCACTCGTATGGATGTGGACGCTCAAGGCAACTTGTACGCGTGCGTGACCTTGCCAAACATCATGGTGGGAACGGTTGGCGGTGGTACTGGCCTTCCAACGCAAAAAGCATGTTTGGATATTTTGGGTTTGCACGGCAACGGCAATGCGAAAGCGTTAGCCGAAGTCGCAGCTTCGCTTTGTCTGGCTGGCGAACTCTCGATTGTGGGCGCATTTTGTGCCGATCACTTTTCTCGTGCTCACCATAAGCTTGCCCGAAAATAACCTTTGTTGCTTTGTACAAGAGAACATCCGTGTGGTTTTCTCTTGTGCAAACCAATGGACTTTATTTATTGGCTCAATAATTTCTTGAAACTAACTTAAGCCTTAACAAACATACCAATCTCTTGTTAACCGTACTTTAGCTGTCCCCCTTCTATATCCATTGCGATATCTCTGCTTGTTACTCTTCATTGGCCATATTTAATATCAGTATCTTAGAAAAATAGCATCAAAAACTTCTAGCACTATAGTACCAAATTCATCGTTTGAGTTTTTTGTTCACCACTTATAGCTACTATACTCGCCTATGCAGCTGCTTGATTTTCATAAATTTACTAAACAGCTCAAAAGAGCTTAATAACTCCCGTTAAATGGACTTAAATCGTTACTTCGGGTAAGCGAGTTAACTATGAGACGTCAGAAGCTAAATAAAATCTCTGCTTGGGTACTAGGATTGGCTATCTTATTGCTGAGCCATGTGCCTAATGTATCAGCACAAATACAGCAATCCCCATCCGATCAAACCGTTGCGCGTTTTCTCTATCAAACCTCTTTTGGACCAACACCTGCGTTAATTAATGAGGTTAGGGAAAACGGGTTAGAGGATTGGATACAGAAACAAATCAACCTGCCAGCAACCTACCATCAACCACTTTATCAAACGCCTTTTTCTAAAGGCCTACAGTCAAACCGCGAAAATGCTTGGTATCAAATTGTTGTTACTGCTGAAGATCAGCTTAGGCAGCGAACGGCTTATGCATTGAGTCAGATCGTAGTCGTTTCTCGTTATGGCGGCGTTCTTTCCAGCAAACCTACAGGGTTAGTGAATTACTACGATCTGTTGGTTGAGCATGCGTTTGGCAACTACCGAGACCTGTTGTATGACGTTTCCATCCATCCAGTCATGGGGAGCTATTTGTCTATGCTCGGTAGTGCAAAAGAAAATAGTGCGACAGGAACGCTTCCCGATGAGAACTTTGCTCGAGAGTTAATGCAGTTATTCACTATCGGTTTGTATGAACTCAATTTAGATGGCAGTAAAAAGCTAAACCACGCAACAGGCAAACCTATCCCCACGTACAATCAAACTGATATTCAAGAGCTCGCGCGAGCATTAACTGGATGGAAAAATTCCGACATCGCATTCGTGAAACCGATGCGAGTTATCAGTCAACGGCACGACACCGGCGAGAAGCGATTTCTAGGGAACGTGATCCCATCGGGTCTAACCGCACAAGAAGAGCTTTCAAAAGTGATTGATATGTTGATGTCTCACCCAAATGTTGCTCCATTTGTTTCAAAGTTACTTATCCAACGTTTGGTCAGTTCAAATCCAAGCCCAGAGTACGTCGCGCGTGTTGCTACGATATTTAACAACAATGGGGAAGGAGAAAAAGGCGATCTAACCGCCGTTGTTCGAGCCATATTGCTCGACCCTGAAGCATTAGGGATGACGGATACCCCGCCTATAAAAGTGAAAGAACCGATACTGGTCCTGACTAATTTTCATCGAGCATCAGGTTTTACGATTAAAGGATCACGTTACGAAGACGCAACAACGATGATGAACATCGCTAATCAAGGGCCGCTTCGTTCTCCTTCCGTGTTTAATTTTTACTCTCCAGACTATCAGCCGTCTAACGAGTTTACGGAGTCTGGTATTAACTCTCCAGAGTATGAACTTCTCAATTGGTCTGTTTATACCGATTTGGTCAACTATATGTTAACCAGCACTCGTAGAGGAGGTGGTGATTCCTACCACTTCGATCTTAACGAGTTTTATCTTCTTCTGGACGATCACCGTGCCTTAGTCGAATTGGTTAACGAGCGTTTCTTTGCTGGAACGGCTTCTGCTGAATTGAAAGAGCTCATGCTCACCGCCCTGAATGATTATCGTGGGGACTATGTGCCAACAACAAAACTCGCTCTAGTGATATTTACCGCCATTTCTGGCGACGAATTCTATATTCAGGATTAGGAGTGAATTATGGATATTTCACGACGACATTTTATACAAAGCACGCTATCGATGGGCGCACTAGCCTCTCTTAGTCTGCCAGGTTACTCTCTCGCAGCGCCATCCAATGACTTTCGAGCATTAATATGTGTGTATTTAGCAGGCGGAAACGATGCATTCAACACCATACTGCCATTATCGGAGGCGCACTATCGTCAATATTCCAAAGTCAGAGGGCCACTCTCTGTCGCCAAAGAAGACATACTCCCTATCAATTTAAGTGCTGTCGATAGCTCAAATCACCCAGTGAAGCTCGGCTTACACCCAAAGTTAAATGCGTTAACTTCCGTTTTCGAACAAGGCGATGCCAGCATCGTGCTCAATAGTGGCATTCTCAACCATCCCGTCACCAAACAAGCTATTGAGCAAGGTGAAGCATCACTTCCCGAGCAACTGTTTTCTCATAATTCTCAAACAGACGCTTGGTTACTTGGTGGAATGAGCGAGTCTAAAAATCTTGGTTGGGCTGGCAGAATGTTGGATGTATTAAACTCTGAATCAGAAATAACACCGCTATACAGTGTGCATGGCAACTCGCTTTGGTTACGGGCAATGGAACACCGCCAAACCGTCCTGAAAAAAGATCGCGCAGTTCAGCTTACCGCGATTGATAACCCGCTATACAAGGGGATCTATGATCGCCTTCTCTCTCATCAAACTGACAATCCATTTAATGGTCATTTTAATTTGATGGTTGATGAGTCGATGGTAATGAGTAGTGTACTGAGCGAGCAACTCAACCATATTGCTGACGAGCCGCTGTTTACGTCATCGACGCTCGGCAAGCAGATGCAAACCGTGTACAAATTGATAGCAAGCCAAGATGTCCTGAAGCAGCAACGACAAGTCTTTTTCGTTAAACACTCTGGGTATGACCTACACGATTCGCAACTGGCACGTCATCCAGTGTTACTTGAGGATCTCGCGACAAACCTTTTAGCAATGTATCGTGCGGTCGAACGGTTAGGGCTAAACAAGCAAGTCACCTCTTTCACTATGTCTGACTTCGGTCGACGGATGATGAGCAACGGAAATGGTACTGATCATGGCTGGGGTGGCCATCAACTATTAATTGGAGGCGCGGTAAATGGGAAACAACCTATCGGTACATGGCCGGAACTAATACTGGGCGGAAACGATGATTACTCTCAAGGCCGACTCATACCCAAAATTGCCGCTGATCAAGTTGGTTCAACACTAGCACAGTGGATGGGCGTGAGTGATAACGCTGCACTGGAATACGTGTTCCCGAACATCCGTAATTTTACCCATTCAAACCTGGGTTTTATGGCTTAAGATATTTTACAGGTTAGCTGTAGAACACATCATCAAATAAGGGAGCCTCGCGCTCCCTTACTCATCTTATGTTTGCAAAGTGTCCGTTACACCTCGTCGCGACGGCGTTCGTTACACAGCTTAATGGCACGTTCAAGTAATTCTAGCGCGGATTGCTCACATTCAGGCAGAACCGCATCACTTTCACCAATTGGCGTTACGCGGTCACCCCATTTCAATACTGCCGCACCCCATGTCAAACCTGCACCAAACGCAGCAAGAAGCATGTTATCACCTGGGTTAACTCGACCTTGCTCTACCGCTTCACACAATGCAATTGGCACCGTCGCAGCTGAAGTATTGCCATAGTTTTGAATGTTAACAAACGCTTTGTCGTGTGGAATTCCAGACAGGTCACACAAGGTTTGAATAATACGAATATTCGCTTGATGCGGAATCACAACATCGATTTGTTCCGTCGTTAACTGTGATGCTTTCAGTACGGTTTTCGCAGCTAGCCCCATGCCTTTTACTGCACGTTTGAAAATTTCTTGTCCTACAAAGTTGAAATCCCAGTAACCGTTGTCTTCCGCAAAGCGATCCATACAAGTACCAAACTTTGGTACGGACAGAATATCGCGGCCTTTTGCGTCACAACCGATTTGAGACTGTAGTAAACCCGTTTCTTTTTCCGTTCTTGATAACACAACGGCGCCCGCACCATCACCAAATAGAACAGCGGTATCTCGCATTGCCCAATCGATGTAGAAAGACAATCTTTCCGCACCAATAATGATCGCGTTACGATAGTTACCTGATTGAATCAAACGTGTGCCCGTTTCTAGGCCATAGACAAATCCCGTACATGCGGCATTTAAGTCAAAGGCAGCGGCTGCACGAATACCTAGGTTCTGCTGTACCTTAGACGCGATATTTGGAATCAATGAATCTGGTGAACAAGTCGCCACAATGATTAAATCCACGTCTGTTGCATCGACGCCTGCTCGAGCTAATGCATGTTTAGCAGCAACGGTCGCCATGTCTGACGTGTTTACATGACTAATACGGCGGTTTTCGATACCAGTGCGGGTACGAATCCACTCATCGGAAGTATCGAGGAAAGTGCTAAGATCATCGTTAGAGAGCACGGCTGGCGGAACACATTTCCCCCAACCTGTAATTTCAGCGTAGTAATTTGTCATCGCAGACCTATTTATTGTTGTATTTTAATAAAATTTCTTAGAACCTTAGGCTCAAATACAAACCTGCGCTGCGTTATTTCGGCAGGTTAAAAAATAAGTATACAAATAATGAGGCTGACTGGTAAGTCATGTTTTCATCAATACGTAATAAAGGAAGAAGTCATGTCATCGTTTAAAACTCGCTGCCCTTCGTGCGGCGGTCTAAATCGTGTCCCTAATGAGCGCGTTGCCGAATCTGCAACTTGCGGTAAATGTAAAAGTGCACTTTTAGACGGCTCGCCTATCGAAGGTACACAAGATAACTTTTCTGCTCTATTACAAAGTGATATGCCTGTTGTAGTAGATTTTTGGGCCCCATGGTGCAACCCGTGCGTTGGTTTTGCTCCTGTTTTCTCTGATGTTGCTCATGAGCAAGCCGGAACGGCTCGTTTTGTTAAGATTGATACCGAAACTCAACAACAACTTGCGGCGCAATTTGGTATTCGCAGCATTCCTACCATTATGGTTTTCAAAAATGGTCAACGTGTTGATATGATCAATGGTGCGTTACCTAAAACTCAATTTGATCAATGGTTAAATCAAGCACTTACTAAATAACCTTCCACGCCAACCTTGTTTGTAGGTTGGCGTTTTTATGCAACTTATCAACCTATCTAGTTAATAAATATTATTTGTCGAAACGACTTAAATTTATCATTTTACTTGCCTAACTATTAGCCTCATATTCGCGCCGAATAACCCTTAGATTTCATTTAACTTATAGGCGCAAAACAGTGGAAAACACAGTCGTTCCTGCAGCATCACCACGAGTTACAGTTCCAGTCGTCGCACTGTCTCTTTATGCGGTGGCTTCGGGCTATTTAATGAGCTTGATCCCTCTCATGCTCGGTGAATACAACATCTCAGCAGATTACGCGAGTTGGTTGGCGAGTGTGTTTTATGGCGGCTTATTAACCGGTGCTATTTTTATTGAACGTATCGTACGTCAAGTTGGTCACCGTAACGCGTTTATTGGTTGCTTGGCCGTATTTTCGCTAACTATCGTCACACTACCCGTGTTTGCTAACGGATTGATGTGGCTTGCCGCTCGCTTTATTGCGGGTATCGCGGTTGCTGGTGTTTTTGTCATTGTTGAGTCTTGGCTAATGTCTGGAGACGAAGCATCGCGTGCGAAACGTTTGAGCTTGTACATGCTATCGCTTTATGGTGGTTCAGCATTAGGCCAGTTTGGTATTGGCGTGCTTGGCGTAAGTGGCGGCGTTCCGTTTATTGCGATCACGACGTTGATCCTAATGGCGATGCTGGTGCTAATGTTCATTGAGTGTGAGCAGCCAAACAGCCATGAATCAACCGCTTTATCATTTAAGCAAATTGCCAAACTAAACCATGCAGCAATTATTGGTTGTATTGTTTCAGGTTTGACCTTAGGCGCGATCTACGGATTAATGCCAGTTGAGTTAACTAACCGTAAAATTAGCCATCAAGACATTGGTACATTGATGGCGCTAGTGATTCTAGGTGGCATGCTAGTTCAACCAATGGTGACCGCGTTAAACAAATACATGAGCCGCACAGTGCTAATGGCGTTTTTCTGTATTTTGGGTATTTTTTCGATCGGTATGACGTTTATTTCCTCGTCAGCCGTGGTATTGGCTGCTGCATTATTCTTTTTAGGTGCAGCTACTTTTGCTTTGTACCCGATTGCAATCAACTTAGGTTGCGAAGGTCTTGATGAACGCTTTATTGTCTCTGCGACACAAGTCATGCTGTTTAGCTACAGCATCGGCTCTGTTGCTGGTCCTGTTGTCGCTGATAAATTCATGGGCCAAGAACACGGCTTGCTAGGCTACTTGTTTGCCGCTTTGGTTGCGACTGGCGTATACATGCTACTTGCTGCGAGCAAAACCAAGCAGCGTATGGCCGCTGGCCTCTAATCACGCCGCTTCTACTCAACGAACTCAACGAAAACGAGGGCATGCCGCCCTCGTTTTTTATTCTTCGCATTTTTGTTTAGATAAACGCTTGTGACGGTTTGACGCGTTCGCTGCAGGCTTTTCCGGTACCATGCGCTTTTCATGAAGCAAATGACGAACCGCCAAGATGGGATGTTTCAGTAACATTCTGGGGCCAGAGTAACGCATGACCAAACGCATTTGTTCTTTCGGCTCTGGTTTGTAGCAGTGAATCGGACATTTATTACACGTCGGTTTATTCTCTCCATAAGGACAGCGGTCGAGGCGCACTTCTGCGTATTCAAGCAGCTCACGACATTCTGAGCATAAGTCACGTTTTGTTCCATGATGGTCATGACAGTAAACCTCTACCATGGCTTTTACTGTCTTAAATTCAGTGGCGAGTTTGCCAAGTAAAATATCGCTCATGCGCTATCCAAAAATCACAACATCATTGTGTAAAGTTCTAACGTGCGGCCATTATCATATTGCTGCTCAACTCGTTCAAACTCAAAGCCCAGTTTTTTGAGCAAACTTATACTACGAATATTGTCATTGTTGGTGATGGCAACCAAATTATCGAGTTTCATTTCCTCTCTAGCGTATTCCAGCACTGCGGTTGCAGACTCCGTTCCGTAGCCGTAGCCATAAGCGGAAGGTAAAAATCCATATCCGAGATCATAGTGTTGTAATGTGTCACGTTTAACCAACCCACAAATCCCGATGGGTTGCCCATCTTCTTTCTTCTCTACAACGAGTAAACTCACGCCTTTAATTTGTTGCATGCGTAGCATGTTTTCTTTTATGTAACGCGCCGCTTCATATTCGGTACGAATTTGTTTGTCTCCGACAAAACGGTAGAAGTCTGGGTGGTTATAAAGTTCTAGTATAAATGGTGCATCATCTACACTCACAAGACGCAGTATCAAACGTTCGGTGTACAGTGTTTTCATTTGGGCTCCATTAAAACGCGATAGATGATTGGACATAGGAACGTACTTGAATTTTGCGACCGATACCGGCGCTTATTTAGTTGTAACTTGATAAAAAAGTAACTATCCTGCCTCGCTAAATTAAAGGACCACCACCATGAACCGCAAGAAGAAAATCAATCAGATCTTGAAAGCGAAGCAGAAGAAGCATAACGCTAAGCTACATAAGAGCAATAAGCCGCGTTATATCTCCAAAGCTGAACGCGCGAAAATGGAAGCTGAAGAACAAAACCAAGCTTCAGAACACACGGAAAACGTTGTAGACACAGCGCAGACAGATCAAGCCTAAAAGAAAAGCCGCTTTCAGCGGCTTTTTTGATATTCGGAGAGAGTTAGCTTTAGTATTCGACACTGTAGTTCAGTGTGAATGTGCGACCTCTTCCTTTGTAGTCGTACGCTGCTGCATCGTAGTGTGCTGCATAAAGAATCTGCGCACGTTGTCCCCAAGCGGTTGTGTAGTCTTCGTCAAATAGGTTTTGAATACCAAAACCTAACTGCCCGATAGGTAGTGTTACGTTACCAAGAAGATCAAACGTAGTGTATCCATCTAGTTTATTGTTTGCGTCATCTTCGTAATCAAACATCGTCTGGCTTTGTAAACGTACTGAATAGCCATCCTGATAGTAAGCCGCCCACGCGTTCGCTTTTGATGTACTTGCTTTACCCGCGCTTAGATCTTCCCACTTACCGTTGGTTTTCAGCTCAGAAACCACATAGTGACCTGATGCACCTAACAAAATATCACGGTTTACCCAGTAGTTAATGTTTGCTTCGGCACCGTATACACGTTGCTCGTCATCAACATTGGTGATTAGGAGCGTCTTCTTGTCATACTTGATTGAGTTATCCGAAACCGAGTAGTAACCCGCCGCTTGCAGTGCGACAGTATCCGTATCTAATCGGTAACCAATTTCATAGCTGTCCGTTTTGATGCCCGACATTTTTGAGTCAGATACATTAATGCTATTGTTCAACGCGTAGTGACCATTTGCATCCGCGGCATCGTAGCTACCTTGGCCGTAGTACTTTGCAGGATCAGCGAGTTCGAAACCTTGAGAGAAGTTCGCCCAAAGCTGAGATTCATCGTTAAGCTGATAAATAGTGCCCAAATTAAATAAGCTCACAGAGTAGTCAGTGCTGCCACCTGGTACCGCATCCGCTGATACACCATTACCCGATGCGATCTTCTTTTGTATACTATAGGCAACAAAATCATCAATCTTATTGTCCATGTATTGGTAGCGGTAGCCTGCTTGTACTGACCAATCTTGATTGATTTGGTAATCCCCTTGGACAAACATTGCGTAAGACGCCACATCAACATCTGGGTAACGCCCCACTTCGGCATAGGTTCGATTAATTAAGTTCCCAGAGCTGTTCGCAATGGTTGGATCGAACAGAGCCTGGTTACTTTCAAAACGGTCTAAGTACGCATCGACACCATAAACAAGTTTGAATGACTCCCAGCTTTTAGCTAACGCTAAGCGCCCAGCAAAAACTTCTGTTTTTTGTTGAGAGGCACTTTGGTAATAAGGAGTAAAGGTTTGGTCTTCACTACGGTAAGATAACTCGCCTATCAGTTGATGACCGAATACGCTGTCGTGAGCGTAGTTCGCACTTAAGAGAACTCGCTCTGTACCATGTTCACGGTCGGAATCGAACCCCTCTCGTACATCAACAAATTTATTGTTAACAATGTACAAACCGTATGGCGAATCTTGCTGGCTGTCATAGTATTGTGCGACAAGGTTTAACTTGCTGGCATCGGAGATTTGAATCTCGGTCGATCCCATAACATCGAGCGTTGAATTGTACTGCAAAGAGCCCTGTGAAATGTCTGGGGTGACAATGTCGCCATTTGCGTCAAATGCACCTTGTGTCTCGGTGTACACAACCGAACCTCTAGCGGTAATTCGCTCATTACCACCCGAGATAGACTGAGCGAGTTTGTAATCAAAGTCATCGCTGCTATTAAAGCCTGTAGTGCCACTCACGTAGGATTCAAACGACAAGTCATCCGAGTACGCTTTCTTGGTGATAATGTTAATAACACCACCAGTAGCGCCTGCACCATAAATGGAGGTTGCACCAGATAGTACTTCAATTCGCTCGATGTTGAATGGGTCTATTGCGTCTAACTGACGACTAATCGGGCGAGAAGACTGTAACGAGACACCATCAATCATTACCAACATTGCTCTACCGCGAAGGTTCTGACCATAGTTAGTTCGACCACCGGTGCCGACGTCTAAAGAAGGGATGGTTGCAGAAAGAATATCACCCAGTGTCTTGCCCGCACGATATTGCTGAGCAATCTCTTCTTGGCCAACAAACCAAACCGTTCCTGGAATATCGGAGATCGATTTCGGCATCACACTGCCTACAACAACCAATTGCTCATCGCTCGGAGTCGATGTTTGTTGAAGATCTTCTGCTGCTATTGAGCTAACTGCGTATCCACTGCTCATCGCAAGTACGATGAGATTGAAAGAAAACGTCCTTTTCATCATTGTATTTATCTTTTTGTTGTCAACAAGAGCATGCAATGATACTTATTCTCACTCTCAAATCGAGCACTGTTACACAAGTTAAATAAATGTTAATTAAGAACCTTCTTGCTCATAAGCTGTCGATTTTCCTCTAAACGAGGACAATCTGCACAAAGCTTTCTGCCTTCACACTTATAGACTAAACAACAACTTTTTCTTACTAACTTTAGCGGCTGATCAGATTCCGTCTCATGAAGTGAGCGGCTATTATCAACATCCAAACCCATTGCGCTTAGCCACAAGACCGCATGCTCCTGAAGTGTCGAGTTAGTCATTTGCGGAAAGCGCTGTTGGAGACGAATTAAACAAGCCATGATTCCGTCCGACATCAATTGATGGGTGAAGCCAGGACGAATGCGTGTCCATTGACTCATCTCTTGTTGATAGAAGTCGAACAGTTCTCGGATTTGACGCCCCGCCTCTTTTATCAACGCTTCTGGCTCGCCATGTATATGCGCTTCGTCGGCGAATCGGTACCCAGAAACAAAACAAGGTTTGAGGTGCTGCGCTATCTCGCGAATGTTTGGCAACGTGTGGTAACCGTAAATAGAGATGAATGCGACATAAACTGGCTGCCAACAAAGTAAATCCCACGTTCTTGTCAACCAATATGCTTTTCCCGCTTCCGGATGAGCCTCCGAGATTTGCTGGTAAAGGCCTTGGATGATCGGGTTGATATCATTCTCGATATGGATAGCTTCTTGCCCTATCTCGCCGATATCACCGTGTAGGTAAGGTGTAATCTCACTCGAAGTTTGAAACAGTTGCGGGAAAAATTGCTCAGACATGATGGCTTATTGTTGGTGTAGTCATTCTGACACCTTTATACCCAAGCACCAATCGCAATGCAAACTATTATCCTTTGCGTTTTCATAACAAAGAAGCACTCTTAGGGTTAGTTATGAATGTATTTCCGAGTTCTGTGAAGCTGTAAGGTCTGGTTACGTATGCGATGAATAGCAACAAACTCTTAAACCTCTTCGCATTTAACGCTCAGATGATCGCAAAAATACACAGCATAAAAACACCCTGATAAAACTGTGTTAACAGTTTCCCTGTGTAGCGTGAGTTATTGCCAATAATTGAATATTGCTGTTTCTTATCCAGCGGATTGTGAACAACATGAAGTATTTTCTTTCTGAATATCGAGACAATACAAAGAGGTAATTTGGCTATGTAGCCCTCTGTTTTGAATAAGGAAATCCACATGTTGTATCTTGAGTTTCTATTTTTGCTCGTGATGCTGTATATCGGCTCACGTTATGGTGGTATAGGCCTTGGGGTCGTATCCGGAATTGGCTTGGTGATTGAAGTCTTCATCTTTAAGATGCCGCCAACCTCTCCTCCTGTCACCGTTATGTTGATCATTTTAGCGGTGGTAACATGTGCTTCCATTCTTGAAGCCGCTGGCGGTTTGAAATACATGCTGCAAGTTGCCGAGCGTGTGCTTCGTAAGAACCCAAAACGCGTCACCCTTATTGCTCCGTTCGTGACTTACTTTATGACCTTCCTACTTGGTACAGGTCACGCGGTTTACTCTATCATGCCAATCATTGGCGACGTTGCACTTAAAAATGGCATTCGTCCAGAGCGTCCTATGGCTGCCGCTTCTGTCGCGTCTCAAATCGCAATCACAGCCTCGCCAATTTCAGCAGCAGTGGTTTACTACTTGGCGCAACTCTCCGACATTCAACACGAGATCACTCTGCTCTCAATTCTGCTCGTTACTGTACCTGCAACGCTATTCGGTACGTTGTTGATGTCACTTTACAGCCTAAAGCGTGGTAAAGAGCTAGACGACGATGAAGAATACCAAGAGCGTTTGAAAGATCCAGTGTGGAGAGAAAAAATCCTCAACACAACTGCGACGTCTCTTGATGAAGTACTACCAACAAGTGCTCGTAACTCTGTATTGCTGTTCATTGCTTCTATCTTGGTTATCGTCGTTATCGCGATGTGGCCAGACATTCGTACCATCGTAGATGGCTCGAAGCCAATCAGCATGGCAGTTGTGATTCAAATGATGATGCTCTGCTTCGGCGGTATCATTTTGCTTGCGACCAAAACTGACCCGCGCGACGTACCAAATGGCGTGGTATTTAAATCTGGTATGGTGGCGGCGATTGCTATCTTCGGTATTGCATGGATGTCAGATACCTACTTCCAGTACGCTATGCCTCAATTTAAATCTGGCATCGTTGAGATGGTAACCAACTACCCTTGGACATTCGCGCTTGCGTTATTCATTGTGTCGGTTGTGGTGAACTCTCAAGCTGCAACGGCTCGCATGATGCTACCTGTTGGTCTCGGCTTAGGTTTGGAACCTGCGCTGCTTATCGGCTTGATGCCAGCGGTATACGGCTACTTCTTTATTCCCAACTACCCTTCAGATATTGCGACTGTGAACTTCGATACCTCGGGCACAACTAAGATTGGTAAGTGGTACTTCAACCACTCATTCATGTCTGTGGGCTTAATCGGCGTGATTGGTGCGTGTTGCTTGGGTTACTTGCTAGGGCAAATGATCATTCCTTCGTAACTAGCCAAATCAACGATAAATTAGAGGCGAGTCATTGTACGTTTCGTACAGCCTGAGTGACTCGCCTTTCTTTATTGCACTATTCACTACAGCAAGAAATCGTCATCAATCGCGACAAAATTGTCGGCACAATCAATCAGAGTTTGGGATGTTAGCTTAGGTACACCATAAACGGTCACCGTTTTATTGAAGCGCTGCTGAATTCTCTCTACTAGCAGACTAAAGTCTCCATCTCCCGAAACTAGAATCACTTCCTCAACTTCGGGAGCAATTTCAATTGCATCGAGAGTAATACCCACATCCCAATCGCCTTTCGAGCTGCCATCACGACGCTGGATGTAGGGTTTAAGCATCACCTCAAATCCAACACCACGAAGAATATGGTGGAACTGACGTTGCTTGGGATCATTGCTCGCAATTGCATAAGCACGAGCACTTACCACCTCTTTCCCTTGTGTGGCAACATACCAAAACTGGTTGTAATCAAAATTGCTTCGATACGCTTCGCGACAGGTGTAATACACATTCTGTACATCAACCAAAATGGCGATTTTTTGTTTGCTTTCCGAACTCATCTATTTCTACGCTCAATTTATTTGCTGCCTACCCTATGCCAGTTTTGGAAAAAGCACAATGAGCCAATTCCACTAAACTTAACGTATAAAAAGTTATTTGGGTTTCTAGGGAAACTGTCATGGGCGGAAAGTTACTAGTGATACTGCTTTCTTGTATCTTGTCATCGACAGCATTTGGTTATCCAGCGCACTCCAAATACTGGCCACATAGAAGTGTGCTCTACTTTGCGCCAGAAAATGATGAATACGTCAAACAATTCTTGCTAGAAACACTTATGAATGAGTGTGAGTTGGAAGACAGAGATGTCGTCACGCTGGTCATTACAGAACAAGGTTATACTTTTCCTGCTTGGCTTAAAGAAGAGTTCGACCTAAAAATGCTAGCTCGTCTTTATGAGGTCGAAAAAGGTTCTCATACTGCTATTTTGCTTGGTAAAGATGGTCTAGAAAAGCACCGTTGGGGCGCAGAAACAGACTGGCCGTTTATCAACAACCTCATTGATCAAATGCCTATGCGTAAGCAAGAAATGCAGAGGCAGCAAAGTCCCTGTAAAATATAGTCACTTCTGGGCAGTATTACTTTGCGAACCAATCCAACTTGTTGTGAAGTTGAGTCACGCTGCCAACCACAATCAATGCTGGGCTCACGGCTTGCTCTGCCATGATCGATAGCTCGTTCAACTTTCCTTGGAGCACGCGCTGCTCTGGGCGCGTACCGTTTTCAATAATGGCGCATGACATCTCAGGATCTAACCCATGAGTGATCAGCTTATCCATAATGTGGCCGCTTTGCTTCAACCCCATATAGAACACAAGTGTGTTGTTGGATTGCGCTAGTGAATGCCATTCAATCTCACGACCATCTTTTTGTACATGACCAGTGATAAATTGAACGCTTTGTGCATGGTCACGGTGCGTTAATGGAATACCAGCGTATGCCGTTGCACCCGCCGCCGCCGTAATACCAGGAACCACTTCGTATTTGATGCCAAATTCGGCTAGCTCTTCTAGCTCTTCACCACCACGGCCAAAGATAAATGAGTCCCCACCTTTTAGGCGCACAACGCGTTTACCTTCTTGCGCTTTCTGCACCAAGATTTGGTTGATTTGATCTTGAGGCACACAGTGAAAGTCTAATTTTTTACCTACGTAGATCATCTCTGCTGATGCGTGAGCCAATTCAAGAATGTCTTTCGACACCAATCGGTCGTACACCACAACTTCAGCCGCTTGAATGGCTTTTAAGCCTTTTACTGTGAGCAAATCAGGATCACCTGGACCTGCACCAACAAGAGAAACAAAGCCGCTGTTTAAAGATGAGTGAGCAGTAGTCATATCAACGCCTATCGAAAAATTTAGATATAAAGAGTAACACTCGCGTTATGCACTTAGGGCTAAAACCACTCTAAGGAGTTATTACTTTTTATAGCTAAATCAATAAAATATGTCGCGAAAGTGAAAGTTAAAAATTGAAATCTAGTTAGAGAATAGTCCCGCCCATCCAGAAGCGGGACCATATTAAGCGAATTACCCGTTAATGGTTATTTAGCCATTGCAGGTTGCGCTTTTACTTCTTCTTCAGCATTGATAGAAGGCGCAGTTTTAGCGTGAGTTAGGTACAGTGGAATACAAGTCATTACTAGACCACCAACAATGTTACCTAGGATGGTTGGGATAAGGTTGAAGTTCAACCAAGTCGCGATACCAAAATCCGCACCTAGAATCATACCTAGTGGGAATAGGAACATGTTTACTACTGTGTGCTCGAATACTAGAGCGAAGAAGATGAAGATTGGGAACCACATCATTGCTACGCGACCAGATACTGAACGTGCTGTCATGTTGCCGATAACGCCTAGACATACCATTAGGTTACAGAAGATGCCGCGTACGAAACACGTGATCCATCCGTCCATACCCATGTTTTCAAAACCAAGGCTACGCGCGGTAGAAACAGCCACAAATTTCTTCGCTACTGCGTTCAGTTCTAGAGAGAAGTTACCTGTTAGAGAGATAGCCACTAGGTAAGCAACGATCAGAGAACCGATAAGGTTACCCAAGCCTACAAGACCCCAACAACGGAAGATACGACCCCAAGTGATGCCCGGACGGTTAGCAAACTTAGCCAGAGGCGCTAGACCAAAAACACCGGTTACTAGGTCATACCCCATCACACTTAGAATTACGAAACCAACGGGGAAAACAAGTGCTCCTACAAGACCGATACCCGTTTGTACAATCGCGGTAATAGCAACCACCACCGCAAGCGAAAGAATAACGCCAGCCATCGTACCGCGAAGCAGAAGATCTCGCGTGCTTGTATTGGTTTTCGCTTCACCAACATTGATCATGGTTTGCACGAATTCTGCAGGCTTAAAATCAGTAGACATGAATGTGTCCTTATCCAAAATTGAAAGTTAAAAAGTTAAAGATTGAATAGAGAAAGGCTTCCCGTTGACACCTGAACGCTGTCTACAACACCTCGCTTCCCTGTTCCCCTGAGATGATGCTTGGAAAGCCTTTGTCTATTGAATCTAGGTTTCAGTTCATTCCCTCCCCCTAAGAGGAGGGAATGAAAACCAAGCTTACGCAGAGATTTCTACTTCGCCGTTGGTTACGCGGGTTTTGTACGCTTTCACGCTAAAACGCTCGTCTTCCATGCACGCACCTGTTGTCAGGTTAAAGCGTTGCTTCTTAAGTGGGCTAGCCACCCAAAGCTCGCCTTGGTGCTCACAGATCAAACCGCGAGAAAGCACGTTTGATTGGAAGAACGGGTCTGTGTTGCTGATCGCCAGCACTTCTTCTGCTTGTGTTGGGCGGAATACCGCAACTTGCTGACCATCAACCAGTGCACAAACACCTGTGCCCGGTACGATGTCGCTGATTTGGCAAATCTTTTCAAATGACATAATCAACCTTCCCTTATGCTTCAGTGATCGCTACGTGTAGGATGTCGCCTTTCGCTTCAGGATGTTTTTCCGTGAAGGTTGCAGGGCGGTGCTGTTCACGCTCTTGTACAAACACAACGTTTTCATCGCGCTTGTCAGAGTTGATGAAGTGCGCGAAACGAGTCAGTTGTGATTCGTCGTTGATGGTCGCAGTCCACTCACACTCGTACTCGTCTACAAGCTTCGCTACATCAGCTTCTAGTTGAGTGTTGATGCCAAGTTTGTCTTCAACAATCACTTCGCGTAGGTAGTCAACGCCACCTTCCATGTTTTCCATCCAAACTGATGTGCGTTGTAGTGGCGCAGCAGTACGGATGTAGAACATCATGAAGCGGTCGATGTACTTGATTAGTGTTTCTTTATCTAGGTCACTTGCAAGTAGGTCTGCGTGACGAGGTTTCATACCACCGTTACCACATACGTACATGTTCCAACCTGCGTCAGTCGCGATAATACCAAGGTCTTTACCTTGTGCTTCCGCACACTCACGAGTACAGCCAGAAACACCGAACTTCATCTTATGAGGTGTACGAATGCCTTTGTAACGGTTCTCGATGTAAGAACCCAGACCAACAGAATCTTGAACGCCGTAACGACACCACGTTGAGCCAACACAGGTCTTCGCCATACGAAGGGCTTTTGCGTACGCTTGACCTGTTTCGAAACCAGCGTCGATAAGCTTGCGCCAGATCTCTGGAAGATCGTCTTTTTGAGCACCAAACAGACCAATACGTTGAGCACCGGTTACTTTGGTGTATAGGTTGTATTCTGCGGCAACGTTCGCTAACGCACCCAGTGCTTGAGGTGTTACTTCACCACCCGCCATACGTGGGATAACAGAGTAAGTACCGTCTTTTTGGATGTTACCTAGGAAGTTATCGTTCGTGTCGTGCAGCTTAACCAGTTGTGGCTTAAGAATGTGCTCACCCCAGCAAGAAGCCAAGATAGAACCAGCCAGTGGTTTACAAACTTCACAGCCGTAACCTTTACCGTATTTCTCTAGAAGCTCATCAAACGTTTTGATCTCTTCAATACGGATTAGGTGGAACAGCTCTTGGCGTGAGTATGCAAAGTGCTCACAGACGTCGTTCTTCACTTCGATACCAGATTTAGCAAGCTCAGCATTTAGAACAGACGTCACTAGAGGAATACAACCACCACAGCCTGTACCTGCGCCAGTCACTGCTTTGATGTCAGCAAGCGTATGATTACCATCAGCAACCGCCTGTGCGATCTTGCCTTTTGTCACGTCGAAACAAGAACAGATCACTGCGCTTTCTGGTAGAGCATCTGCACCTAGTGCTGGTTTCTCAGCGCCTGCGTGTGCAGGAAGGATCAACGCATCTGGGTGTTCTGGTAGGTCGATTTCGTTCAGCATAAGTTGAAGCAGGTCGCCGTAGTCAGAGGTGTCGCCAACCATAACCGCGCCAAGCAGTTTCTTGTTGTCTTTAGAAACGATAAGACGTTTGTAAACTTCTTGCTCTTCGTTTTGATAAACGTAGCTCTTACAGCCTTCAGTACGACCGTTCGCGTCACCAATTGAACCTACTTTTACACCTAGAAGTTTCAGCTTCGCAGACATATCAGCGCCTTCGAATTTGCTTTCTGTGTTACCTAGTAGGTGATCAACGGCAACTGTCGCCATCTTGTAGCCAGGAGCAACAAGGCCGTAGAACATTTCGTTCCAAGACGCACACTCACCGATAGCGTAGATGTTCTCATCAGAAGTCTGACAATGGTCGTTGATAGCAACACCGCCACGAGGTGCCACTTCCAGCTCCATTTGGCGTGCTAGTTTGTCTTGTGGACGAATACCTGCAGAGAATACGATGAAGTCTGTTTCTAGCTCTGAGCCATCAGCAAAACGCATAACGTTGCGTGCGTTTGTGCCTTCTGGCGCAATCTCAAGCGTGTTTTTGCTAGTGTGAACGTTCACGCCCATACGCTCGATCTTTTGTCGAAGTTGGTTACCACCAGCAAGGTCAAGTTGCTCAGCCATTAGCTTCGGTGCGAACTCAACAACATGCGTTTCTACACCCAGTGCTTTCAATGCGCCTGCTGCTTCAAGACCTAGCAGACCACCACCGACAACAACGCCTGATTTGCTCTTCTTCGCACACGCTTCGATCGCTTTAAGATCTTCGATAGTACGGTAAACAAAACAGTCTTTGCTTTCGTGACCTTTGATAGGTGGAACAAATGGGAATGAGCCAGTAGCAAGAATCAGCTTGTCGTATTGAACTTCGCGACCAGTGCTTGAGTAAACAATGCGGTTTTCACGGTTGATGTTGATCGCGCGTTCGCCGATCAGCATGTTAATACCGTGTTTCTCGTAGAAGCCTTCTTTTACTAAAGAAAGTTCATCTGCAGTATGGTGAGAAAAGTAAGAGGAAAGGTGCACACGGTCGTATGCGACACGAGGTTCTTCACAGAAAACCGTAATGTCCATATTAGACATATCAGCTTTCTCGACTAAGTCTTCAATATAACGGTGCCCTACCATACCGTTACCGATGACTACTAGCTTCAACTTGCTCATTATAATTCCTAAGGGTTAGGTTCTTATCACTGAGCTCATTGTTAATTGTGAAAGAAAATTAATACATGATGTAAATCAATTACAATTTCAAACTACCCTAAAGGGGTAGATGAACGTATTTATCTGACTATTGCGAAATAAAAAGTAATTTATTAACGGATATTGGTAGTTTTAACAAACTGAGATAACCGAAGCCATGTTAGCAACGGACTATACCGTTTTGCTTTTATGAAGTTAGGCTGACCATCGAAACCGAGCACACCTACGATAAATCCTGCTTTGCTTCTAAACGACGCACTCACTTGACTTCACCGTTTCAAGGTGATCAGAGAACAATATCTGAAGTGATTGAAAGATTTAGAAAAATCAAGCTTCACAACAAAAATTTTTTACTAGCTAAGTCGCACTATAAAGACTAAAATCAGGTTTAGTTCATATGGAATAGCGTCCATATGATTGATACCGTAATTGACATATAGAGTGCCGTCCCATTTTTGTGAGGCGGCCTTTTATTTGGGAGTCATAAAATGTCAGAAAACAATTCTATCTACATCTCAAGCTTAGATATGAACCGAATCACAGCCTTGTTGGATAAAATGCCAAACATCGCAGCGGAGCTTGTGGAATTAGAAGCAGAGCTCGACCGAGCAACAGTTCTTGAGCCAGAACAAATGCCAGATAACGTGGTCACGATGAACTCGACTGTAGAGTTTAAATTTTCAGGTGAAGATAGAACCATGACAAAGACACTGGTTTACCCTTCTGAACTGAAAAGCAGTGATGATATCTCTATTTTTGCGCCCGTAGGCAGCGCACTGATCGGTTTGTCTGTCGGCCAAAAACTTGAATGGCCAATGCCAAATAATCAAGTGAAGACAATTGAAATTGTCGATATCACCTACCAGCCTGAGCGTTGTGGTGCACTAAACCGCTAACCCTCAGTAGTCCCGGTGCAAAGGCCTCCATTTAAGACTTTGCACCAGGAGAGCCCCTCGCTTACCCCCTATTTCCTTCTTTTTTCCAAGTATTTACTTTGCTGCTCTTAAGTAACATCACCGATTCTTTATTATTTACCGCATATTCAATACTTATATCTCCAAGCTCAATCATAGAAATTGCAAAGTATTTTTCGTATATTGTCGCTCCGAAATCGACGTAAATTATGCGCAAAATGGAAGAATACCTAACTCGAATTGCCTGCTTAGAAAAAGAAAATGAAGAGCTGAAGCGGAAGAATGCGCGACTACAAGAAAAGTTGAATGCTGCACTCGACAGTAATGGACTGTGTTTGTGGGAGCAGCATATTCCTTCGGGTACTTTGACTATATTCAATATGCAGTGGGGCAAAATGCTAGGTTATCAGCCCCATGAGTTAACCGCCACGGTTGAAACATGGAAAAACAAACTCCACCCTGAAGATTACGATCTTGCGGTGGGTGCATTTGAAGATCACCTAGCAGGCAAGACCGACCTTTATGAGGTAGTGCATCGCATGATTCATAAAGACGGCAGTGATAGCTGGGTCTACGATCGAGGGCGCATCGTCGAGTATGGTTCTGATGGAGAACCACTACGCATGATGGGCACTCATATCGATATTACAAAAGAAAAGCGATATGAGCAGCAACTGGCTAAGTTAGCTTCGAGTGATCCATTGACCGGATTGTTAAATAGAAAAGCAATTGAGGAAAACTTTAATCATCAACCTCAAACCAAGCCGTCTCAGCAGTCTGCCTTAGTGTTTGTTGATATAGATAATTTTAAAGCAGTTAACGACCAGCTAGGCCATCATACTGGTGATACTCTCCTCATCAATATCGCCAATAGCTTAACAGAGCTTGCGCCAAGCAAGTCTCAAGTCGGACGCATAGGAGGAGATGAGTTTGTCGTTTTAAGCTCTTATTCAAATCAAGAAGAAATATCTCAACTTTGTGATCAACTCTTAGATTCAATCATTCCAGCGATAAATCAAGACTTACATAAAGTAACGATAGGAATGAGTATCGGTGTTTGTCTCTTTAATAAAGGAAAGCAACCGTTTAATGAAGTGTATCAAAAAGCCGATCACGCAATGTATGAGATAAAGAAAAATGGCAAAAATGGCGTTGCCTATATCCAGATATAATAAGTCTCTTTTTTTGAAATTAATATTTCTTTAATTTGACAATTTTCTCTATGGAATTGATAGCGTCTTATTTTTAATAAGTAATTTATATAGGAAACAAAAGAAATAACAAACAATTAAAAGTGTTGCATACTACACGGTGTAATATTACTACTGTCTTTGTAACTACTTTTGTTGCATACAATATTATTTCTTATTATTTTTATAAAAACCACCAGTAAAAATTAGTTAAACATTATAATTCATGAACTTATAAAAACCGAAATGCATGGTTGAATTTTAACCACCCCTTCTGCTAATATCTCGCCTCGTGTTTAAAAGTAATAAACACACACAAATATAAAACAAACTTTATAAAACATAATGCACACTTGATGATTACTGGTTCTATTTGGGTAGAGCTCGTTATTTATTTTATTTAAAACATTATGAATTTGTAATTTCATTTAATATCAAAATATTAAGTAGGTATATAAATTGAAGAAGGTCATCCTCCCTCAATTGGGCGTTGTTGCGTCAAATTTACGCTTGCTAGCTCTTGGCTTTGTAACCCTCGTGTCAGCATATTCTTTTTCATCAGAGGTTTATGCTGAGCAAGTGGCTAGTGGTGAACAAAAAACATTAGTTGTACTCGTCAATTTCCAAGAAAGCCCTCAAGAGATCCCGATCTCTAAAGAAGACGCCCATCATGTGGTTTTTAATACCGTTAGCGACTTCTATTCGCAAATGTCCCAGGGGCAACTTTGGCTAACTGGTGATGTTGCTGGAACATTCACCTTGCCGATATCAAACCAAATTTGCGATGATGATGCTGTAGCTGCGGAAGCCAACAAAATGGCTGAAACTGCGGGATATCAACTATCAAACTATGACCGTTTTATCTACTTAACAACCAAAACTGGATGTGCATCAGAAGGCTCTGGTAGTCAAGGAGTAACTCCCTCTAGAGCGTCAATAAATGCGGTTTTCGAGCCTCGAGTTATCGCCCATGAATTAGGACATAATTTTGGATTGCATCACGCTTCCGCCCTCGACTGTAAAGACGGTACGTTGGCTGGTGATTGCCGTGTCATAGAGTACGGTGATAGCTACGATACAATGGGTAACTACGATATGGGTTACTTTAGCGCCTTCCAACTGGAAAACTTAGGGTGGCAGACCTCCCCTGCTCAAATCATTTCTAGTGATGGTGTTTACTCTATTGATGCCTATGAAGACTTTGAAAGTACTTCATCAAAAGTTTTAAAAATCCCAAGAGGTACCGATCCAATTACAGGCCAGCGCCAATGGTTTTACGTTGAATATCGACAAGCTCTTGGCTACGACAGCTTTTTACGTGACCGTTCGTACATCGTATACCGCCAAGATGTGACAGAAGGTGTGGTTGTGCGCCTAGCGACAGACGGTGATCTTAAAAGTAGCCGCTTGCTACACATGAAGCCTGACTCCACTTTCAAACAATTATTTGGGAGTAATGACTGGGAAGACCCCGCTCTTCCAATCGGTGGAACGTTCACCGATCCAAAAACAGGCGTGTCGATTACTTTGGAAAGTGCTAATGGTCAAAACGCACAGGTCAGTGTCATATTTGGTGGTGAATCAGGGCAATGCGTTGCGACATCGCCTCTACTCTCTCTAACCCCACTTTCAGGTTCTGATGCTAATGCCGGAGAAACATTAGCGTATAATCTAAAAGTGACGAACCAGAACAATACAGAATGTGCAGACGCGACCTATACAACTGCTTTAAGCGTTCCTGACGGATGGAATTATGACGCAAGTGCCTTGACGGTTCCTTCCGGCATGAGTGCAGAAACGACGGTCATGGTTACGTCAAACAGCGATGCTCAACCGAACTCTTACAGCATAGCCGTTGACGTTATAGATGCTGAAAATGAACAATCAGCCAAAACCGAGCTACCTTACACAGTGTTATCTGAGTCAACGTCACCACTTGAAGCGGTGAATGATAGCGTAACGATCAGTGATAAATCCGTCGTTCGCATCCAACAGTTAAATAATGACTCATTTGAACAATCGACTTCTCTTGCAATTACGGTCGCTAAGCCAAACAAAGGCAGCGCCCGTGTACTGAGCGATGGCTCCATTGAATACATACCTTCGAAGAAGTTTAAGAATAATGATTCATTCACTTATACGATCAGTGACGGTCAATCTTCTTCAACCGCGACGATTAGCATCACCTTACAATCGAGTTCTGGTGGGAATGGTGGTGGAAACGGTAAAGGGAAACCGAACTAAATCACGCAATTCAATATGAAAAAGCCTGGAGAATACTCCAGGCTTTTTATTCACAAGACGTCAATTAGTTGCTTGGTGCAGGACAAATGTCACAGTCTGCAGAAGCTGTATTCGTCGCTTGAGTATTATCGATTTTCAAGAAACCAACCGCTGTCACAGTATCACGGAAAGATTGTGTTTCTGCATTGCTAAATGCCGTTGGGATATAGCTACCAGTATAAGACTGACATTGATCCGAAGCGAGTTCGATATTATCTACCACTTTCACGTCATCAGAAGTATCCTCAGGCGTACCTGAGTCATCCACAACAGAAACATTCACTAAAGTAAGTCCAGGCGTTGTGTTACATACCATTCCCGAGAAGCTCACTTCTGCAATGATACCGTTTTCAGTAAGTTTGAAGCCGCTTTCACATGATTTCGTTACACTAATCATTGGAGACAAGCTCAATGACTCACATGGATCACTCGCTGTATCAGTAATGGTCGCTTGACCACCCGGAGTCGCAGCTGCTGTGACTCTTACTGTATTAGTTAGACCGTTATTTGTACTTTCAAAACTGCCGCTGTATGAAGCACTGTCACCTGAAGCAATGGCACCTAAGCTATGTGTAGTACCTGCTTCTAAATCCTCTACAACAACATCGTAGAGCGTACCGACACCATCATTAATCACGTCGCCGCTGTATGAGTAAACGTAACCATCTTCTGTTTCATTCACGACCGCTTGATTACATGTTTTAGTGATATCAACACTACACAACTCAAAGTCACCAACCACAAAGTCTTTCAACTGAGCGGTAATACTGCTTGATGCTCTTGTTTCGGCTGCAAATGAGCTAAAACAGGTGTCTGTTTGTAGAAGTTCAGTAAGGTTTACACCACCTTCAAAGAAGGTTTCTGGAGGGAAGACATTTTCGACACCACTTTTTGGCGTATACGCCCATGGTGCAGGTGAGTCAGTTGTATTGGTTGAAGCACACACATCTTGCGCGCCCGGTGAACACAGTGCATTTGTCTTAACTTTCAAACGTAAGTTTGTCGCAGCACACTGACCATCTTGTGGATTATTGTTATCAGCTTTCGCACAAGTTGTGTCCCATTCAAGAACCAAAATTTCTGGCCCCTCATTTGCCCCTTGCAAATAATTCACCTGAATCAAAAGGTCGCCAGCAATATGTTGACCAGTGAATGTACCGTCTGGGTTTGTACTGACTGAGTCTTGATAAAACCAAAAACCTAAGAAGGCATCACCGCTGTTACCAAAGCGGTCTGCACCAAAGGTGAGTACAAGGTCATTATTAATGTTGTATGCCGCTGCATACGCATGAAGAATATCCCCTTTATCGAGTACCGTCCCAGTCTTCCAACCGAGTTCTGGTATGTCTTTGATGTCTTTATTACCACCAGTAAAGATTGTATCCGGTGTTGCCGTGTCATTCTCAAAGCTAAATACTAATGCTCCACCACTGTTTGGCGGCGTTGACCAGTCATCTGGAGCTCCCACTCCAGAGTCATCTATCGCATTAGCATTTGCTTCTAACTCAAATACGCCATCTGTTGGTGTTGCAAATGCAGAGCTACCTATTAGCAAACTTGTAAATATTGCATAAAGAAAGCTCTTCATCGTATGCCAGATACCTGACTTACAAGAATTCATAACCTACTCCTTAGAACGCTTCTAAAGCTAGACGAAGGTCCCTATGTCATTAATTGCCTTTTAAGAAAGAGTGAAAGCGAGATACAACTTTCGTTTCGGCTTGTATAACGCATAGAGCATGCCACTACTTAAGGTTATGATTTTATTAAACTAAATATTCTCAACAGCGAAGAGAATGAACAGAGTGTTCAATTTTAAAGAAAGAGAAAGAAAACAAAAGAGACAAAAAAACCTACGATAACAAAGATATATACGTGTTCTAGGATAATGTTACAGATTGACACTTTATTGTTTACATCTGTGACAGGTGCACAAAAACGACGGTATTGAAACTGTCCACTATGAATATGAAATAGACGCTTACTCACCTGTTCCAACTAATGTGAAGGTGATGTGTAACACCTGTTTGCATAGTGTTACATCCTTTACACATCTAATTGAATACTCATTTAACTAAAACATATTCAGTAGTTTAGCGAATAAGTTTTAGCTCAACCATTTATGAAAATATAAACAAACTGTTCACCCCTCTGTACAAAAACAAAAAATAACCAACAAATACAAAAGGTTAAATATGGAACACTCTATGCTAGTCAACCGACGCAGTTTAACTCTGTGAGAAAACTATCACGTATGTGGGCTCAAGGACGTAGCGAGCCCACTTACACAAGGAGGTTTTATGAAAACCATATTTAACTCTTGGTGGGGCAATAAGAGTTACCGTTGTTCCACTTTATGTAGCCAGAATATACTTACAGCGATCAATATCAGCAGCATGTTTAAGCTGTTTACTTGGGTCATAGCGGTTAGCTTAGTGCTGAGCTCTCAAATTGTTTACGCATCCGCTGGCGACCCTTCAAGCCGAGGCGTGCAACCAATATTTGTTGAAGGGAATAACACCTGTCAACAATTACTTCCAGGGATCGATGGTTTGATAGAATACAAGCTTGAGCCAGTTACAGACGGCACTTTCGGTGATGGCATGCTTGAAGTGGTTATTGATCAACAACCTGGGGCAAAAACCTTCAGTTGGGATCAAGGTGATAGCCCTGTGATTATGCAAGCTATCTTTGTTAAAGGTGGTCCTGACGGAAACCTATATAACTACTTCACAGATGGATTATTGTATCAAGATGATGCCTTGCTGCATTCACCTGTAGGGAAAAATGGTAGATACTATGGCTTAAGTCATATTTCATTCTGTTACACACCAGGCGTACCAGACATTAAAATCACTAAAACTTGTACATTTGGTGATATTGTCAATGGTAACACTTTGAAATACAACTATAAACTCACTGTAGAAAACACCGGTGACTTTGCATTGTATGATGTTGTGGCAACAGACACTACAGCCGTTGACAACGATATGGCTGCTGGTGACCATGTGTTCAATTTAGCGATGCTCGCCGTTGGACAAACGCAAGAGTTTAATGGTTCGTTTATTATTGACCAAAACGGTATCACTAACTATGCAGAAGTAAGCGCAGCACTTGAAACTGGTGGTGGTGTTGCGGTTTCTGACAACGCAGATTGGGAATGCCCAAGCCAAAACATCCCTGGTTCATTGTCTCTAGAGAAAGACTGTAGTGTCGTCGTCGTGAATCGATTTGAAGATACTGGTATTAATGAATACGGTCTTCAAGTCAATTACAGTGGTAGTGTATGTAATACCTCCAATGTCACCATTGACGGCATTGTCGTAATCGACAACAAAGACTCGAATCCAATCCAGGTTGGTATGCTTGCGCCTGCTGAGTGTTACGACTTTACTGGTAACTACGAGCCAATCCCAGGAGATGGTGAAGGCCTTCCATTACCGGGTGAAGAAGTCAGAGCGTTTACAGATACTGTGGATGCGAGTGGTGAAACTATCTTCGGTAATGTTGTCGTAGAAGCGATAACAGCGTCTGCAGAATGTACGCTATGTCCAACTTGTCCAGAGCCTGTTAACTGCCCTGAATAAGGTCTACTTACAACTTAATAAAACAACGCCTGACGTTAACTCGTCAGGCGTTTTCTTTCGAACTATATCGTTCTATTTATTCTTACCTTTCCCATTGTTACCAGAGTTGCCAGAATCTCCACCAGCTGAGGACTCTAACTTCACTGAGACCTGAGCGGTCGAGCTGCTTTGACCATCACCTATGGTATAGGTAAAGCTGTCATTATTTTTGAATTTCTTCTCAGGTGTGTAACGCAGGGTGCCATCTGATAACAGCTCTAGTCGCCCCTTACTTGGTCTAGTAAAAGAAACCACGCTTGCAGAGTTTTGCTCTCCAACAACATCGTTTGCCATCACATCGATAATCACCGACTGTTTCGAAGACATAGTCACCTGATCATCAACAGCAACGAGCTCTGGTGATGGCGAGATTTCATTGGTTACAGAGTAATTCACGGATGCTGCGGTTTGCAGACTTGAGTCTTCTCCGTGCGTCACGATCATCTTCAAAGCATAGTCTTTATCACTAGCGTCAACCGAAGATACGACTGATATCATTACTTGTCCGGTTCCACCTGCTGCTAGCGTGATTGAATTGCTGCTTGCTTTCCAACCAGTTGGCACTGACGCGTTCACAGAAAAACTGCTCGCTGAACAATCTGCACTATCTTTGTTAGTAATAGTGACCTGATATTGAACCTCATCGCCGGCTGCAACCGAGTGGCTTGTTGCAGCTTTCGCAGTCACTGATGGAGCATTAACAGTACAAGTCCCGATATTACCGTTGTCAGAGTCGTCAAAGACAACGCTTACTTCGGCGATGCCGTTCGCTGCACTCACCAAACTCAATGTTACACCTGAGTCTGGGTCAGTATAGCTACCACCGACCGGCATAGATGGGTCAAACCAGTCATTTCGGCCAAAAACCGCACGATATTCAGAATCAGTTTTAAAGTGAAGCAGATTACTGCTGCGCCCATCGCCTTCTACAGCGCTTCGAATGATGATGCCATCCGTAACGTCCCCACGATAGAACGAGTAAGAACGAGCATCTAAAAAGTCGTCAAACCCAATAGACTGGCGGTATTCAATGTAAAACCATTTTTTTGCACCTGTAGAAGGATCAGTACCACGAGGTACTTTTATCGTAACTGGCTGAGCACTAGTCGTCTCGTAATTCGCGATGGAGTATGTACCATTTTGAGTAACTTCCAGTGTCTTTGAAGCGTGCTCTCCCTCTAGCCATCCTAGTCGCTCGCGCTGGAAAGTATTCAAATAGCCGATGTCTGGACCACCCATTACATCATAGGTATCACCGTATTCACGCAACGTACAGTTGTCTGAAAGCGTATGCTCGCCACAATCAAGAGCACGAGAGTGATGCAAACCAAAGTTATGTCCAAGCTCATGAGCGATATTCATCGGAGAAAAATCACCATTGATGTGCGCGCGTGAAGGCATGCCATCAATAGTTGCGGATCCAGCGACACCACATGCCGTTTTTGTCATCAAGTAAACAATACGATCGTACTCTTCAAGCTTCACTCCCGCTGCGATGGCTTCTTGATCCGCTGCATCTTGAACAGCGGTAAAGTCACAAACCTGATTAGACAACGGTAGATTAAACCAACCCACGACTTTCCCAGACAGCCACATTTGATCAAAAGAGCTTTCACGGTAGAAGTCATTCACTGTACCAAAGATTAGATTATTTGCTTCTGACAAAGTTAATGGCTGCTCATTTGGGTTTTCTTTGAAGTTCAGCAGGATAACCAATGTATTTTGCTGTCCCGTCGTATTTCCTGCTGCACTGGCGTAATGGATGCTCTGTAAACAAGCGAATATTACTAATAAAAATGACAACCCTTTATTTAGGGTTGTTCTATTTATTTTAATATTTTTTATCACTGCTTCACCTAATTTTAATTTAATAACGAGTTCACCTTCCCGCCAATATAAGCAGAAATGGTAGGGTAAAATAATATAAATTTTAGGCAATAAAGTGCCCTAGCCTATAAAGCCAAATATGTTCCTATATACATCAACATGGTTATAAAAGGATAACCACCAAAAATATAAGAGCCGGAATCATAGCAAAGCAACCGGTCAAAATTCAACCAGAGTGATAAGTAATTTAGGTTAAGTTTGTGTAATAATAAATTTATCCATTTTTGTCAGCCACTTAAAATAACCTTATGATTGTTTTATATGAACAACCTTTGTATTCAACAATGACTTTAATAAATCACTTGCACTACAGACAATTTAAATCATTAAAAATCAAACAAGTAGAAATTGAACTAAAATAACCTCAATTTCATCGCATAAAATTATAACCTTTAAATTCATTAACTTAATAACGAGTCATTCTAATAATATACCTCAACAACTCATGAGTAATATTATCCACCTTTAATTGTTAAATTTACGTTAAATTAAAGTGGTGAAAATTTTTTGCTCACCTAGTTTTATACTCGATTAAAAGACAGACTGAGAGATACAGTGCAATATCAACTAGAGACATATAGAGAAACAAGCAGGATATATGTGCAACTTTATTTTCAGTATTGAACTAAAATCACGTGACAATATGACGCTATAGATAGCAATTCGGGAAAACTAGTTAAAGAATGATTAATTGATAATTGAGGTTGGTATTTGTAAAAAAATTAATTATTCAATAATAAATGTGTATTAGAATAGTTTGACAATACCAGATAGTAAAAAACCGGCACAAGGCCGGTTTTTAGAAATAGTGGAGGCGCCTCCCGGAGTCGAACCGAGGTCCACGGATTTGCAATCCGCTGCATAGCCACTCTGCCAAGGCGCCTTTCTGATTTTGTATCTCTGTCACCAAAGATTTTGATGGTGCCCCGGGCCGGACTTGAACCGGCACAGCGCGAACGCCGAGGGATTTTAAATCCCTTGTGTCTACCAATTCCACCACCAGGGCAACGCAATCATGCGATGGGTTAGACACCATCTGTCTCTGCGGCCTTTGCCGTGAGAACGAGGCGTACTTTAACGGATTAATTTATCTGGTCAACAAAAAATTAGTCTTTTTTATTCAAATGGTTAAAAAGACGACTCTAACGAACAAAGGGCGATCATTTTGCTTATTTGATCATCAATACGCTTTGCTTTCGTGCCTTTTAACCTTCTCATTTTATATCAATGAAGAGCCAACAAATCGCGCAAGTTAACAGTATGGGTATAAACTTAACGTGTATTTCAGAGAACAAAATAGCGCTCATCATGTTTCGAAAACCATCATTTCACTTACCCTTACATGCCGACTCCGAACTCGACTTCGTAGTGCCCCACTTCTTCCTTACTGAATTTGATTATGCACGCTCTCTGGAGCAGGGAGTCATCGACGACTTGGATCCTGAATATACACACCAATATCGCGTCACACTGAGGCGCATACGCTCACTATGCTCACTACTTCGCGAACTGATCCCTCCTTTTGAACAGCGTATTTTGAAACCTCATTTAAGAATAATGATGAAGAAAACAAATAAGCTGCGTGATTTGGACGTATTTATCTTGGACAAAAACCAATACATTGAAATGCTCCCAAATCACAAATCGTCTCTTGAGCAACTTTTTTGCTTTATAGAATCTGAACGTGCTTACGAACAAGCAAAAGTTACGCGTTGGCTAGATACACAAGAATACACAACGCACTGCACTTTGATCAGGAATAGTATGTTGCGAAGTACGCAACACGAACCAGTGGATAGCAACGTACCTGCGTTACTTTTCGCAAGCCAAAAAATCTCCGTTCAATTTAAAAAAGTTGATAAAGCACGACACAAAATCTCGGACAAAAGTCGTGACAGCGTGATTCATTCGATGCGGATAAAGTGCAAAGCGCTGCGTTATCTGTTAGAAGGGTTTTCCACGCTCTATCCTTCCCAACAGCACAAAAACAACGTGAAACAACTAAAACTATTGCAAGATAAGCTCGGTGACTTTAACGACACTTCAAGTCAAATTGAATTTTTCGCACAACTCAAAGAGACAGCAAATCTCAATAAAAAAGATCGTAAGGCTTTGAAAAAGCTAATTAACGTGCTTAGCGAACATCATGAACTCTCTCGCCAAACCATCTTGACGCATTTAAGCCAGTTTGAGTCTTTCATTCGCGATACCAATACACAGAATCTCTACCGACCCTAAATCAAGGTTCACGTATTTTTAATATTCATTAATTACAGTCAACCGTTAGGCTCCACTAAGAAAGTTAACGTGAAACCATTAAAACGATACCAATACGAGCGCTATGCGGTGCTTTGTAATCTCGCCTACCCTCGCGTCTTCAGGCAAACTCAATACGGGTTCGATCCTAATGGGCAACGAGTCATTAGAAATGAACACGGTAAGATTATGATTCGCGTGCTCTGGAGTAAAAAACAGAGTGAAGTGGTCGTAGTGATTAAAGGCTCACACAGTATCAGTGATTGGTTGTTGAACTTCGCGATGTGGACGAGAAGCTGTCGAAGGTTGGGACTAAACTATCGCATTCACGCGGGTTTCTATCATCTGTTGTTCCAAGAAAGTTTACCGAGCCGGAATGAAGATCGGTTAGGGTTAACCGTGATCGAACGCCTCGAAGGTATCGTTGTACCACTTATTCTCAGGGGGAAAAGAATCACTATTACTGGCCACTCTTCAGGTGGCGCGATTGGCAGTGTTTTTGCTGACTATATTGAGAAAAAATACCCAAAAAGCATTAAACGCGTGGTCACTTTCGGACAGCCCGCTGTCGGGGATTGGACGTTTAAGAAACGCTACCGTTTGGGGCACAAAACATACAGGATTTGTTGCGACATCGACATCGTGACCTTTATGCCGCCCGTACCTTTTTTGTATTGGCATGTAGGCAAAATGCTATGGTTATATAACGGGAGAATATACGAGAACACCCCAACGCTCATACGGCTTGGGCGCTCCTTATTTAGTTGGTTAATGCGACCGTTCTCTTATCACTTTATGAGTAAATACATTCGCGACAAAGACTTTTTTGATGAACGCTGAGTTAAACATCCGAAAGGTATGACGTACAGACACGAAAAAGCCGGACTTCGCCGGCTTTACGATTAAGTGGTGATCTACAGAGAGGCAATTTCTTTTTCAAGTTGATATTTGTTATCTGTGACAATTCGCTCTAACACTTCAACACGTCGCTTCAAGTCACCAATTTGCTTGTTAAGGTTATCTTGTTCTTCTCGGCTCATCGTATTACGTTCAGATATCTCCAACGCTCTTACTTCTTTACGATGGTTCAAGATTAACTTTATTATCCCGCCCCCAAATATGGCACCGAACACAATAGCCACAACCAATACATCAGCAATAGATTCCATTCTTTATCTTCCTCTAGATTATGCTCAAATATAAGTTACTCATTTGTCGAATGAATATCAAATAACACATTGATTCATTGAAAAGTTTTATTAAGAATTGCCTACTCTGTATCAAAATCACAGGAATGGATTATTCAACGCCAACCCAAACCGAGACAGATCCGCCGTTTACTGGGAACTCAGCCCAACCATTCGCATCAGTCCAAATGTCTTCAGTTCGGATACCCAACTTGTCTACGTAGCGAGCACTTGGTTTACCCGTATACATCCACTTCGAGCCGCCTGGTCCATCGCTCATGATCACGGCCATTGAATGTGGATGCTCTGCATCACCTTCTCGAGTCCAACCAATTACGTCCCAGTGGTCGAGATAAGAATGTTGTTTGCCATACGCATAATCTTTACGCAGTGTTACTAGCTCTTCAATGTAAGGCACTTTGACCATATTGATGTCATGCCCTTTATCACTGTACTGCGCGCCGTAGTAATCTGCATAAAACACGGATGGATAACCTTCTTCACGCAATAAGATAAACGCGTAAGCGAGCGGCTTGAACCACCAATCAACGGTTGATTCCAACGCCTGCAAAGGCTGAGTGTCATGGTTTTCTACTAAGGTAACCGCTTTGACTGGATTGTCCTTCATCAGCGTACCATCCATGATTTGACGCATATCGTAGCTACCACCCGATTTAGACGCATTATAAAAGTTCATATGTAACGGTGCATCAAACAAAGACATGCTGCCAGAGGTTTTGGTGATAAAGTTATGCAGCTGATTCACATCGTAGTTCCAGTACTCTCCGACCGTGAATAGTTCTTTCCCTGTTTTCCAACGTAGGTGATCAATCCATTCTTGCAGGTATTGATATTTGATGTGCTTCACCGCGTCCATTCTAAACCCATCAACACCAGTCATGTTGATATACCACTCACCCCAGTCTTTAAGTTCTTTCTTAACTTCAGGGTGATCCATGTCTAGATCAGCGTACATAAGGTAATCGTAGTTGCCTTTTTCCGAGCTCACTTCCCAATCCCATGCCTTACCCTCACCTTTGAATTTGAAGATAGCTTTTTCTTCGCCAGCATCGTCCCAGTCCACGCCATCAAAGTGGTACCACGTCCAATGAAAGTTTGAGTACTTGTCGTTGCGCCCAGGGAAATCAAACTCTACCCACGCTTCAATCCATTTATCACCAAGTTCAATATTTCGGTTGTTCCAATCTACTCGCTTGGTATCAACCCAAGACTTTCCATCCGCACCACCGCGATGGTTGAACACCACATCGCCATAAATCTGGATATTGTTTTTATGGGCAGCATTGATGGCGCTTAGGTACTGATCTTTGGTGCCATACTTGGTGCGCACCGAACCTTTTTGATCAAACTCTCCCAAATCGTACATATCATAAACGCCATAACCGACGTCGTTGCTACCACCAGCACCTTTATAGGCGGGCGGCAACCATAACGCAGTAAAGCCGTTGTCAGATAGTGCCGAAGCGTTGTTTTCAACTTGTGTCCAGAGTGCACCGTCATTTGGCACATACCAATGGAAATACTGCATCATGGTGCCATTTTGTGCCGCCATTACAGGCGAACTGAGCAGCAAAGTTAAGGGTAAAAGTGTAGGTTTAAGGTTGAATGTTTTCATTATTTTTCTCTCACGTTAAGGACTAGAATCCTCCTTTCTGCATATACGCACCAAGCGATACTAACTATGACGCTAGCTAGGTTGCTGCCTGTAATACAAAAAGTTCGGATTACAATCGAAGAGAAACTATCACCAATCACAATATACAATTATTGAGTTGTCTAACATTTATAAAATCAATGATTAGCGCGTTAAAAATATTGAATGGTGATCAAAACATGGGAGACTTTAGGAAAGCGCGAAGGGTTACGAAAAGGCGGACTAAAAACGAAAAAGCCAGTCATTTAAGACTGGCTTTCGAAATAGTGGAGGCGCCTCCCGGAGTCGAACCGAGGTCCACGGATTTGCAATCCGCTGCATAGCCACTCTGCCAAGGCGCCTTTCTGATTTTGTATCTCTGTCACCAAAGATTTTGATGGTGCCCCGGGCCGGACTTGAACCGGCACAGCGCGAACGCCGAGGGATTTTAAATCCCTTGTGTCTACCAATTCCACCACCAGGGCAACGCAATCATGCGATGGGTTAGACACCATCTGTCTCAGCGGCCTTTGCCGTGAGAACGAGGCGTACTTTAACGGATTAATTTATCTGGTCAACAATAAATTTTATCTTTTTGATTTAAGTGCTTAAAAAGCGATCTGACTAGTACGTTTGGCATTCAATTAGACCAATAAGCACCCGTTCCCTTTCATTAGCTATGAAGTCATACGCATACTAGTGTCCGTAACTGCTTCGAGGTAAACACGCGACTATCACGTTATGAACGCTGATCTTTTCATCGTTGTAACATCTGTAACAATTTGATTCCCTACTCTTGGCACGACTGCGTACAGAACATCATATTTTGTTACCGATAACTTTATATCGAATGTGGTCGTACCTTTATAAAATCATTGACTTTTTTTATTTTCAAACAAAGCTCAATTCATTATCGAAAATATCAATAAATAATGGTACGTTACACGAGTTGCAGTAATTTAATGGACATATATCACATATAAGGATGTGGTTTACTTTGGCGACACAACATAAGAAAAACAAGGTATATCACTAATGTCTATCAAGAATCTTTCTATAGCGAAAAAGATATCGCTATCGTTTTTACTCATTGCCATCGTCAACATTGCATTTGGTGTATTTTTATCTACAGAGCTCAAAAGCATCAAATCTGAGCTTTTAAACTATACCGATGATACGCTTCCTGCAATGGAAAGGGTCGATTCGATTCGAGATCACTTGTCTCGCTGGCGCCGAGCTCAATTTGCTGCGTACACTTATGAAGACGCAGACCAAGTCAAAACTAAAATTTCTAACAATATTAGAGAACGCGAAAAGATCACTAGAGAGCTCAACGCTTACGGTGAAACTATCTGGCCTGGCGAAGAGCAGCAAACTTACCAGCGTCTTATGCGTCAGTGGAAAAAGTATTTGGATACTATGGACCAGTACAATGAAGCGATGCTAGCTAACGACAAAAGCAAGGCCCACCCTATTTTGGCGAACTCTTTGTCTGCTTTCGAAGCGGTTGACTCAGAGTTAGGCGAACTAATCCGTCTCCTTAAAGAAGCTATGGATAGCAACAAAACTCATATCCTGTCCTCTGTAAATGGATTGAGTAATTCTTCAATTGCAAGTAACGTGATTATTCTACTGATCATGGTAGGCATGACATACGTGCTGACTCGCCTAATTTGTGGCCCACTTAAACTTGTTGTTGAGCAAGCAAATGCCATCGCGACAGGTGATCTATCAAGTGACATTGACCGTAAAGCAATCGGCAATGACGAGCTTGGTGAACTGGCAGACGCGACCACTAAGATGCAAGATGACTTACGCCAAGTTATCGATAACGTGATTGCTGCAGTTACTCAGTTAAGCAGCGCTGTCGAAGAGATGAACCAAATCTCCGATATTTCTGCGTCTGGTATGAAAGATCAACAGCTGCAAATTACGCACATCGCAACAGCAATGACAGAAATGAAAGCGGCCGTAGCCGATGTTGCTCGTAACACTGAAGACTCAGCGAACCAAGCTAACGAAGCAAACCGCCGCACACAACACGGTGTTCGTGAAACCCAAGGTATGGTTGACGCGATTCAAGAAGTTTCAAACGTAATTGGCGCTGCAGGCGATACCGTAGCAGAGCTTGAACAGCAATCGAATAAAATTAACGTGATCGTGGATGTTATCCGCGACATCGCCGATCAAACCAACCTACTTGCACTTAATGCAGCCATTGAAGCGGCGCGTGCTGGTGAGTCTGGTCGTGGCTTTGCCGTCGTTGCAGACGAAGTTCGAACTCTTGCCGGCCGTACGCAAGATTCAACGAGTGAAATCACTTCGATCATTGAGCAGCTACAATCACTTGCAAAAGACGCAAAATCAGCCACTGAACTTTCTAGAACCAGTATTTCAGAATGTGCAGAACAAGGCATTCAATCAAAACAGCTGATGAGCGACATTGAGCATTCGATTTCGGACATCTCAGACATGGGTACCCAAATCGCCACGGCTTGTAACCAGCAAGACTCTGTTGCGGAAGAGCTTAACCGCAGCATTGAAAACATACATTTGGCATCTCAAGAGGTCTCGCAAGGTTCGGAGCAAACCGCACAGGCGTGCCGCGAACTAAGCCAGCTATCCATTTCTCTTAAAGATGTAATGAGCCGCTTTAAACTGAGTTAAACTCAGTGGGTACCTTAGTAGATATCAAATCAATCCCGATTTGCTTAAATTGAATGTCATCACTGAGGTATATTTAGGTATATATTCAATCACTATCTTAACAAACGCTCCAAAGCACCACTTGGAGCGTTTTACTTCGTCAGGTACTTTCCCCAAGTACTCAATAACATAACCAATACAAAAAACGCGTACGGAGACTTTATGCGCTTAAATAAAACCTTACTATCACTGACTATCGCTGCTGCAATCGCGGTTCCTGTAATGCAAGCTACTGCTGCTCCTCTTCAAATTAGCAATACAGCAGCAAAAGCAGAGCAAGTTCAAGGTGCTAACGCTTGGCTAGAAATAAACTTAGGTCAGTTCCGCGATAATATTGAGCAGTTTAAATCGCACATGGATGGCAAAACGAAAATTTGTGCCGTGATGAAAGCCGACGCATACGGCAATGGTATCGCAGGCCTGATGCCGACTATTATCGAGCAACAAATTCCTTGCGTTGCCGTTGCAAGTAACGCCGAAGCACAAACTGTTCGCGACAGTGGCTTTAAAGGCCAACTTATGCGTGTACGCTCAGCGGATATTGGCGAGATTGAAGCCGCAATCGACCTAAATGTCGAAGAGTTGATAGGCACAGCAGAGCAAGCTAAAGCACTGTCTAAACTAGCCGAGAAAGCTGGTAAAGAAATCAAAGTTCACCTTGCTCTGAACGACGGTGGTATGGGACGTAATGGTGTTGATATGACGACAGAAGCGGGCAAGAAAGAAGCGCTAGAAATCGCTCAACAAGCTGGCGTTAATATTGTTGGTATCATGACTCATTTCCCTAACTACAATGCAGACGACGTGCGCCAAAAGTTAGCTTCATTCAAAGACAGTTCTGCATGGCTGATTAAAGAAGCGAATCTAAAACGCGACAACATTTTACTGCACGTAGCAAACTCTTACACCGCGCTTAATGTTCCTGAGGCCCAGCTTGATATGGTTCGTCCTGGTGGCGTTTTATACGGAGACTTACCAACTAACCCTGAGTACCCTTCTATCGTGTCTTTCAAAACACGCGTGGCATCCGTTCACCACCTTCCAAAAAATAGCACAGTCGGTTACGACAGCAGCTACACAACAAGCAAAGAAAGCTTAATGGCGAACATTCCTGTTGGTTACTCTGATGGTTATCCACGAAAAATGGGGAATACAGCAGAAGTTCTGATCAATGGCCAACGTGCAAAAGTTGCGGGCGTTGCTTCAATGAACACTACAATGGTAGATGTTACAGGTATCAAAGATGTTGAGCCTGGTTCTGAAGTTGTTTTGTTTGGCTCCCAACAAGGCAAAACGATTTCAGCTGCTGAGATGGAAAAACACGCAGAAGTCATCTTCCCTGAACTATACACGGTTTGGGGAAGCGCGAACCCTCGTGTCTACGTAAAATAAACCTATTCAGTTATTCGTAACAGAGCGAAAAAGCGAGCCTCGTGCTCGCTTTCTTTCTTATTTACTAATCTGTACTAGCTCGTGATGTTATCAATTGAACAGAGCTTACTATTTCTGTTGTTTTACTCTCCTTTAGCACTACCAAGTGCGACTCTCTACACTCTGTTTCTTAAAGCCGCTTGGATGGCTCAATTTTATATAGCACTTAGTGTTTGAAAGCCCCTCTAATTGATGTTAAACATGAAGTTTACAAAAGAATAACAAACACACTCGTATGGCACTGCCCCTTTGCCTGCTAGCTAGGTATCTCTATGACAGAAAATACTCAACATCTTCAACGCTCCTCCACTGAGTTGCACGAATTTAATCGGCTTGACGTCTGGAACGGATTCACCCAACTTTTACCCCTCTCTATGTTCGTGGTCATATTTGGCCTCGCTTTCGGTGTTGCTGCCGTACAGACTGGACTAGATGTATTTCCCACTATGTTGATGAGCACACTGGTCTTCGCCGGTGCTTCACAATTTGCCACGTTAGAAATGTGGGGAGCAGAAGTCCCTCTCATTCCAGTACTTATTACTGTATTTGCGATTAATGCTCGTCACCTCTTGATGGGAGCCACACTTTATCCATGGTTACGACAACTCCCACCAACAAAACGTTACGGTGTAATGCTGGTAGCATCAGACGCTAACTGGGCAATGGCACTCAATGCATTCGGTAGAAAAGAACCAGGCTTTGGCTTACTTGTTGGTGGCGGCTTAGCGATGTGGTCTTTTTGGATTGTGGGCACCTGGATCGGCATTTATTTTGGTAGCGCAATCAAAGATCCGGTGGGCCTCGGGCTCGATATGGTTATGGGGTGCTTCCTGCTGTCTATGGTGGTAGCCGGGCCGAAAGACTTAAGAATCTTTGCGATTTGGGCCATAGCAGCAGCCTCTTCTATGTTGGCGTATTGGTATTTGCCAGAGAATAGCCACGTAGTGGTTGGCGCCATTACTGGCGGAGTATTGGGTGCTTGTTGGAAGGAGAAGAAAGCATGAACATCGAAACAACCTTAGGTGGCACACTGCTTATCATTATCGCTATGGCGTTAGTCACGCTCATAACCCGCTGGGGCGGTGTGTATGTTATGTCATTCATTCCAATTAGCGAACGGGTTCAACGTTTCATTACTGCGATGTCAGGTTCCGTACTGGTTGCGCTTTTAGCTCCGCTAGCAGTAGAGGGTGATAATGGTGCTAGAGCAGCACTGTTTTCTACTGCCGTTGTCATGTTCATCGTGAAAAAGCCTCTACCCGCAATCGCAGCAGGCATCATCGCTGCCGCTGCAGTACGTGCTCTTTAGTCGTTGTTTCAAAGCCGATACCAATCATCAATAAAAGACCCAAAACACAAAGCCCTGATGTCACAAGTGTCATCAGGGCTTATCTTATGCTCATCATTTTAACGATGAACAACGATTATTAATCATGGTGATGCAGCACATTATGCACAGCAGTTACAATTGCGCTTATATTTGTCCATTTTGCCAATACCAGGGTTAAAGGTGTTCGTTGGATCTAACTCGTAGTAAAACTTCTGCAGCGAGTTTTCAGCTTCGTACAAGTGACCCACATTATGTTCTGCTGGGTATTTGGCACCACGGCTATTGAGGTGCTCTAGCATCAGCTTTTTCATCAACTTCGTGTCAGTCCCTTTTTTGAAAATGTAATCTTGATGGAAGACGTAACACATAAAGTGACCATAATAGAGCGCTTGAACAAGGTTCTTACTCACCTCTTCAGGCAAAGTTTCTAGCCACTCTTCATCATTACGTCGCAATGCAATATCAAGTGCAACGATGTCTTCTACGTCTTTTCGGTGAATCGTCTCGTAACGAATTGCTGCACCTGCTGCTGCAAAGCGATGTAAATAAGCTTTTTTACCTTCTTCCGGCGTACACTCGAAGAAATCACAGTCGTCTTCAACAGCCCAAACTTCTTTGAGGTATTTTTGTGCTTCAGCAATACCACCATCACTCATTTTCAATACCAGGTGATGCTCATACTTGTCACGGAAATCCAGCATTCGCTCTGGTAAATGTTGTGGGAACAACTTGCTCGCGTAGTACAAAATGGTGTCTGGCAGATATTTACTGACAAACGGGATGCGCTCTAAGAAATTTTCTACCTTAGCTTTAAGTGCGAACATTTTTGGTAGCTTATCTGTGCCTAACAAGTCGATGGATAAGAACACATCCTTGCCGTACTTCTCTGCCATGTTGAAGATATCTCGATGCAAGTATTCTCCCATCTCAGGCAAGTTATCAAACGTAGATAAGAAGTCTTTTCGCAACTTCGTTAGTTTCGCAGGGTCATTGGTGCCAAGGTAAAAAACCTGCTCTTTTTCGGGGACTGGGTAGCTGTCCACCCGAACGGCAAAAACCCCCAACTTACCGGCGCAGCCACTGGCTTCAAATAATCGGCGTTCATCGGCATTAAAGCGAGAAGGAATGTCAGAAGTCACGTCTCGAACACGTTCATCGTATTCTTTGTCTGACGCCATTCGCTCATCATGAATGATCTTCGCTGGGTCAAAGTTCCCTTCTTGCAGGTTTGTTAGAATTTCTTCTGGCGTTTCACCTAATCCTTCAATACCAAGGTGGTTCACCAAATGTAACTGGCCTTGCTTATCCACCTGCGCATAGATCGCCAGTTCCGTATAAGCAGGACCACGCTTAACTAGCGCACCGCCTGAGTTATTAGCGATACCACCGACCACAGTGGCACCTAGCGATGAAGAACCGATGATAGAATGCGGTGCTCGGTTCACTGCCTTCAACTCTTTCTCCAAAGAGTGTAAGCTCGCACCAGGCAAGCAAACCGCCTGCTTACCACCATCTAATAAGTGAATCTTCTTGATTTTGGTAATATTGATCACAACCACATCGCGATCATAATCATTACCACTCGGAGCCGAGCCCTCTGTTAAACCTGTTTTAGCCGCCTGCATGATAATGATGCAGTTTGCTTCAACACACTGTTTAATAATCTTCCATTGTTCCAGAAGAGTGTTAGGAAACACGATAGCAAGCGCATTACCACTACCCGAACGAAACCCCGAGCGGTAATATTTCGTTTTAACCTCGTCGGTTAGAACATTTTCTTCCCCAACGATGGCTTTAAATTCTTCAATCAGCTGCTTTTGTTTCATATCCGTATCTCTAGTTATTGTACTTCGCTCACAACACCGCTTAGCGGCAGGCATGGCGTTTGAGCCACTATAAGCAGTCCATTTCTCTGCGTCTATGTCAGACGGACGACCAATACGTAATCAATAAACAACAAACAAAATAATTCTTTATTTTTCTTTCACTTATCTTTCACATTTGAGAAATTTAACGTAAGAAACAGACCGTTTCTTAAAAGAAACAATAGCAAAACCATTTGTTAACAGTTGTGCGGGGTATCTTGTTATCAATATTAGTGAAGAAAACGAGGAGAAGCGTAAGCCCCTAAATTTAAGAGGATTCTTAGAAATGAAGATGGAAACATAAGCTCAACACCAATATAACGATCGGTGTTGAGTTATTGGCTTAAAATCGATGGTTTTGACTTTGAAAGCTTGTGTATAGATGATCAATGAAGATCTTAATTTTTTCTGGTTGTTGACGAGTGTAAGGATACACCGCATAAATACCCAAACATTTGGCGGTTTCGTCTTTAAATAACTGAATCAGACTGCCTTGCTTTAAGTCTTCATAAACCAAGACACGCGGTACATAGATGATTCCCTGCCCTAACAGCGCCACATTTCTCAATACCGAAGAGTTGTTGGTACAGAGGTTACCGTCGACGGTGATTTGATATACCTCGTCTCCATCTTTAAACGCCCACTCATGCGCTCCGGTTTCTTGGTAGGAATAGACTAAACAATTGTGTTTAGCCAAGGCTTGAGGTTGTTTAGGTATGCCATGTTTAGCTAGGTATTGGGGTGACGCGCAAATGATCCAATTCGCATCCACCAGCTTTCTTGCAATCAGACTAGAATCTGGCAACACACCCGTTCTAATTGCCAAATCAAAACGCTCATTCACGATATCGACGAAACGATTATCTAGATCCATATCGATATTGATGTCTGGGTATTTCTGATTAAATTCATTAATCACTTGAGGAAGAATTAATTCACCAGAGATAGTAGGCACCGAAATTTTAATGTGTCCAGATAAGTTTTTACCTAAACCCACAATGGATTCTTCCGCCGTTGCCACCGCTTGATAAACCGCTTTTGCATGAGTAAAAAACGCTCGTCCTGCTTCAGTCAACGTTAGCGTTCGCGTTGTTCGGTAGAGAAGCTGTACACCAAGCTCTTGTTCAAGCTTGGCAATGCGTTTACTGACGACCGATTTGGTCAGTGACATATGTCTCGCGGCAGCACTGAATGAACCTTGCTCGATCAAGTGATAAAAAATGATGTAATCGTCGGTATTTCTCATGCGTCTTCGTCAAATCCTTTGGAAGCCCGCATTGTAAACTGAAATTGGCTGAGGTGCGAAACATCAGGTCACACTTAATATCAGAAACTCGTGACAGAGATGGGGTTGCTAAGCTCACAGGTAATGAAAAAGAGATGGTGTGAATTTATCAGTCTTCAGATACAAAAAAACCAGCTTTCGCTGGTTTTAAGTTGATGCACTTGGCATCGAGATACCGCCATGGCCATATCTGAATAATTTGGAGCGACACACGAGGTTCGAACTCGTGACCTCAACCTTGGCAAGGTTGCGCTCTACCAACTGAGCTAGTGTCGCATTTATTCTCGAAAGCCATTCGATCTCAAAAGAATAATGGAGGCGCCTCCCGGAGTCGAACCGAGGTCCACGGATTTGCAATCCGCTGCATAGCCACTCTGCCAAGGCGCCTTTTTATTACGCTTCAGGGCTCTACCCCGTTGCGTTGGTGGCTACTTTACGGATTGAGGGAAGATAGTCAAACAAAAACATTTCATTTTCTGTTCGTTTGATTTCTTTTAAGTCAATTCGACCAAAGTTCGATCTTATTGGCTTAAAACGAAGCAATATAAATCTCGCTTTCAGTTCGTTTTGTCCCATGAAATATTAAGGCGTTTAATAGTTGCTGACCCTTTTTAGCAATCTTCCCACAACATTAGGGTGATAAGACCAAGTGTGATCAAACATCGACATTAATGCAGGATTTCCGTATTTCGATAAGCTAATCGCGTGAAAACGGTTTTTCTTCGCTTTGAGCGCATCCACTTTGGCCAGTAACTCGTCTTGTTGTTTTGGCGCGATAAAGTCGGAAATGACTACCATGTCTGCGTTTTTATATTTATCACCGCTCATCAAGTCGATAGATTTAATCAAAGTTGGCTCTAAGTCTGTACCACCATGGAAGCTATAAGTTAGAAAGTCCGCCGCCTCGCGCAGACCATCTTGTTTGGTTAGTTCGTAGGTAATGTGTTCCGTAGAAAAAATAATGACATAGCAATCACGTTGCTCCGCTAGTGCGATTTGCATCAGAGCATAAGCCATGGCTTTGGCGCATTGCTCAGGAAAGCCACTCATGGAACCGGACGCGTCCACACAAACAATGAAGGGGCCTTTTTCGATATCTACCGCTTTATGGTCAGGTCGGTGAGCTTTAACTTTACGTAACGTGCGCGATTTGCCTTGTGTACGATAGTTCATGAGCCGTTTATCAACTAAGTGTTTATAGAACACAACTTCAAGTTCAGGATACGCCAAAAACATCGTTTCGTTGGGAAGTAGCTTATTTAGATCATCGCTTTCGTGAATACCGACAATATCATCCGTCGCCTCATCACTTTTCTCTTCGACCAATTGAAGTTCTTCAGTGGGCGCACGATTTAGTTCAGGATCATTTACTTGCCCCGCCATACGACCGAGTTGCTCCGCAATTTCTTGCAAGCCTTGGTGCTTCTTCAGAAACTCAGCATGGCGTTTCATCACCGTTAAGTCTGTTTTACTCAACTTGGCAGATGCCATATCCCACAGGCGCCCTACACTTTCAGCGTCACCCGACTCCGTGACTTTATCCATATTACGCATGGTTTCCATACGTTGATACAGGTCATTCAGCACCTTTTCTTTATTGGCTTCAAGCTCGCTTACTTGCGCTTGTTTTATAGCATCGGTGAGGCTTTTGTACCATTGATCACAAAAGTAATGAGGGAACATAGGGTTATTCATCCCTTTGTTCTTTTCCATCATTCGGCGAGCTTGCATGTAAAACGCAGAGTGCCATTCCAGCTTTTTAATCACATCTTCGATGTTTTCAAAAAACGCCTCTTCATCCCAATGAATAACCTCTTGATATAAAGACAGCTCTTGTTGGAAACGCTCTGTCTCACATACCTTGGTGATCCGTTTTTTGACGCTGCCTCGCCACTTTAACAAGTGACCTTTGACCGAAGATTTAACACCTCGGTTTTCTGCCATCATCATGACTTGTGAACGAGCCATCAAATCATTAACTGCGCTATCGATGATGCCGGAGTCGGCCACCATCAGCGCGAGGTTAAGTCCGTCTGCACCTAGCATGTCGTCTCCTTATGAGAAAAACTGATGTAAGTTTTTAAAGCGTTGGATAACTTTTTCACTTTCTGCTTGGATTGATTCAAGTCTCTGACTTACCTGTTGCAGACTCGACTCCATTAGGCGGGGTAATTCAGGATCAACAAAGCTATGCGGAAGCGCATCATGAAAGTTCGCTTTCACCTTGCGCATATGGTGTTCTGCCTCACTAAGCTGATTTACGGCTTTTTCGCTCTGCGTTAACCACTTTTGGTAAAGCTCTACATCCAAGCCCTCTTGAGTCACTAGGCTAACCAAAATGCCTCGGTTCGCGATATCACGGATAACTAGGTTATTCGCCGCGTCAACGTCAAATCGTAAACGGCACATGTTGGTGTTTTGATTGACGTAACCATACACATCACCGCTTCCCTCTTTAATGACTCGATCTAACTCATCTTTGGGTACATAAACCCAGCGGCTATCACCTTTTTCTGATTCTGAAACCGACATGTTGCTTTGCAATACAACCAATTTAACTAAGTTAACGGCTGCGCCAACTTTGTACATCTTGGCTTTAGAGGTATCAAAGCGCATGGTTTCTTTACGCAAAATACCCGTTGCCGCTTCAGACGTTAACGTCATGCGGTAGGCATCTTCTAGTTCATGTTGGACATCAACCAAAGACTCACGGCAGTACTCGATTTCCTGCTCCGCGTCTTGTTGATCAAATGCATGTTTTAAGGCGAACTCTTGAACCACTTCACGTACCACATCTCGCGATTCAGGACTGTTCCATAAACAATCTTGCAGCAGTAAAAGGTCAAGCGGATTTATTTCATCGCGACCATTAAAAAACGCGCTCGCTTTTAACAACTTCACGGCTTTCTTCCAGCGGCGGTCAGAGACATACATGTCGGTATTGGCCACATCACCAAACTGAGCTTCAACTTTGCTTTCTAACATCGTTTTAAGCTGGAAAAGCTTTTCGAATGCATTGTCGGTTAACGTCAATTTGTCGAGCTGTTGTTGCCATTGATGATATTCTTCATCAGTTATCGCTAGGCCTTCTGGTACTTGTGCCTCTTGCGATGTGCCCACAGTCAACATCGACTTAAAGTTTTGTTTATTCTGAATTCGATTCACAAACACACGCACCAACATGCGGTCGTAGAGGGCATCCAATCCACTATCTTCATCGGGTAATTCATTGGAAGCCGATACCAACAGGCGCATTGGCACACGCTCGATATCGCTGCCATTTTTGAATGTTTTCTCATTAACCACTGTCAGCAATGTGTTAAGAATTGCAGGCCCCGCCTTCCAGATTTCATCCAAAAATACGACTTGTGCAGTTGGCAAATACCCTTTAGTTAAGCGAACATAACGGCCGTTGTCTTTTAGCTCTTGGATACTCAGTGGCCCAAACACCTCTTCAGGGGTTGAGAAGCGCGTCATCAGGTATTCGAAGTAACTGCTGTTATCGAACGCTTGGATGAGTCGTTTGGCAATTAAGCTTTTTGCAATACCAGGGGGGCCTAAAAGAAAAACACTTTCACCAGCAAGTGCAGCAAGAAGGCAGAGCTTGATCGTATGTTCACGCTCATAAACGCCATCCGTTAACGCTTTCGCCAATTTATTGATGCGTTCTGAGAGAAGCGCTTTTTCGGCATTTGAGGCAAATAAGGTTTGTGTCATACGTTCTCCGGCTACTGAAGTGGTATTGCGTTAACATTTTTATACACTTGTTATAACTTTGTTACAAATGTATTTTGTCGAATTCCCCTTATAGCAGATGCTTTTCCCCTTCTTGACGAAGCAATCAAAGTTTCCATTTATGAGACATTGCTCACTTAAAGTGCAAACGCTTTCGTCGTGTTGCAGTATTTTTTGCTTTTGTTTCCCACCATTTGTGGTTAATGTCGAAAAACGTCAAAAATGCGGTAACAGCTAGGGTTCATAACTGCATGAGCAAGATAATTCATAAATGGAAGCAAATTTCTCTGATTGAAGAAGACGTTGTGCTTCCTACAGGACAGGCAATTACGCACACCACAATCCATCATCCGGGTGCTGCGGTGATTCTCCCTATTACAGCGGAGGGTCACATTGTCCTTGTCCACCAATTTCGGCCTTCACTTAATAAATGGCTATTGGAACTTCCTGCTGGTACCAGAGAAGGCAACGAAGAGCCACTCTGCTGCGCCAAAAGAGAGCTAGAGGAAGAAACGGGGTTTAGTGCAGAGAAATTCACGTCTCTCGGCCAAGTCACCCCTCTTGCCGGATTTTGTGATGAGATACAGTATCTATTTGTTGCCGAAAAGCTCAATAAAACAAACCGTTACGAGTGCGATGAAGACGAAGTGATTGAGGTCGTCACCTTGTCAATCAAGCAACTCGAAGAAAAGATTGTCGATGGCACGATCACCGATGCCAAAACGATCGCTTGCTTAAGCAAAGCGCGCCTTTGCGGATATATTTAGGACTTTGACCAAGGAGACATTCATGGATTTTCGATCAGATACCGTTACACAACCCACCCACGCCATGCGAGAAGCCATGTTTAAGGCCCCTGTTGGGGATGATGTTTATGGTGATGACCCTACGGTCAATGAGCTTGAAAAATTTGCTGCGCAGCTTGCTGGTTTCGAAGCAGCTTTGTTTACCACTTCAGGCACTCAAGCCAATCTGCTCGGTTTAATGGCGCATTGCGAGCGGGGAGATGAATATCTATGTGGGCAACAAGCACATAACTACAAATACGAAGCTGGTGGCGCGGCGGTTTTGGGATCAATTCAACCTCAACCAGTCGAAAATAACCCAGATGGCACGCTACCATTTGATAAACTGGCTGCTGCGATTAAACCAGATGATTGTCACTTTGCTCGCACTAAGCTTCTCAGCTTAGAAAACACAATTAATGGTAAAGTACTGCCTCTGTCTTACTTAGCAGAAGCACGTGACTTCGTGAATAAACATAACTTGCAGATGCATCTAGATGGCGCTCGCGTTTTTAACGCAACCGTTGCACTTGATGTTCCGGTAAAAGAGATCGGTCAGTACTTTGATTCAATGACGATCTGTCTGTCGAAAGGTCTGGCTGCCCCTGTTGGCTCGCTACTGCTTGGTAGCAAAGACTACATCGCAAAAGCACGTCGCTTAAGAAAGATGGTCGGCGGTGGTATGCGTCAAGCGGGTATTCTTGCCGCAGCAGGCAAACTTGCCCTTACCGAACAAGTGGAACAGCTAAAACAAGATCACATCAACGCAAAAACCTTAGCGGAAGGCTTAGCAGAACTGCCTGGTTTTTCAGTCAACCCTGAATTTGTTCAAACGAACATCGTGTTCGCGAAGCTTGATCCTCAAGTGGACATAGTAAGTATCGCTGCGAAACTAAAGGAACAAAACATCACGATAACCCCTGGAAATCCAATTCGTTTTGTAACTCATAAAGATATTTCAGCGAAAGACATCGACACTTTCTTATCAAGTATAAAATCTCTACTTTAATTTGATTTTGATCATTGAGCTTCCCCTAAGGGGAAGCTTTATTGTATCGGCATGATTTCTAGCGAATAGATAACTTCCATGCTCAGATTTGTACTTTTAATCTCTTTTATTTTCTCTTCCGCTATCTATGCCGAACCGTTTGGTGATGCTGATAAAGGTAAAATCAAATCACCTAGCTGTGTCTATTGTCACGGTGTTACAGGCATCGCAACGAACAACACCTATCCAAGCCTTGCTGGTCAAAATGCTCAGTACCTTTACAATGCCATGAAATCTTATCAAGCCGGTGAGCGTAAAGGGCCACTTGCAGAAATGATGGCAGCACAGTTAAAAATGTTAAATGATGAAGACCTTCGTGATGTCGCTGCTTTTTATGCAGAACAGACAGAAATCAAGTGATTAGATCACCTGTAGATGTACTATGAAAGCTCGTGAATCATCCAAACTCAACGCATATTGAAACATTAACCCAACATTTGACCACAAAACAATCAAATTAACTTCACTTCAAATATTTGATGAATTTATAGTTCAACATAAGCATTAATATTGACTTTTTATTCTATTTTATCGATATTTCATGCTTTATTGAATTTAACGTGAAGTAAGTTATGTCTCACACACATGCGCAACCAGCAGAATCGGTTGCTACCCCCAAGTCGTGGCAGATGCCAGATACCCTCATTTTGATCTTCATTGTTGGTATTCTTGCTGCGATTCTTACCTACTTAATTCCTGCTGGTCATTTTGATAGCCAACAGGTGACCTACATGGTCGACGGTGCAGAAAAAACTCGCACAGTTATCGATCCTTCTTCTTTCTCTTATGCAACCGACGAAAACGGTGAATTGGTTTACAACAAGGTTGGCCTGTTTGCTTCTGGTGGTGGCATTGGTCTAATGAACTTCCCTTTCGAAGGGCTAGTTTCTGGCTCTAAATGGGGCAGCGCAATCGGCGTGATTATGTTCATGTTGGTTATCGGCGGTGCTTTCGGCGTTGTAATGCGCACAGGCACAATCGATAACGGTATCCTGCGCCTTATCGATAAGACCAAAGGTAACGAAGCTCTATTCATTCCAGTGCTATTTTTGCTGTTCTCGCTAGGCGGTGCGGTATTTGGTATGGGTGAAGAAGCCGTAGCGTTTGCGATTATTATCGCGCCGCTTATGGTTCGCCTTGGTTATGATGGTATCACTACGGTAATGGTTACCTATGTTGCGACTCAAATTGGCTTCGCTACTTCTTGGATGAACCCTTTTTCCGTCGCTATTGCGCAAGGCATTGCGGGTGTACCTGTTTTATCCGGCATGACAGTACGCATGGGGTTATGGGCTGGCTTTACGTTAATCGGTATCGCTTTTACAATGATCTACGCCGCTCGTGTGAAGTCAAATCCTAAACTTTCTTACAGCCATCGCACAGACCAGTATTTCCGTCAGCAAGAGCTTGGCAATCAAGATTCTCGTTGGAACCTAGGTGACACACTCGTTATCCTTACGGTTATTGCGACCACGGTGTGGGTCGTTTGGGGCGTAGTCGCTAACGCATGGTACATCCCAGAAATCGCGTCTCAATTTTTCACTATGGGCTTTGTTGTCGCGATCATCGGTACGATTTTTCGCCTGAACGGTATGACGCTAAACTGCGCAGCTGATGCATTTAAAGAAGGTGCAGCTATTATGCTTGCACCTGCCCTATTAGTGGGTTGTGCAAAAGGTGTATTGTTGATCCTTGGTGGTGGTACAACTGATGAAGCGAGTGTACTGAATTCAATTCTAAACAGTGCTGGCGGCGTGATCAGTGGGCTTCCTGACGTGGCTGCGGCATGGTTAATGTATGTATTCCAATCTATCTTCAACTTCTTCGTCACTTCGGGCTCTGGACAAGCGGCACTAACGATGCCTCTACTGGCCCCTCTGGCAGACATTGCAGGAGTTACGCGCCAAGTGGCTGTTTTGTCATTCCAACTAGGCGATGGCTTTACTAACGTTATCGTCCCTACTTCGGCATCTCTCATGGCAACGCTTGGTGTCTGCCGTATCGACTGGGGTGACTGGGCAAAATTCTGCTGGCGATTTATTCTATTACTCTTTACCCTATCAAGTATCGTCGTTATCGCAGCTCATATTATGGGTTTTGCGTAAAACGAAACCAATCGGTAATTAAGGCGAGACATGTTCTCGCCTTATTAACATTCATGGTATGACGACGCTAAGGTTTTAGATTAGCTTATGGTTTTGGAGTGGTAACTTTAATGGCAACACAATTTCTCGATGACGTGATTCAGGGTCATCAAGTGATTCAATCTCTCAATGTAGCAGACCTAAATTCGGGCGAGCATAAGTTTTGGTTTCGCATCGCAACGAATGCTCTCTCTCAGTGGCAACACCTACCTGTGCTAGTGTTCAAAGGTGAAAAACCTGGCAAGAAGATCATGATTACCGCAGGGGTTCATGGTGATGAGTACAATGGTGTGTTAGCAGCGCAGAAAACTGCTCGAGAGCTCATCGGCACTGAAGTCGCTGGTACTGTCACTATTGTTCCAACCATTAACATGCCAGGTATGCTAAACCACAGCCGCGATTTCTATTCCGCAGACCCTGATGCGTCTCCTGCAAACTTAAACCGCTTTTTTCCTGGTGACCAAAACGGCAATGAGGCCCAACGTTACTTATATGCATTGTGGAATGATTTGCTCAAGCCAAATGCTGATTTAGCCATTGACCTTCACACTCAAACCAGTGGTGCGGCCTATCCACTTTACGTGTTTGCAGATTTCCGAATCGAGCAATCATTAGAAATGGCTCGCCTCATTAATCCTGATGCGATTTTAAATGATCCTGGAGATGCTGGCGTCCTTGAAACGGTCTGGAATAACCATGGTGTCCCAAGCATTACTGTTGAAGTAGGTATGGGGCGATACACCGAGCAAGAACTTATCAGTCGAACTGTAACAGGCATTTTTAATGTGCTGAAAAAGCATAACATTGTTGAAGGTGATATGGACCCTATTACGTCATGCTTGGAAGGAAACGAAATCGTCAGTGTGAAAGCGACACACGGCGGCTTTGTACTGCCTCATGTCAGTTTGATGAATTTTGTCGAGCAAGGCCAACTTCTTGCGATTCAATACGACAGCTTTGGCGCTGAGATTAAACGCTACACCGCCCCAACAAGCGGCACAGTACTTAGCCACAATGTTGAATCTATTCGAGCACCAGGTTCCCTGATCGTTCGTTTGATTAAGTAAACCATAACCGTTTGTTGATAGAGCAACCTTTCGACGCTCACTCAAATTTATATAAGCCCCATCACGAGTAATCACAAATGATGGGGCTATATCCATTTTGACCACATTAAGTTACGCCGTAACAAATTACTGTTAAGCGAAATGACAAACTGAGCTCTTAACTAGGAAGCTTCCCCTCTGTCCGCTTTTTCAGCCACGCTGATGAACTTAAAGCTGTCTTTGTTTCTCTTGTTCAACAAAAATGAGCTCGTCGATAGCGAAACCTTTCTCTTTAGCTACGTACTTAAAGCGCTCCACTACTTTCTCATCAACATTAGGCGTTCTAGACAATAGCCACAAGTAGTCGTGGTTGTAACCTGAGACAAACGCATAGTCATAGTTTTCACCTAGCTCAAACACAATGTAAGAAGAATATATTGGCCCAAAAAAGGAAACCTTTAAGTGTCCCACCGTTTCATCTTCAACAAAATAAGCTTTGCCTTCAGCTTCTGACCACTGTCGCTCTTCTTCGGAATATCCACGGTTTATCACCTTAACCCCACCATCCTCACGAACCTGATACTCAGCGGTAACGTTGGATAAGCCTCGCTCAAATGAATGGTCTAGGCGTGCAATCTCATACCACTTACCTAGATATGGCTCTAAATCGAAATTATTCACGGGTTCCACCCCATCCGGCTTCGAGGTACAACCAAATAAAGTTGCAAGCGACAAAAGTAAAAATATTTTTATCGATTTCATACAACACCTAAATTTTAATTAGTGATTGATTTTACTCTAGAAGATAACAAATCGATCATTAAGCCGCACCATCGCCCTCATAGGTACACATCACAATTCTTCATCATCAATAGCGCGCTGAACACCGAAACCTCGTCATCTCAGCAAATCGATAACAAGATTGCTCTATTTTTGACTTACAAGCTGACCATGCTTGTACATTTTGTCAGCATTTAACCCTATGCATATAGAAACTTTGCACAACATAGACATTCGTAGGCATATCACCCTCCTATAATACGTTGCGTTATAGACAGAGGTTATTGTTATGAAATTAAAAACAGTGTCAGTTTGTGCACTTTTGGTGTTACTTGCAGGTTGTCAGCAGGAAAAGCCGAGCGAAACGACACAATTAACGACCTCGGCAGATGTATGTAATGCACAAGGAAACATGCCAGGTGGGTGGAATGAGTTTAACGCGACCCCTGATGCACAAAAGGCAATGGCCTTTGTTTTAAAGAAAATGGACACAATAGCGTCGTTTAAACAAATACTGAATGTTCACGCGCAAATCGTTAGCGGCGTCAACTATGCTATTGAGTTTGAATTGGATGATGGCTCTGTTTGGAACACGATTGTTTATCGCAACCTCGATGGCGAATATGCGATTACCCAATCGCCAAAAGAAGGCCACTTTTGCGAACAGTAGCGACTTAGTCAGAAAGCCCCAACATTAGGGGCTTTTTGATCTAACAGTAGTCACTGAATTAGACAGCGAAGCGACATTGAGATTTAATCGACACCGTTGAACCAAGTCTTGATGGTTCTACATCAATCCTCTGCGCCATTTGTTCTTTCAACTCAGAAACGTGAGAAATAACACCGATCATGCGCCCAGTCTGTTGCAGGTCCACTAGCGTTTGAATAGCAAGATCTAAAGACTCTGGGTCTAAACTACCGAAGCCCTCATCAATAAATAAAGTGTCTAAACGAATACCGCCACTATAGGATTGCACAACATCCGACAAACCAAGTGCCAGAGCAAGCGCTGCCATAAATGATTCACCGCCGGAAAGTGTCGCAACATCACGCGTTTTTCCTGTGTAGCCATCTTCAACCATTAAATCTAAGCCGCGACCCGCAGCGCCTTTGAAGCCCTCTGTTTTTCGAGCAAGAATATAGCGCCCTTTACTCATAAGGCTTAAACGTTGAGAGGCCTGGATCAGCACATCATCCAACAGTACACCAAGAACAAAGCGATGTAGGCTAACCCTGCTGCCTGTTTTACCACTAGCAACGTCGTACAACGTACCAAAGACTTTGTATTCTTCTTCTAACTTACTATTTTTCTCATGCAACACGGCAATATCTTTACGAACCTTTTCAAGACGTTCAAATATTGAGCGTGTGGTATCAAGTTGATTCCTTACTTCAATATATTGCGCCTGCAGAGTGGTTAACCTGTCGTTAAACGACTCTAAATTAGGCCTTTCAAGATCTTTCAATGCATGATTTAAATCATGTAGTGTTTGCTCAAGCTTGGTTTGTGCCTGTTTGAAGCTGTCTATTTCTTGCTGCCAGGCTTGAAGTTCATCATCTCCCACTCGACTACTTAGATAATGGCTTTCATCTTCAAATTTACTCGCCTGTAGTGCCTCATTCCACGCTAATTCTGCTTGGCTAAGTTTTTGCTCTGACTCAGATAACCACTGCTTGTTCGTCGCTAAGTGACTTTCCGCATTTGATTTCTCCAATATCGCTTGCTGCAAAGCGTTTTGCGCCTTTTCTAAGCCTGTGTTCAAACTCAGAATTTGCTCTTTTGTCAGAAAAACTTCACGTTCAAGCAAGTCAGCGGAACTGTATTTTGGGTCAATAGAAGCTTGTAATTGAGCCAATTGTTCTTGGTTCGCTTTAACGGTTGATTCATTTGCCGCCATTTGATTCTGCAGCTCATGAATTTTATTTTCACCCACGACGCAGCGTTGATTAAGCTGTTCAACGTTCTTCTCTAGCTTTTCAATATCAATAGCTTGTAGACGTAGGAGTTGAGCATTAAGCGCTTGCAAATCATTTTGAACCGTCGAGATCTCAGATGTAGCATACTCACCCAACTCCTCTTTCAACTGGTTACACTGATTCTGATACTGACTAATGACAACGTTATGTTGTTCTAGCTGATTGCTTAGTTGGTTCAACAAGGTTTGAGCTTCTCGCTCTTTCGCTCTAGCCGCCTGAACTTGCTCTTTTGTAACGGCTTCGTCAACAAACGTTGCAGGGTTAGGATGCGTTTCGCTACCGCACACCGGGCATGCTTCACCTGCTTTTAGTCGCTGCGCTAATACTGCCGCTTGAGCGTTGTGCCACTTAAGCTCTATCGTATCAGCGTCTTGTTGACGCTGCATATAGCGCTGACTGGCTTCGTGTAGTGACTGCTGCTTACCTACAGTTAGCGCATTGAGTTTAGAGAGCTCTAAAGTAAGATCATGCAGCTTTTTTAGATCCTGTAGCAGCCGTTGTTTTTGTTTTATTTCCGCATCGATGCTGCCAATAAGCGCAACATCAACTCGTGCTTTCTCTAGCTCCTTCTGTCCCTGCTGGGCCTGTAACGTTAACTTATCTTTTAGTTCTATGTACTGTTTTAACGTTGCTTCAAATTGTTGTTTTTGTTGATAACCCGCCGTTATTTTACTTTCCAAATTGTCTTTCTCGACCAACTTGTTTTTCATACTTTCAAGCTGATACTGCAGTTGCGTTAACTGCGGGACCTTTGCCGCGGCCTCTTTTGCACTTTGCTGCAAGTTTTCTTGTTCTCTCGCAACGACATGAGCTTTTTCGAGACTCTCTTTCAAAGCTACGATTTTTTGCCTAAGCTCTTGCGTTTGAGCTTTTGCATTTTGTAATGAGATGTAGGGCAACTCTATCTTATTGGCATTTTTAGCGTTTTCTAATTGCTGTTGACGAGCTTTTATCGAATCTGAGTGTTCTAGATGCAGCTTGAGTGCGCTTTCTGCTTGCTCTCGTTTCGAAAACTCTCCATTCAAGGTTTCCGCTTTTTGCAATTCAGATTTAGCAGTATTGAGCTTATCTAACGCTGCTTGCTCATTCTTTTTATCAGACTCTAATTGCTTAGTTACTTGTTCCAGTTGTTGTAATAGCTCTTGTTCAGAACTCGCTTCTGCAACTTGTAAAGCACCTCGAATTTGATTATCAAATTCGCCTTTCGCTTTACTAATTGCACTCGCTTTATCTTTGAGCGCGTACTCAATTTTTTTATATATGTCAGTTTGAAAGAGCTGGCCAAAAATTTCTTCACGCTCTTTAGAGCTAGCAAGCAACAGTTCTCGGAATTTTCCTTGAGGCAACACCATAACTTGACGAAATTGAGTTTCATTCAAGCCAATAATATTGCTAACTTCAGTTTTAACCTGAGTCGTCTTGCTGGTGATAAGCGTTTCAGTCTCACCGAGTTCATAAAGAGCCGCAGTGTGCTTTTTAATCGTCATCCCTTCACCACGGGCCTTGGGCGCTTCCTGCTCAGGGGATCGAACAACTCGGTATTGTTTGCCGTGTAACGAAAATTCGAGAACTACTTCGGTTGGTAAATCTTGCGCGGATAAGTCACACCGCATCTGAATACCTTGTCGCTCATTACCTGTGGTTTCACCATAAAGGGCGAAGCAAATGGCATCTAAGATCGACGTTTTACCGGAACCTGTAGGACCATTAATCAAAAATAGAGGGTTACTGCCAAGCTTCTCAAAATCAATGATTTCAGTTTTTGCAAACGGACCAAAGGCTTGCATGGTTAGTTTAATTGGTTTCATCTTTGGTCCCTATTGCTGTGATAATTGCTTAATAATGTCAGTAACAGCTTGCTCTTGCTCTTTAGACAACTGGCTATCTTGCGCCTCAATAAAAAAATCTCGGAACATATCAATTTCGCTTCGCGCCAACTTTGCTTGCGCCATTTCCTGCTCTACCCCAATTAACATGCCAGGTTTCTCAAGGTGTAAAACGTTTGGATACACTGAACGAAGTTTTTCCATTGGGTTTAAAATCGCATGTTTATCCATCAAACGAACTAACAAATAATCTTCATTCTTGGGGTCTGTTTTCCCTTGCTCAATAACTTTATCCAGCTCGCCCTCTACAATACGCATTTCATGAGGAGCCGTAAGATCAATATGCTCTGCAGAAACGAATCCTTTCTTGTCCAGTTCAACTAACGTGAAACCTTTTCTCTGGTTCTGTTCACCAAAGCTATACTTCATGAGAGAGCCAGAGTAACGGATATGCTCTGCGCCTTTCTTTTGAGGCTGATGCAAATGACCAAGTGCGACGTAGTCAAAATCTACGAAGTGTTCATGACTCACGCGATCTGAGCCACCAATAGATAATGGTCGTTCAGAGTCTGACTCGATGGCCCCATCAACAAAACAGTGACTCACGAGCACGCGCTTTTGCTTAGAGATAAAGCGCTCTTTAATTTGCTCAACAAGCAATTGATGAGCCTCATCATGAGTGGATACCGAGGCTTTGTAGGCAAACCTGACCTGTTCAGGGTCGTTATAAGGCATACCATAAAACGCGACCTCATCCGCAGAGTCCGTTTTTATGATGATGGGAGTGAGCATCTCTTCAAAGTTGCTAACAATATGGAGGCCTGCATTTTTCATTTGCTCTGAGCCGAAACCTAGCCTTTCTGCACCATCATGGTTGCCAGATATCAATATCATTGGTGTTTCTAACTCGGTACAAATGCGTTTCACGACTCGATTTAACAGTTCTATTGCAACCGTTGGTGGCACCGAACGGTCATAAATATCTCCCGCCACTACAACCGCATCGACGGGATTGTGTTCAATATAGTTAATCAGTTGTTCGAGTACTGCTTGTTGATCTTCGAGTAGTGATACGTTGTGGAATTGTCGACCAAGATGCCAATCTGAGGTGTGGATAAACTTCATTCGAATTCACTTTCCGCCAATTCTATGAGTAGGCTTGCTTCTGTCAGAGTCCATGTACCGTTTATAAAAAGGAATGCGTCACGGGTGGGATCTCGAACAAGCCAAAACTCAAGTTATTTTATATCGGTAAGGATATCTTGAGTCGAACAGCTTTTCATGTGGTTTGTGTTCTATGGCTGGCTATTTAATCAGAAAGCGAGAATAACACTGTAAAAACGCGGTGAGCAAAGGTATTTTGACAAGCAAGCTGCGCCTAGTCATTGTCCAAACATCATTAAAGGGCCAGTTTCGAGTCAATCCCCCATAACATTTGCATCACTAAAACCTCAGCTACTAGAAGGAAAAGCAATAGCCAGACCTATTCACTACGCCAATTGTATATTACTCCTACCGCATAGCCATCTGGCTCGATGTCGGCTTGCAACACGTGAAAGTCTGGGCAGGGGCTGCTTCTTTGAAGCTCATCAATCACTAACGCTTTTAAAACGCCGCCACATGCACCCAATCCGCCAAGTTTGATATCAACAAATTGATACTGAGTTTGATCGGTCACCCACGGAGACAAGAATTGCATTGAGTTTAACCATTGCGGTTCTTCCTCATTAACGGATAAATACAATTGACTGAGTGGATGTTCACAACTTACTCCTAATTGCTTAAACACTTTGTCCACGGCGATGCGTTGTTGTTTGGCATCTAAATCAATTCGAACAACATCAGGCACAAGACCTGAATGTCGAAAAAAACACTTGGTTAAAATGATAGAGCTTTGAGGTTTGACATGCCCTTCTACATCGCTCGTAACCTCTATAGCCAGTATCCAAGTCGCTTGCGTTTCATTAACTTCACGATTTATCCGATTTAGTGCCATCAAAAATGCAGCTTGGCCATAAGGATAAAAGTAAATTTCAGTATTGACAGTTTGATCAACGAAAATAGAAAGCTCGCTTATCAATGCTTTAAGCAAACTCTTGTCTACCGAAGATGGTAAAAGAACACAGAGATTCCCCTTGATATCAGCTTGCTCAAGACTCTCGCGCTCAGAGCGCACGAGGCTTAATATATGCTCATCTATTGATTGAGCAAAGTCAGGGGGTCGGATTTCCTCGGACAATCTAAAAGAATCATCAGCTATCTCGCGAACGGTGTGTGAACGGCCATTAAAGGATAGAAGATGCGTTTGAAATGCGAGTGGCATCTAGCCTCCGATTAAAACCGTAGGCATACCAGATAGAATTTTGCCACCATGAGACGTTGAATCGCCGACTCTCGCGGCTGGTTTACCGTTGATTGTTACGCTAGAAGAACCTGCTGAGATACTATCCGGAGGACCGATACAAATAAGCTTGTCGCCTTGTCTTGCCGCAGGTATCCCGCCAATCGTTACGTTTGGTGAACCAACAACGACGGGACCACCGACATGCGGTATCTTTCCTGTTTTTTTAGGGCAAAGATGAAAGCTGCCCAAAATTGCGGCTGGTTTACCCACTTTAAATCACCTTAGTTCAATGAAATTTGCCCAGCTTTAAGAGCAATAGCTGAGCCGTTAATGGATATTTTATTACCTTTGATATTGATTTCTCCAGAGCTAGACATCTGAATAGAAGCACCACCTACTTTGATCTCGACGCTCTTTCCTGCATTAAAAGACAGTACTTCACCCGTTTCATTCGAAAAGTTTTTACCTACTTTCAAGCTCGCGTTCTGACCAACCTCTTGATTAACATCATTGGTCACTTTTTCGGTTTTACTGTTTTCAACGGCGATATCAACACAGTCTTCAACTAGCATTTGGAACAGTTTTTCAGCATGAAGATAAATGTGCTCTTCACCAGGCTTATCATCGAAGCGCAACTCATTAAAATTGGATGTACCTTTTTGTACAGAGCGTGATTTATAACCACTCTGAGAACTTTGCTCTGGTAAAGCGTAAGGAGGGAGTTGACTACCGTTATATAGTGACCCCGTAACGATTGGTTGATCAGGGTCTCCGTTAACAAACTCGACGATGACCTCTTGTCCGACTCTAGGGTGAAACACCGACCCCCATCCGTTACCTGCAATATTTTGCGCAACACGAATCCAACATGAACTATTTACATCGTATTTACCAACACGGTCCCAGTGAAACTGAACTTTGATACGGCCATGTTTGTCTATGTAAATTTCACCATCTTTGTTCCCCGTAACTACTGCGGTTTGCAAACCTTTCATCTGAGGTTTCGGGTGGTTAACTGAAGGACGCAGGATTGTCTTTGAGTCAACACAACTAAACGAGACTTTGACACCTTGCGCACCAGTCCCACCTTGACCAGTCTGGTTATAAACAGCAGCAGACAAAAAAACAGAAGACAGTACATATTCTTTGCCGACTCGAGATTTATCTTCATGCTTTTTAAACTTGAAGCACTTGCCCACACTGAATGTTCTGCACGTAGCCTCGCCACGACACAAATATGCATTTTGCTGTAGTGCTTCTATTGCATGCGTGTTTCTCAGTGCGTATTGATCATTGCTCTCCATTTCACCCATGTATTCAAAATACTCGCTTCCAGGTACTGTAAAAAAATCACTTTCACCCTTTGCAGTATTTTTAGGATTCGAAGAAGGCTTGAGCATGTTATAGCCTGACTTTTGACTCGCTTTAGTAGTCAGAATTTGCGTTTCATGCCAAGAAGAAATATGGCTAGATTTCGCCGTACCTGTATCAAAATCGACTAAAAACTCAGTACCCGGCTTATAAAAACTGATGTCATCAAAAATATTGAGCGTATGGGCAGACTTAGTATGTGTAAAACTAAATGATAGCCCCTCCTCCGATAACAGACGTCGAACAAATTCAAGATCTGATTCTTCATATTGTACTTTGTATGTGTATTTAGGATAGGACTTGGTTAACTCAAAACTAAAGGCAACACTATGCTCCGATAGTACTTCAGAGATAATTTCCTTTATATCTTTATGCTGAAATATTCTGCAATTTTTTCGATATTCAGCGAAACGTAATTTAGGCTCTATTAATAATTCTATGTTTTTATAATTTTCGCCTTTATGTGTATTAGAAACCCTTTTCCCTTCTAATCTTGCAGCAGAAACATAACCATGCATATAACGAGGATTTGAAGAAACATCCTCATTATTTTCAAGGGTAATGGTAACTTCCTTACCAATAATTTCGTTTAACTCACTTCGTTGATCATTAAAGTAAGCTTTAGCACGCAATGAAAAAAGTTCTGAGATCTCTTCTCTATACTCAAACGAGTTTAGTATGATGGCATCTTTACCGAATGGCGAAGAAATTCGGATGAAATTGTTATCTTGAGTTGCTCTTTTCATTAAATACTTCTTTCAAAAAAATGCGGAGGAATACTCCCCCGCATGAAAATTACATTTGTTGACCTTTAACACCGCTGTAGCCGTATACCAATGGAGCAGAAGTGTTGTTCTTATCGTCAGTAGGAGTCACTGTCATCATCATTTCTGTGTAAGAAATTGTGATAGTTTCAACTGGACGATCGTCTTGGATAGAAACTGAGTAGTTAGAAATCATCGCATCAGTCAGTTCGATCTTCATGATCTCTTCAACCTTCTCACCCTGCTTAGTAATATGGAAAACCGCTGGTTTACCTTTACCAATCGTCGCTTCTTTAAATAAGTCAGGAGAAGAACGGTCTTGAAGTTTAGTGATAGTCAAATCATATAGACGAGTAGCGCTCGCTTCACGGTCCATCGCTGTACCAGTGTATGATGAGATCTCACGACCTACACTCCAATCTACAGATAGTAGTGTAATCAAATCTTTGTATTGCTCGGCTGTTGCCTCACCCTTAATATCTGCGTATTTAAGATACGTATTAGACTGCATGCTAATCTCCTATAGCATTATTAATTGACATATATCGTAATAATTTAATTATCTGACGTTTGGTGATAATTAGTGATTAATGTATCAAAAACTTCATTTTAAATACGCCCTGTTATATCTTTAAATAAGATTTAATTTAAGCGTTTTCTATAAAAAATAATAGTTAATATGAACCAACTCCCAATTATTATTGAGAGTGTAAAGGATGTTAAACTATTGAGACATCAAGTCCACTAGTTGTACCTTTAACAATAATTTCATCAAACGTCTTATCATTAAGAATTGCATGCAATATTTCATGAGAAATCTTCGGAAGCAATGTATTTTCTATGGTTGTTTGTACCACACGCGCACCACTCCCAGACTCATTGCTATTGTCTACAATATCATTAATTAGTTCCTCATCAAAAAACAGGTCAGCGTTATAGTGCTTACGAATACGAGTCGTAATTTTATCCAACTTTAGTTTTGTTATTTCTATCAATACTTTTCTTGATAGAGGCAAATAAGGTAATACATTCACACGCCCTAAAAATGCTGGTTTAAAGTCAACCAACAAATCATCGCGTAAAGCATCTTTTAGTGCTGACGGCTCAGGCGCTAAATCAGGATCAGAATACAAAGACATCGTCGTTTCGGTCCCTGTGTTCGCGGTCATAATAATAATAGTGTTTTTAAAGTCTATATCTCGACCTTCACCGTCTTTAATTGAGCCTTTATCAAATACCTGATAAAAAATATCTTGAACACCAGGGTGCGCTTTTTCCATTTCATCGAGGAGAATTACACTATAAGGTTTACGTCTAACAGCTTCAGTCAGTACACCTCCTTCTCCATAACCGACATAACCAGGAGGAGAACCTAATAGTAATGAGACTTTATGCTCTTCCTTAAATTCCGACATATTGATAGTCGTGACATTTTCTTCACTACCATACACTTTCTCTGCAATCGCCAAAGCCGATTCGGTTTTACCCACTCCGCTTGGTCCGGTTAGGAGAAATACACCATTTGGTCGTGTCTCATCCGTGAGCTGCGCACTCGCAGTTTTTATCACTTCAGACATGAGCTCTAAAGCGTGATCCTGCCCGACAACTCGCTTGCACAAACTTTCTTTCAAACCCAATACTGCTTGGATTTCATCATCCTGAAGTTTACCCAGCGGTATACCGGTCCAATCCGAAATAACTTCTGCGATTAGCGCTTCATTTACATGCGAAAAAACTAAGGGCTGTGAGTTAGCGGAGAGGTTATTTTCAAGCTCTTGTAACTTGTCTCTCGCAGTCTCAGAACCCTCCTGGATTATTTGGGTTCTAAGTGACTTAGCTTCACTTACCCATTCTTTTTCTTTTTCCCAAAGTACTTCTAATTCAATAATGTCATTAGATAGCGCATCAATCTCTTTTCGGACACTTTGCAGCTGCACATCAAGAGATGCTCCTAGCCGATTCTCTTGGCTAAGATGCTCATACTCAGCTTGCTTTGCTTTAAGTTTATTTCTTTTCGCATCTAGGCCTCCCGGTGTAGATGACTGACTTAACGCAACTCGAGAGCAGGCCGTATCCAAAACAGAAACCGCTTTATCTGGCAGTTGACGACCATTAATGTATCGAGCTGAGAGTTGGACCGCTGCATTGAGAGCTTGGTTAGTGATATGAACATCGTGGTGTTGTGCCATTACATCAAGTAAGCCTCGTAACATTTCAATCGCGAGCTCAGGGGCTGGCTCATCAACCTTTACGACTTGAAAACGCCTAGTTAAAGCTGCATCTTTTTCAAAATACTTTTTATACTCTGCCCACGTTGTTGCTGCGATCGTTCTGAGTTCACCTCTCGCTAATGCTGGCTTCAGAATATTCGCCGCATCACCTTGGCCCGCTTGCCCACCACCGCCAATTAGGCCATGAGCTTCATCAATGAACAATATAATAGGCTGTGGAGCGTCGTTTACTTCCTTAACAAGGTTCTTAAGCCTGTTTTCAAACTCACCTTTCATGCCTGCGCCGGCTTGCAGTAACGCCAAATCCAGAGACTTAATTGCCACATTTTGCAGAGCGGGAGGTACATCGCCATCAATGATCTTTTGCGCCAAACCTTCAACAACGGCTGTTTTTCCAACACCAGCTTCTCCCGTAAGAATCGGGTTGTTTTGTCGGCGTCTTAATAAAATATCGATCATTAGGCGAATTTCATTATCTCTACCTATCACCGGATCTATTTTACCTTCCCTAGCTTGCTCAGTAAGGTCTGTTGTAAATTGATTCAAGGCGGAATTCGCGTTTGACTGCGCTAAGTCATTCGATCTTGATTGAGGCGCATTACTTTCTTTAAAGTTCAATAAGCGAGATGGTTCTATCTTGTTTAGTTCAGGACTAATCGAACCAGCCATGTTGACTAACGTATCATCAGACAAGTAGGCAAATAAAAGATGGATGCACCCCAACTGTTCTTGATTGAATTCAATGGTTGCAGACAACAAGGCATTTTGCATAACAGTCACCGTATGAGCTGATAGCCCAGGCACCGACTGGCATCCTGTTTTGTATTTTTCTAATGCCTTTTGAATATCGGTTTCAACCTTGATTTTATCGACATCAAATTCGTCAAAAACTTCAGAGTAAATATCGTCAGGATGGCGGATAATCATCATTAACCAGTGAGACATTTCAATACTGTGATGAGTTCGGGAGCTTGCCATCGCAGCTGCCTGTTCAAGTGTTTCCTTAGCCTGAGGAGACAATCTTTCGACCAACGCTGAAAGTGAGAGTGAAGCCATTACATTTCCTTTAAATAGTAATTGTTATAGTTCGATCTTTTGTACGTTCGTGTTTTTTAAGCACAGAACCAATACCTAACTGCCCCTGCTGTTTCGATAAACAAGCTTGTGGTAGCAAACTATGTTTGGTGGTGAGCTGCCACTTCAGTTGTTTATGTTTTCCAATCAACTCATAAGCAGCGTTCTTAATGATTGCTATATTGGGTTGGTTAGGAAGCAATTTACTAACTAGCTGTTTATCTTTTGGCAGAAATTCTATTGTTGTCCCCGCGTTGATGTTCCATGCTTTCGAACCCAAAGACGCTCCTAAACCAAGTTGAGCAAACTGCCCTTCAGGCATAGTTCGGGATGCAAGGCGTGTTTGCTCTTCTTTCGTAAGGTGTAACCATTGTCCTTGAAATTCATGAACTTTTACTTGGCATCCAGATAAACATTCAAGAATACTTTTTAGTCCACCTTTACTTCTCACTGGTGAAGCAAACACACCACCATAGTGCCGGGACAGTGAACTCCCTTTCCCAGTTAATGCCGATTTACAGCTTTCTAACGGCGAACGCGCGCCCTGCGCATGCGCACGAGACTGAACAGTCAGCTGACTCAGTTGCCAACATCGATAATAAAGAGATAACAAGCGATGATTGAAAATATCGTAGAAGTCCACCATAGCCGTATCGCCTTCTTTTTGGCGATGTAAAGCTAATTCACTATAGTGCTGGGGAAGCACACCTTGCTCACCCGTTAGGCCTATTAAATTGGTCTCAATCTCTAACTTGCTGTCATCTATATTTTTCAGTTCACAAAGCTGAGCATTTTCAAAACCTAATGATGGATTAACCTTTAAGTTTAGCTTTTCATGCTTCGGTAACGCATCTGTTCCTATTTGCGCCTCTGCTTGCAGAACTTCGTGTTCAATAAGATGAATCGCTTCAAACAATGGATGTTGCTTTAATTCTCGATAAAATTGTTCCGCGCTCATAGCAACACCTTATCGCCAGTTAATGCGGGCCATAAGTGGAAAGACTTTCCCGTGGACTTAAGTCTTATTTCTAACTGCGTAAAAATGTTAATTTCAGCATATTGCGAGAAGTAAACAGATAAAACACTACCTAAGAGAAAGATCTGCTCTTTAGGTAAAATTTGATCAGAAACCGTCAAAATAATTTTTATACCGTGCGCAAATCCAACTTTACCTTTCTGACTAATTCTTCCTGTAGTAGGCTTAAACTCTAACTTAGTTAAAGCATCGATTACCGCTTTCGTTTCTGCTGTCCCAGAAAATGCATAGAGATTAAGGGTCTGCTTCAAAGTTGCTAAACCATCTTCCTCGGTAAAATGGTTTAAAGTTAAAAGCTTAGTTAACTGCCATCGTGTGCTTTCATCCATTTCTGGCCGAATAGTTTCTGATAAAGAAACTAAACAACGAACAGATTCGAAATTGTCATTAACCTCCGGTAAAGATACTTGCGGCAGCCCACCTCCAAATGGAAGTTTCTGCGCTAAGTTGCGGTTACAGCACTCAGCTTCCACGTACATTAACCAGTTTTCCCGGCTATCCGGGCTGAACAATTGATGTTTTTTATCAACAAAAGAAATGTAAGTTTCTCTACCTGGCTCATCATACCCACCAGCCCAGTTCTTATCCTCACGTCTCATCAACCAATAAATCTCACTAGTGTTCGTATAATGCGTGTGCTCACCAGCGTGATAACATGGCAAATTGTGGTACGTTTTGTTCCAGTTTCTCAACGTTACGTCAGAAATTGAGACAACCTCATTACTTTCAGCTTCTTGGTATTGTGGAGACAAGTGGTAATCGTATTCAGTTGGTAGAATACGCTTAGGCTCCATAATACTTTTAAATAAGTTGATCACAGGCACACAGCCTACCATTAAGCTTTCTTCGTCCACTTGCTTTGGAAGCCAGTCATCGTTGGTATCAAAGTAAAAATACAGTTCGACTTGCTCTCTAAGATCTAGCTCTGATAATCCAAGTTCGGTGATATCAAAGAACATAAACTTCTCAGGAAAGTGTAAATACTCAACAAGTAATCTTGCTCCTGAAAAGCTTCTTTTACTGTATGGCACAACTTTCTCATCTTCTGAAAATCCCACTTCAGAAAGATGTCTTTTGGTTAAAGGACGAACTTCTTTGCCATCCACAACAACAGATAAACCAATTAGGTTTTGAAACAGCATTTGGTAGAGCTTAAAAGTCAATTGAGATTGACCGTTTAAATAGAAGCGCAGCCGTTCTACCCCCATTTCACCAAGAGGAGTCTCTTCATCTTGAGCCGTGAGCTGTACTTTCAAAACTGAATGAGCATTGCTTTCCCATCGTGAGCCAACTGGCTTGAAAGGCGCATTTTTAAAAACGCCAGAGGTCACATCAACAGGATACATTCTGACCGGATAACAAGTTCTAAACTCGCACTCATGATATCCAGGAGCACCGATAACAACTCGCTCGCCTTCTTCTACATCAAAATAAGAGGAAGTGGAGTTAGAACAGCTCATTTTAATGACTGACATTGACGGGATTGGGGCGTGAAAATCCGGATATAACTGTCCCATCAAAGACTCTGTAAACTGAGGGTAACTATTGTCTAAGCTTTGTCTAATCCTTGCTGTTAGAAATGCGCAGCCTTCTAACAATCTTTCTACGTGTGGATCGTCAACCTGTTCCTCACTAATACGAAGTCTCGCAGCAATCTTAGGATACTGCTCCCCAAACTCTTGCCCTTTATGACGCAAATAAGCTAACTCGCGATTATAGTACTTGAGAAACTCTTCACTCATTTTGCTCTACTCAGTTTCATACCTAAATTTACCGGCTCTACTTCAGAATTGAATCGCACTTCATGAATACTGTTATCAATTAAGCAAGTGGCATTTATCTGTAACCTCAATACCCTATCAATAGCGTTTTTCTCGTCCGAAATCTGGACATGAGGGTTCCTTAACCTCGGCTCAAACTCTTTAATTGCATCATGAACAATGTCGCAAAGCTGATTCTGCCCTTCTTGGCTGCTATAGGGCATTGAGGAAAAATCTGGCAGTCCATAATTCAATATTGAATAACGAACCTCTAGAAGGTCATCAGGAATGTTTTTCCATCCAATACGACTATTCAGCATCGACTCTAGATCTCTAAGTAAGCTGCTCAACATCTGTTGCTGGCTTGCAGGGAAGTCTTTCTCATCTCGAGTGAGAGGATCACTATCTATCAATTTGTCGAGCAGAGAAACGGTTAACGACATGATATTTCTACGCTATTTGTTTCTGTTCTAATAATGTAGTCAAATCACAGATTGGAAGCGCTGAGTCACCGACTAACCAACATTTTTGACCCAAGCCAACAAAAGATTCTTGCTCACCAATCTGCTTCCAATCCGTTTCTCGACCTAACTTTTGCGCATCGGTCTCTGAGTCAACATATGTCAACGGCATATGGCCTTCGCCTTCACCAAGTCCATCGATATCAAACTCGACAGGTCGCCAAATACTCTCTAACAAAGAAGTAGGTGCTTTAACTTCTAGCGTATGGATGCTCGATATGGGTACAAGAAAATAGTTACCTGCTGTAGAAAACAGTTCAATGTAACCACCTAAACGATCATCAATATCTCTAGCATCTTCGTAGTTTGTGCCGTTTACGTTAAACCCTTTAATAGTACGATGCTCTTCAATGCGATGCGATAGACGTGACGCTTCTTCGTACTCTTGATTTCCGAGAGCAAGATTAAATCGAACAAGCTCTTTAGTTAATTCCTCATCACCTAATACTTTGGCACTAGCCGCACCATTGATAAAATCCTTTCTAGCTTGAGCTGCTTTCACTAAATGTCGTAGCTGACTTGCACCAGGCAGATACTCAGGAAACAATTTAATCGATTGCATGAGCTGAGCGTCCGCACGCTCGAAGTCCCCATCAATGCAAAGAAGCTCAATGAAGGAACTTCTCAAGCTCGCATCTTTAGGGGTTGCTTTAATTTCATCAATTAATTGCTCTAGAGCGTGTTGCAATAGGCCTTGGGACAAAGCATTTTTCCATTGAGTCATTGTTATTTCCTTACACCATGTGCTCTGGTGATAATTCGGTAATTAATTTAATGCTAGATACCATTTGATCGAGTTGAAAATGCGGTCGCAAATGGATAACTGAGTAATAATGTCCAGGAGTTTCTCTTTTCTCTCGAACTGTAATTTTCGCTTCATTTAGGGGGTATTTAGCTCGAAGCTCATCAGACGCTTCATCTGATGCGGTAGTGTACTGATGTAACCAGCGTTGAAAGTCACGCTCTAGGCTTTCCGCGTCTTGATACCCACCAATTTTGTCACGCCCCATAACCTTGAGATAATGTGCGACTCGCGATACACACAATGTGTATTGCAACATCGATGTCAGTTTTGCATTCGTTGAAATATGCTTTTCTGCGTATTGTTTGGGCTTGTAGAGAGATACATTCGAGGTCATCCCCACCATATCGGTCTCAGGTATTGGAGAAATAGAAATAAAACCGCACTCAGACAATTCTTGTTCTTTTCTCTCAGAGATTTTCAAGTTTAACGGACATCTTTCACGATCATTCTTGCCATTAACACGCATCTTGCTCCTTGTAGGAGCGACGATAATACCCTGACTGTAATCGCCTTGTTTAATCCCTCGCATATGCGTGAACCAACCATGTTCCTGAAATGCTCTAATTGATACGGCAGCAAAACAGTACGCACTACTCCCCCATAGCAAATCTCGGTTGGAGTCGTAGATGTGTTCTTGAAAATTGAATTTATCATTCCGCGAGCCATCACTTTTGTATGGCTGACGGAACAAGACGTTAGGTGCAGTCAAACCAATAAATTTAGCGTCATCGTTATCTCTCAAACTACGCCACTTTGCATAATCTTCCTGTTCAAATTGGGCTGCTATATCTCTTATCGCAGAGAGTTGAGCGAAACTATCAACACCAAACATCTCTGGCGATGCAGACATGATAAATGGGCTGAATGCTGCAGCTGCAGACTGAGAGATCTTACTCAACACAGACAGATCTCTATCAAAATAATTTTTACTAGGATCACAGCGAAGCTGATAATCTCCAACCACCACACCAAAGGGTTCTCCCCCTGCCATGCCATATTCATTTTGATAGAGCAACTTAAATAGTGCTGATTGGTCAAACTCGATGGCTTTTAAAGCATCTTTACTGATTTCATTCCATGTCGCCGTTAAAACCTTAACTTTTACAGAGTCCGATGAACGAGAATCAACCTGTTCACATAAATACCTAACTCCAACCCACCCCCTTTCGAGCTGTTGAAACTCAGGATGATGTAATATTTCATTTAGTTGAGATTCTAATAGCTCATCAATGCGGTTAATTGTGTTCATCACACTATGACGAAAGCTGTCCAAATCTCTTGAACGTGTACCTTCTAGCCAAATTCGCGCTGACGCTACAAGATCAGAAGATTCATTGAATCGAGTCAACCACGGGCTATCAAGTTCAGCATAGCCTCCGGTACTGAACTCATGTTTTAGCTTGCTAGGGTCGCGAAAGTTAAGTGACACTGCTAATTCCATCTAGAACATAAAGATTGGTCATGGCTGGCCTTTCGACCAGCCAATTCATTTCTTATCCACCTGACTGAGGGATCTTTGCCACAAGTCGCAAAGATGTGGTCAGTTCTTCCATTTGTAACCAAGGCTTCAGCCATGCTACGGCATTGTAAGAACCAGGTGCGCCAGGAATTTCCTTAACCTGAACACGAGCGTCTGCTAGAGGGTATTTCGCTCTGATCTCTTGACCACCGCCTTCAGAAGCATTGACGTAACCTAGGATCCAGCGGTTCAGCCAAGACTCAACGTCTTCTGCTTCCATAAAGCTACCAATTTTATCTCGAGCCATTACTTTCAAATAATGCGCAAAACGAGATGTTGCCATCATATAAGGTAGGCGGGCAGAAATGGCCGCATTGGCCGTTGCTTCAGGGGATTCATGGTTCGCTGGTTTTTGACAGGTTTGCGCACCAAAGAACACTGCATAGTTGGTGTTTTTGTAGTGACAAAGCGGTAAGAAACCAAGCTTACCAAGCTCCGCCTCACGTCTGTCGGTAATACCAATCTCTGTTGGGCACTTCATATCAGGGTCGCCATCATCACTCATGAAGAAATGCGTTGGCAAGTTATCCACTCGACCGCCGCCTTCTGCACCACGGATGGCAGTACAAAATCCATATTTTGAAAATGCGTCGGTTAACTTAACACCAAGAACATACGAAGAGTTCATCCAACAGTAGTCGTTATGTTCAGCGTTAACAGCAATACCTGAGACAGGATCTACTTCGAACTCTTCAAACCCAAACTCTTCGACTGGAGCGGTAGCTTGTCCGTATGGCAAACGAGCAAGGACTTTTGGCATCGTCAGACTAACGAAGCGCGAATCGGCACTCTCGCGGAACGAACGCCATTGGGCGTATTCTAGTGATTCAAATACCTTATCTAGGTCGCGTGGTTTTGACAACTCAGTCCACTCATCAAAGCCGAATAGTGCTGGTGAAGCCGCGGACAAGAATGGAGAGAAGCCAGAAGCCGCTACATTTGACATTAGGCGTAACGACTCAATATCTTCTGGGTGGTTGGTAAACTCATAGTCTCCAATCAATGCACCATACGGTTCACCACCAGCACTACCAAACTCAGACTCGTAAACCTTTTTAAAGATCTGGCTTTGATCAAACTCAACAGCTTTGCTCAAGTCTTTATGTAGTTCTTTCTTGGTCATACTCATCATGCGAACTTTCAGAGTAGAACTGGTCTCTGAATTCATCACTAGATAATTTAAGCCGCGCCAAGAACCTTCGAGTTTCTGTAATTCTGGGTGATGCATTACTTCAGACAACTGATCAGAAATCTGCCTATCGAGCAAATTAATCGCTTCACGAAAAGTTACTGTTAGGTTTTTGTTCCAAGTAACTGTCCCTTTCATTGCTTCTTCAGCGAGCGTTTTAATCAGCTCCTCAGCACGAGAAGCTTCGGTCTGCTTAGTCGCACCAATAGCTTGATCTAAGAATGAAGTTGTCTGTTCATTAACAGTTGGATCTAACTGTTTTTCAGCTTCAGTCGTCATTATTCCGCTCCTTCAGTACTGTCTGACTTCGCTTTCTTGCCAAGATCTAACTCGCCTGCAAGTCTTGCCAGATTGTCTGTATTGTTCAAAACATCCTCTAGGATATTTTCAAGCTCTTCTGAGCGGTCAACTTTTGTCATCAAATCACGCAGTTTATTACGCGTTTCCATCAATTGGCGTAGTGGATCAACTTGATTTACGATCGCAGCAGGCTCAAAGTCTTGCATTGATTTAAAGTTTAAATCGACCTCAAACTGTGAATCGTCATTCGCAAGCTTATTCGCAACTTTAAACTTCACCGATGGATTCATTTTTTTGAGTACATCGTCAAAGTTATCTCGATCGATCTGAATAAAACGGCGGTCTTTTAATGGCTTCAACGCTTCTGTGTTTTGACCAGCGAAGTCACCCATTACACCTACAACAAAAGGCAGTTCTTTCTTAAGAGTCGTACCTTCAGTTTCAACATCATAGGTAATGTGGACACGAGGCTTCCGTACTCGTGATAGTTTCGAGTGGATACTCGTCATACCATTCTCCCTTTATTAATTTTCATTTTGTTCTGCTATGCCAACCAAACGGAAGTAGCTTTTCTTTGCATCCCCGTCGGAGATAAGTTCCGCCAGTAACTCCGGCAGAGGCATCCCACACCAACGAATAATCTGTTCGATGGAGTAAGAAACTGGTGAGTGAGGTTCACTCTCTCGGAAGAAATCAGCTACTTGCTGCAATTGTCTAATTGCCTGCTCTCGTGATTTCATGTTTGTCGCTAATAATGCGTCACAACTTTGTGCACTTAACGGTTGTTCAGAAGAAGATTCATCAAGATCCTCTAGCTCTTCAATCACTGCTTGTGGTTGATTAAAACGGTCTCCAAGAAGGTGCTTTAATGCCGAGTGTATTGATTCAAGTCTTTTTGATATATAAGAGCTAGGAGTCACATCACCGACCGCTTCATCTAATCGCTGACTGAATTCATTAAATGATTCCGTAGCGAACTCCAAATCCGTGATTAATTCTCGATAAAACGTATCAGAAGTCGACTTAACCGTAGTTGTAATTTCAGATAGCTCAACAGCCCCAAGCTCGACTCGATTTCGGCGCTTATCTTCGTCTAAGCGCTCAAGCTCTATAGCTTGCTGATATTCCCAATAGGCATAAGCTTGCTCTACGCCTAAGTCAGTCAATGGTATACAAGCAATTGGAAAAATAAGTGTTCCTTCACTATCGATACCATTGAGGCCAATAATCGCCGATATTCTTGTCTCAATACCATCTTCATCAGGCATTGGGTACAGATCATCCCAAAAGTTCTCAATTAAACTGGTTGCGAGTTTGTAGCCAACGCCCATACCACGAAAACCATACAATCGAGTTAGGGCTTCTATAAGCCAGGCAACAAATTCCAAATCTTTAGACTGATTCGTGAGTATTTCTGGGACATCTTCAATAAATACTCGCCATAAATTACTGTGGGTATAGATACTTTCTTCTTCTATAAGAGCGTTACGTTCAGCGTTGCGGGCGGCCATACGCTGATCTTTCAACCGATAGTAAGCAGACTGTGGTGATACATCCTCTCTAGGATCAACACCTGTAGGATTTTCTTGAGATATAGGAGCCAACGCTTGTTCATACCAATCAAACATTTCATTACTCATAAGCTCTCCCTCTTAGAAAGACAGGTATTGTCGCGTCTTCTCTAGTTACTGTTTCGCACTCCGTTTGCGCTTGGCGAACTTTGATCAAAGCACAAGTTACGTTATCACTTGCGCCCCGAACCAAAGCCGAATGCATGAGCGCTAATCCAGCTTGGTTGACTGAGTCTGCATACAATGTCCGATGAATTTCATCACTCGTAAGTTCCTTAGAGAGCCCATCGCTACAGAGTAAAAACTGATCGCCGTCAGCCAACTGCCCTGAAACTTGATCAATAGTGACACTTTCGTCGACCCCAACAGCTCTGGTAATAACATTTGCAAGAGGGTGAGATTCGGCATCTTCAAATGCCAATAAGCCCTGATCCACTAAGTCCATGACTTGACTATGATCACGTGTTTTTTGGACAAAATTACCACTTCTAAGCTGGTAAATTCGGCTATCCCCCACCCAAAGACAGTGGTAATACCCATCCTGAATAAACAACAAAACAAGTGTTGTTCCCATCGTTTTACCGTCTAAGTGATTTTGTGCGTATTGGTAAATTTCTAAGTTCGCTTCTTGAACCACTCTTCGGATATCATCGATATTAGTATTGGAGACATCCTGCATGTGGCGCGCGACTCTATCCACTAGCATCTGGCTTGCTATATCGCCAGCACTGTGTCCACCCATTCCATCGGCAACCACCCAAATATGCTGCTCTGTCATATCCAACAGAGCATCCTCGTTATAAGGGCGTACTTTTCCTGCGTGCGATTTAGCAAAGGTAAAATAGTTCCAATTCATTCTTCTATCCTACCAATTCCACTTTTTCCAGCCGCCATCAAGCATGGCTGAAAACTGACCAATTGAAGGAAATCCACTAGTAATGAACATGCATGGTTCAACCTTCGTTGAACCTTCAGTCCACCAAAAACATGGTTTACTCAATTTTTCTTTAATGAGGTAATTCAAAAGCGTATTTTGATCAGTATTGCCGTGATCATGAAAAACTGTAGATATTTGGCTTTGATAAAGAAACTCTAGAGGCCTCACTTCACTTGTTACATTCGCAACGAGGTCATTTTTTTCTTGAGTACTCTTATGCCAAACATCAAAGACAAAGTCGTCCTCAAGTACTGAAAGAGCAAGAGCGGCACTGTCCTCTGTCCAAGCTCTGTCACCCCAATATTGCGCAGCTTCACCTTTTACGGCACGAGCTATAGTAAAGAAAAAGTATCTACCGCATGCATCAACACTAGGAATCATGCTACCAATGTAGGTTGAGTCTTCTAAATAGCTAATATCCAAAGCAAAGTGCCACACAGGAGCCGTTAAAAAGTGCTCATTCCAGCTTTCACCCAGTTGTTCCCTGCTGACTGCAATAACCGCCTGTTGCCAATCATGCCAACGCTCCGAGAAATCTTGTGATAAACCATCTTTCACAAAGTCCCCTTTTGCAGGCATTTTACCGATATAGCCCCAGCCTGATGTTATAAGGTTCGTGGACATCTGAACCTCTCCATTTCATTTGACCAAAACGGATTAATGGCACTAGAAGGAATAAGCTCTAGCTGCACCTTATTTCCCTTTAAATCAATCATAACTATATTGTCTTTACGCGATTCTGGCCTTGCTTTAAGTGATTGATCCAAAAGCTTGAATATGCCCCACTCACCTTCATAGGTATGCGCAATTTCGCGTTTAGATTCAGGTGGTGTGAACACAATTCGAGTCTGATCTTGACCGGCAGGCCAACTCAACGATTTAGCTCTTGCTGGTCCATGCTTATAAACCAAATCTTGTCCACCCAACTCTAAGACAAATCGAGTAATGTGCTGGTCTAGATAAACAGGCTTCATCCCAAACTCTACGCGTAAGGAATTATCAGATTCAAAGAAAGACTGCCTGATACGTTGCGCTCTTTGAAAGACCATTAGTGTTTCTGGACGAACTCCAATTTCCTTTTCTAATCGCCAACGACTTTTCGAAGTATCCACAAACGGTTCGAGGTATTCTTGGAAGAATGCGTCAAGCGTGCCTCCATAACCAAAGAATCGCTTAAAGTCTTTCAATCTAACTTCTCTGCTCGCGTTGGGCTCGAATGGATATCTGCCAGCAATAGTCCGCTGATAAGGGCGGACCACCTGTGTTACCCAAAGTTGATTTAGATGATCCTTCGAACCGCTCTCCGCAAACTTAACCGACTCTTGAGAAAGCTCACCTAGCCATTGATTAAATGGTCTCGGCAAAAGTTCTTTAGCACGAGCAAAGGAAGCTGCGACATCTTGTGTAACGGTTCCATCTAAAATACTTTTGTAGGCAATTTTCTGATTGTTACCAGAGCTTGATAAGTCACTTAAATACGAACGCAAGTTAACCATTGCTTGTTGAATATCATCAAAGTCTTGCTCACCAAGGCGTAAGATCTCTGAAAAATGCGATTCGACTTCTTTACCTGGCAGAGCAACATTGAAACCGTTTTCTTCAGCTAAATACATGTCTAGTCTATCTGCCGTATTTGAAAACTTAACTTTGGCAACTTTACCAGCAACTTCAGAAGCGGCTTTTTGATTTTCTGACAATGATACTTTTGATAGAGCAACCTCTTTTTGGATTGCTCTCAACAAAGATTCGATTGGTCTTTCAACTCCAGATAAAACCCTCGCTTGCTCTGTCGCAAGTTCTAGGCTCGGAGCCTGCTTCAATTGAATATCTTCGATCAACGTTTTCCATTCATTAACATAATCTTGATAGTATCGAGACTGAACGCCTTGGATGGCACTATCTTGATCAATTTCATGAGCCTTAAGATCGTCACCATAAACCCAGTTCTCTTCCATTAGGCTTTTTACTGTACGGTTGATCTGAATCTGAAAAATGCTATGAAAACCATTGTACGTGTAGAAACCCGAAATGCCTTGTGATAGCGGTTTTCCACTAGCTCGCTCGAACTGCTCAAGCCCTTTAGGTCCCAATACATCAGTCAAGCGAAATGAAGGTACATGACTCTTAGAAAATTGTATTTTCATTCGCTGATAAGCACGTTCAGGTAGAGACATTTGAGTCAACACTTCTCGAGCACTCGTAACGGCAGCAGTGTTGTAAGTAAAGCCTTGTCCATCGTTGCCTAATAAATATTGAGTGTGCTGTAGCAAACGTCTTCTTAAGTCTGCGTTTAGCTCACCCGGATATTGACGTTCGAAATAAAAGTTAAACCAAGCCAACACTTCATCTTGTTGATATTTGTCTGGATTGAATAACATCAAATACGTTTTTAACGTTTCGTACAAATACTCACGATGCTGTTGATTGCTCTCCATTTCTGACACCAGGCTATCAAGAAGCAAAGGGGCGTAATATTGGGTCAAAGCATCAGAATATGCATTGCTTGCCGCCTGAGATACTTTGTCTCCTTGATAGAGACCAAACCTCTTTACAGAGTCGGCATCACCGTAGTTGCTTTGCTTTCCGAGAGGAAGCGTCATCAACCTATCTAATGTTTCTACAGCTGAAACAATATCCGCTTCAAAATCTAAACTTTGAGCGCCAATCATTGCATCAATATGGCTAGCTTGTTCATTGGTGTCGACAATTAACTGTGAGTTCCACTTATAACTCATAAACCAAAGCGAAGAAGCTCCGAGCAGTAGCGTTGTACATCCAATGTAAACACCTCGACGCATCCAACCTGACTGCTTTTGATAGTGACGATTAACTGTTCCTAACAGTTGCTCTTTGAAAATAACCTTGTCAAAAAGATTCTTTACGAAATAACTATGAGAACCAGTCTGACTCTTTGCTAGAGCTAATCGATTTAACCCAAGTCCATTGGTTGATTCATTCATCAGCTTATCGACTGGTAAGCCTTCTTGAACCGAACTCAACATAAACACACCACGAATCAAGGCAGGCTCTTCAAAACTGTTTTGTGCAAAAATTTCAGCTAAAAACTCGTCAAGATTAGCTTGTAGCACTCTTAATTGCTTTGGAAATTCAAAGATAAGCGCGCGTTTATCTAAATCGTCCTCTGTTTCAAGTATTCTAAGCATACGGGCATCAAGGCGCTCCAACATGCCATGAAATTCTTTGTTGAATAGAGAAATAACGCCTCTTTCATCATCCACTTCACGAGGGAACATGAAACCAAATAATTCCTCTCGCTCTTCCTTACTTAAATCGGCAAAGAACTCATTGAAACCGGCAACTAAATCCATTTTGGTGAGCAATACGTAAATCGGAAACTGCATGCCTAACTGGTTTTTCAGTTCTTGAAGTCTCGACTTAATTGCTCGAGCATGAAGACTTCGCTCGGTTCGAGTCTGAGACATCACGCTGGCTAAACTTATCGTAACAATCGCACCATTAATTGGTCTTTGCGTTCTATACTTTTTCAACAATCCTAAGAAACCATGCCACGCTTTAGAGTCGACCTTTTCTTGACTGTCTTGTGTCGTATACCGGCCAGCCGTATCTATAAGAACTGCTTTATTTGCAAACCACCAATCACAGTGGCGAGTGCCACCTACACCGGCAATAGAGTCAGAGCCAAGGCTGTCTCCTAATGGAAACTCTAACCCCGACTGCTTTAATACGGTTGTTTTCCCCGTTCCAGGAGGGCCAATCAACACATACCACGGTAAGTCATACAAGCTTCTCTTGCCTTTGTGTGTTTTCGTCACTACTTTGACAGCTTGCTCAATACGCTCGCGCATTAAGTCAATTTCACTTGCTGCTTCTTTATCTGATTGGCTATCAACCTCAAGCAACGTTTGAATACTTTCGTCTTCTTTCACCTTTTGCTTATGCTGCTTGGTAACGTTAAATATCGCCCAAAGCAACACCAACACTAGAATAGTGACTAGCCGTTGAAAGTCACTCTTTAGGGGCTCATATCCCGCTATCGTAATAAGTGGACCAACAACCCAAATGAAAATAGAACAAGCAGCGACACCGATAAGACCGAGAAACCATCTTTGAGTAAATATTCTGCCAATTTCTTTAATACGCATCTCTATCTACCTATTATTAATTCGCGACAAGAAGGTCGATTTCAATCCGGCGGTTAATAGCTCGGTTTTCATCACTACTGTTTTCAACTAATGGTCTTGCATCCCCCAATCCCTCGGGTATCACTCGCCCTTCTAATGCACTATTCGAGATCAGTTGTTCAGACATAGCAGTGGCTCGAGCTAATGATAGGTGCCAGTTCGAGGGATATTTACTCGTGAAAATAGGCCTATCGTCGGTGTGACCAGTAACAATGATCTTGCCTTGGGTCGACTCCAATGTTCTCGCAAGCTTAGAAATAACGGGTTGGATGTAAGCGACAACATCAGCACTACCTGATTCAAATAGATCTTGAGACTTTAACGAAATTCTTACCCTGTCTTGCAGCGGCTCAACATTGATTAGCCCCTTACCGATCTCAGTTGCTAGATACATTGAAATCTTTTCTGCAATTGGCGCTGATTTTGATTCTGACGTTGCATCTTGGTTAAGTTGTTGCGGTTGAATCAAATTGACTAATTGAGAAAAGGTGCGATTGGATGCCTTATTTAGCTCATAGCTAAAATACATATATATGCAGACCAATAATGCCGCCGTTACAGAACATACAACCCAAAGAGGGGCTCTATCAGAAGCCTTTGAGCCATTCAAAATGTGTTGGTCGATACTATTACTTAGCTCCTGAGGGACTCCTCTCCCATAAGACTTAAGAGTAGCAATAACCTGTCTTCTCAATTTCCGGTGCGATTCCAGTCCATTTTTTTCTAAACGGTATTGACCCAGAAACCCGAGAGATAAGCACACATACATTAGTTCAAGCAAATCTAAGTTCACATCTGGTTTCGCCATGCACTTATCAAGATGCTTAAAGAACGCTTCCCCACCTTGACTGCTAGCATAGAAGGAGCTGAGTAATGAATCGTGACTCCAGAATGAACTCCCACCCCAATTGGAGTTAAGGACAACTTCATCTAGTGAACAGCATAAACAATAACGAGCTGTATCAATGGTATCCAAATCAACGTCATGCTGACGTAATCGGTTCTCATAATCTCTAAGCTTTTGTGCCAATGTCTCTTTTAGAAACAACGGATCGGAATGAGTCGCTGTCGACCGAATTTGACCGATAATAGATAACAGGCCATTCGCCTCTGCTAGTAGAGAGTTATTCCCATAAGCGACCACTGAATCATTGTTCACCAATTCAGGGCTTTTTGAGATAACTACGGTATTATCCAGTGACTTTTCTGATTGTGGTTTCGATGCGGGTGCTCTTCCACCCGGTGTTGGTTTTACGATCGTTTGTTCCATACTGAGCGCGCCTATTGATTAATACTCCAAAGCTCAAGTTCAGCATTCGGAAAATGCCCTGATAGGTGAAGCGCAATACCGCCACTATCTTTTAGCCTCATCCAAAATGGCCCTTTCTTGACAACTTCGAAATAGACATAGCCCGTTTGGTAAGGAACCTGTCTCGGGACGACACTCAACGGCACTACGTTTATACCGTTGATCTGATTATTAATTAGATCGCGAATCTGTTCTGCCGGGCCAAACTTGAGTTGCGCTGGGACCAGGCGTCTTATTTCATCTGTTGTGGTATCTGCTTTAATTGCTAGCACAAATTGGCATGACTCAAGCAAGCGTTTATCTGGAAGTGGCGTCACTTGAATACCGTACTGGCGAGGCTCCAACGGAAGTTTGGTCGCAGTTTGGTCAAGAACAACACTGAGGTACTGACTGAGTATCTGATTCAACTCGCTATAGACACTTGATACATCTAAGTGATCATACGCAAGCAAACTTGGGACTCTTTTAGTTTTATTAGAAAAAGTGGCTAACTCACCAATGTAACCTTTAAGTGTCGTCGCTAATTCCAGTGGATGTAACCTATCTAACTCACTGAAATGCTTTAACTTAGCCTCATATCGGTTCAGCATTTGGAGCATAATGAAATCAACAGCAGATGCCGATGCAGATTTGCCCTTAATCAAGCGCTGCGCAATAACGTCAGCACGCATCTTTGTCATCGCGATAACGTTACGTAGATAAGCTGACATAACTTTATCGCTCAGGAGATTGATAAGCGGAGGAACGTACTCATCGTCTAGTATAATTTCCCCTTCAGGAGTTACCTCTTTGATCCTTAAGATAGGTAACTCCACATAACCCGCTAATTTGTCATTACTCGCTTTCAACTCAAGGTTGAGGGCTGCAACTTGGATGGTTTCTTCATCTTGTCCTGTAAGGTTATCTATCACGTCGATATCTTGAAGTACATAACGAGAGACGATCGATTCGCTTACATCCGAAACGTTTTTACCTGTAACACTTGAAAGAGGGAGAGTTATTTTTACTAACGTATTTTCAGTGTTTTTATCAATAAGTAGAGGCGAAACTGAATCGTTGGATATTAACGTATTAACCAACGTCATATCTGGCAAAACAGCTTCAAGATGCTCAAGTTCAATAAGACCATCTTTTAGCGCGTGTTTTTTTACTCGACATTTCCAAACTCCCCAATTGTAAGCCCCACCTAACTGATGTAAGCCCTTGAATTCTTGAGAGGTTGCGCGTTCTTGTTGTTGGAAGTGCTGGGGACGTAAAAACATTCCTTCGCACCAAGCCGTCTTGGAGTATTGCGTCATTTATAATTAGCCAACTAAACGTTATTTAACGACCAAAGACAGATCTTCTAACAATACTTGATATGTGTTGTAACCGGTCTTATCCACTTTAATGACTTGTCGCCAATTTGAGTTTTCAATATCTCGAAACGCGACGACAATGCCTAAATATTCTGTCTTTGGAGACATACTTGCTTGATATGTTTCTTTCTGACCTGGAGTTAATGAAACTTCATATTTATTCACTAAATCAGGTCCTAAGACTTTTTCACTTTCTTCATAAATAGAAAAAAAGTCCTGGCTTTCGAAAATGGTATTTGACGTTAATTCAAATACATACACCACTACAGGAGAAGGCCTGCCGTTTGAATCAGGATTAATGTTATGACTTGCTGCTATTTCTAAATCTGAGTATGGATCAACAACTAGGTTCGCTGCTGAGCACCCAAATAAAGCCATTGAAATTAATAACAAAATATATTGGTAAAACTTTTTCATCACCCTAATTCCTAGCCTTTGTTTTTTAATGCTAATTCATAGTGCTTAGCGAAGTCTTCTAAATAGAACGGAGACTCTTTATTGATAATATCATCGGATAACTTTTCATGAATATCCTCAAACCTCTTCCAACTTTGAGCATATTTTCTAGCTGGAATAACCTTATTGATAACCGTGTCTTTCGCTAAAGCATCTGAGTATATAGAAGTAGGTTCAACAAGTGACATAACACTCGAAACCGTACCTTCAACACCTTTCATTAAGGCTTGCTCATGACTTTCGATGTCATTAAATGCTTCTTTAATGGCTGCATTTGGCTTTAAGAAGCTAGCGGTTTGACGGTTATATAAGTTATGAATCGCATCTTCTAAGTTTGCAGAAAACTTTAAAGGGTTATTTTCTGACTTACGAAATGCGGTATGACTAAGTCGATTTGTTTGTTTAAACACTGCTCTGTTATGCAGCGTTTCCATTAAACCAACTAGCATCAAAGAAAATGACTCCCCCAGTTGCTCAAACCATTCCTCTCGGTTATCGCTGGGAATCATCATTGGATCTATACCCACCCCTCTAACAAAAGCCGCAAGTTCACCCCCATTGGTATCAAAGTTGGGAGTCGATAGGTGTTCTGATTGTCGGTCAACTTTCGGTAAAGTTTCAGATACGGTGCTCTGTTTTTCGGGCTTTGGGATATCAATAAAATCATCGACTAAACCAATATCTAGCTGAAAGTCAGAAGGAACACTTTCGTTTAAGAGTTCACTAGCACTAAGGCCTAGGTCAACAAATTCCTCTTCCGATGGACTTGAGACTACTTCAGGGGGGGCGCTAGAAAGACTTTTACTTGTCTCAAGGCTGAATACATCTGTATCTGTTTGAACAGAAACTGAAATTTGATAATCCCCTAAGCTAACCATATCATCATTGCTTAGTGCTATTTCATTTCCTTGACCCACAGGAGTTACAGCATTATTTACAAAAGTACCATTCGTTGAGAGGTCTTTTATCAAGTATTTGTCACCAAACTTAATCAGTTCTCCGTGGGTTCCGGATACCACTCTTTCAGGATCTGGTAGTGTCCAATCACATTGTTCAGACCTACCAAATGTAACCTTGGCATGTTCATCACTTGATTCAAACACGAACTCACTCTCAATCTCTGGAGTAAATTTGTGAAAACTTGTTATGGTTAAAACCAACTTCATGTAAACCTCGCCAAAGACCTGCTAGATATTATTTTTAATTTTATTATTAATTGCTTTCTTATTAACAGTAAGATTAATAAAAACCTTAATACTGCCATTGAAAATCATGCACGGAATAATGAATCATTTTTTTATCAAAGCAATCACGTATTGTTCAACAATTTTAATTATCCAACCAAGTTCAAATTTTTGAAACTTAGACTTTCATCAATAAAAAAACGAATGTTAGTTTGGCCGAGAAATTCTAACATAATGACTTTTCATTGAGCAGAAAGGTATATATTCCCCCATCATTTATACGGAGTTCTTGTGATGGAAGACAGTAATAAAAACAATTCTATAAATAACGAAGAAAGCGGAGATAAAACCAAAATTGTAAAGACTCAAAAACGAGACAATGCAATTAGATCAACCAAACTAACTAATAATGAAACCTCCGTTAAAAATAAAAATGAAACAAATACAAAACTGTCTCAAAAAGAAAACACTCCGTTAGTTAATAAGAAAAAAAACAATAAAGATGACTCATTAAATAATAACAAAGATGTTATTAACGAAAGCTTAATAGGAACGACCGTTAAAAATCGGTATGAAATTGAGTCGGTTATTGGGCATGGTGGGCTTTGCGATGTTTACTTAGCTAAAGATAAGATTCTTGAATCTTCAGGTTCAGAAACACCCTACGTTGCGTTAAAAATATTACAGAAAGAGTTTGCTTCTCAACCAGAGACTGCACGCATGTTAATACGTGAAGCTCAACAAACTCAAAGGTTAAGCCACCCTAATATCATTAGGGTTTTTGATTTTGGTGTTGATGGCGAAATATACTTTTTAGTTATGGAGTATATTAACGGAGAAACATTAGAGAGTTTAATACAGCGTTCTAGGCCCCATGGGCTGAAGTTTAATGCAACTTTATCAATCCTAAATCAGGTACTCGATGCGCTCTCATATGCTCACTCTCTTGGTGTAGTGCACGCCGACCTAAAGCCCGCTAATGTGATTTTAACGTCTGAGGGTAACGTTAAGCTGCTTGATTTTGGTGTATCTAAAACTCATCAATTAAAGCAGGATCAATATGCGGCTAAACGTAAATCCGAAAATGTTGAAACGCTTGGTTATACTCCCAACTATGCATCACTCAACCTGTTATCCGGTAAGGAACCGAACTTAAGCGACGATATGTTTGCTCTATTTTGTATTGCTTACGAGTTATTGAGTTGCAAACACCCTTACGCAAGAACTCCAGTTAATGAAGCTCTCAAAAAGAAGATCAAGGTCTCTAAACCAACTAACATGCCTGCATCTAAGTGGCCAATATTTTCAAGCGTATTTTCAACTGGCATCATTCCGAACGAGCTGACCCCTGAGCAGTTGAAACACAAATTGAATATGCGCTATTGGCCTATCGCTAGCGGCGCGGCAGCGAGTATATTATTAGTTAGCGGCATAGTATTTGGTTATCAGCAGCAACAAGAAACCATCGCCACTTTGGAAACCGTTATTAGCAAGCAAAATGATCAAATTGCCGGACAAGAGTGGCAGCTTGATACGCCAGCAGAAAAAAGTTTGGCACTGATTGATAGTGAAAAAAGCTTACATCCAGTCGTTAAGGCTGGCTTATTACGCTTACACAAGACCTATATTCTCAGCGAGTTTGAATCTGAAATTGATCAGGTTTTGAATTCTGATGCCAACAACTACCCGAATTATGATGAAATTGAGTCCATACTTGATAAAGCAAAAACCTACTACCCTGACTCACATAAAATAGAAGTTCTTGCCTTAGATATTCAGTCAAGCAAGCACTCCACGTTACTTTCGATAGCAAGGCAAATCAACAGTCAACTAGAAAAGTCTCGGTACAGTAAAGAAGATGGCAGTAAATCCATCTATGAGCTCAAGGATGAGTTAAATCAGATTCATCAAGGTTATCCTTTCACGCCAAGTTCGTTATCTAGCGATGTTTTCGGTCAGCACCTCACTGAAGCACTCCAAAAGAAAGACGCAGCTGCACTTGTTGCTCTTATTAAGGTTGGGAACACCTTCTTTTCAAACGTAGAAGAGCATCAAGAGAACTTACAGATAAGTAATGCGATGAAAGATGCAGTGCTGGAAATGAAATTGTATGAGACAGCGCTAGATTCCAACAGCCCTCTACCGTTTCCAGAAGATGCCGCTAGAATCCTGTTCCAAGAAGAGTTTGAAAACTTTTATTCTCGCCTAGAAAAGGCAAGGACGACAACTCATCTCGATAACTTAGTGAAGGATGTGGATCTGTTCTCGAAAAACTTTCCTATTGGTTTTCAGGATGTTAACGATTTAAGATTCAAAACTGCTGATAAATACTTACGCTTCTCCGATATATTACTTAATAAGCGAAGGACTTCAAGCGCAAGACGCGCTATGAAGAAAGCCAACGAGCTTATGAAGCAAATAGAACAGGACTCTAAGCAAAGCTAGTAATACAAAAGGGACGCGAGTCCCTTTTTTGCCGCAGATTACTTGCCAATATGCAACTAGATTGCTAATTTATACTTGTACTTAATGAGGAGAGTTAGCCTTGACTGAAGGAATAGTCAAAGTTGGCGAACGTCTGGCGTCCGTATGTAACGATAGCCTTAAACTAGGACTGCAAGACACTTACCGACTCGGCGTTTTACTTGGAAACGTCCCCTTTGCTACTTGTGTTAAAAACACACGAGTTGAAGTTTTTTCATCCCTACATTTCGACCATTGCCGTTTGGATATAAGTCAAAATATCTTTAACAATGACTTTCTTTTTGTAAGTTTATCTCAAGCGACAAGCAAACTATTTCTGCTCAAATACTGGTTATGCCATTCATACCTTCGGCTAAGCCTTCATTATCCGAAACATTCCTCTACCTCAACGTTTAATAGGGGTATACATGATTAATTTTGATGTTCTCAATACATACATGGATAACGACGTAGATCTGATCGTCACTGTTTTTTCTACATACCTTGAAGATCACACGAATGATATAGAGCGTATAGATGAGCTATATGCAAGCAGATGTTGGTCAGAACTCTATCTATTAGCTCATAGTTTAAAAGGCATTCTAGAGAGTTTCGGAGAAGACACCGCGGTCATTGCGTTTCAAAGAATAGAAGAAAAAACCAGAAACGATACAGCGCCAGATAGCTCAGATATAGCTATAGTTACTAAAGAGCTAGCTGCAATTAATCAACAAATCTTCGCTTACTTGAAGAATATGCAATAAAGAAATTCAAGGCTTAACTGGGGGAAATATGGCAATGAATAATAGCAATTTCAGGGAGTTGATTGAGTCTCTCAAAGACCTAACACCAACTCAAAAAAGGTACTTACTTAGCCGTACAAAGATGGCGCTAGATGATGAAAGTAATATGTTAAACATCAGTGATATCCTAACACCAGAAGAGTTGGAGGCGTTACTATCACCAGCACCAACAACGAATACAAAATAACAATGATATACAACGCCACCGTCAGATTAACGCTAGGGACCAAGTGAAGCAAATCGACTTTGCTTGGTTGTTAGTTTCTCTCCCAATTCCTTTTCACTACAACAAACGTATTGTTTTCGAAACCTTTTTCCAATTTAAACAGGTCAGATAATTGAGCGACTAACATCAGTCCGCGACCAGAGGAGGACCAACTATCGTCATCCATTAAGTTAGGTGCCTCAATCTGTTTATTTTTATGTTGGATGAACGTCTTTTCATTGATCGGCGCTCCGCAATCAGAGACTCTAAGTTCCACGAAACCGGACACTTGGTCATCCCCAACCCTACACTCCACTTCAATTGGCTGGCCTTCTATTTCACTGTAAGAATGAATATAAGCGTTATTCATGAGCTCAACGACACAAAGCTCCAATGATTGAATTGCATTTAAGGGGATTTGATGACCCATCAAAAACCTAACAACGTCTTTGCTCGCACTTCGTGAGTGAGTAAGGGAGCTCCCGTAAGTTCGTTTAAATTCGCTCTTTGACATTCTTTTCCTTAAAATCGAGCCTCTCACCATGCCATTTTACCTGTAAAAGGCTGGCATCATCATCAAACTCATCTTCGTTGTGCCAAGATTGTACTTTTTTAAAGACCTCTCCCACTTGCTCTTCAACTGGCAGCGTGCAAACAGCTTTTATACTCGATGCCAATCGTTGTAGTGAAAACATCTCCTCACCCTGCCTCGCTTCAATCAAACCATCCGAATAAAGCCACAATGCATCGCCTTCATCTAGACTAATTTGGTTACCGATATATTCCATCGGCTGCATTGCACCAACGATAAAGTTATCGTCACCTATCTGTTCCATCGTTTTCGTACTCGCTCGCCAAACTAAGATCCTGGGGTGGCCAGCCGTGCAATAGCTAAGTAGCCCTGATTTTGTGTTAAGAATGGCGTAAGCCATAGTAAAGTAAAGTTGACTGTTTCTAGTTTGCTGATAACGCCGATTTAGCCGTTCAATCACAGATGCTGGCTCACTTGCGCAATAGCCGTCATCTCTCAACTCCATCGTGATCGAATCAGGCCCCTGACTTTGAGATAGCGTCTGTTGAATAGAAAAAGCCATCAAAGCTGAAGAAATACCATGACCAGAAACATCAAATACATAAAACGCAACATGTTGTTCATCGAGCTCCAAATACCCCAACATATCACCACCAATCTGGGAGCATGGTTTGTAGACATAGCTAAAATTTACATTCTGAATAGTTGATTCAGCAGGGAGTAGTTGCTCCATCAGATGACTAGCAGACTGTAGGTCTTGGTGGATTGTTTGATAGGCCGCATCTAGCTCTTTATTTCTCTCAACGAGTTTGTTGTGCAGTTCTAAAGTACGAAACCCCGCACGGATTCTGGCCTGAAGTTCCTCTACAGACGTCTTCTTATCTACGAAATCATCTGCGCCAGCATCAATGCCTTTCACGATCGAACTTTGGTCATTTCTAGAAGACAGTAGAACAAAGAAAATGTAACGTTCGCTAACTTTAGATTTTAATTGGCGACACAATTCAATACCATTAATTCTAGGCATCATTAAATCGCTCAGCACAAACTGAATATCAGGGCGGTGGGTTAGCACTTCAAGCGCCGCTCTTCCATCTTCAACTGCAACCACTTCATAGCCTTGCTTTTCCAATGCACTGCTGATGTAAAGCAGTACTGTTTTACTGTCATCGACCAAAAGAATGGGTTTCATCTTCCTCCTTAATACGGTTGCTATACTGGCTAACGCAAAACACTAGTCACTGACTGCTCATTTCTAAAACGGCTGTAGTCTTCGGCTAATAATTGGTGTTGATATCGAGTGTAAGACAACGCTTCATTAGAAATTAGTATCTGATGCTCTTTTTCGATTAACTGACTTTGCAGCCTTTCAATCTGTTCATTCTGCTGTGTGTAATTGAGGTACAGTGCGAATAGACCAAAAACCGAAACCATTAACAGGGCGATTAGAATATTATTGATAGTTTTCACTTGAATACTCATGACCTCTCCTTGTCTATTATTAGACTTTCCATGATGAAAGAGAGCGTCTACGGACCAAGAGCTCGAGGCTCTAAAACGCAACGAAGCAAATTGAGGTTGTTTTTCCAATTATAGGCGATAGGAGAAAAAATAAGAAAAATCTGAAAAAATTTGAATATTCCGCTGAGTTAAGAATCGGTAAGGTGGTAGCAGCGAGCTATCATCCACTCGCTGCAATACATTAACTCTGAAATGCAGGTCTAGCTGAAATTTGGTTATACCATCGAGCAATGTTTGGCGACGTCGATAGCACATCAATTTCTAGGCCTTTAATTGCGAAACTGATCAAAATAAAGCCTGTTATATCGACAATAGTAAAATGGTCTACGGCGATAAAATCATTATGTTCAAGACGCTTGTCTAAGACAGGCAGAAATTCGTAGACGCGTTGTTTTGATTCTTCGCCCCATGCTTCAACGCAACGTTCTCTGTCTCCATAAACTCCGGTCATGTTTCGAAACGCCTGAAATGCCGCATTTAGTCCTTGGAACTCCACCACACGATGCCACATTTCCACCTGAGCACGTTCGAGCTGGTTTGCACCAAACAGCGCCAGATCATTTTCAAACGCTTCATCTAGGTAGCGACAAATCGCCACGCTTTCACAGATCGTCGTGCCGTCATCCAGTTCCAGTAAAGGCACTTTGCCGTTCACGCTTTTCGATTTAAACGGTTCAGATAGGTTATCGCCCTCACGAACGTTCAGCGCAATTCGCTCAACCTCGCCACCGATTTCCTTTAGAAAAATGCTAACTCGCTTACAACTTGGAGTCATTGCGGTTTCATAGAGCTTCATTTCACATCCTTTTATCTTTTTCTAACCGATTGGTTAGGATATACTGTAGCCAGTTTATAAACGATCAGTCAAGAACTTCACTATCAAAAATTTTCAAACAGTTGTGGGTCTGTTTGCTGAGCGAGATTTTTGATGCCGTTTGTGAGTTCACATGAATTTGGAGGCTGATACCCAAGCATAGATGGGTATTCATCATATTGGTTCAGTTCGAACGCTAGAGGTTCTCTGTACCATCCCTCCAAAGCAATTTAATTACCCGATAAGCAGACCCAGGCAGGTAATTTATGGCAAGAAAAGCCAACTTCGACCGAGATGAAAAGCTTCTCGTGGCTATGGATGTGTTTTGGCGCAAGGGCTTTGCGAACACGTCTATCTCGGATCTCACCGACGAACTGAACATCAACCGCTTCAGTCTTTACAACACCTATGGTGACAAGCAACAGCTCTACTACGAAGCGCTCGATACTTACTTAAAAAAGGTCTCGCTACCGTCACTCAATGATTTGGAAAAAGACGACGCGTCTTTACCTGAGTTGGAATCGTTCCTTAAATCTTTTGCTGAGCTGCAGCGCAAACGCAACTGTGGGTGTTTTATTCAAAATGCGTTGATTGAGCATGCAGGTGAAGACGATGACGTATTGCGTAAAGGGCATTTCTTATTTGACCATCTTATCGACATCATTGCGGATGCGCTGACCAATGCGCAAAAAGAAACCTTAGTGCCGAAAACGCTGAAACCAGAAGAGCTCGCTCGTTTTGTTCTCAACAACATGCAAGGCATGCGCGTACTTGGCAAAGCCAAACGTTATGCCGACTTGGATACGGCGCTTTCCTGCTTGCTGGTTTTGATTAGGAAATAACATGTCGATTGAAGTGATAGCAGTACGCCTTACCAAAGGCATGGACTTAAAGCTGAGCCTAGCGAAATTGGTCGAGCAGCATGGTATCAAAGCAGGCTCGATTGCCTCATGCGTTGGCTGTATCTCTCACCTCAACCTTCGTTTGGCAGGTGCAGAGAGTACGTTAACCAAACAAGAGCCATTTGAAATCGTCTCTGTGATGGGAACCCTAACGCCCGAACATCAGCACGTTCATATCTCGGTGTCTGATCGTGAAGGACGAGTTTGGGGTGGGCATTTAATGGAAGGCACGGTCATAGATACCACCGCAGAATTGATCATCCATTCTTACTCAGAACTTGAGTTCACTAGAGCGATGGACGACTCGACTGGCTATACCGAACTACAAGTGAACCCTTCCAAATAATTAAAAGCTCCAGAGCCATACTGTGTTGTCTCTGGAGCTTTATTCGCTTGTCTCTTACGCTAAGAATTTACTCATTTCGAGCAAGCTAGTTTCGAGGGTCATTCTTCGACTAAGTAACAAACCTGATTATCGTCGACCATTACTTGCCACGTTTTTAGACAGTGCACTTCGTCTTCTAAACATTGCCCACTCTTTAAACTGAAGTGTTGTTTGTATAGCGGTGATGCAACACACATCTCACCATCGATATCACCGACAATCCCTCGACTCATCACATAAGCCTTACCAATTGGGTCCCAATCTTGAACGGCGTAAACACCGTTATCAGGAATGTAGAATAACGCGACATGCTCGCCTTCAATCAATACAGTGGCACCGATGAACGGCATTAGGTCATCAAGCTGACACACTTTCACTTTGGTTAAAGCTGCCATTTACACCTCCTGTTTCACGGGAATACACTGACCGCGTACACGTTGGTACGGCAAGACTTTGCTGCCCGACGTGCTGTTCAAGAAAGGACGGAAGCGTTGCAATTTTTGAGGATTATCCAACGTACTCTTCCACTCACATTGATAGGTATCTACGACTCGTGCCATTTGTTCATCCAAAGAATCACATAGATTCAGAGAGTCATCCAAAATCACTTGTTTAAGGTAATCTAGGCCCCCTTCCATGTTCTCCATCCACACAGACGTGCGCTGCAAGCGATCTGCGGTGCTGACGTAGAACATCAATACTCGGTCGATCATGGTGATCAACTCTGATTTGGATAAGTCGGATGCAAACAAATCTGCGTGTCTTGGTCTCATGCCGCCATTACCACAAACGTATAGATTCCAGCCGTTTTCAGTAGCGATCACCCCAATGTCTTTACTTTGCGCTTCTGCACACTCGCGAGTACAGCCCGATACGGCAAACTTAAGCTTATGGGGCGCTCGCAATCCTTTGTAGCGGTTCTCTAACTCAATGGCTAATCCAACCGAATCATCAACACCATAACGACACCAAGTAGAACCCACGCAAGATTTCACAGTGCGCACCGATTTGCCGTAGGCGTGTCCTGTTTCAAAACCAGCATCAATCAAGGTTTGCCAGATTTCAGGAAGCTGTTCTAACTGCGCACCAAATAAATCCACGCGCTGACCGCCAGTGATCTTGGTGTACAGATCGTATTGCTGAGCAACTTCGCCTAGCACGATGAGTTTGTCTGGTGTGATTTCACCGCCCGGAACACGAGGCACTATCGAGTAAGAGCCATCTTTTTGCAGGTTCGCCATAAAGGCATCGTTGGAATCTTGCAGAGATTGATGCTGTGGCTCCATGATGTGTTCATTCCACAAAGAAGCAAATACAGATGCTGCTGTCGGCTTACAGATATCACACCCATGCCCTTTGCCATGCAGTGCAATTAAGGTGTCGAAGTCTTTGATTTGTTCCACTTGGCAAATATGGAACATCTCTTGGCGACTAAGCTCAAAGTGCTCACAAAGGTGGTTGTTAACCTCTACCCCCATGGCTGCCAGTTGAGTATCCAATACCGACTTGACCATATTGCTACAGCCACCACAGCCAGTACCGGCTTTGGTGTTGGCTTTAAGGTCCGTTAGGTTGGTAGTGCCGGCTTGAATCTCGGCAACTAAGTCACCTTTTGTGACGTTGTGACAAGAACAGATGATGGCGCTGTCTGGCATCTCTCCATCCAACATTCCAGTATCAAACAGCAGGTTCGCCGCGTGGTCTGGCAGGACCGTTTTGTTCAAATAACACTGTAAGAGCGCATCGTAGTCACTGTTGTCACCAACGAGAATCGCACCTAGTAATTGGGTACCGCTCGCATCAACCACCAGCTTTTTGTAGATGCCTGCAACCGCATCTTGCAATACCATTTCCTGTGCGCCTTCGGTTTGCATTTGTGCATCGCCGATAGACGCCACATCCACCCCAAGTAGCTTGAGTTTGGTGCTCATGTCTGCACCTTTAAAACCTTCGCTTGGCATTCCAGTCAGGACATCGGCAGTGGTTCTCGCCATGGTGTAACCGGGTGCGACTAAACCAAAGATCTTCTGCTCCCAAAGAGCACATTCGCCAATCGCATAAATATTCTCATCGCTGGTTTGGCATTGGTTGTTAATCACAATACCGCCTCGCTCGCCTACTTCTAGCTCAGCCATTTTTGCCAGCTCATCTTGAGGGCGAATCCCTGCGGAAAAGACAATCACATCCACTTCGAGAGGATCTTTGTCTTTAAACACCATGCGATGCTTAGCCGTTTCACCATCGCAGATTCGTTCCGTACCCGTTGAAGTGTGAACGGTTAGCCCTAGCGCCTCAATCTTCTCTTTTAGCACTAAGCCAGCACCATCATCTAACTGTACGGGCATCAGGCGAGGTGCAAACTCAATGACGTGAGTTTCTAGCCCCAACAGTTTGAGTGCGTTTGCCGCTTCTAAACCCAACAAGCCGCCGCCAATCACTGCGCCTGTTCTTGCGCCTTCACATGCCTTTTTGATTTGTGAAAGGTCATCAAGCGTGCGGTAGACAAACACGTTGTCTCGGTCTTTACCTTCAATTGGCGGCACAAATGGGTACGAACCGGTCGCGAGCACAAGTTGGTCGTAACCCAGCACATCTTCACCATCAAGCAGAATACGCTTTTGCTCTCTGTCGATGCCTGTTACTTGGCTGCCAAGTACGAGTTGGATGCCATGCATGTCGTACCATTCTTGGTTACTCAGCATTAAATCATCATGAGACTTACCCGCAAACAAAGAGGACAACTGTACACGGTCATACGCGATAAAACGCTCTGCACCAATCACGGTAATTCGGTGCTCCAAATGCGCGTTTTTCTGCACTAATTGCTCGACAAGGTGTTGCCCGACCATACCGTTGCCTACCACAACGATGTGGCTCAATGCGTTCTTTACTGGGATCGTTAAAGGACTGTTCATCGCTGCCTCCTTATGCCGTTTGCGCTGCGGTTTTGGGTTTGTCTTCTTTCGAAGCAGGAATCTCGACTTTGGATTGCTTCTCGTAAAGGAACTTCAGCACCGCTTGTCGACACTTCTGATACTGCGCATCATCCGCCAGTGCGACACGCTCACGAGGGCGAGGTAGATTCACTTCCAACACTTCACCAATGGTTGCTGCCGGTCCGTTAGTCATCATCACGATTTTGTCGGATAACAGCACCGCTTCATCCACGTCGTGAGTAATCATGATGACGGTGTTGTTTAGCTCGGCTTGAATCTTCATCAGTGCATCCTGCAAATGCGCACGGGTTAACGCATCCAACGCACCAAATGGTTCATCCATCAGCAAAACCTTTGGTTGAAGTGCCAGTGCTCTCGCAATGCCGACTCGCTGCTTCATACCGCCCGAGATTTCATCCGGCTTTTTGTGCGCGGCATGCTGCATTTGAATCAACTCCAAATAGTGGCTCACTTGTTCCTGAATCCACGCTTTGCCCTTTTTGCCAGCAATTTGTTTTACTGCGAGCTCAACGTTTTGATATACGGTGAGCCAAGGCAATAATGAATGATTTTGGAACACCACTGCGCGGTCAGGTCCTGGTCCAGCTACTTCTCGTCCATCGACGATCACGCCGCCGTCTGTTGGCATGTGCAGCCCTGCGACTAAGTTCAATACCGTTGATTTACCACAGCCAGAGTGACCAATTAGGGATACAAACTCGCCTTTATTTATTTGTAAATCGACGTTCTTAAGCGCGATGAACTCGCCATCTGGCGTTGGGAATCGCATCCCTAAACGCGTTAGATCTAATAATGCTTTTTCCATGATCGTTTCCCTTATCTCAACGCTTGTTGTTTATTCCAAGACAGCCACTTTTGAAGTTGCAGCATGCCTCTATCGAGCATCAAACCGATAAAACCAATGGTGATGACTGCCACCATGATGCGCCCCAATGATGCCGAGCTGCCGTTTTGGAATTCATCCCAAACGAACTTGCCTAACCCTGGGTTCTGCGCGAGCATTTCTGCCGCAATCAACACCATCCAAGCGATACCTAAAGAGAGACGTAAACCTGTGAAGATCATTGGAATGGCAGAAGGTAATACGATGGTGCGGATGTGCTGCCACCACGACAGTTGAAGCACTTTACTCACGTTGATTAAGTCTTTATCAACGCTCGTTACACCCACAGCGGTATTAATCAGCGTCGGCCATAAGCTACACAGCGCCACGGTGATCAGAGAGTTAATGAACGACTTAGCAAACATCGGGTCATCACTAACATAAGTGGCACTTACAACCATGGTAACGATGGGTAGCCAAGCTAAAGGTGATACTGGCTTGAGCAGTTGAATGATTGGGTTGAACGCTTGATACAGCCCTTGATTAAGACCAAGCACGATGCCAAGCGGAATCGCGATAACCGTCGCCAACAAAAAGCCCGCAGTCACAGTCACTAAGCTTGTTATGATTTGGTCGAAGAACGTCGGTTTACCAGTGTAAGGACGAATCTTTACTTCGGCGTCTGGATTCTTGGCTAACTTCGCAGCATTACGTTTTTCCTGACGCTCGATAAACGCTTGTTCCTTTTCTCGCTCTTGCCAATGGTCATCGACAAGGTTGCTGAACTGCTGAAAAGTTTGCACAGGCCCCGGTAACGTACCTAATGAGGTTTGCACTTCTCTCGCTGCTAAGTGCCACATTGCCAAAAAGATCAGCAAACCAATGACGGGCAAAAGCACCAACCGACTTCGGTTCACTACCTGCTTAGCAGGAAAAAGGGAAATGACATTACTAGACATACTCACTCCTAAGAAATTTACATCCTTGTTGCCACAAGCGAATTCCCTCGCCTGTGGCGTTTATCGTTATGGTTAAACCTTGTCTTTTCCTTTAAGCCCGATAGAGAACTTCTCTAGATATTTATTTGGCTCGCGACCGTCATAAACGATGTTGTCGATAAAGTGTGTTTGTGGCGCACGAAAACCATCTTCAGCACTGAAATCTGGGAAGTCTTTTTTGCTCAACACACCATCTTCAATTAGCGCTTGAGCCGCTTGTTGGTAGATATCTGGACGGTAAACCTCTTTTGCGACATCCATGTACCAATCATCGGATTTCTCGCTTGAGATCTGTCCCCAGCGACGCATTTGGGTCAGATACCAAATCGCATCGCTGTAATACGGATACGTTGCGTTATGACGGAAGAACACGTTGAAGTCTGGCACGTCTCGTTTGTCGCCTTTCTCGTATTCAAATGTACCCGTCATTGAGTTAGCGATAACTTCGGCATCGGCTCCAACGTATTCGCTTTTTGATAGCATCTTCACTGCTTCTTGGCGGTTGGCATTGTCGTTTTCATCCAACCAATGTGCCGCTCGAATCAAGGCTTTCACTACGCGAATGTGTGTGTTTGGATACTTCTCAGCCCAAGCTTTGGAAACACCAAACACTTTCTCTGGATTGTTCTTCCAGATCTCGTAATCGGTCACGACTGGCGTACCAATGCCTTTGAATACGGCTTGTTGGTTCCATGGTTCGCCTACGCAGTACCCTTTGATCGTGCCCGCTTCCATTGTTGCTGGCATTTGTGGTGGCGGTGTAACACTCAAAAGAACGTCAGCATCTAATTGGCCACTGTTATCACCTGAGTCTGGTGCATAAAAACCTGGATGAATCCCGCCTGCCGCTAACCAGTAACGCAACTCATAGTTGTGCGTCGATACAGGGAACACCATACCCATGTTGAACGGTTTGCCTTTATCCAGATAGCTGTCGACCACAGGCTTAAGTGCATCCGCTTTGATTGGGTGAACAGGTTTGCCATCTGGTTGCTTTGGAATGTACTGCTTCATCTGCTCCCAAGTATCATTGGAAACCGTGATTGCGTTGCCGTTCAAATCCATACTGAACGCGGTAATCACTTCTGCTTTTGTGCCGACACCAATCGTTGCGCCCAATGGCTGACCAGCAAGCATGTGCGCGCCAGCAAGCTCACCATCGATGACTCGGTCTAAAAGCACCTTCCAGTTTGCTTGCGCTTCTAAAGTGACGTACAAGCCTTCGTCTTCAAAAAAGCCTTTCTCATAAGCAACCGCCAGCGGTGCCATATCGGTTAACTTAATAAAACCAAACTTCAGGTCTTCAATTTCTGGTTCACCCAACTCTGCCTTTACGCTGACCGTGGTGAATACCGATAACGAAATTGCTGACACTTTCAGCATCGAACTCCATTTCATTGGTTTGCTCCCATAAAAAAAGCGCCACTACTCCGAAGAGCAGTAGCGCCGTTGCTAAGTCTACAATTACCGCCGTTGATAATTGAGATAAGCGATTCAACAATAAACCCAATTCTACTAATCCAATTACTGTGCCAACTTATTTTTCACTGTAAATACAATGAATTAGTTTATTCTACCGTTTCTAATTCCCTGTTATTGCTTGCTGATAGTGCAACACGCACCACGTTAGAAAACGCACCCTAACCCCAAAGAGGTAGAGCGACTAATCCAACACTTCCAAAGTAGTTATCAAATTCTTGGCAACTTGTGCGAGCGTTTGGCTCGATTGCATGGCTGAATTTCTAAGCGCTTTATAAGCTTGCTCTTCATCAACGCTGTGCATCTTCATCAGCAGACCTTTGGCTTTTTCCACCAGCTTGCGCTCTTCGATCTTATGGGTCAGCGATTCAATTTCCGATTGCATACTTTCGAATTTCGCTCTCACTAATGTCGCATGCTCAATCCAAGGTTGAAGTGCAAACTCACTATCGTGCGGCATAAGAACATAGTCCATTTTTTCTGATAACCGATTGATATCATTAGATGAAAGCTGCTTTAAGACGATAAGAAGTGGTGCCGATTTTCTGCGGCAGAAATCGACGATCAAACGCAGTTCTGCCGTTGGCTGCTGCCATCCAACCACAACGCTTGCCGACGGTTCTCGTTGCATTAACGTTTCTAGTTGTGCCAATTGGCAGCCGATGATGTTGTCGTAATCTTTGCTCAATAAGCCGGACAATCGAGCCTGCTCTTGGAGGCTATCACAGCACACTATGATGGGTGTTTTTGACGTTGATCGAGTCATGCACATTCCTTGTTTATATCTCACTCATTAAGAGAGACATAACAAGGACTGTGCCAATTAAAGTTGAAGTATTTTAACTAGAGGTAAGATGTTCTTTGAAGAAGCCTAGTGTGCGTTCCCACGCGAGCGCCGCTTCTTCTGGTGCGTAGCGTGCCGTTGAGTCGTTGTGAAAGCCATGATTGACGTTTTCATACATTAACGCCTGATATTGCGCATCGTTCGCGATTAATTGCTGCTCATAGGCAGGCCATGTGTCGTTGACGCGCTTATCGAGCCCTGCGAAGTGAATCATCAACGGCCCTTTGACCTGCTTTTGAATCTCTTGCGCCGCTGGTGTTCCGTAGAAAGGCACACCTGCATCCAGCTCTTCTGGCATTACCGCTGCAAGCATATTGACGATGTATCCACCGAAGCAGAACCCAACCGCGCCCAATTTACCGTTTCCACCCTCGTATTGTTTTAGGAAGTTAGCGGCTGCAATAAAGTCTTGTTCGATCTTGGCTCTGTCCATCTCTTTCTGCATTGCGCGACCTTCATCGTCGTTCCCCGGATAGCCGCCGAGTGGATAAAGCGCGTCTGGAGCGAAAGCAATAAAGCCGTCTTTTGCAAGTCGTCTTGCGACATCTTTGATATAAGGGTTCAGGCCTCGATTTTCATGAATCACCAACACGGTCGGCGATTTCAAGGTCTTCTTCTGTGGCATAACCAAATAACCACGCCCTTCTCCATGCCCATTTGGAGATGGAAAGGTTTCGTAAGTTGCTTTGATATCAGGATCGTTAAATGAAACTTGTTCTGCGAGTGCGTAATTCGGGGTTAACGCATCGACCAGTGCTGTCATGCTAAAGCCAAGCACAGCAAGGCCACCCAACCTATTTAGAAACTCACGGCGCGAGATTTTTCCGTGGGCGTATTCGTCGTACCAATCGAAGGCTTCTTGCGGGATCGGATGAGAAGCCTTTTCACTAAGAGTGGTATGCTTTAGAACCATTATCCATGTCCTCTGTGTCTTACCATATGGGAATTTCTCATTCTCAAAAGCGCAGCGAGAAACGAACGCTATCGAGGCTAAAACTGCGGTTTCACCCCCTGATACGAAGCAAGGTGGTGAAACACATCATTGGCGAGCTAGGATCTTTTACCTTCTTCAAACAATAGATAATGGATTCAGATTCAACAACTTTGCGCCGTTGGTTTTACATTAATTGACAATAGTACGTTATTGCTGGCCGCAATAGGCTTGCCAGTAAGAAAAGGCACGTTCGAATGCTTTTTCTCTGTCGTGCATTTGTGCAAACAAGACCACTGTCATGGTAGCAAGAACCGTATTTGCCATTTGGTTCATGTCGTCTTCTGACGTCCCAAACGGGCAGTTTGCAAGCATTGGCACCTCAGACAGCATTTGTTCCGTCCAGTAATGCGATGTCACGCCGCTTGTTTGGCTTAACCATACTGTTTGGCTTACTTTCGGGTTGTATTCGGACTCACCCGATTGTCCTTTGAATGACACAACGGCATGAGCGGTTTTGCCAATCTCGAATTCGACTTCAGCATGAAGTTGTTGGAATCCCGGATGGAAGCTACCACGAATACCAATCGTTGCTTGCCCCGGATTCAATGCTCGAACCACGGTATTAATCGGCGTTCTAAGCCCATAACGATTCTTCCAACCGATCATGGTTTCTGCTTGAGGAGCGAACGCACTGAGCGGCAGATACACAATGTTTTGTGTTTCTAACACACGCTTTGCGTCTTCTGCTGATTCCGCTTTCTTGATAGCAAACTTGTCGAGGTAATCTTCGGCATGCAAACGACCAGATTGGCGGTCGTGATAGCCGTGCATCAGCACCTTATGACCATTATCGGCGAGGATCTTCGCTGCCAACAGGTGCCAAGGCTGACCTGCCGCTTCACGTTTGCCTGCATAACATGGCCAGTCAATGTCTGCACCAATGGCTGGCATGCGGGATTGGAATGCTTTCACAAAGCCAGCGATTTCTTGTTGAGTCTCGTTCTGTACGCGGATCAGCATCAACAGCATTGCCATCTGATCGTCGTCGCACTCACCGTTTAGGTATTCATCCATAACTCGAAACGCTTGGTCAAAGTTCAGTGGTTTTCTACCACGTTCGCCACGACCGACGGTTCTAATACATTCCAAAACGCTGCTCATATTCCCTCGTATTCCGTCACTGACTGTACGGTTTCTATTAGTTGTTCGCGCAGTTTGACAACTTCTCCCATCACAATCAATGCTGGGCTCACGCCTTTAAGTGTAATCGATAAATCATTGAGCTGATTGAGTTGTGTAACGTGCACTTGTTGTTGAGGGCTGCAACCATGAGTGATGATCGCGACTGGGAAATCTGCTCTCAAACCAGAGCCTATTAAACCCGTTTGTATTTGCGATGACTTTTCTAACCCCATATAGAAGACTAACGTTTGTCCGCTTTGCATCAGTTGGCTCCACGCTTCAAATGCGCCTGTAACCGCTTGCCCCGTCACAAAGGTAACGCTGCGAGCAACGCCACGATGAGTCAGCGGAATCAAGCTGTTTACTGAGCATCCAATCGCAGCGGTAATGCCGGGAATGACTTCGTACGCGATTGAGTGTTTGACGAGCGCTAATGCTTCTTCGCCTCCGCGGCCAAATACGAAAGGATCTCCCCCTTTTAAGCGCACAACTCGCTTTCCTTGTTGAGCGAGCGATACCATCAAGTCACAAATTTCTTCCTGACCAATACTAGGTTGCCCGCATCGTTTACCCACGTAAATCCAATCGGCTTGTGGCGAAGCCAACTCCAAAATATCTTTGTTAACCAAACGGTCGTAAAGCAACACCTCTGCCGACATAATCGCTTTCACAGCCTTTACCGTTAACAAGTCAGGATCGTGCGGCCCTGCTCCAACAATCGAGACAAAACCTTTGCGGTTCGCGTCGAAGTCTACTGAATGGTCTTCTAAGAGTTGGTTCAGTTTGCTTGCTTGATCATGCTTAGAAAAGCGAGACGAGCGTTCTTGATTCTGACTCGCTTGTCCTTTCTTAAACCAAGACTTTTGATAAGGCGCTTCCATGTGCTTATCCTCTTTATGACTTACTTTATTTGAATAGCCAGACTTTGCTGGTTCGCTTGCTGTTTGCCCTTTTGATGCTGATGACTGTCGACCATTTGTTTGATTTGAGAGACGCACGAGCCACAGTTGGTGCCGCATTTGAGTTTGTTTTGAAGCTGGGTCAGTGACGTGCAGTCTTGTTTCTCCATCGCGTCATGTATTTGTTTATCAGTGACACGGAAACAACTACAAACCAGTTTGGCACTGCTTTGCGATTGAGTGATGGTAAGCAGTTGCGATAGCTCCATTGGCTTGCCAATCAAGCCGGTAAAGTTGGTGTAGTCGGTTTGAATCGGTTCACTAGACACCACTAAAACAGAACGAATGATACGAACGTCTCCAACAAGGTCGTAATCCACTGCTAACCAACCTTGGGCAATATCTATCGTAATTCTGCGGCTCTTTTCCGTTCGACAAAAACTCTGCTTCTTTGGTCGCTTATCGTGTGCAAAGCGCCAAATGCCCAAATTGCTTTCTGCTTGAAATGCGCTGTAGAGAAATTTACCGGAATCAAACTGTGTACCGATGAACATACCGTAGGTTTTTACCGCCGCATCTTGCACTTCAACATAAGACGACTTAAACGCAGGCTGCCCGGAAATAGGGTCTTTTGCGCTGTTTACTATCGCGTTAACACTGTTTTCACCGCCATATCGACCCGCCCAGTGCATTGACATAAATAGCTCTTGAAAACCCAAACCTTCATCAATGGCAACTTTGGCATAAATACTGGTGTTTGAAGTAGGCTGAAACAGCTTGGTGAGTTGTCCTGCTTTTAAGCGATTTTGAGTAGCAGAGAGTGTGTTCATGTACACGGTTGGTTCTAACTCAGAGGCGGCAAGGTGTGCGATATGACCTGTGCGCGTCATGGTATGCCATTGATCACGTTGCCTGCCCGTATTGAGCCACCAGCCTTTTGTTCTTTCTAAACGCGTAGGAGATTCACTGGTCACGACAAAACGTGCTTTACCATCTGGGTGCGAATAGATGCCATCAGCAAAAGGACGCTCTCCTCCCCATTGTGTCGGCATCCACTCTTCGTATTCTTGCTGGGTTAAGTTGGCGTATTGAGAAAGATCTAGCTTCAATGGCGAATCTGCATTCATACCTGTCATCGCCGCATATTCCCTGAATACCGCCCGCTCAGAAGTAAACGCAAAGCCATTTTGTGTCTTTTCCAATGCACACAGAGCTTGTCCGACTTGGCTTATCGCCCACCAATCTGATTTTGCTTCACCCGGAGGCATTTGAAACTGGCGCTGCCTTGAAAGTCGACGCTCAGAATTGGTCACCATGCCTTGCTTCTCCCCCCAGCCAGCGGCGGGTAGCAATAGGTCCGCATAATGCGCTACATCCGAATCCGCTGTGATATCGGAAACAATCACAAACGGACAAATCTCTAGTGCACGTTTTACCAATTGGTTATCTGGCAAAGAGACAACAGGATTGGTTGCCATGATCCAGAGAACTTTAATCTCACCACGTTCTACCGCCTCAAACAGTTCAACAGCTTTTAAACCGGGCTGAGTGGCAATTTCTGGTGACTCCCAAAACGCCTGCACTTGCTTGATAGACTTTGCGTCAAAAGCGCGATGAATCGCTAACTGGTTTGCCAAACCACCGACTTCTCGTCCGCCCATCGCATTCGGCTGACCTGTAATAGAAAATGGTCCGCAACCTGACTTGGCAATTTTACCTGACGCCAAATGTGCATTAATAATGGCATTGCCTTTGTCGACACCATTTTCGGCTTGGTTAACCCCTTGGCAAAACAACGTAATTGCGGTTGGGCTTTGCGCAAACCATTGGAAGAATGTCGTGAGTTTTTCTTCTGAAATGCCAATGGAAGACGTCAAATTAGTGACATCGTAACGAAAATCAGAAACTTCTTCTCTAAGTGCATTAAATCCGTCGGTATAAGAATTTATGTATTCAGAATCAATCAATTGTTGTTCAATAAGAAACTTGAGCAGCCCATTGAAGAGTGACACATCACCATCGTTTTTAATCGGTAGATGCAAATCCGCTTGCTGTGCGGTGACCGTTTCACGCGGGTCAATGACCACCAGCTTGAGATTAGGATTGTTCTCTCTCGCTTGTTGAATGCGTCGAAATAAAACAGGGTGCGTCCAAGCAGTATTCGCACCGCAGATGACCAACAGCTCGGTATTATCAATGTCATCGTAATTGACAGGAACGACATCTTCGCCAAACGCTCGTACATGAGCCGCAACCGCCGAAGACATACACAAACGGGAGTTAGTATCGATGTTTGCGCTGCCAACATAGCCTTTCATGAGTTTGTTGGCGACGTAATAGTCTTCCGTCAACAACTGCCCTGACACATACATCGCGACGGAATCCGATCCAAACTCTGCTTTCGCTTGATGAATCTTTTCTGCAATCAGATCCGTGGCTTGTTGCCATTGCACTTCTTGCCCTTGAGGTCGCAGCTTGGTGACAAGCTTTGGATACAGCAAGCGCGAAGGCATATTCAAGCTCTCTGCCAACGCGACGCCCTTTACGCACAGTGATCCCGCATTTGCAGGATGACACGCATCCCCAACGATTCCTTTCGCATTGACCTCGACACCACATCCAACACCACAATAGGGACAAGTGGTTTTTTTGCATCCTTGCGACATAACACCTCCAGTGCGATTCAGCCCAACTTACTAGCAAAAAAAAGCCTCTCCCGAATCGAGAGAGGCAGCAATGCCTTTAACGCTGTTAGTACATTTTCAAAAAGTAATACCCTATACCGCTCTCGCCTGCTATTGAGAGCGGTGCATCGAGTTATCGATGAACGTTTATGTAAAGCAAGTGAGGTGCCAAGATTAAAAACCATTACTATACAAAAGGTTAGCTTAAAACCAATTATAGCAACGTAATGCTACGCACTGATTGTGTGCAAATTTCGGTCATTATCGTGCAGTATTACTTTACTAATTCCATGACTAACCTGGATTCTTCGTCACCAAAATAATGCGCTTCTTCTTCTAACGTTTTAAAGCCAAGGGAGAGGTATAAAGACAATGCAGGTTGGTTCTTAGGATCGACAGTCAATTTCACGCTTGAGCCTAACGTCAACGGCGCAATAACGTTTTCTAGGAGGGAACGCGCAATACCTTTACCTCTATGTTGAATATCGACGGCCAATGACATGATCCAATATTGATGTGCATTTGTGCTAGTCGTTAGCAATATATACCCTGCGACCTGCTCTCCCTCTTTTGCTACCAGTAAGGTCTCTCCCCAACAATCAAAAGCTTGCCGAAAGAAAAATTGAGGATAGGCGTGTTCTCCAAATAAAGTATTTTCGAGCTTATATATGGCAAATAAGTCCTCTTTTTGCGCAGACAAGATGTCCATTCAATGACTCCTTCTTTAACATGAATGGCAGCAGTATACCTAAATCTCATCTAAATGACGGGACACAAACATCTCAATTAAGTGCTTAAGAAATGTAATATTCTTCCTGAAAATTAGGCCTAACTCACTTAGAACATACATCCGTGATTAAGTTTTAACCGCAAAATCAAAAACCACACAAGATGAAAATTTCAACACATACAACCATTAAACGCATTGAATTTAAGAACTTTATTCTGGTTTATTGAAAAATTCATAGTTGGATAATTTACAACCACCCCGAATTCACAGCATTATTCACCAAGCTTCGCGTGTGATAATAAACACTAAAACCTTTACCATTTTCAGCATTATTATTTTTATAAAAGCGAGTTTTAAAGTGAAAGAATCTCGAAATGCCTTAAATCCTAGCGAAATAAACACAACCACAGCTTGGTCAAAACATGATACACATTGGGTTCTTAGCCTATTTGGAACAGCCGTTGGCGCAGGCATCCTGTTTCTGCCAATTAACCTTGGGATTGGTGGTTTTTGGCCTTTAGTCGCGATGGCAGTACTTGCTTTTCCAATGACCTATCTTGCGCACCGTGGCTTAGCTCGTTTTGTACTATCTTCTAAGATCAAAAACGCAGACTTCACTGATGTAGTGGAAGAGCACTTCGGCGCAAAAGCAGGCCGTTCTATTTCACTGCTGTATTTTCTTTCGATCTTCCCGATCCTGTTGATATATGGTGTTGGAATAACAAACACAGTAGATAGCTTCATGGTAAATCAGGCTGATATGGCTTCTTTACCTAGACCTTTGCTTTCTGGCGTACTAGTGTTTGCACTAATTGCTATTATGATGGCGGGTGAAAAAGTAATGCTACGGGCCTTTGCCATTATGGTGTTCCCACTTGTTGCCATTCTTGCCTTTCTATCATTTTACTTAATACCGAACTGGACCATGCCTGTCATGGATGTGCCAGAAGCGTCAGCTTTTGCTAGCACTATGTGGTTAGCAGTTCCTGTAGTGATTTTCTCGTTTAGTCACGCAGCTGCAATTTCAAGCTTTGCAAATGTACAACGTCGCCATTACGGTAAGCAGGCAGATGCCAAATCCGAAGTTATTCTTCGTCGCACTAGCATCATGCTGATTGCCTTTGTTCTTATTTTTGTATTTTCCTGTGTGCTAACACTGTCACCTGAACAATTGGCTCAAGCAAAAGAACAAAACGTATCCGTATTGTCTTACTTAGCGAACGCAACCGATAATCCATTTATTGCAACACTTGGTCCTTTAGTAGCGTTTGTCGCTATCACTTCATCTTTCCTTGGGCATTTTTTAGGTGCGCGTGAAAGCTTAAATGGTTTAATTAACAAGCATTTTAACCTACCTGAGAAGCGTGTTGATCGTATCAGCGTGGCAGCACTGTTCTTCTCAATCTGGGCGGCGGCGATCATGAACCCAAGTATTCTTGGTATGATGGAAGCATTGTCAGGGCCTGTTATTGCAATGATCTTATTTATTATGCCAATGTTAGCGGTGTATAAAATCGAGGCGATGAAACAATATCGAGGAAATGTCTCTACTTACTTTGTTCTAGCAGCAGGCATTGTGGCGGTAAGTGCATTGATTTTTAGCTTCTTCAGCTAATAACTAAAGACTAGCTTGGATTTTCAGGGGAATACCTTACACAAGGTTAAGGTGATTCCCTGAATTTTCTTACTCTTTAAAAGGTAATCATCGTTACCCTTGACTCTTAAATAAGAGCGAAAACACCCGCAATCATAAGTACTGAAGCGATGCAGGTACGGCCGATAATGCCGAAGTGCGAAGGTTGAATCATTTCATTATGCATAGTTAATCTCCTATTTATTATAAAAGCCATTTTTTATTGGCTTAATAACACTATGTCTAATATCCAGTTTTTAACAACCCATACAAACATTAAATATTTATGACAGAAACGTAATTTTTTACACTTCACCCTGATTTCGAGCGATGAATCCGCGGCTTAAATCATTAGATTGAGTCCACCGAATATGCTCACTTACCTTCCATCGTTACCCTACCTATGCCATCTTCCAATCATTACATAAGTTTTCAATAGATTTTGTTTTTATAAATCATAATATTATAGAGATCCTTCTCGTCTCTCACTCCCAAAGCACTTTGCCACTGGGAATCCATCCGCACTTAACCAACAAGAAATGGTAGACTTAACTGGTATTCGGTTAAGAGATCACATTTTATTAATACGCTCATGCACTTCTCAATTAAAAAACTGGCTTGCGCACTTTGTACTGCACTTGGACTTTTCTTGCATACGACCAACGTACTGGCGAGTACCGAAAAGCAAGCTTATCTGGAAGAACACATTTCAGCAGAAAGCAAGCCCATGTTAAAACTCTACTTTCGCTCGATGGGTAAGCCGCGATCAATTCAAAAAGATGAGTTAAATGCGCCACAGAATGCATCAGCGGAGTCTCTTGCTCTGTATTACTTTGCACGAAAGTACCTTAAGCGTTACGAAGGCGTTCCATTACCGAAAGATATGCCCGATTTAATCGAATTCGGTAAAAAGCACCATTTGGAATGGGTCGTCGCTGAAGCACAGCTCAATAAGGCTGTAACAATGATTGAGCAAGACGATAACTGGAACGCAGAATTGTTACTCCATGACGTTGTTTCTACAGCCCGTGATCTTGGTTATCTAGCATTAGAAGGCCGTGCTTACCGCTGGTTAGGCAATCTAGAAGTATCTCGAAATCAACTACGCAGTGGCCTAAAATATTATCGCAATGCCTATGAGTTATTAGAAAAAACAGTGTTTGAAATACAAGTCGCGATGACACTGAACAACATTGGGACGGTCTACATCGACGCATCAGATTGGGCTCGGGCCAACAGTTACCTAACGCAAGCTCTCGACACTTACCTAGAGAGCGAATATCAATACGATAACAGCTTTTTTATGGGGGTTATCTACGCAAACCTTAGCATCGTTCACTCGAGCCTCGGAGATAACAAAAAAGCGGAATATTATTTCAATGAAGCCATTCGACTTTCAATGCAAACGGGGTCGGACACAGTCAAGCACCACTCTTTATCCAGCTTTTCACAAATGTTGAGCTCGGTAGGAAAAATTGATGATGCATTAATGGTCGCACAACGTTGCGTAGACCTGCCCATTCCAAAAAATCTAGAAATGCTAAAAACGTCTTGTTACGAGGCATTTGCAGAGGCTTACCTCGCAAACAAACAATACGATAAAGCTATTACAACAGCGCTTAACGTTCTAGAACAAACCAAATCAACCAGTGAATTAGAGCTGCGTCAGCGTATTGATATGCTTTCGGTACTGGTAAACGCTCATCAAATTCTTAATGACTATGAAGCGGCTTTTCATTATTTAACCCAATTAAGAGAGCTAGAGGCTGAGTTTTCTCATCATATTCATGGTGAAGAGATGATTAACATTAAGTTTGACCTCGAAGCTAAGTTAGCCCAGAAAGAACTCAAATTGCTAGAAACAAAAAATGCGCTACAAGCCTCTGAACTGCGTTCACAGCGCTATCGAGAAATGTTCTACTTTATCGCTATTGCGGCAATTGGAGTCGTTGGTTTTCGTTACGTACTGCGCGTTAGACGTATTAATAAAGCACTCACTCAAGAAAATACTACCGATCCATTAACTCAACTGCATAACCGTCGCTATCTTCACATTTGGTTGGACAAAATGGCTCGTAGAAGCCCAGATAGAACATTTGCCTTAGCCGTTTTAGATGTCGATCATTTTAAAACCTTTAATGATCAATATGGACACGATATTGGCGATAAAATGCTGACTCATATTGCCACGCTATTTAATGAATCCACCCGCTCTGGTGACCTACTCATTCGTTGGGGTGGAGAAGAGTTTGTCCTATTATTCGAAGTACAGCGAGTTGAAGATTGCGCTAAGTTTTTGGAGCGATTGAGATATACTGTTGAAAACACACCATTGGTGGTTGACTCTAAACCATTAAGCGCGACAATTTCCCTTGGAGCAGTGGACAAACTGTCGGCACAAACAATTAAACAAGAATGGGATCAGTGGTTTTTCTTGGCAGACCAAGCTTTATATGATGCGAAGCAAGCTGGCAGAAACCAGTTCATCATTCACCCTACATCATAAAAAAGCACACATGAAAAAAAATCTAATCATTATTACTTTTGCGCCTCTATTTCTTATGGCGTGCAGTAATCAGCAAGCATCTCAACTGGGAATGCGCAGCAGCAGTGTCAACGTATATGCCCAGCAAATGAGTAACACTCAACTATGTGAAACTCTCTACTACAACCGTGCAACTAACCAAACCAAAGTGGCGATTGGTGCTGAGTTCAATCGACGTGGATTAAACAAAAAGTGGTGTGATAAAGAATTCGATAAGTTGTACATTAAAAAATGGATTGATAACGTGCTGCCTAAGGAAAAAGCCGAACCTAAAAAACCAATGGCAACTATTCAACCCGCTTCAACTAAATAACTCCTCTCTTGAAGCAGACGGTACACTCGTATTTTCTGCTTTTCACTTTTCATGCATGTTCGATACGACATATAAAAACCTCATAGTTTCAGCAAATTAACAAAGACTTATGTTGTCCATCGAACTTTTAATGTAAACAAGTTGTAAATGGTTTTCGTCCTTATTCTTTGTCGTTAGCTTTGTTTGTTCCTGTTAGCGGAATATGAAACAGGAACTAAAAAATTCCAAACAAAGACATGAGGTCAAAAATGGAAATTCGCATTAATCGCCTATTTGCTGCTATGTTGGCAGTAGGCATTGCACCTGCCGTCTCGGCGTTTGATCCACTCTATTCTGAACAATGGCACTTAGACAACACGGGGCAAACTGCGTTTGCGGCTAATCCTGCTGTTGCTGGGAACGACTTAAACACTAAGCTCACTCAGGCAATGGGGATTGCAGGTGTTGGTGTGAAAGTTGCCGTCATTGATTCTGGAGTGCAGATCGATCACCCCGACCTTGCAGGTAATATAGTTACAGGTAGCAGAAACTTCGTCGAAGACTCTTCATTCCCACCAAGTTATCCGGTTGATACTAATGGTCATGGCACTGCTGTAGCCGGTTTGATTAGCGCCGTCGGCAACAACGGTGAAGGCGGACGCGGTGTCGCTTCTCACTCTTCCCTCATTGGTTTTAACTGGTTAGCCAACCAGACATTAGAAGGTTGGTTAATCTCCCATGGCATGGACCCAGCAACACGTGATGTTCGCGTATTTAACCAAAGTTACGGTTTCAGCCCTATAAACCCGATTACTTTTGATGAAAGCGACCCTCAACTAAAACTTGAAATGGACGTGATGAAAAACGTCAGCGAGAGTAACGCCTGGGGTCGAGGTGCTGTATTTGTAAAGTCAGCAGGTAATGGTTACCGCTATTTCAATGCAGGGCGATTCTTCGTATTACCAAGTAACTTCTTTGCTGGTGGAGACAATCAAGGCTTACCGATGCACAACTCTGCTCAGTCTTATGATAACGCCAATTACTTCAATTTAGTCACTAGTGCACTACGAGCGGATGGTACGCGAGCGAGTTACTCATCGGTGGGTTCGAACGTGTGGGTTGCAGCACCAGCAGGTGAATATGGGCAAGACTTCCCTGCCATGGTCACCACCGATTTGATGGGTTGTGAAGAAGGGCAAAACACCAGCGACGGACTTGGTATCAATGGCTTACACGGCGGAACGGAGCTAGACCCGAACTGTAACTATACCAGTACAATGAACGGAACCTCGTCGGCTGCGCCAAACACGTCAGGTGCCATCGCGGCAATTATGTCAACGAACCATGCGCTTTCTGCTCGTGATGTACGTGCTTTACTAGCGGAGACAGCAAAAGTAACGGATAAAGCGCATCCAGGCGTACAGCTTGAATTTACTAACCATAAAGGTGAACAGGTTAGCTACGAGGCCATTGCCCCTTGGCAAAAAAACGCAGCAGGCGTAGATTTCCATACTTTTTATGGCTTCGGCGCTGTAGATTTAGATGAAGCGATGCAACGTGCTCGCATGACGAATCGTGTTTTACCAGCTCAAGTCATTACGCCATGGGTTAATAACGCTACAGAAGTAAGTGTACCCGATGCAAGTCTAGTTGGTGGTTCTTCAAGTATCGCCATTGCCGATGAGCTGACAGTAGAATCCGTTCAAGTGACATTGACATTGGACCACGCTCGTCTGCCCGACTTAGCTATCGAGCTCATTTCGCCATCAGGGACTCGTTCTGTTTTGCAAACACCGCGCAATGGTCTTGTTGGTCAATCTCTTGATCCAACGATTACTGGCTACAAAGATCAATTAATGTTGTCTAACCAATTTTATGGCGAAGATGCAAAAGGCGAATGGACGTTGCGAGCAATAGATACGAACGGCGATGAAGTCTATTCTTACATTGCATATTTCAATTCTTCCACCATCTATGACGTTCCGATGGCAAACAACGCTCAGCCCGGTGTTATTAAGAACTGGTCGATGCGCATATTTGGACACTAAGGAGTCAATAACATGAAATACAAATCATTTTCTATGCTGGCTCTCGTTATCATGACGTCGAGTGTATACGCTGAGCAACAGCTCTCTCAACAACCTGCACCAGAACTGTTTGTGCCATCAGAAGCGGTTGAGATTAATGGCCAAGATTATCGAAAAGTGCAAACTGGCACTGTTAGAACCCTATCTGAAGACGTAAAACTTCAAGCGGGTGATGAGGTGTTTAAGAATGCGTTTAGTAACGTATCCAAAGCCACTGGACTGGTTTATATCACCGTAAACAATCCTAACGAAGCGAAAGCAGTCGCCAAAGAGTTAAAATTAGAAGTTATCTTCGCAGAGGGGGAATCAGCGGTGTTAAAAGCATCTCAAGATCAAGATCTGCTAAGTATTAGCGACTACCTAAACGCAGACAGCCGGGTAAAAGCGTCTAAAATTGAACTAAACAGCGGTAAATACCGTGCACAATAATTCTCTAACAAGAGAAGTTGGCCTGTAAAACCATGCCTCAGCGATTGCTGAGGCATTTTTATGGGTAGGAACAGATAGGCTATTATTCTTTAATAACATTTCGCATAACCAGTATGATACCTAAACACCCTACTCGCCTGCGCCTGTCATTTCTTAAACAAAATAATTTCCGTTCTTAGCTCTTCTTCCGTGGTTTCCTTCGGGCTATTCAGATAGCGTTCGATTCCTAAAGGACTGGTTTTGACTTTCATACCACTCTGACGAACCAAGTTCATCGCTAAAGCCCATGCATTTCCCAAAAACTGATATTCACCTCGGTGTTCAACGACAAATATTTCACTCTCAGGAATGGTACCGGTAACCGCCCCTTGAGGCGCTGGTACTGAGTTATGAAGAGGAAAGCAAGTGATAAACTCGAATGTACCTTTCTGCATATCCATCGACTGGTAATAACAAAACAATTCACCATTCACGGATAGGGTTTCGTCACTAATTAACTGTTCTAGTTGCTGAACATGCTTCTCAATTACCGAACCTAATTCCTGCAAGCTAGCCACACCCTTGATCCCAATGTAATGAATTTGAGGCAACGTTCGGTTACCAATTTCGGCTAAGTCTGAATGCACTCGTCCGGTTTCAAGCTTACTTTTAAGCATGCGTAACCCACGTTGATAATCCATCTCTATCATCGACTTAAACATACTTTTCAGAAAGAACAGATACCAAGGGACGCGAGATTGCATTTGCCATTCGACTAAACAGCCATTTTGTGACGGCGTCACGATTAGAGTCACCTTTCCATGGCTCTTGATTGGGCGAAAGAAATGCAGCTCCATATCTAATCGATGCTCTTGAGTACTTTCCAGTACAATCGCGCCAGTCCCAATACGCTGACCATTCCATTGATAACCAGCTCCAACGTGGCCCTGATTATCACTGAATGTCAGCTCGCAGCTTGGTTCAAGAATGATCCATGGTGACCAGCTGGGCCAGTGTTTGAAGTTCTTGAGATAGCCAATAATTAAACTTTGATTCTTATTAATTTCAATACTTCGGCTGACCTGATAAGAGAGCATAACGGTTCCTCGAGTTTCCGCTTCACTAACTTCAGTCTAATTCAAATTCCAGTTTTTTCTTGTTTGACTGCGGGTTAGATGCGTACGACAAGAAAAATCCAGAGCGTTAATTCTCGCTTGAATCAATACGCGCAAAGCTAAGAGCAGAACTCCACTTTTGCACTAAATCGAACACCATCATCGTCCAGTACTAACGCCCATCCCATCCGTTCACATATTCGTTGTACGATAACAAGCCCACAACCATAACCAGCGTTGTACGTCTCGTTGCCATCGTGACGATTTAGGATCTTAAGCGCATGACCTTTCAACTCAATTTCAATATCTCCCACACTATAGCTAAAGGCGTTTTTAATCAGATTGTTGATAACAATGGCCACAAAACTCTCTGGTGCCTTCACTACACCACTATGTTGTTCGTGCAAAGCGTAATTCGAATCTTGCTTGGCAAATAAAGGAGCTAGCTCTTCCAACTGTTTTTGTAAACAAGTGAGAAGCTGATGCTCTCCGTAATGCTGAGGCTCTATTTTCTCTTTACCAAGTAAGAGAAACGCTTCTGTCAGTACACGCATCTCGTCACAAGCTGACTGCATCCTCGTGATGGCTTTTTGCGCAATTCGAGGTTGATCAGGAATACGCGTCAGAATGTCTGTTGAGCCTTTTATCACCATAATTGGCGTTCTCAACTCATGTGATGCAAAACGACTAAATTCTTGTTCTCGTTTGAAATAGCCCGCGATATCGTTCTTATTATCCAGCAAAGTCTGCTCTATCTGGCGTGTTTCGCTGAACTTAGTTTCAACTTGGAAAGCGGGTTGATCCGGTGACATTTGGCTAATTTTGTCTTCAATTTGCGCTAATGGCCGAGACAATATTCGAACCATGTAAATGCCATACCCAACCATGACAAATGAAAACAAACCACCGAGCAGCAGCGTAAACTGATGCAGCGAGCTTTCGTATTCGTCCAAGTAATCATCTGAGTCATCTTGAAACACAATGTACATAAGCCCCTTCCCTGAGGGGTGTTTCAATACAACAAAGTGTTTATCTTCTTCACCAAGCAGGTATTCGTAAAAACCAGGTGAAGTAAAAGAGAGCAACCAATCGGGTGTCGGTGCTTCACTCCAATATGAGTTGAATTCCAATACGTTTGGCAATGGCGCATCCCAACCCTGTTTCTCGAAATTCTCACTATAAAGCGCAGCTTCAGTATCGAGCCAGTGATGTAAACTCAGCACTTCCAGTTTGTTTTCTGCCACATAAATCAGCGACCAAAAAAGAGTAAACATCACAAACGTCATGACCCCAAAACCCCAACGGACCTTGCGATAAATGCTTGGATATTCGTTATGCTTTAAGTCGGTAACCTTGTCCATGAATAGTCTCTAATCGTGATTCTTCAAAACCTTTGTCTAGCGCGGTTCTTAAACCGTAAATATGGCTACGAAGTGCATCACTTCCGGGTGGTTCGTCTCCCCACACACTATCGATCACTTCTGTGCGCGAGACCGCTGCTGGAGCACGTTGGAGGAGCAATTTTAAAATTTTAGTTTGAATTCGACTCAGCTTAATTTCTTTGTCTTTTCTCGTTACTTTTCCTGTACGCGCATCTAAACAAATATCTGCAAATTTGAGCGCTCCGATATCTTGTCTTGGACCACGATTAGCCAAAGCATGAACACGCAAACTGAGCTCTTCCATCGCAAATGGCTTCATTAAATAATCATCTCCCCCCGCTTTAAAAGCCGCGATTTTGTCATCTAGCGTATCTTTTGCCGTTAGGAAGAGAATTGGCGTTCCACATAACTTATCTTGTCGAAGCTTCTGTACCGTACTGATGCCATCGAGCTTCGGCATCATGATATCCATGATGATTACATCGTAATGATTTTCCTCGATTAACTTAATCGCAGCCTCTCCATGAAACGCACAATCGATAATCATGCCTTCGAGCTCAAGATAGTCTGCAATCGTCTCCGAGACGTTATGGTTGTCATCTACAATTAAAATTTTCATAAAATCACATTTCTTCACGATCTCTTCACGATATGCCCAATAAGATACAGGCAATTTCCTAAACTCGCTCGTAAATTGAGGTTAATACAATGAAAAAACTCGCTCTTATTTCTGTAGTAGGTTTGGCATTGTCTGGTTGTGGTGGTTCAGGTGGTGGCAGCAATAGCGATAGCACACCAACTCAACCAGCAGTGAAACTAAGTGTAGCGATTGGCTCTGTCGAAGCGGTCAACGCTGAAGAAAGCACGTTAACCGTCAATGGACATACGTATCGTGTGTCTGAGGTGGTTTATGACGACACACAAGTGCAATTGGCCGATGTAAAACCAAAAATGGTGGTTCGCGTGGGGTCAGATATTCGGCAAGCTTCGGACAATGGCGTCCGAGTCACACTTGAACCAACCATTACTGGACGTGTTACAGCAATTGATTATGTGAAGAAAACATTTACGGTAAACGGCGTAGATCTGCAGTTTGACGGTTTAAGTGATGATATAGAGATCAACGACTGGGTGATGGTGTCATCCTTGCCGACTGCGGATGCGGGTTATCGAGTGTTGTCTGTGGTCGAAATCGACGTAGATAACGATTACCCAGCCCTTGGAAGCTACTACGAACTGGAAGGCCGTATTACCAGTATCGATGAAAATGCTGGAACATTTAAGTTAGGTGGAAAAGTAACGGTGGCATATAACAACGTTAACCAGCTTAGCATTGGTCAATGGATTGAAGCCGAAGGTGAAATGCAAAACGGTATCTTCATGGCACATGAGGTACAAGTTGAAGACTACGACGATCTAAAAAATGACAGCGATGTGGAAGGTATCGTGACTTGGATTGCCAAGGATTATAGTGAGTTCTCTCTAAACTATCGAGGAGCCTTCTTCATTGATAACGCAACACGCTTTGAGGATGGTAGCAAAGCTAATCTAGAACAAGGTCAAGAAGTAGAAGTTACCTCTGTGATGAAAAATGGCAAACGCACCGCTACCGTCATCGAATTCGAGCAGTCGGAGTTTGACAATGACAACCAATGGCGAGGTAAAGAGTTTGAATGTGAAGGCTATATATCAAACTACGATGCTGATTCAAGAGTGTTTGAAATCGAGCATTGTGAGAATGATGCTGATCAAGTACTAAGTAACACCACCGTTGTGATTGATGCACAAACACGCTTCCAAGGCATTGAAGAACTTAACCTAAATGGTGCTCGTGTCGAAGTCGAAGGTGTGATCATTAACGAGCAAAATATTGCCCGTGAAGTGGAGTTAGACGTTTACGACAACTAATCCCTTCTACGCTTAAGAAAAAGTGTCACTTCGGTGGCACTTTTTCTTTTTACCTTACTTTGCTTCCCAAGCTCAAACCAACAAATTCTCAGCCAAAGCCTTTTCTCTCCGTTACACTTTACCTATGTTTCACAACATTGGTGACGAATATGAAAAAACGCAACCTCATTTTGTTAATCTTGTTTTTTGGTTCAGCCACGAGCTTAGCTAGCGTTATGGATCCTGACTGCGATGCAGAAAAGGCAGCTAAAGCCGCTGCGACAAAAGCCGTGGTTGGTGTTGGTGGTCGCTGTACGCCTAAAGAGGCACTGAAAGATACCGCAGTTGATGCAGGAAAAGACAAATTGCCAGATGAAGGGATGGCGGGTAAAGCTGTTGATGCAATGACACCGGAAAAAGAGAAGAAAACGGTGAAAGATGTAACCAAAAAGCTCAATAACGATTGATACCTACATCATAGATGTTTGAGCGTAGAAAACATTTTCCTAGAATAAAGTGGCGATTTACCAGTTGTTTGAAGCACACGTCTAATCTTGGTTTTTCATATTCAAAAACCTGCATTTGACCACACACTATTTTTACTACACAAGTTCAAAAATTAGTAATAATTCCTCCTAACTTTGAGACTTTGAGCCTAACGAGAAATGTAACAACTTGCATACAAGTCACTTGGCTATATTGTACACATACTATATATCGAAGAAAGGAGGTTTAACGATGGTTAGAGGTTATAGTGAACAGACTCTAAAAGCCGAACCTGTAGTTCAATTGGCGGTACTGACAGGCTTAGATGCCGATTTGAACTTCATCAGAAACAACAGAGAAAAGGTTTTGCCTATAATCACAGGTGTCATTTTGTATCGACAGCTCAATAGACGCGACCAAAGAAAAGTCCTTGAGCAGGCACAGGCTTTAGGGAATTCGAAATTTTTCGGTAAGATTCAAATGCTGGTAGCGCAAAGTATTGCCAAGCCAATGTGGAACCCTTGGAGCCTATCAGATGGTGAGCTGCGCCAGTATTTTAATACTCATAAAGCAGTTGCAAATTTCCTTTCTACATGGTTTATCACCATCGATATTAAACTTGAGGTCGGCTTTATGGCAGCTGTTATATACGCACTATCAAAAGGTCAAGGGGCTGCATTGATTAAAGAAATGGCTTCAGTGCACATCGCTGAAGAGACTTTCAAAAAACTCAGCCTCTCATCAACTGCACAACAAGCTGGCGCGAGAGCATTTTTTGTAGCTGTTATTCTCGCTAGTGTACTCAAAGGCTTTAACGAGGCAGATGCGCTAGCTGCAAAGAAAGAGTTGTTACGACGTAACATGCTTGGAATAGAGGATTTGTAAGCTATGTTTTGGATACTGGGTCTTTTAGTTTCCTTGTTTATCATGTACTCGGATTACGCGCATTACTTCTATACCAAGCGACATGGAAAGAAATCTAGGGTTTCTCGCTTATTTAGCTTGTTGATCACGGTAACGCTTCCTATGATTGCGACTACCGAGATTTTGAACGATCTTAATGTAGAGAAAACCAGCTACCAAGTGTGTGTAGTTTTAGTCTCAGCTTTAGTTGGCCTTCTGGTCTGCTTGTCGGAACAGTATCGTTTTAAGTCAGAAAGAGATTAGTGGTATCGGGTTGTCCAGCTATCACCAAAGGCATCAAATTGGTGCCTATTTTATTATTGGTTTATTAATAACTGATCTGGCGAGTAAGGCCGGTTCGAATATCTTCTAACGTTCACCCTCGAGCACGAGACCGCTATCATGACTTCTTTAATGAAAAAAAGAGAGCCTTTTGACTCGGGGATTTAGAGCTCTTGGACGTCTGAATGCGCATAGTTCATACCCTCTATTGAGACGTCGGAATTATTCGCTGTACCGTGATAGAAAATTATTTATGTATTGAAACACATATACCTTGCTCGTGAATATCTAGCCGTCTCGGACATCTCAAATCTAACCTCAACTTATATCCAAATGAATTTGTAGTTTGTATCACCAACTGCTCATAGTTTATTTAACAATTAACAACGAGTTCATGGGGAGCTAATACAAAAAAGAGCGCCGATTGACGCTCTTTCCGAACTTTAATAGATAACCAATTATGCAGTCTCTGCTTCACCTATCCAATGATAATGGTGGTTGGCTTTTTTCCCCACTAAACCGAGCTCTGCCAATTCTTCAAATACCTTGTCTACCTCTTCCGCAGACAGCCTAAACTGTTTAGCAACGGCTTTTTTGGTGCACGTAATTTGATGCGTTTTAAGCGCATCGCTAACTTGCTCTAACAAGGTTTTCGGTTCCTTTGGTTCTTCTGGCTCCGGCGCTACTGGTATTTCTTGCTCTTCTTCCTCTTTTATATGAGGAAGATAACCCGCAGGCGCTGGGTCTATATCGCGAACTGTTTTCAATATCATGCCCTCATTTCTGCGATAGAAATATCGGAACCGTTGCTCTTCACCAATCAAGCCAACAAAAAATGCAGCAAAGAAGTCCAAAAGAATCGAAAGAAATACAACCAAGCCAAGCTGAGCTTGTTGAGAGGTGGTACCAAATGCGTTGGCTAGGCTATCAATCAAACCAATCACTGAGCCTTGCGTGACCGGCGGTAAACTATCACGCTCCATAGCCAAGCGTTGCTGCTCTTCACGTAAGGCTTTGTTTTGATCCTGAATGCGAGTTACACCAGTCGCGATACGCTCCATCTCGATGTATTTCTGCGCTGCCATATTGTTGAGCTCAATCTGCTTATCGATTGCCGCAATCTGACGATTAAACGCTTCCACTTTCGCCTGCTCTAACGAAATATGACTTTGTGCACTATTGGTTGCACTATTAATCCCACCAATACTACCGCCAATGGAAATCGCAGCTAAGACTAAATAAAACACGAGAGCGGTTGCGGCTCCTGTGTAGTTGCGATGGGCTCGGCGCTCACCGTATTCATACCAAGCGTAAAATTTACCCGCTTCAAAAATGATCGCTAAACCACCAAATAAGGTTTGCATCATCGGGTTTTCGTCGATCGACAAAAACAGCAATAGAGAAAAAATAGTCGATGCTAAAATCGCAGCACCGGTGAATGCATATACACTCACCATGGCAAATCGACCTTTAGGGTATCGATATCCAATCTGTTGTTCGTATTTCATTTGAGAAATTTCTTAAGATTAATCGCCCCTCCGACTAAGTAGGACGGACGTTTCTGGCATATACAAAGGAGCGCAGAATACCGTATCCTTTATTAAATTACTGTCATAATTCCGTTAATGGAAAACAAGTGAAGATTCGGTGTGCATTTTGAATCGATATCAGCCAAATCTAGCACGTAAAAACACCACCACGACACCCACTAACCGAAGCTTCAGTGACATATAAGAGAGATTAATTCGGTATCTTCAGAAGCGACTAAGCAAGACTGACAAGTTGAATTGGAGGTTGTGAATGTCAGCCGAATCAAGACATTAAAGCGTTAAAAATAGGCAACAAAACAAATAATGCACACTTGCATCACCTTTTAGTAAACTGATAATTACATTGTTTGGTTAATTTGTTAGTATCCCGCGCCGAAGAAGATAAGCACTCAATTGTATGGAAAACACTCTAATACAGCACAAACACCATCGCTTGCACGCTATTGCGGTTATTATCGCGGTGTTGTTTCAGTTGTATTTAGCGTCCACAGCCGCTCTTAATCCTACACAAGTTCACAGCACAACTTGGCTCAACAAAGTCCAAAGTGAAAAGGTTTTACTGTGTACCGCAGATGGTTTCAAATGGGTGGATATCAATACGTTGATTGAGGCTAACGCTCAATCTTCTTCTAAGCTCATCCAAGATCTTAACTTACACGACGGCTTCCAGTTTGAATGCCCGCTTCTTCAAGCTGTTCAATTCTTTCTTTTGGTTGCGATTGGGCTTTACCTGACAACCATCCATTGGCTGCGCCGAGTAAAGTATGCACTGACGACTTATCACTTTTCAAAATGCGATAAGCTCGTTTACAAACACATCGCGCCTAAGCACTCTCCGCCGAGTGTTTTTCCTGCCTAACAGGCATCTAATCATTGACAACTTTATTCAAAAATAACGATGACTCTGTTTGTTGTCCATTCAGAGAAGCTATTCATTCAAAAGGAAAAACACATGCTTAAATCATTTAAAACCGCCGCTATCGCGCTTATTGCTGTCATCGCTAGCCCACTGAGTTTAGCGCACGATTATGAAGCAGGAAAAATTCATATCGACCATCCATGGAGCCGAGAAGCGCCACCAAACGCACCTGTTATCGGTGGTTTTTTTCAACTAACCAACCACGGTGACAGTGAAGATACATTGATCGCAGCAGAAAGCCCTATCGCAGGGCATGTCGAAATTCACACGCATAAGAAAGAAGATGGTGTGATGAAAATGATTAAGATTGACGAAGTGCGCGTTCCAGCCAATGAGTCTGTGTTGTTTAAACCAGGCAGCTTCCATTTAATGATTTTTAACCCAACACAAACTCTTAAAGAGGGTGACCGCTTCCCTATGACATTAACCTTCAAAAACGCAGGTAAGGTTGAAGTGGAAATGGCGGTTGAGAAACAAGGCCACATGGAAAAACACATGCATCATTAATGACGCAAACAAAAGTGCCCGCTGATTTAGCGGGCATTTTTATCTCAGCTTAGTCAAAATCATTATCCAATAGGTCCTAACTCGACTCTTCAGAACAATGGTGATAAATAACGCTTGGCGAAACGGCGTCATATATCATAACAGCGTGCTCGGGCAAGAGATTCTAAATCACGCTCGTTCCTCGCTATTCAGAATGACCTTGAAAGACTTAAGATCCTAAAAAGGTTCCCTAACCGCTTAAAACTCAACCTCTCGACAAAGTTATCCAACCATCACTTGGCAAGCCTAAATGAAATCATAAGTTTGGCAACAAAGACCCACGGTTAATCGGCTTTCTTTCTACTTGCAACAAACCTCGGCCCAACGAGCTAAGCCCGCAGCTATAAGTTCAATTGTTTATATATCCCGATTATCCTGACTAGATACAAATCATGCACGACCGTAAAAGTCGATATATACCACTGGATGAGTCAGCATCTCAAGAAAGTACGTGATCGACTTCTCATTGTTGGTGTTTCTCTGTTTATTAAACTCATTTGTATTACAATAATACTCTATGTTAAATAAAAAATCCTTTCCAACTCTACAAACATGAGAGAACACCATTATGTCTACTAAAATTGCATTTATTTCTGGTGCTACTGGCGGTATCGGCTTCCAAGTGGCAAAGCGTCTTGGTCAGGATGGATACACGGTCATTCTAAACGGCATTGAAGATGAAAAAGGTTCGGAGTGTGTCTCCAAACTACATAACGCAGGAATTGAGGCTGAATACTACGGTTTTGACGTTACAGATGAACATGCCGTCGATGAAAACATCAATGCTATTGGTGAAAAATACGGCAAAATCGATGTTGTCGTTAATAACGCAGGTGGTCTTGGTGGTCGTAGTCCTATTGAAGGTATGGAAACTGATTTTTTCCGTAAAGTCATGGCTTTAAACCTCGATAGTGCATTCTTCGTATCACGCGCAGCGATTCCATTTCTAAGAAAGTCTGATAATGCATCAATTATCAACTTCACTTCAAACGCGGCTTGGAATGCAGGTGGTCCAGGTGCAGGTATTTACGGTACATCAAAAGCCGCCGTTCATACATTAACTCGCGCTTTAGCTAAAGAGTTAGCTCCGGCTGGAATTCGTGTCAATGCAGTATCTCCTGGCACTATCGATACACCATTCCATGCTCAAATCAAAGCAACCAAGCCTGAAGTATTTGCTTCTTGGGCAGACAGTATTATGCTTGGACGCCTAGGCCAGCCAGAGGAAGTCGCCTCTGCTATCTCTTTTCTGGTAAGTAAAGATGCATCATTCATTACCGCAGAAACACTGCAAATTGGTGGTGGTCAAGCTTTAGGCATTTAGTACCAATAAGTCTTTTTACCTATCAGTAAGTGCGCTTTAGTACTGATTTGATAACGGCCGCAGTATGTTTGTACTGCGGCTTATCCTTATACCACCTCGCCTTTCACCCCATCTGGAACGTTTCACCCATTTTTGGTATAGACAGTATTCCTCTAGCTGAAACAAAATCACTTGTATTACAATAAATCTTATTTTACGTTATTTAAGCCTCCTAAAGGATTTGTTCACGATAAAATGGAAGCGTGATGAATCCGCTTTTCTTATATACACTGATGAATAAAACCCCCACAAACCTTACTTACATCTCACTTTTAGAAAAAATTCATCCCAAGCCCGCTATGCTCATAATTTTCAATTGCAAAAGCCACAATAGTCATTATGATTACTAACAAGCAATATAATCATACAATAGTATTTTTGGAGTTAAAATGACTAAACCTATCATTGGTTTCATCGGCCTAGGCTTGATGGGCGGAAACATGGTTGAAAACCTACAGAAACGTGGTTACGAAGTTGCTGTAATGGACCTCAATAAAGATGCTGTTGACGCAGTACTAGCTCGTGGAAACGCTTCTGAAGCTTCTTCAGGTAAAGAGCTAGCAGAGAAAAGTGATATCGTGATGCTGTGCCTAACAACATCTGAAGTTGTCGAAAAAGTTGTTTACGGAGACACTGGTGTTCTAGCTGGCATGTCAGAAGGTAAAACACTCATCGACTTCGGTACATCTATTCCAGCTTCAACGAAGAAGATTGGCGCTGACCTTGCTAAGAAAGGGGCTGGTATGATTGATGCGCCTCTAGGTCGTACACCTGCCCACGCAAAAGATGGTTTACTGAACATCATGGCCGCAGGCGACGTCGAAACATTCAATAAGGTTAAGCCCGTACTGGACGATCAAGGTGAAAACGTATTCCACCTTGGCGCACTAGGCTCTGGTCACGTAACTAAGCTTGTGAATAACTTTATGGGTATGACAACCGTAGCAACCATGTCTCAGGCATTTGCTGTTGCTAAACGTGCTGGTGTTGATGGTCAACAATTATTCGACATCATGTCTGCAGGACCATCAAACTCACCATTTATGCAATTCTGTAAGTTTTACGCCGTAGATGGCGAAGAAAAACTAGGCTTCTCTGTCGCAAACGCAAACAAAGACCTCGGTTACTTCCTTGCTCTATGCGAAGAGCTTGGTACAACTTCCCTAATTGCAGAGGGCACTTCTAAGAGTCTACAAGCGGCAGTTGATAAAGGCCTTGGTCAAAATGACGTTCCAGTCATCTTCGACTACTTTGCAGAGCTAGAAGCTTAGTCACACTCAGTTGCAACTATAAGCCCAGCAACCAATGTAGCTGGGCTTTTTTGTTTTTCCCAAACGCTCATCACTCCTTGATACCCTAGCCACTCCTTTAAAGTTTTGCAGGGCAGCCTCTTCCAATTCTCTTATATATTTTCCACTCACACTTCAAAACCTCTCTCCTATTTCTGGCGTACGCCTCATTAAAGCTACGTCTGGTTTAATGCTTTTTCTTTGCTAAGAAGGCACACATATTTATTTAAATAGACAAAGCATCAGGTTTGGGGTGTAAAGTGTAAACACGGCATGCAAAGAAAGTTAGATTGCTTTTTCGCTTTAGGCTGACGACTCTAATGTGAATATAGTCGCACCTTATTGGGAGTTCCCCAATACAACGAATAACAACAAACGATGCGCCACGCTTTCTCAGTCAGCTTGATCAAAAAATCCCACGGCTTTAACACCGCGGGATTTTTCATTGAGAGTCTTTAACTTTGGTTAGCTTTTCGCGTTAGCTAACTTTGGGCTTTTAGGCCCTCGGGCTGCGTTCACCAATAGAACACCCACCGAGAGAACAATCGCACCACACAAGATAAAGAGTAGTCGACCAGATGGTTCATTTGGAATTAGAGCCATAGCTAGGATACCGAAGCCCGCTACGCTGATAAGCTTACCAAGCATGCCGCGCTGTTTTGTATCTAGGTTCTGCTGCTCTTCGCTGTCAGCCACAAGTGGCGTATTCCAGTTCTCGAACAATTGGTCCACTTCTTTCTCACGTTCAGGTGATAGACCTTTGTAGAAGCGCGTTGTCAGCAAGAAGAAACCACCGGTGAAGATAACGTGTGCCGCTAAGCTCAAGCCAACTTTCAGATCTGCCCACTCACGTCCTGTAAACGCTTGCTCTAGACCGAATAGGCGCTCTACATCTTCTGCTTGTAGTGAGATACCGAAGATGTAAGAAACAAAGCCACCAACAACCAGTGTTGCCCAACCAGCCCAATCCGGCGTCTTACGAATCCACATACCAAGTAGTACAGGAATCAGCATTGGGAAGCCAATTAATGCACCGACGTTCAGTACGATATCGAACAGGCTCAAGTGACGTAGTGAGTTAATGAATAGACCGATACCAATGATGATGAAGCCCATCACGATAGTCGTTGCTTTACTCACGATAACCAGTTCTTTTTGCGACGCTTGTGGACGCACAATCGGGCTGTAGAAGTTCATCACAAAGATGCCCGCGTTACGGTTAAGACCAGAGTCCATTGAAGACATGGTCGCCGCAAACATTGCTGACATCAGAAGACCCACCATACCTGCTGGCATTACGTTTTGTACGAATGCTAGGTATGCTGCATCACCACCTACTGAGCCGTATTGCTCTGCGAAATCAGGCATAAATGCCGCAACGTACCAAGGTGGTAGGAACCAGATGATAGGACCAACAATCATCAGCACACATGCAAGACCTGCAGCTTTACGTGCGTTTTCACTGTCTTTTGCACATAAGTAGCGGTAAGCGTTGATGCTATTGTTCATGACACCGAACTGTTTAACAAAGATGAAGACAACCCAAAGGATAAAGATACTGAAGTAGTTCAGGTTGTTACCCAGCATGAAGTCGCCGTGGAAGTTCGACACGATGTTGCCAATACCGCCACCATGGAAGTATGCCGCCACCGCACAAGTGATCGTCACTGCCATGATAACCAGCATCTGCATAAAGTCAGATGCAACAACCGCCCAAGAGCCGCCTGTTACCGCCATTAGCATTAGCACTAAGCCCGTAACGATGATGGTCGCTTCCATAGGAATGTTGAAGACCGCTGCCACGAAAATCGCAAGACCATTCAACCAAATACCGGCCGAGATCAAGCTGTCTGGCATACCAGCCCAAGTGAAGAACTGCTCTGAAGTCTTACCAAAACGTTGACGAATTGCTTCAATCGCCGTCACTACACGTAGTTGGCGGAACTTTGGAGCAAAATAGAGGTAGTTCATAAAGTAGCCAAACGCGTTGGCTAAGAATAGGATTACAACAACGAAACCGTCGTTGAACGCGCGTCCTGCGGCACCTGTAAACGTCCATGCTGAAAATTGCGTCATGAAGGCGGTAGCACCTACCATCCACCATAACATCTTACCGCCCCCTCGGAAGTAGTCACTGGTCGAGGTAGTGAACTTACGGAACATCCAACCAATTGCAACTAAGAAGAAGAAGTAGGCAAGAACAACAAGAGTATCAATAGTCATTTTTTCAGCCTTTCAAGTTTGATCATTTTCTAACGTCTAGACTACTCTCCTCATAACTCTATTTGTACTACAATAAGTTTTAATTGTGATCTAAAGCATAAGTTATTCAACGAAAAAAACACGTCAAACCCCTTACTTTCTTAGACCAATGGCTTTCTAGGAGATAATTGCCATTCAGAACACCTCAATATATTGTAATACAAATCGTCTAATTGAAATTTATTAGAGTATGGAATATTTTTCTTCTTCGCGCTTTGTCTGAAGATCAAAAATGCGCGGCATTTCTTTGAAGGAAACGTAATGAGATGTTTCGAAAAAATTTGATAGAAAGTAGGATTTATATGAATGCGATTCTTAACTCTCGCCTCTTTCAAACTTTCAAACACAAAAAAGCGAGCACTGAGGCTCGCTTTTCATTCTTTCGCTAGTTTTATCGGGGTGTTACGACACTTATGCTACGTGAGCTACTGCGTCGCGAACCAGTGTCCCTAGTTCATCCCACTTACCTTCATCGATAAGTTTTGTTGGAACCATCCAAGTGCCGCCACATGCCAGTACTGAAGGGATAGACAGGTACTCGTCTACGTTACCTAGGCTCACGCCACCTGTTGGCATGAATTTCACTGGGTAAACCGCCGTTAATGCTTTAAGCATACCAACGCCGCCAGATGGCTCAGCAGGGAAGAACTTAAGTGTACGCAGACCCATTTCCATCGCTTGCTCAACAAGGCTTGGGTTGTTTACGCCAGGTACGATAGCCACACCTTTGTCTAGGCAGTATTGAACCGTGCGAGGGTTAAAGCCAGGGCTTACGATAAAGTCCACACCAGCTTCGATCGCTTGGTCAACTTGCTCGTTAGTTAGGATCGTACCTGCACCGATCAGCATTTCTGGGAACTCAGCGCGCATAGCACGAATCGCTTCTGCAGCACACTCTGTGCGGAACGTGATTTCAGCGCAAGGCATACCGTTTTCAACCAAAGTGCGGCCCAGTGGAATCGCATCTTCTGCTTTGTTGATGGCAATAACAGGAATTACTTTTAGGTTTGCTAATTGTTCGTTTAATGTCGTCATAAGAGTGTACTCGTCGTCGTTAACTTGAGTTCAATAAATCACTGCGGAGCGCCGATTACTCAACGCTCCGCAAAAGAATTACAAAGGAAGATCTGGCATCACTTCACGTGGAATGATGGCACCTTTATGTTGAATTACCGCGCCAGCCATACAGTGGCCAGAGTAAGCCGATTCCGCTGCATTGCCGCCAGTCAAACGCTTCGCCAAGAAGCCCGCACTGAAAGAATCACCAGCCGCTGTTGTATCAATCACGTTGTCGACTTTGTTTGGCGCCACGTATTGCGCTTCGCCATTCGCGACAACCAAGCAATCTTTGCTACCACGTTTGATGATGATTTCATCCACGCCCAGTGCAGAGGTTCTCTCGATGCACTGTTCTAGATGCTCGTCACCGTAAAGCATTTGCTCATCTTCAAATGTGAGCAGTGCGATATCCGTATGCTTAAGGATCTTAAGGTACCAAGACATGGCATTCTCGCGGCTTTCCCACAATTTAGGGCGGTAGTTGTTATCAAAAATAACCTTACCACCTTGTGCCTTGAAGCGCTCAAGGAAGCCAAACAATTGCGTCTTACCTTCTTCAGTAAGGATCGCTAATGTAATACCGCTCAAGTAAACCGCATCATACGAGTAAAGTTTGTCGACTAATAGCGGAGACTCGTTTTGCTCGAATAGGAACTTCGCGGCCGCTTCGTTACGCCAGTAGTGGAAGTAACGTTCGCCAGTTTCATCGGTTTCGATGTAATAGATACCTGGTTGCTTTTCTTTAACGGAAAGAACCAGACTAGTATCGATGCCCTCTTCTTGCCATGCTGATAGCATTTCTTGGCTAAAAGGATCGTTACCCAGAGCCGTTACATAGCTGGTTTTGATATCGTGAGCTTTGGTCAAACGAGATAAATACAGTGCGGTATTCAACGTATCACCACCGAATGACTGCTTTAGCTGACCTTCCTTTTTCTGTAGCTCAACCATACATTCGCCAATGACCGCGATGTTTAATGATTTCATGTTGTCACCTTAGCAACTGAGGTTGCGCTATAGATTATTTTAAGAAGTCTTCACGTGCTGGGTTGAAGATATCTAGAAGAATGCTGTCTTGCTCTAGTGCAACCGCACCGTGCATCATGTGCTTACGAGCAAAGTATGCATCGCCTTCTTTTAGTACTTTCTTCTCGCCTTCGATTTCTGCTTCAAAGCTGCCACGTACTACATAACCGATTTGATCGTGAATCTCGTGAGTATGTGGAGCGCCAATCGCGCCTTTGTCGAAACATAGGTGAACCGCCATTAGATCATCTGTGTAAGCAACAATTTTACGTTTGATACCGCCGCCTAGCTCTTCCCACGGGTTCTCATCTAATACAAAGAAAGAATTCATCGTCATACTCCTAAAAAGTCTCTATTAAAGCGAACCCTACGGCACTTCATTCTTAACCATGCTTTTATTAAAGGGTTCTCTTAAAAAAGCGTCGTATTGATAAAAGTGAAACGCGCAGCGAAAGGGTCTGCTGTCGAATTGGTAACGAGCATATCTGATCTATTTTAATTGTCATACAATATATCTAAAAATATGTGATATTCATCAAACGGTGCTCGTTAAAGCATTCCACTTAACGATTGATAACGCCGAAACATCAGTCACAACAAGGATTACCACAACAATACAAATCAATGGGTTAGCTAAATTCGCGTGATTTCACTCTCCCTTTTTGCCACAAAAACTACACCCAAACCTAATATTGTATTACTTTATAGAAAGTTTAAGAAAACAACACACTTCATCTGAGGGTGGTAAAGAAATGACTACACAACCGATTTTGTTGACTGAAGCAGAAGTCGAACTACTAAGAAAGGAAGTCGGAAAGCCGAGCTTAATGGGCAAATCCATTGAAGCGAATCGCAAGGAACTTGAAGCCTTCATGCGTCTGCCTCTAGACGTACCAGGTCACGGCGAAGCGGGTGGCTACGAGCACAACCGCCACAAACAAAACTATACCTACATGAACCTAGCGGGTCGTTTGTTCTTGATCACTCAAGAAGAAAAGTACGCGCAGTTCGTTAAAGATCTTCTCGCTATTTACGCAGAGAAGTACCTCACTTTTGATTTCCACGTACAGAAAAACACTAACCCAACAGGTCGTCTTTTCCACCAGATCCTTAATGAACACTGTTGGTTAATGTTTACTAGCCTTGCTTACTCTTGCGTGGCATCAGTGATGACAGAAGAAGAGCGCACAGCCGTTGTTGAGCGCATTTTCGAACCAATGCTAGACATGTTCACCGTGAAATACGCGCACGATTTCGACCGTATTCACAACCACGGTATCTGGGCAGTTGCGGCTGTTGGTATTTGTGGTCTAGCTATTGGCAAACCTGAATATCTAGAGATGTCGGTGTACGGTCAAGATCGTGATGATACCGGTGGCTTCCTAGCGCAAATCTCACAGTTGTTCGCACCTTCTGGTTACTACATGGAAGGTCCGTACTACCATCGTTATGCGATTCGTCCAACTTGTGTATTTGCAGAAGTAGTACACCGTCACATGCCTGAAGTAGACATCTACAACTACAAAGACAAAGTGATTGGCAACACAGTACAAGCGATGCTGGCAACGGCTTACCCGAATGGTGAGTTCCCTGCCCTAAACGATGCATCTCGTACCATGAGCATTACCGACATGGGTGTTCAAGTTGCAGTGAGCGTTTACAGCAAACACTACGGTATGGATGACAACATCCTAGGCATGGCGAAGATTCAAAACGCCGTTTGGATGCACCCATGTGGTCTTGAGCTTTCTCAAGCTTACGATAAAGCCATCGCAGACCGTGAAATCGGCATGCCTTTCTGGCCAAGTGTGGAGCTCAACGAAGGTCCAACTGGTAACAACGGAGCACAAGGCTTTATCCGTATGCAGGATAAAACCGGTGATGTGTCACAGCTTGTGATGAACTACGGTCAACACGGCATGGGACATGGTAACTTCGATACGCTTGGCATTACCTTCTTCAACCGTGGTCAAGAAGTGCTGCGTGAATACGGCTTCTGTCGCTGGGTAAACGTTGAGCCTAAATTCGGCGGTCGTTACCTAGACGAAAACAAATCGTACGCACGTCAAACTATCGCGCACAACGCGGTAACGATTGATGAGCAATGTCAGAATGGTTTCGATGTAGACCGCGCTGATTCAGTGCACGGTTTGCCTCACTTCTTTAAAGTAGAAGGCACTGAAATCAACGGTATGAGCGCGTTTGCGAACGACCATTACCCGAACACAGACATGCAGCGCAGTGTGTTCATGCTTAACCTAGATGAGCTTGAAGCACCGCTATTGCTAGACCTTTACCGCATCGAAGGTGAAGGCGGGCATCAGTACGACTACTCTCATCAATACGATGGTCAAATCGTACGTACTAACTTCGATTACCAAACCTTTGGTGAACTGAGCACGCTTGGCGATGACTTCGGTTACCAACACCTTTGGAAAGTAGCAAGCGGCAAAGTGCAAGATACGGCGCTGGTTAGCTGGCTACAAAACAACACCTACTACACTTGGTTAGGCACAAGCAGCAGCGCGAAACAAAACGGTGATAATGAAGTAATCTTCACTCGCACTGGCGCCAATGACCCAAGCTTTAACCTACGTAGCGAACCGGCATTCATTCTACGCAGCAAGGGAGAATCGACGTTATTTGCTTCTGTGCTAGAAACACACGGCTACTTCAACGAAGAGTTTGAGCAGTCTGTGAATGCACGTGGTCAGGTGAAAGATATCCGCGTCGTGGGTTACAACGCCGTTGGCAGCATCGTAGAAATCACGACTGAAAAATCACTAGTTACTGTGATGATCAGCAATGTGCTAGGCGCTGACGACCAAACCCCACACCAAGTAGAATTGAACGGTAAAACCTACAGCTGGAATGGCTTCTACTCTCTAGAAGTAAACGCATTCGGGCAGGAGAAATAATAATGAGCTACCAAACCCAGTCTTACCAACCGCTATTAATGAACTTTGAAGAAGCGGCAGAACTAAGCAAAGCACTTGGCACGGATAGCCTATTAGGAAATGCATTAGCACGTGACATCAAACAAACTGACGCTTACATGGCCGAGGTGGGTATTGAAGTTCCAGGTCACGGCGAAGGTGGCGGTTACGAGCATAACCGTCACAAGCAAAACTACATCCACATTGATCTAGCGGGTCGCCTATTCCTTATCACTGGCGAACAGAAATACCGCGATTACATCGTGGACATGCTAACGGCTTACGCGAAGGTTTACCCGACGCTAGAAAGCAACACCAGCCGTGACTCTAATCCTCCGGGTAAGATCTTCCACCAAACTCTGAACGAGAACATGTGGATGCTATACGCGTCTTGTGCGTACAGCTGCATTTACCACACGTTGGAAGAAGAGCAAAAAACACTGATTGAAAACGACCTGTTCAAACAAATGATTGAGCTGTTCGTAGTCACTTACGGTCACGACTTCGACATCGTACACAACCACGGTCTGTGGGCAGTAGCTGCAGTAGGTATCTGTGGTTACGCGATTAACGATCAAGATGCAGTCGACAAAGCGCTTTACGGCTTGAAACTGGATAAAGTTAGCGGCGGCTTCCTAGCTCAGTTAGACCAACTGTTCTCACCAGATGGCTACTACATGGAAGGTCCTTACTACCACCGTTTCTCGCTGCGTCCAATCTACCTATTCGCAGAAGCGATTGAACGTCGTCAGCCTGAGCTTGGTATTTACGAGTTCAACGACTCGGTCATCAAGACCACGTCTTACGCAGTATTTAAGACGGCATTCCCAGATGGTACTTTGCCAGCACTGAACGATTCATCGAAGACGATTTCGATCAATGATGAAGGCGTAATCATGGCAACGTCAGTATGTTTCCACCGTTACGAGCAGTCTGAAACGCTACTTGGTATGGCAGACCACCAGCAAGACGTTTGGGTTCATATCTCAGGCAAAACATTGTCTGACGCGGTTGCAGCCGCAGACAACATCAAACCATTCAACTGGGGTAGCCTATTCGTAACTGACGGTCCAGAAGGTGAAAAAGGCGGCGTAAGCATTCTTCGTCACCGTGACGAGCAAGACGACGACACAATGGCGCTTATCTGGTTTGGTCAACACGGCAGCGATCATCAGTACCACTCAGCGCTAGACCACGGTCACTACGATGGTCTGCACCTGAGCGTATTTAACCGCGGTCATGAAGTGCTGCACGATTACGGCTTTGGTCGCTGGGTAAACGTTGAGCCTAAATTTGGCGGTCGTTACATCCCAGAGAACAAGTCTTACTGTAAGCAGACAGTCGCGCACAACACAGTAACGGTTGACCAAAAGACGCAAAACAACTTCGACACAGCGTTAGCAGAAACCAAGTTCGGTTCTAAGCACTTCTTCAAAGCTGATGACGAAAAACTGCAAGGCATGAGCGGTCGTATTTCTGGTTACTACAACGGTGTAGACATGCAGCGCAGCATCATTCTTGCTGAGTTGCCAGAATTCGAAAAACCACTTGTGATTGATGTTTACCGCATCGAAGCAGATCAAGAGCACCAATACGACCTGCCAGTGCACTACTCTGGTCAAATCATCCGTACGGACTTTGAATACGACGTAGAAAGTACGCTGCGTCCAATGGGCGAAGACAACGGTTACCAACATCTATGGAATGTAGGTTCAGGCCAAGTTCAAGGCAGCTCGCTTGTTAGTTGGTTGCACGACAACAGTTACTACTCGCTAATCACAAGCGCAACAAACGGTGGCAAAGTGTTCTTCACTCGCACTGGCGCAAATGATCCAGACTTCAACTTGAAGAGCGAGCCTGCACTGATCCTACGTCAATCTGGTCAGAACCACGTGTTTGCTTCTGTGCTAGAGACACACGGTTACTTCAACGAGTCTATCGAAGCATCGGTTGGCGCTCGTGGCCTAGTAGAGTCAGTAACCGTCATTGGCAACAACGAAGTGGGTACCGTGATTCGTCTGCAAACTACCACAGGCAACGCTTACCACTTCGCTATCTGCAATCTAGACGAAGACAAGCAAAACGCGGCACATCGCGTTGAGTTCGACGGTGTGACTTACACTTGGGAAGGCGCATTCGCACAAATTTAATCTTTAGCTAGTCACTAAAAATTAATGTAAAAATCGGGAACTAATTCAAAGCCGGACGTCATGTTCGGCTTTTTTTGATTGTTTACATGACTCTACATGAGCTTATCAATTAGCGTTTAATCATAGTAAAACCGTTAATAACTCTTAGGAAAAACAGACATAACTTAACCTTACGCCTTATCAAAGACACCACTTATAGATATAGAACTCTTCTGAGATTTAATTAACACTTTTACTATTTAACTTATGACTAAACTACTCCCCAATAACACTAAAATGATATTGTATTACAAATATTAAATGGTGTAAGAGACGTACTACTGTGTTTATAAAATCAACTAAATTGCTTCTAATAAGCTTCTCTGGGCTTGGATTAATAGGGTGTGGAGGAAATACCTCCCCTACAAGCCAAGATGATAAACCAAATATTCCACACCAAGAGCATGTAGCACCATACTCAATAGCAAAATTTCAAAACATATTGAGTAATTCAGATTTACAAGTATCAGATCCCAATAGGGAGGAGGGAAACAAAAACAGTGACGTCAAAAATGGAGCATTCTCGGATTATAAGAGTGACCACTTTTACGCAGAAAAGGATTCCAATTACCTTGTCTTTAAAATGTCGAACTACAAAATGCGCTCAGAAGTTCGTGAGCGAGAAAACTTTAACATTTCAGAACAAGGCGTCTTTAGAACTTTGTATGCAGATGTTCGATTACCAGAGATTAACCTTGCAATGGCTAGCTCCCCTGCAAACCACGATGAAGTCACTTTCCTGCAAATTCATAACAAAGGCACAGATACTTCTGGTATAGGTGCTATCCCACACCCTTTGTTACGGATCGTTTGGGAACAAGAACGAAACAGTATCACTGGTCATTACTGGGCGGTAGTAAAGAACAATGCCATAGATTGCAGTCTACCTTCTAGCGCATCAGATTGTTATGCAACATCATATGATCGTTATGATTTAGGAAAAGCCGATCTCAACGCATTCACGCGATTCGAAGTAAAAATCGGAGAAAACACATTAACCATTAAAGTGAACGATGAGCAAAAGGTAAATGTAGATGTATCCTACTGGCAGCACCTCCTGAGCTACTTTAAAGCCGGAGTTTACAACCAGTTTGAAAACGGTGAAGCAAAGGTACAATTTAAGCAGCTAGGACTAACCAAAACTGACCATACTGATTCAATAGCCTGGAATATTGACGATTGGAAATTAACCATTCCTGCAAGCAAAAATGATTGGTATGGTTTTGGCGGTGACAGCGCGGCTGAATTAGAGCCTGAGCGTTGTAATTCAAGTAAAGATCCTCTGTCTAACGAAGAGAGCGTTTACCAACGCGAGATTGATTTATCATACTTCAATGTTATTGACGGTAGCATGCATTTCCGTGCCGATATGGGTTACGGCACGTCAACGGCCAACTCCAGTTACATCCGTTCAGAGTTGCGAGAGCTCTACATCAGTACTAACTCCCCGGATTGCAGCACCAGCGATGAAGAGACAAGTTGGTATATTGAAGATAGTCGTACCGGTGCAACTTCGCATACGCTAAACGCAACACTAAGAATCAACGAATACCCTAAAATCGACGGTCAATTACCAAAAGTCGTGGTAGGCCAGATACATGGTTGGAAAATCAGCCAAGCACTCGTGAAGCTACTTTGGAAAGGTGACAATAAGCCAGTCCGAGTTATTCTGAACGATAACTACAAACTTGATAACAACAAAGACTGTACTGATTGCAACGCATTCAGTGTTAAGCTTGGTACCTACGCGGTAAACGAAGACTGGCAATATACGATCCGTGCCGATAAGGAAGGACTGTTTTTAGCCACCTACGATGCAGATGGCAGTAATATGGTCTCGCACACACTGAAGTGGGGAGAAGCATACTCAGACACCGCTAACAACAAGTCCTATACTCTTACTGAAAGATGGGCGTCGCCTGATATTGCGTTTTACTTCAAAGCCGGAATTTACCCTCAGTTTAAACCTGATAATGCATATCGAGGAGAAATCTTTGATGTGAGCTTTAGTGCTTTGAGCACTCTTCATCAATAGTCATTTCAATCTCTTAGCAATAGGCTTGCTACTTTGCTCTAAAGCAACGAACAAAGCTCATACTGCCGCCACGGGAAATTTATTTTCTCGTGGCCTCTTCTTTTAGAACACCACAATTCAACTCGCTTCACGCATAGTGTTTCCTTCTACGATAAATATATAAATCAACCTCCACTTAGGCAGCTTAAAAACAGCTTCTATAGTTTCGTGAGATATTTATCTACCCTAACGCTGAGTTATTTTAAATTTAACCAATTAAACTACTCTAATATACATTAGCACTTAAAAATAAACATTGTCAGAAGATAAAAGCAATCAATAATTATTACCTATCTATGGTGATAAATTTTTAAATTAATTTATCTATGTCAATTAAAATAATATTTGAGCTGTTTTATTCTTCTATAGAAAAAAAGCCCTCAGCTACAAAGCTGAGGGCAAAGGACTTCAATCAACTAAAAGTGATAGAACTAGCCTTGGTACTTACCAAAAGATTGTTTTAATTTATAGAAAGTAGCTTGTGCGTAATCATCTGGATTACCGTACATATTCTGGTTATAGACACCGGCTTTAAAGTACATATATCTGCCACCTTCGTCATAGCCACTGTCACTCATATCTACGACTTGAACAACATCATCTTTACCATCACGTTTTACCGTAACTGTCATTGTGTTGCCTTTCACATCAATGATGTAGCTGAATTTTTCACCTAGCGCGATGCCATCGTCACCGATTTCACCAGTCATATCACCCACTAAGCTGTAGTAATCCTCTGTTCCAGTTTTGGTTTTTTCGTGAGCAAAGTAAACTGTACCTGTTGGTTGGTCTGGTAGCTTACGATAATAAAGACGAATTGGCTCATCATCTTTGTCATGAATCTGGCCGATAATAAAGCGGCCAACTTCATGCGACTGACCAGTTGTGGTTGCGTGGTCAATCTTCAGAGTCGCTTCAAGCGTACCGTCTACACCACCCGCTTCTTTTTGATCTTCAACTGGTGCAGAACTGAATACCCAGTTATTAGGATTTACACCTTTTGTGCTGTAAGACTTATCACCAGCACGAAGCATGGTACGTAACTCAGTTCGCGCGTATTTAGTGTTTTCAGAAGTTCGAGCGCCTTTCACATAGCTCTTGAATACCATTCCGCCATCATCTGCTGTGTAGAATATATCAGAGTGTTGGAAGCCGTTAGCCAAGTCCCACTCATCAATATCATCAGCACGACCATCTTTGTCATGGTCGAAAGGTGTCGTCAGTTTCCAACGTGTTAAGTCAAAGTTTTCACCCGGTGCATTTGTAGCGAGTGGCTCTTTCGGTAACGTAGGGTAAGGCATCGCTTTAGAAAGATCACACGTCACAGTCGTTTCACAAGGACGGACGATTGGTGCTCCAAAGTCGCCTTTACGATTCTTTTTGAGTAAATCCTTTTGTGCCTTTTGCTCCGCTTTCATTTGCGCAATCATAGCCGCTTCAACGTTAACGACGTCATCAGTAATGATGTGACTTGCCGGACAGGCATTAATTCCGCAATTAACTGCAGCTAACTCAGTAACTGAGTTCCATTGGTTTTTGCTATTACCGTGGCCAACGTAACGAACATAGCGTGCTTTTACTGCAGGCTCAAACTGGAAGCGCTCTAAGCCAAGTGCGCGACCAGAGCTTTGCGCACCCTCAATAACCGTCACCCAGTTTTCACCATCAGTACTAAACTGAACATCAAATTTGCTGACGCGTTCGTTACCTTTGCTGAACGAGGCTTGAATTGCGTCGAACTCATAAACCGAGCCGTAATCCAACATCGCCCACTCACCATCACCATTTGCTGACCAACGTGTCATAATATCTTGGTCAAACAACTGCTCTGGAACATTACCATCATGACTACTCGCCGTTATCGTAACGGGAGTCAGAATATCAGCACCAGTTTCTTGGTTGTTTGGAAATGGATCTACCATGGTCGTCGTACTATTACAGCCCACAGCAAGTAAAATAGAAGAAGCTAACAAGCTTTTGAAGAAAATATGCTTCATGTAATCTAACACCTACAATATAAAAATGAATTAACAGCTCTTTTGCTGTAACAACAATTAGGCAATAACACTCGGGTTAAAAGCTGTATTTAAGGCCAAGGCGTGTTCTCAATTGGCGGTCATCCGTGGTTGAACCATCCTTACCTTTGACATTCCACAATTCAAAGTAAGGACGGAAATCTCCCATTTGGTAACCAACAATTAAGCCAGCATCCCACTCAGAATCTTTCCAATCAGATAAACGCACTTCGTCATAGTTTTTGTTGTAGTTGATCTCATAGCTCAGCTTGACGTTATCAAGGTACTCGTTATCAAACTGACGCATATCGTAAGAGCCTGTCAGTGTCCACTTACCTTGTTCAACTGTTTTCCCAGCAACGCTTACCGAAGTACCATCCGTTAGTGTTTTGTTACCTGCACCATCTGAATAAACTTGAAATTCGTGTCGGTAACGTAAAGCGGTACTTAAGCCAAAAGAGGATTTGTAACCAACACGAACTTGTGGTTTATAAGTGGTTTTTTCGTCATCATCACCAAAAGTAATAGGCATCCCTGGTTGGATAAACCATTGTTTATTTATTTGGTAGCGAACTCCCCAATCAAACTCAGAATCACCAGCAACGAGTTGATCCCAAAAATGCGAGTTGTCGTAACTATGGAATTTTTGTTCAACACCAAAGTTCAGTTTGGTCTGATCGTTAATTTTAGAACTACCACTAATTTTGATACGTTGGGCATAAGTTTCACTCTCATGCTTATATTCTGCGCGATAGTCTAAAGTTGCTGCGGAAACCGCTCCCGCCATTAATGTGGAAGCAACGAATAGGGACATTGTTGTAACTGCTTTCATGATTATATCTCTCTGTATATATTTTTTGGGATACCACTTAAATCCCTGGACCTGATTCAACACTATTGAATTAATGTATGACAAATACTAGTTAATTCATCATGAGAGTTCTGTGATATTAATCATGTAAGTGCCCCTCAACTGACAATTTGTATTATTATATATTCAAAAGTGTTAGCTATGTCTGATTCTAAAACGACCTTTGTAGACATCACTTACAGAGAAATGTTTTAACTCGTTTCATATGATAAAGAAGAAAATTAAAAAATATAAAAAGCAGTAAATTCAATGATTTAAAATCAAAAATCTTGATGTGAAATCAAATTTCTTTCCTAAATCACCTTTAGTTTTTGCTGTTTCTCTATAAAGAAAGCCCTCAACCTCATAAACGTTCAGCTCTTATTGATGTTGATATTCAACTATTTTGTGTGACTTATTCATCACTTCAGTGAGCAATCATTGTATCTAGTGTGAGTCGGATCATTCTATTGATAAAACCATCTAGATGACAGAAACTATTTGTCTAACAATATTACATAAATAAAAACACATAGAAGTGAGTACCTACCATGCAAGTAACAAAAATTGCAGCAGCAATTGCTATTTCCACAGGTTTGTTAACCGGATGTAACACTGATTTAAGGGATGCACCATCGGCTCCCCCACCAACAGAAACTGAGTCTGAGTTGAGCCAAGGTATGTGGGATATTTCAACACCAGCCACTGTGGCGAAATCCGATGATGAGCACGACCTGCCAAACGTCTATGTCTTTGAAGACGGTACGCAAAAGTATTATAACGATGATGATAACTTCGGTACTTACACAATCTACACTTCAACTTATACCGAAGATAAAGATACAGAGACGCTTACATTCAACCTTTATGACGAGAGCGATCTAGGTAACCCTACCGAGTTAACAGGGACTTATGAAGTTTCAAACGGCATGTTAACCATCTCAGGAACAAATGACGGAAACTTCACCGGTAACGATGAATCAGCAAACGATGCGGTGAAAGATGCAGTTGCAGCGGCAAATAATGACGCTGGCGATAACAACGTCGTACAAATTTTGGATACCAATAAAGGTGGAACAGAAGAAGACACCGGTGAGTTACGAATCAAGCTGTCTGATTCAACGAGTGTTTCAGAAATTTCAACAGGCCGACTAACTGTAGATCTAACTTACCAGCATCATGAAGAAACAGAACAGGAAGCCGACGGTTCTGGTGACAATGCTTACATCTCATTTTATGCAGCAAAAACCTCGAATTCCAACTTGCATGGCGAAGTGGCATTTGAAAACGGCAAAATCAAATACCGCGATGCAAGTGGAAACTTGACGGAAACAGGCGACACGTTTGAGTTAGGTGAAAACCTCGCGATAGAAGTCAGTTGGATAGAAAACTTCTTCTCTTTTTCGGTTAACGGTAAACAAATAGGTGAAATGTTACCTGTCGCTGATGGCACCGCTGTAACCTATGTATCACTGAGACTAGGTGATAATGGCAACACTACAAACTTTGAATTAAATGCAGACAACTTGAAGATTTACTCTAGTGATTCGGGCTCTGAAGTGTTGGTTCTAGAAGAGGATTTTGACAACTACATTCCAGGCTTAGACCTTGCGACAATTTACAATAGTGCATCAAGCGAAGCGGTTGTCATTTCAGACGGAAGTTCTAATCCTGATAAACCGTCAGAAGACGTGAGTGAAAACTTTGACTCATACCCAGTAGGAACAAATATCAGTTCAGCAAACTCTAGTTGGAAAGAATACAATACGGTTGCTGATGACTCCTCCACCTTGACCTCCGTGGCTGTAGTAAGTGATGACGTATCAAAGAGCGGCACTAACTCTCTGCTAATATCCGACACAGATACGACCAACAAACCATACGTTACGCGCGAGTTTTCAAACGGAGCAACATCAAACGGTAGCGTGTCATTCGATGTTTACATTCCGTCAGACAACGAAAAAACTACATACATTAATGTTGGCTCAGGTAAAAACAACTCAGATCGTTACTACGAATTGAGAATTTCGGGCAGTGGTAAAGTTGAAGCCGAAGCAGGATCAGATGACGTAGAAATAGGCACTATTACGACTGACGCTTGGAGCTCAATGTCCCTAGCTTGGGATGGTGATGAGATTAACGTTTCTATTAATGGAAAAACGGTTGATGCGCCAAGTCAGTCCGAAACAGGCTTAGACGCAACGAATACACCATCACAACTGACTATTTATGTAGGGGACACAAGTGGTGCTTCAACAAAAGCATATTTCGATAACATCGATTCAAAGCAACTCTAGTGTTATTTTGTAGCACTTGATACTAGGCCAGGCTTTCGAGCCTGGCTTTATTTTTTTACCTCTTCAGAAGAACAAAATTCAACACAATACTCTAAATTCAAGCCAGTCCCAGTGATTGCTTGCTCTATCTTGTTTCTTACCTTTTAAAGAATTCCACTGAAAACAAAAGCCTCATCAAATCGATGAGGCTTAAGTAGAAATCGAGTAGCTCTTAGCTTTCTATTAGTTTCAATTTTGATTTAGCTTGAGCTTAGAAAATGTCACGCTGTTATAGTCACCGTTTTTCTTGTCGACTGAAAAATCACCGGTGCCCGCACATCCTGTACCCCACACAGGGTGAGACTCACTGACGCTACATTGACCATAAGCTCCTGCTTTAAAATAGAACATGTCTTCTGCGTAGCCATGCTCAAAGTCCTTACTATCAATCCCCTTACTGAGATCTATGGAATAAGTCACTGTCTCGTGGCGTTCTGTTTCAAACGTCAAGTTCATCATAGTTCCTTGAACTTCTATCTTGTAGCTGAACTCTTCACCAAGAGCGATACCTGCTTGGCCTGGTTCTTCAAGGTTATCCCAAGTATTTCCCCATACTGGATATGCAATATCAATACGATTTGGATCTTCCTTCGCTAGGTTACGCTCGTAGTTCCAAAATACAGAGCCCATTTTGTGTTCTGGGAATTTTTTATAGAAGATTTTAATGGGTTCATTTCCATGTCCATAACCTTTACCCTCTTTTATTTTTGCATCAATTTTTTTCGCGTGGATTTGACCGACAACAACAGAATGAGCAGGCCCTTTCTCTGGAAATTTGGCGTGTTCAGAAACATGGTTCACTTTCAAGGTCGCTTCCAACGTTCCACCTACACGACTGTGTTTAGCAGCCTGAGGGTGGCTCGATAAAGCCCAATGGTTTGCTAAATCATCGGTTTGAATAGAAAAGTCAGCGCCACGAGGCATTTCACGTAGTTCAGAGCGTGCATTCTTCGAGTTTTTTGTCGTTACCGCTTTATTCTGCACTTCAAACACCAAGTTGCCTTCTTCGTTCAAGAAGAAGAAATCTTTGTGTGAATAACTCAGCATCGCCACACCCTCGATTTCGTCCACTTTTCCGTCTTCATTGATATCGGAAGGAATAGTGATCTTCCAGTTTCGCATATCAAATTTATCGGCAGGGACTGGATAATCAACGCCATTATTTAAATCAGAAGCGATAGCAAGAGTTGGTAAGGTAACAGCCATTGCGGCTACGAGTAGATTGAGCTTCATGTTCAAACCTTATTATATGTAATATTGTCATACATATAATAAGGTTTGCAAAGGAATGATTCGAGGAAAGAAGTTATGATGTGCTCTATTGATCACAATTTATAAACTCGATAAACGCCAAAATGATAAGCTAGACATACTCCTCTTTAGTCCATAGCATCTACGAATATTTTCGACCTAATCCGAAAGTCATAGGATCAATCGTACATTAGCTTGTCTGCCTTATTAATATCGAAACCTTTCAGAGACTTACGTGCTAAATGCCTAAATGGCCATGCCTTAACAATTTCTTCAAACGGCATGATTGCAAACACCCAAAACACTGAAAGGTCCAAGTATAAAATCATCAAAGCACATAACGGTATTGAGATTACCCACTGACCGGTAAAGTTAATCTTAAACACCTCCGTTGTTTTACCTAACGCTCTCAAAATATGACCATGAACGGTGTTATAGCCACGTACTATCGGTAGCAGTATGTAAAGTGGAGCAATCGCGGATAACGCTTTGTAAGTACTCGGGTCTAAGTCGGGATACAAATCAGGAAGAACGAAACTAAGTGCAAAAAAGAAAAATGCTGAAACGAACGAGATCATCACGGCCATATCAATACTAATATCGACATTGTTACGCAGCTCATCCATTTTTCTTGATCCAATTGCTTGGCTAATCGTGATTGCCGATGAATGCGCCCAAGCAGTAATGAACTGAGTACCCGCTTTGATCCAAGGCATCACGATAGTCATAGCGACATAAGCATTTAAGGTCAGTTGCGAGTACAGCAACATGTATATCGTTGCGCCAGTTTGTAACATTGTGACGTTCGCCGCGACGGGGAAAATCTCTTTAAAATGCTTATGTATATTGCTTTTCAATGACGCATCAAGCTTCTTAATAGACAAGATGATAGAATCATCAAGCTTAATGCACATGGTTAAATATAACAGCCGAATACTAATAGCAACCAAACTACCCGCCGCGGCGCCTTGAACGCCAATACCTTCAAAATTAGTCAGGCCGTGAATCAGAACATAAGACATCGCCACGTTGACTGGCAATTCAATCAAATAGCCTTTAAATGGAACTTTGGTCCGTCCAAGCGCATTGAACACCGCAATCATAACCTGAGTAATGGCATTGAATATGACGATGAACTTAGCAATTGCAAGGTAGCATTTTGTCTCCGCATAGAGATCAACGTTATCCGTCAACTTACTGATTAACGCTTCATCAAAGACAGTAATCAACAGCCAGAATAAGGATGCGACTAGAACGTTGATAACTAAAGCTGCCCAGAAACCTTTATTTAACGATAGATAATGACCAGAGCCTACGGCACGGCTAAGTACCAATTGAGACCCATTTGCTAGAGCCATTTGGATACCTAAAACAAAAGAAACTATTGTTGTAGCAATCCCCATAGCAGCAAGTGAAACTTCACCTAATGGCGTAACAAGCAGCGTATCAATCATAAGCATTGATTGCATCAACAAAGCATTAAGAGCAAGCGGCCAAGCAAGAGATAAGTTTTTCTTTATATATGGTTGGGAAAACATTAGTAAACCTTTGTAATGAGGTTAAACGTTTAAACTAAAGAACTCTGTCATTAGGCAAAGTTCATGACAAAAAGAAACGACAGAAAACTCTTTTTAGTCAATAAAATGTACGCAAGCTCTTAACTATTCACGGCGTCGGAAAGCCTCTGATTCTCATCATTTAACAGCGTTTGAGAGGCTAAACGAGCTTGAAATGAGTTTCCGACCATAATTGCATCATAAATTGCACGGTGCTCATTAAGGCAGAACCTCCCTCCTTCAACTGACTTGTCAATAAACACCTTAAATATGGTCGAAAGTATATTGCTGAAGGGAACGTAGAAGTGATTATCGGTACAAAGGAATATCGTTTGATGAAACAAATGATCGTTAGCAATCCACTCATCATAATCGTGACATCGTGCTGCCATCGTCATTCTTTGAAATACAATTGACAACAGCTTTCTTTGCTCAGCATTGGCATTTTGGGCTGCCAGCGCACACGCCTCTGGTTCTATAGCTTTACGCAATCCTAAAAACTGAGATAGAAACGGCTTAGTATCTTCTAAATCTTGGATCCACTCTAAGAGTTGAGGATCAAGAAAATGCCAATAATTTCTTGGTAGTACCGTAGTTCCAACTTTTGGTTTAGAGATAATTAAGCCTTTAGCAGACAGCAACTTCGTCGACTCTCGTAGTGCTGTCCGACTAACACCAAACAACTTACACAGCTCTATTTCACTCGGGAGTTTCTCATTTTGACTTAATTCTCCTGACAATATTTTGCGAGAAATCTGTCTTGCTACTTGTACATGTATCTTGTGATTTGAATTCCCGAGAAGTGAAAACTCTGCCATCTATATTCCTCATTGCCAACAGCCTAAACGACTTGTTTAACTAATAATTAGAAAAGGCCAAATGAAACACGCTTTGAAGGCGGAGACTTTCTGTGTAAATGTAAAGCACTGTTATTTAGCGTCTAAAATCTAACGATCTTATGAATATGATTTTTACTCGCGAGGTATATTGGCCAAACTCAATATTGAATGGTCGAGTAGTAACATCATGCACACCGATCTTTAGTATATAATAATACAATATCACTTTATTTAACAAGAAACCTGATCTTCTATTCAAATTGTGTGCTGTGTATTGAAAATCAGTGAGTACAATAAGTAGGCGCGACTAGAGTTAACTAACATATTGAGCTAACAAATAAATAAGGAATGATGTAAGAATCGGTGGCCTCATCTGTTATACGCTAAGTATCATAATCATGAAGGCTTCATAAAGCAGTCGGAGATTCAAAATGGATTTGTGAAGACAGCTGTTATTACGTAAACATCTTCTTGGTGAGCTACACTTTGGATGATATAGTCCAAGCTTAAATAATACAATTTTAACGATAAGTGATTTTATGTCTGGTGAATTTCATTCTATCTCCGGTTCCAAGCGCAGCTTACATGTGCAAGTAGCTCGCGAAATTGCTCGTAGCATTTTGTCAGGCAAGATCCCTCAAGGGTCCATTCTTCCAGGAGAAATGTCCCTGTGTGAACAGTTTGGTATCAGTCGCACAGCTTTGCGTGAAGCCGTAAAACTTTTAACATCAAAAGGTTTACTCGAGTCACGTCCAAAAGTTGGTACTCGAGTCATCAACCGAGCGTACTGGAACTTTTTAGACCCACAATTAATTGAATGGATGGACGGTCTAACAGAGATAGATCAGTTCTGTCATCAATTTTTGGGGTTACGACGCGCGATAGAGCCTGAAGCTTGTGCACTCGCAGCGAAAAATGCCACTGCGGAACAGCGAATTCAGCTATCAGAAGCATTCCAAGATATGTTGGAAGTCGCTAAAGCAGACGAACTGGACAAAGCGCGCTGGATGGATGTAGATATTCGTTTCCATAGCATTATTTTTAACTCAACCGGAAACGACTTTTTCTTACCGTTTGGGCATGTTCTGACTACAATGTTCATTAACTTTATTGCTCACTCATCTGAGGAAGGCAATACGTGCATCGAAGAACATCGTGAGATTTATGAAGCAATAATGGCAGGCAATGCTGAAAAAGCACGTCAAGCTTCGGCTAACCACTTGTTGGAGTCAAAACATCGCTTACCTGAAGCCAGTTAAGCTTAGGGCTTGGGCGATCTAATAACTAGGCAAAAGCACGCATCTCGCGTGCTTTTTTAATTTCGTTTCCTCCATTCTTTATGGCACACCATCAACATTTTGATATATAGTAATACAAATGTATTTTGAGAATGTTGTGTTATGACCGACTCGCTACTGCCAAATATCATACAGTTTATCAGCCAGATTGATCCGTTTGACAAGGTACCTAAAGGTGCACTTCGCGAGCTTGCTTCATCTGTTAAGATCACTTATTTAAGCAAGGGGGATGTTGTTGATCAGTATTCTTCTAAGAACGAAAAGTCACTTTATATTATTAGAACTGGCTCTATCGAACAGCGTAAATCTGATGGCATATTGAGAGCTAAACTTGGTCCGGAAGATTTGTTTGGCTTCACTTTTCTTGGTAACGAAGTCGAAAGCGGAAAAGAATACAAAGCAATTGCAATCGAAAATTCATTAGTTTATGTAATTCCAAATGCTGCGCTGAAAAAGTTGTGCACTTCTCATCCTGAATGTGCTGAACATTTTGCATCACAAGCTCAAGTACGGCTAAAGTCAGCATTAGATGTCGTGTGGTCTAAGGGTTGTTTATTCGGCGTGTAGAGGAAGTTGCTAGTGGTCGAGTTGCAATTGTAACCGCTGAGCAATCCATTCAGTCAGTCGCCAACGAGATGATCGATAAGTGCTCTCCCTGCGCTGTCGTTTATCGTGATAATAAAATAGTTGGACTGATTACCGACCGAGATATGACAAAGCGAGTCATCGCCAAAGGATTAAGCATCTCAACACCAGTCGTCGAAGTCATGTCGCCTGATCCTAAAACAATTCATCCTGACGATTTAGTTCTACACGCAGCCTCCATTATGATGCAGTACAACATAAGAAATTTACCCCTAGTCAGAGACAATAACGTCGTTGGCGTTTTGACAACAACGCACTTGGTTCAAAACCATCGAGTCCAAGCAATATTTTTAATTGAAAAGATCAAATATGCTGGCAGTGTCAAAGCTTTGTCTAGTTTTACGTCTGAGCGCCAAGCTATTTTTGAAGCATTAGTCGAAGGACGGGTTTCACCAGAAATCATTGGTAAAGTGATGACCATGATTATGGATGCGTACACTCGTAGGTTAATACAAATAGCCATTGATAAGTTGGGAACACCTCCCTGTGACTTCTCTTGGATTGTGGCAGGCTCTCATGCTCGCCAAGAAGTACATATGCTGTCAGATCAAGATAGCGCCATCGTATTAGATGATTCGGCAACAGATAACGACCGTATCTACTTCAAACATTTAGCAATGATAGTAAGTAATGGCCTGAATAAATGTAACTATCCATTGTGTCCAGGGAAGTTTATGGCAGCGACCCCTAAATGGTGCCAGCCTCTCTCTGTTTGGAAAAAGTACTATAAGAAATGGGTGGCAAATCCTGAATACGAGCGCCTCCTCAATATCAGTGTCTTTTTAGAAATCCGAACCGTTTATGGAAACAAAGACTTTGAACAGATACTTCGCGATGAGCTTCACTCTAACATCAACGCTAATAGAGAATTCCTTACGATGTTAGTTAACGATGCGGTGAAAACAAACCCACCGCTAGGAATATTCAATAGCCTAGTATTACAAAAATCGGGAGAGAACAAGAAAACGCTCGACGTAAAAAAATACGCGATTAATCTAATCATTGATCTTGCAAGGATTTATGGTCTTGCAGTTGAATGTGACCTCACTGCAACTGATGAGCGTTTTAAAGCAGCTAACGAAAAAGGGCTGCTCAGCCATGACGCGTACAAAAATATAATAAACGCATATCAATTCATCTTGTCGTTTCGATTTGCCCATCAATTAGAAGCACTAAAAAGTGGAGATGAGCCAAATAACCACATTGACCCCAATACGTTCGGTAGTTTTGAACGTCAACATTTAAAAGACGCGTTCCGCATCATTGCAGATCTACAAGAAGTCGCCAAACTCCGTTTTGGGAGCCGATAATGAAGCGCTTACTTGAGTACTTTCATCCATTGACACGAAAAAATCGTCAGAGACAAAAGCACTCTAAAAAGAAGCACATCCCTCTTTATCTTAAAAAGCTGCTTCGCTCGCCAAATCTGGACATAAATCAACGAGCTTTTGACACTGAGTTCATCGTTCTTGATCTTGAAACAACTGGCTTAGACAGTGAGGAAGAAGTCATTCTTTCCATGGGCTGGGTAGAGATTCGACAAAGCCATATTGACTTAGCAACAAGCCAACACCTTTATGTACATAGCGACTCAAAAATCAAGCCCGAAACCATAGTTGTTAACCATATTACCCAACAAATGCTGACTGATGGAATCTCTATTCATGAAGCAATGCGGACATTCTTTAAAGCAGCAGAAAACAAAGTTATTGTTGCGCACGGATGTATAGTCGAAACTAGCTTTATTAATCAATATTTACAGCGAGTTTTCAACATAAAAGAGTTGCCGCTCATTTGGATAGACACCTTGCGAATAGAAAAAAGGTTACAAAGAGCTATCAATGCTTCCGATGAATCAGATGTGACTCTAGCAGCGACAAGGGAACGTTACGGGTTACCCGCTTACAACGGCCATAATGCACTTGCAGATGCAATTGCAACTGCAGAGTTACTATTAGTTCAACAAACCCGTATCGCACCTCAGACAAAAGCGACAGTCGGGCCCCTTTATCGGCTTAGCCTGTAATCATCCAGATCACAGGCCTATTTGCTAAACATGTTCTCTGTCACAATTTGGTATCATCAGCATTTACCTTAATTAATAATACAATATCATTAATAGGGTCGGCGTTAGCAAAATGCAGCGAATAGCCATTGTCACTTGCCAACATCAAAGCGAGTGTAAACTGATTAGTTGCTCCATATCATAACTACATTTTAGAGAGCTTAGCATTGCATGTGCGCAATGATTGTCGAAGATCTAGCAGCGTTACATAAACAACCGAATTCAGGTGATGTCCCCTCGAACGTCATCTGCAGTGGTTAGTAATCATGTAAAGCCGCTGTTGCGAACTTCAGCCGACAGCTCGCGGTACTAGTACCGTTTGGCCCATGCAGTACAGGCTTGCATGGGCTTTTTTTAACAATCCTACATCAATCGATGTTATATCCCTCTGCCAGATATGCATAAATCCGCGTCCATTCTTATTAGAGGACTTAAGATTCTTTATAAGTATATTCATAGAACCCATGCCTAAACTCGACACTTTTAGCAGCTTCAGAGAAAAGCAATATCTGACACCGATCACTTGTATGATTAATTAAAGGGTTTATTACGCCTTACTGGTCACGATTTTGAGTTATTGTACTACAAATAAGGGGAGCGAACGTTACTATTACTTAGGACAATAAACTACTTCAAAGGTCTAAAGATGGAACTCAATACTCTCATTGTGGGCATCTATTTTCTATTCTTAATCGCAATAGGTTGGATGTTCAGAACTTTTACTAGTACTACAAGCGACTACTTCCGAGGTGGCGGTAACATGCTTTGGTGGATGGTTGGAGCAACGGCGTTTATGACTCAATTCTCTGCTTGGACATTTACTGGCGCCGCTGGTAAAGCCTACAATGATGGTTTTGCTGTCGCCATTATTTTCCTTGCAAACGCGTTTGGTTACTTCATGAACTTCGCTTACTTTGCACCGAAGTTTCGTCAGTTACGCGTCGTAACTGTCATAGAAGCCATTCGTATGCGTTTTGGTACAACAAACGAACAAGTATTTACTTGGTCTTCGATGCCAAACAGTGTTGTCTCTGCAGGTGTATGGCTTAACGCCCTCGCTATTATAGCTTCAGGTATTTTTGGTTTTGATATGACAGCAACCATCTGGATTACCGGTTTAGTTGTACTTGCGATGTCGGTAACTGGCGGCTCTTGGGCGGTTATCGCCTCCGATTTCATGCAAATGGTCATCATCATGGCGGTAACGATCACATGTGCAGCCGTTGCTATTGTTCAAGGTGGTGGCGTTACTGAAATTATCTCTAACTTCCCAGTCGCAGAAAGTGGGAGCTTTGTTGCAGGTAACAACCTGAACTACTTAAGCATCTTTAGTATTTGGGCGTTCTTTATCTTCGTTAAGCAGTTCTCTATTACAAACAATATGTTGAACTCTTACCGTTACCTAGCTGCAAAAGACTCTAAAAATGCAAAAAAAGCAGCTTTGCTAGCATGTGTATTGATGCTGGGTGGAGTTTTCATTTGGTTCATGCCTTCTTGGTATATTGCAGGCCAAGGTGTTGATTTAGCGGCAGCTTATCCAGATGCTGGTAACAAAGCAGGCGACTTCGCGTACCTATACTTCGTTCAAGAATACATGCCAGCAGGTATGGTTGGACTTCTGGTCGCTGCAATGTTTGCTGCTACGATGTCCTCTATGGACTCTGGTCTTAACCGCAATTCAGGTATTTTCGTAAAGAACTTTTATGAACCGATCGTTCGTAAAGGCCAAGCATCAGAGAAAGAGCTAGTCGCAGTTTCTAAAGCAACATCGGCGGTATTTGGCGTTGCAATTATTCTAATCGCGCAGTTTATAAACTCTCTAAAAGGTCTGAGTCTATTCGACACTATGATGTACGTTGGTGCGCTCATCGGGTTCCCAATGACAATTCCAGCGTTTTTAGGCTTCTTTATCAAGAAAACTCCAGACTGGGCCGGTTGGGGAACTCTAGTCGTGGGTGGCATCGTTTCCTACCTTGTTGGGTTTGTTATCACAGCTGATATGGTGTCATCGGCGTTTGGCCTTGAGGAGTTGACTAGCCGAGAATGGTCTGATGTGAAAGTAGCAATAGGTCTAATCGGACACATGACGCTAACTGGTGGCTTCTTCATGTTGTCGACTCTATTCTACAAGCCTCTAACTGACAAACGCCAAGCAGATGTCGATAAGTTCTTTGAAAACCTATCAACGCCTCTTGTAGCAGAATCAGTGGCACAGAGAAAACTCGATAACAAGCAACGTCAAATGCTGGGTAAACTTATCGCGGTCGCAGGTATAGGTGTCATGTTTATGGCTCTGCTACCTAACCCAGTATGGGGGCGCTTAGTGTTTATTCTATGTGGTGCCATCGTCGGAGGTGTTGGTCTACTACTTGTAAAAGCTGTGGATTCAAGCGCTGAACAAGCCTCTGAACCTGTGACAGAAAGTTAAATCTCTTATTCTAATAAACGCGGCTATTCTTTGGCCGCGTTTTTTAATTCTAAGTTCCCAGTACGAACACTTCACCCTTTTACGAAGACATATCATCTTGTCTAGGGTTATCGAATTGCAGCTTTATTTTGTCATTCGATAAGGCTAAACCAGAACGTGATAATCTGATCGAGTTAAAAGTGCAGCCTACCTTGCTTAAGTAAACGCCCCAAAGCCATCCAAATACCTGATGAAGTAAAGATCTCGGCTCGTATACTTTGTTGCCACTTCGTGATTTAGACTCGCTAGTCCTTTACATCACTACCTAGTCTACAAGCCAAACTATTCCCGCTGAACAAACCATCTCGGGATTACTTAGGTACACTATTTTCTCTTTTTGCAGATGGCACAACAACCGCTACCAATAAAGCTAACAATAGGAACACAGGGCTAAGCATTAATCCATGCCAGATTGAATACCCATCATGGAACAGCCAGAATATACCAAGCGTCAGTAGGTACGAAAAGTAGCTGCAAAACACCAAGCTAATCGCGACAAAGCGCTTTTGATTAATAATAAGAATCCGCACTAGATACTGGCTAAGAATACCAGAGCAGCGCATGGCAAGTTGCCAATTAATGATAAAGAAAGCAAGCGCAATAAACCCAGCTACGACCAGTGCATCATGCGTGCTTAAAATGAAGTAGCTACCAAATCGGCTTATGATGACCGGATAATCGCCTTCGTATATCGTTGACCAAGATATTGCGTTCGCTGCTGCTACGTAATTGGCAAAATAAGCAATAGCGTAGAAAGTCGTTTGAGAACTGAACGGCTGAAATACATCCCTACAAAATCCTCGCCATTCTTCTTTGTTGGCGGTAGGCCCTACCCAGTCACGTTTTTTTTGGGCGGTACGCCCGGCAAACTCAGGCTCGTTGCGAAACAACAGCCAAAATATATAGAGTGCAAGTATAACCAAGAGTATTGAAAACATACCCTTCCCCCTCAGAAATTATCGGCGCCACTGCCAATGGCGTTGGGGTCGTAAACTGCACTTCCCTGCTATACCTATTTGATTTATCAAAGACTTATTATTTTATTACCACCAAAATTCATTTAATGGCATGCTAAACAGCGATATTTTCACGCTTTGTGCGTGAAGTTCGAAAGCCTACTTTTAGGTTTAGCACAAAAATAGCTACAGCAAAGCGTAAGAGAGGGTTTCCGCACCCATCAATGAAGATGAGGCGTTAAGCAGAAGCTGCGACCGCAATGAGAAGAGAAGGATTCAAAGCGGTCATGCATGGGCGAGAAAGCAACTATTTCTCTAACTTTTCTTCAAATACACCAATCTCTCTGCCCAACCAAATCGCGCGTTCTGTGTGATCGAGCAACTCTTCTTCGCTTACTGGGTGAATAAGCACAGAAAAATCGCCTCGAATCGTATCAAGCCACGCCAAGAACTCTTCACTCAATGATTCTAGATGAATTTCAAACATCGGCATTTTGTGTGGGCCAACTAACCGTCCAACTAATGGAAACACACGCAGCACATCTTGACGCTCTTGACGGATGATCTCGTTCAAGGCTTGCGCTTTATCTTGTTCTCTTAGGGGAAAATAAACATGAGCGTGGTACATAACTTCTCCATAATCACTTCCGCTTGAGCACCACCTACTTTGGATAAGCTCAAGGACTGCCGAGGGTATACATTTGTAATGCCGTCACCCTACCTTGATTCCACTCAGTTGGGAAGAAGTTATGCATTCTCATAAGGTCGAGGCTTCGAGCACAACAAAAATTTGCAATTCATCATATAGCAACTGTTTGAGTTGATTCATTAATAATGACTCACTTTGTCAAATTTTACAGCCAAATTTTGTTGCAAATATGTTTCATTAACCAGTAATTAAATTCGAGTTTAAAAATGCCACCAACAAAATAGCAGCATATTACTCTGCAAAATCAGGGTGTAAGCAAAACTTTACTACTGAGCGAAAGTCAAAATGAAGCATAATTTAACAATTTGTTTACACTTATTGTATCTGGCTATACCACGATTTAGTTAGAGGGTTAGATACAGAAAAGCCTTTCTCTGTATCTTGCGGTGAAATAATCGCAGCGATGTTATCGACAAATAGTTTAAGGGACGAACAGATGCCTACCGCTATCGAAAGCACACGCAACCTTAGGTATGGCCTTTGCGCTGATATCAGAGTTTGAGTACCCATACAAACTCTGGTTTTGTATGAACAGCTGCAGTCCAAAAGACCCGCAGCGTCAAAAGGAGCTTGAGATGAACGTTCAGGCATTACCCATGCATCGGTTTATCGACCATCGTGGGGACCTCGTCGGCCAACTACCCAACTGGGCTGACACTGAAACATTGGTCGGGTTTTACCGAGATATGGTATTAACTCGCACTTACGACAACAAAGCAGTTGCCTTGCAACGCACCGGTAAGCTAGGGACCTATCCCTCACACTTAGGCGCGGAAGCCATAGGCATTGCGGTCGGCAGAGCACTTAAAGCCGATGATGTGTTTGTTCCTTACTACCGCGATATGCCTGCGATGTGGTGTCGTGGCATTGGCATGGAAAAGAACCTTCAATACTGGGGTGGCGATGAGCGCGGGAGTGATTTTGCTCCTGAAGGCAGTCCGGTTCCTAGCCGAGACCTTCCCTACTGTGTACCCATAGCGACGCAATGTACGCATGCTGTCGGGGTGGCTTCCGCACTAAAAATTCAAGGTAACCATGAAGCTGCGCTAGTCATGTGCGGCGATGGTGGTACATCCAAAGGGGACTTTCTTGAGTCAATAAACTGCGCAGGTACTTGGAATATTCCACTTGTTTTCGTCGTAAACAATAACCAGTGGGCAATTTCAGTGCCGCGTAGTCTCCAATGTGCCGCCGATTTCTTATCAGAAAAAGCGCAAGGTGCAGGTATACCGGGTATTACTGTCGATGGTAACGATGTCGTCGCCGTTTATGATGCAACTAAAACCGCCCTTGAGAGAGCAAGAAAAGGGAAAGGCGCAACACTCATCGAAGCGGTGAGTTACCGACTGAGTGACCACACTACGGCCGATGATGCGACTCGTTATCGTAAAGAAGATGATGTTCAAACTGCATGGCAATACGAACCTATCGCACGTCTTAAAACGTACCTCCTTAATCAAGGCGCTTGGAGCGACGAACAAGAACAGCAATGGCTAGATTACTGTAAAGAGCAAGTAGAGTTAGCTGTTGAACGCTATCTGAGCTTACCGCCACAAGCACCAGAAACCGGTTTCGATTATTTGTATGAATCGCTACCTCAAGAACTTCATGCACAAAGAGATGAGCTCATCAACAAGGCAATGAGAATGCAGGGAGGCAGACATGGCTGAGCTAACGTTGGTTGAAGCAGTAAACCTTGCCCTGCACCACGAAATGCAACAAGACCCCAATGTTGTCGTATTAGGTGAAGACGTGGGCGATAATGGTGGTGTATTTCGTGCCACTGTTGGACTCAAGCAAGAGTTTGGTCTTAAACGAGTCATCGATACGCCACTCGCTGAAGCCTTAATCGGCGGGGTTGCGGTCGGTATGGCAACGCAAGGATTACGACCTGTCGCCGAATTTCAATTTCAAGGTTTCGTTTTTCCTGCGATGGAGCACTTAATGTGCCACGCGGCTCGAATGCGTAACAGAACTCGCGGTCGGCTCACTTGTCCCGCGGTTTTTCGTGCGCCATTTGGCGGCGGTATCCACGCTCCGGAGCACCACTCAGAAAGCGTGGAAGCGCTATTTGCTCACACTGCTGGATTTAAAGTGGTGATTCCTTCTTCTCCACAACGCGCATACGGCTTACTTCTCGCTGCAATTAGAAGCAATGATCCCGTCATGTTCTTCGAACCGAAGCGCATATATCGCACCGTTAAATCTGAAGTCGTTGATAACGGCGAAGCACTCCCACTCGACACCTGCTTCACCTTGCGTAAGGGGCGAGATATCACGCTCGTTACTTGGGGCGCATGCGTCGTAGAGTCACTTCAGGCCGCACAAACCTTGTCTAGTCAGGGAATTGAAGTCGAGGTGATTGATTTGGCGAGTATTAAGCCAATTGATACCGCGACGATTTTCAGCTCACTAGAAAAAACTGGACGTTTACTCGTTGTTCATGAAGCGAGTAAAACTTGTGGTGTGGGCTCTGAGCTATTAGCTCGAACCGCTGAACATGCCATGTGCTTACTTAAAGCCCCACCTAAACGAGTAACTGGAATGGACACCATTATGCCTTATTACCGTAACGAAGATTATTTCATGGTTCAGGAAGAAGACATTGTGACCGCGGCGCGCGAACTCGTGGAGGATTGGAAATGAAGACGTTTAATTTACCCGATCTCGGTGAAGGTCTCGCTGAGTCAGAAATTGTCAAATGGCACGTTAATGTCGGAGACATGGTTAAATTAGATCAAGTGATCTTAACCGTAGAGACAGCAAAAGCGACGGTAGACGTCCCTGCCCCCTACTCGGGCCGTGTGGTCAGCCGTCATGGTGAGGAAGGTGAAATCGTCAATATTGGTGCATTACTGCTAGAGATTGATGAAACAGGTGCCGGGAGAGAAGTAACGGCAGAGAAAAAAGCCACTGCTGACGCCGCAACCGTCGTCGGTAGCGTTTCTCACCAAGCGCATCATGTAAACGTTGATGATTTCTGGATAGGTGGCAACCACAACACGACAGAAAGTAACCTCGTTACCGCCCTGCCTTCGGCTCGCTTGTTGGCACAAAAACTTGGGGTAGATCTTAACCTCGTGTCAGGTAGTGGCCCGAACGGACTTATCGTTGATGCCGATATTTACGACGAAGCCGGAAAACAGCGTCCAGGCACCGAAGTTTTGAAAGGCGCTCGACGTACCATGGTGTCGTCTATGACCGAATCGCACGAACATGTTGCCGCCGTAACCATTACGGAAGAAGCGTTGTTGGAAGATTGGCTGCCAAACGAAGATATCAGTATCCGCCTTGTTCAAGCGATTGTTCACGCGTGTAAAGAAGAGCCTGCTTTAAACGCTTGGTTTGATGCCGAAACCATGACACGCTGTGTACACACAACGGTCAATGTAGGAATTGCAGTAGATAGCCGTCATGGATTGTACGTACCAGTCTTGCGCCACGCAGATGAATACGAGCCACAAGATGTTCGTCGTTGGCTCGATCAAACCGTTGAAGGGATCAGAGAGAGAAAAATCGGTCGTGAGCAATTGCAGCACGCGACGATTACGCTTTCCAACTTCGGCGCGATTGCTGGTATTTACGCAACACCTGTCGTCACACCGCCACAAGTCGCTATTGTCGGCGCGGGCCGAATACTCGACCGAGTTGTGATAAGAAATGGTCAAGCAATTTCGGTGAAAGCAATGCCGCTATCCGTAACGTTTGATCATCGCGCTTGTACTGGTGGTGAAGCTGCAAGGTTTACGAAAGTACTTGCAGAGCACCTGCAACGTCCGAGCGAAAAGTAACTTATTAAAATCAAATGATAAAGGCTTCCAATTTGGAAGCCTTTTGTTTTAGGGAACAAGACTATATCTACAGCTTCTCTAACAGCTCAGGCATTACCACAAACAAATCGCCGACCAATCCATAATCTGCAATGTCAAAAATAGGCGCATCAGGATCGCTATTAATTGCAACAATCACCTTGGAATCTTTCATTCCCGCCAAATGCTGGATCGCGCCAGAAATTCCGACGGCAATGTATAACTCCGGTGCAACAATTTTGCCGGTTTGTCCGACTTGATGGTCATTAGACACATAGCCCGCATCGACCGCCGCTCGTGACGCCCCTACCGCTCCACCTAGCTTGTCAGCCAATTGTTCTACTAAAACAAACTTCTCTTTACTCCCGAATGCACGCCCCCCCGACACCACTACTCTAGCCGCTGGCAATTCTGGTCGCTCACTTTCTGGCGTTTGTTGCGAAACAAACTCACTAAGTTTATTGATAATCACCGTGTCGACTTGAGTAAGCTTAGGGACAACTGGCGTGTCAGATAGCTCTGCGGCATCAAAAGCCGTACTTCTTATGGTCATCACTTTATAGGGATCATTCGACGTGACTCTCGCCAATGCATTTCCAGCATAAATTGGACGAATCACCGTATCGATAGACTCGATTGTCATCACGTCAGAAAGTTGACCAACATTAAGCAACGCCGCCACACGAGGCATCACATTCTTACCAAATGTACTGGCAGGAGAAAGAATGTGTGAGTAGTTTTTGGCTACTTGTGAGATCAAAGGTGCGATATTTTCCGCTAAGCCATGTTCATATCCCTTCGCATCAACCCAGATAATTTCTGCAACACCCTGAACGCAATTCAACTCATCCAAAACTGATTGGCACTGATAACCAATAAGCAACACAGAAACAGGAAGCGATTTATCATCATCCTTAATCTCAAATGCCGCTTTAATTGCACACAGCGTCCCTACAGCCAACGATTGGTTGTCATGCTCTGCGAGCACAAGTGTTGCTAATGGTCGGTCTTCCATGGTCATGCCTCATATAACACGTCAGATCCATTACTTGAGCTTAGTCCACTTCACGTTAACGTCAACTGAGCTATAGTTTTCTGTATAGAAACCAAAAACCTGTCACGCAGATGACGATAATAGAAAGGAAGCATAAAGATGGAACGAGAATGCATGGAGTTTGATGTCGTGATCGTGGGGGCCGGACCTGCGGGCTTAAGTGCAGCTTGTCGACTAGCTCAACTCAACCAAGACAGTGAAGATGACGCACTTTCAATTTGCGTTGTAGAAAAAGGCTCAGAAGTGGGTGCACATATTTTATCTGGCGCTGTTTTTGAAACTAGTGCCTTAGATGAGCTTTTCCCCAATTGGAAAGAAATGGACGCCCCGCTAGCAGCCTCAGTTCAACGAGATGATTTCCTTTATCTTACTACTAAACAAAACCATATTCGCGTTCCCCACTTCCTTACACCGCGTCCAATGATAAATGGCGAGAATAATTACGTAATTAGCCTTGCCAACCTTTGCCGTTGGCTCGCTAACCAAGCAGAAAATCTTGGGGTGGAAGTTTTTCCGGGCTTTGCCGCTGCAAGCATCAATTATGATCAGACTGGCGCCGTGACAGGCATTAACACGAGCGATATGGGACTAGATAAGAACGGCCAGGCCAAACCTAACTTTGAACCAGGTATCGAGCTAAGGGCAAAATACACCCTTTTTGCTGAAGGTTGTCGCGGACATCTGGGTAAAGAACTTATTCAAAGGTTCGACCTAGACGCAGGAAAGCAACCACAGCACTACGCGCTTGGCCTAAAAGAGATATGGGAGTTACCCACTGACAGTAAGGATGTATCTGGCAGTGTTATCCACTCCGCTGGCTGGCCCTTGAGTGAAACAAATACTACAGGCGGCGGTTTTCTCTATCACATGGAGAACAACCAAATCGCCGTGGGGCTTATTGTCGACTTGAATTACAGCAATCCTTACTTGAGTCCGTTTGACGAATTTCAACGCTTTAAACACCACCCTGCTATTGAACCACATTTGAAAGGTGCTCAGCGCATCGCTTACGGCGCAAGAGCCATTGCGAAAGGTGGGCTTTCCTCTCTGCCGAGACAACAATTCCCTGGCGGTTTATTGATTGGTTGTGATGCGGGGACTTTGAACGTTGCTAAAATTAAAGGCAGCCACACAGCAATGAAATCCGGAATCATTGCAGCAGAAGCGGTACATACGGCCCGACAAACTGGAGCTTCTGAGCCAGACTACCAGTCGTTGTTTGAATCATCATGGTTGTATGACGAACTCGCTGAAACGCGTAACTTTGGTGCGAACATTCATAAGTTTGGCAGCATACTGGGCGGTGCTCTTTCGACTTTTGAACACAACCTGTGGCAACCACTGGTTAAGAAGCCGTTACCTTGGTCTATCAAGGACTATTCGCACGATCATGAGCAGTTAAAACCTAAACAAGAGTGCCACCCAATTGCATACCCAAAACCAGATGGTGAAATCAGTTTTGATAAGCTTTCGTCGGTATTTTTGTCGGGAACACAGCACGAAGAGAATCAACCTTGTCACCTTGTTCTGACTTACCCTCACATTCCAATTGATGTTAATTTAGGTATGTATGACGAACCGAGTCAGCGCTATTGCCCCGCTGGGGTTTACGAAGTGGTGGAAGTGGATAATAAGTTGAAGTTTCAGATAAATGCCGCCAACTGCGTGCATTGCAAAACCTGTGACATCAAAGATCCTTCGCAAAACATCACGTGGAAAGCACCAGAAGGTGGCGGTGGACCGAGCTATCAAAACATGTAGATACGTTAGTATGTTGACGATCTAACAAATGGATAAACAAACCGATTGGCAGAGCCTCATTACTCCTGCCAATCGGCAAAATGATCAAGCAAGAAGTCGATAGCCAATCGCGCTCGTAGAGGTAGAAAGTGACGATTCTGATAAACAATCCAGCTGCTGTTGCCACTTCCCCAATAGGGCTCTAGGATTGGCACCAAACGACCAGACGAAATAGCATCGTTGAAACTGCTCTTCGGTAAGTACGCCACACCTAATCCTTCTGCACAGGCTTGCAAGACCGTGTGTGCGTTATTGCTCTTCCATCTGCCCTGCACTTTTACGCCATCTAAAGGCTTGCCGTCTTTTTCAAACAACCAAACGTCTTTGTTGGCAATAATGCAGCTATGACGCTTGAGTTGCTCGGGGTGCGTTGGCAAACCATGTTCATCGAGATAACGCTGACTGGCTGCCGCTGCCATGGGACGATCCACCAGCTTTCTCGCAACCAAGCCTGAATCACTCAACCTACCGTAACGAATGGCAAAATCGAAACCATCTTCAATAAAGTTGACCATGCTGGTGTTGAAGTTGATTTCTACCGTGAGATTAGGATGTTGCTTGGCAAACGCCATCAAGGCAGGCGCTACATGGTTTTCAGAAAACGCACCAGCGGCACTCACACGTAACGTACCACTCAATTGAGTTTGCTGCGTGGTGAGTTGCTCATTGGCTTGCTGAAGCCCAATCACCAACTCTTTACACTGTTGATAATACGCTTGCCCCGCTTCCGTTAGACTCACCATTCTTGTCGAACGTGCTAACAAAGCGACACCTAATCGCTCTTCTAATCTTGTGACTTGGCGACTGACATGACTGGTACTGCAACCTAACTGTTTTGCCGCTGCAGAAAACCCTAAGCTCTCAGCAACCGTAACAAACTCATTGATGCCTTCAAAACTGTCCATACTTACCTTTGCTATATAGCAATAATGTTTTGCCAATTAATCGTATTATCACTTATTTGTTTAGCAATTAGTATGAAGGTGTTCAACAAATACACGTAAGCCAAAAAGGAAACCATCATGAAGAAAGTACTCATCATTGTGACGAACCATGCGACTCTTGGTGAAACTGACCAAGCAAACGGAACTTACGCGCCAGAGCTCACTCATGCCCTTAGCGAGCTACTAGGTGCAGGCTTCGATTACGACATTGCCTCTATCAAAGGTGGACAAGCACCACTGTACGGAACCGACATCGAAGGCGACGCAGTGAACGAGAAAATTTTGGCGGATGATGATTTCCAGAACCGCATCAACAACACGATTCCAGTGTCACAAATCAACGGTGACAACTACAATGCGATCTTCTATCCGGGTGGTTTTGGTCTTCTTTCAGACCTAGCGAGCAACGAAGATTTTGCCAAGATTTCTGCAAAACACTATGAAGATGGCGGTATTGTTGCAGCAGTTTGTCATGGTCCGGGCGCTCTTCTTCCTATCACGCTTAGCAATGGCGAAAAGCTGCTTGCGTCTAAATCAGTAACAGGTTTCACTCGCGAAGAAGAGATCGACTTCGGCACCATCAACGATATCCCATTCCTATTGGAAGAATCTCTTGCACGCAGCGCAGCGCGCTACTCTAAAGTGCAACCATGGCAAGAGTTTGTAATTGTGGATGATCGTGTCATCACAGGTCAAAACCCAACGAGCGCACACGGCGTAGGCAGAGCGATTGTTGAACACCTAGCTTAAACGCGCCGGAAACTACAACTATCCTAGAAGAGGAAAGCGTGCTTTGTCATGCTTTCCCTTGCTACAGGCGATCGCAAGATGCGCTTATACTTCTTCCCCTGCCTCGTCCTCTTCTACGATATCCGTTTCTTGGCTCGCCTCTTCCAACCATTGCTGTAAAGATTCACTTGCTAGCACCTTCTGTTGGTAAGCTTTGGCACCTTCGGATAACTCGATACCGTAAGTTTGGAAACGCAATGCCACAGGTGCATACATAGCATCAGCTATCGACCATTCTCCAAATAGCCAACCGTTGGGATACAGCTTGGCTTGTTCTGCCCAAATAGCGTCAATGCGTGCAATATCTTTACGTGCACCATCCGTTAGAACGACTTTTCTGCGCGCGCGGATGTTCATTGGGAGTTCGTTTCTTAAATCAAAGAACCCCGAATGCATCTCTGAGGCAATGGCGCGTGCTTTAGCTCGTTCTACGGAGTTGCTTGGCCATGCTTTGCCTTGTAAGTATTGCTCGTTAACGTATTCCAAAATCGCTAATGAATCCCACACGGTTGCGTCACCATCCACCAAGGTAGGTACTTTCGCCGTTGGTGTAATACCTTCCAAGGTTTTGTAAAAATCTTCCGTGAATAATTTGAGCTTGGTGACTTTCACATCCAATTTGAATTGAGAAAAGATCAGCCATGCGCGAAGTGACCAGCTCGAGTAGTTTTGGTTAGCAATAAACAGTTTCATGACGCCTCCATGCGGTTCGTGTTTTGATTACCCATTCACAATATCTGATTGTATTTAAGGGGACTAACGGATAGTTTTGATGGAACACTTCAACAAAAACGATGGATGAGTTTTAGATATGGATATCGATGCGTTGCGCAGCTTTCTTGCTTTTGTCGAAACGGGAAGTTTCACTCGTGCTGCCAAGCAGATCAATCGCACCCAATCAGCATTTAGTGCACAAATGCGTAAGCTGGAAGACGAACTCAGCGTCAGCTTGTTTGAAAAAGAAGGTCGCAACCTAGTATTGAGTGAAGCAGGGCTGGCACTGCGCTCTCACGCCGAGCAATTGGTTAACTTGCACAATCAAGCACTGAAACAAGTGAAGCGCTATGAAAACAAGCGTCCTCTTCGCTTAGGTTGCCCAGAAGATTACAACGACAATATCCTGCCTAAAGTCATTCGTGTATTACAACAATCTGAACCCACGTGTTCGATTCAAGTCTTCAGTGACCCCAGCATCACCTTGAGAGAAAAGCTGGATGAAGGAAAGCTAGACGCCGCTATTGTGACAAGAGCACCGGACAGTGAAGAAGGTTACTGGCTAGCAAGCGACAAAGGCGTGTGGATTGCTAACCCTGACTTTGACATCGAGCACGCCCAACCTCTCCCTCTCGCCCTATTCCAAACCGACTGTAAATACCATGCGGCAGCAGTAGACGGATTAACCAAACGTGGTACTCCTTATCAACTACTGGCGTGTTGTAATACGGCCTCTGCACAACGAGCAATTGTACGCTCAGGCATGGCTATCGGTGCGATGGGCAGTATTAGCGTTAGTGAGGATCTTAAGATCTTAGACGATATGCCGTCGCTACCTTCCGTGGATATCGTGTTGGTCACGGGTGTCGAGCCTCATCCGATACTGGATAAAGAATGCTTGGCGCAATTGGTTGAGTTAATGGCTTAACTGGATTCGCTAACCAATCACAAAGTTAAATTCGCCCGTTAATCGCCCGTCGATTCGTATAGTCTCAAACTGTAGATAATCACGGGCTTTGCCACCCCACCACTCGTTACCAGTTCGCCCTTTCAAATAAAGCTGAGTCGTTAATAACTCTTTCCCTCCACGCCATAGTTTGACGTGGATGTGGGGAGGTCGAGAGCTGTATGGAACCGGAAATAACGTTTGAAAAAGGTAATTCCCATCTTCGTCAGTTAAAACTGCACCAAAACCTGCAAAGTGAGTATCAAACTTATCATTATTTGGCTGCTTAGGGTGATCGTAAATCCCCTGCCCATCGCATTGCCAGATTTCTACTTTGATGCCTGAAACTGGGTTTCCCGATGTATCTACGACTTTACCTTGAAACACGATAGCTTCACCGACCAAACCTTCTGATTGCAGAATCAAGTTTTGACGAAGAGGAATGTTCACTACTGGATAAAATGGCCCTTCAGTTTGTGCTGGCGTTGGCCGGATTGGTGCTTTCGCTTTTAAAGAGGGTACGAACAACAATGTCCACAGCGCTAAAAAGTGTCTTCTTTCCATGGTGCCACCAATACAATTGCGTTGAATTAAGTTTGGGGGAACTTGAGGAATTTGCCATGACGAATATAAAAAATGCCCCTACAAGAGAGTCATTCGCAGAGGCACTGTGGAACTAAATGATGAGTGTTGATTGAAGGATTATGCGGCTTCGAACGCCAATGCTTTCTTCTCTACCTGACGGAAAATAAGAGTTAGCACACCATTTACCGTTAAATAAAATGCACCTGCAATACCAAATACCGTCAACGTATCGTAGGTTTGTGCATTAATGCGCTGCGCGTAACCCATCAGATCCATGATCGTAATCGTGCTTGCTAGTGACGTGCCTTTGAAGACCAAAATCACTTCGTTCGAGTAAGCCGGAACAGCACGACGAATGGCGTATGGCAGCAGCACTTTCAGCGTTGCGGTTTTGTTCATGCCTAATGCACGACACGCTTGCCATTGACCGGAAGGAATCGCGTTGAATGCCCCTTTGAACAACTGAGTACTGTACGCCGCGGTATTCAACGCTAACGCCAACATCGCACAGAACCAAGGTTGGCTTAACCATGTCCAAAATACGCTTTCTCTTACTGCGTCAAACTGACCCGGACCGTAGTACACCAAGAAGATCTGTACCAACAAAGGCGTACCTGTGAACAAGGTGATGATGCCACGACTTACCCAATGCAAACCCCTAGTACGTAGGATCAGAGTCAGCGTCATCATCAAAGCTAAGAGGCAGCCCACAACCAAGGAAGCAGCGGTCAATTGGAGGCTAGTGCCTAAGCCATCCAGCATTTGCCAAACGTGTTGTTCGTTCATGCGGTCGCCTCCTGTCCCATGCTCATGCCTTGAATTGAGAACTTCTTATCAATCAGTTTGACGGCACGTTGTGTAATCAAAGTAATGCCTAAGTAAATCGCCGCAGCGGTTGCGTACCATGTAAACGCTTCATGGGTCGCTGCAGATGTTAGCTGCGCTTGTTTCAACAAATCCGTCACGCCAATCAGTGATACAAGCGCGGTGTCTTTCAGCAGAACCAACCATTGGTTAGTTAAACCTGGTAGTGCGTGTCTTACTGCTTGTGGCAAAACAATGCGAACAAAAGCGTGTGCTTGACTGATGCCGAGTGCACTTGCAGCCTCTCTCTGCCCTCTTCCAACGGCTTTCAATGCGCCACGTAGAGTTTGAGAAGCATAAGAAGCGAAGATCAATGACAACGCCACCACGCCAGACAAGAACGGGCTAACTTCAATAAAATCGCCGGTGATTAAAAACAGAACCTGAGTCGATCCAAAATAGATGAACAACACGACAAGGATTTCTGGCAAGCCACGTACAATCGTCACAAACGCCGTCATTGGCCATTTAACGAAAACGCGGCGAGACATTTCACCACTGACGAATACCACTGCCAGAATCAAACCGACTAAAAGGCTTGTGAAGGCCAGTTGGACAGTCATCCAGCTAGCTTGAACAAGCGATAAAGAGTAACCCGTTAGTGCCATATTACTTACCGAAGTACTTGTTGTAGATTACGTCGTATTCGCCGTTCGCTTTCACTGTTTTCAGTGCCGTGTTCAGCTTGTTCACTAGCTCGTCGTTACCTTTGTTTACTGCGATACCGAAACCGTTACCGAAGTATTTAGGGTTAGTAACGTGCTCGCCCACGTACGCTAGGTTGTCTTCTTTCTTGAACCATTCTGCTACAACTGCCGTGTCACCGAATACAGAATCAATACGGCCATTCTTCATATCGATGAATGCGTCTTGGTAGCTTGAGTAAGGAACCGCTGTTACGCCAGGCATTTGCTCAATCAGGTAGCTTTGGTGTGTTGAACCGTTTTGAACACCAACACGCTTACCTTCTAGTGCTTTTTGATCGGCCACTTTTTCTTTGATAGAAACAAACGCTGCTGAGTTGTCATAGTATGCATTCGTGAAATTCACTTGCTCCAAACGCGCCTCAGTAATGTCCATTGCAGAGATTGCCGCATCGTAGCGCTTGAATTTTAATGCTGGGATCAGGCTGTCAAAAGATTGGTTGTGGAAGGTGCATTTTGCTTCGATTTCTTTACATAGTGCATTCGCCAGATCCACATCAAAACCTTGGATTTGGTTGTTTTCATCCATGTATTCGAACGGTGCGTACGTCGCTTCCATCGCGAATTTGATCTCTTCTTGTGCTGCTGCGTTTGCTGCCATAGTTGCAGAAGAAAGGCCGATTAGTGAAGCTAGTAGAATCTTTTTCATTGCAATACTCCGTGTGTACTTAGTGGGCTGACACTCGCAATGACAGCCGAGCTTATCTGTTAAATAGACTGAACTTTAAAAACGTAATTTAGTGATTTAGGTAGTCAGCAAACTGGGCGGTTTGCGGATTAGAAAACGAATCATTTGTGCCGTGCTCGACGATGTGTCCTTTTTCTAAATACAGTACGTGGCTAGCGATTTTCTTAGCAAAATCGACCTCATGCGTTACTACGACTTGGGTGATGCCAGTTTCGCTTAAATCTTTAATAATCTTAACGACTTGGTTAGTAATTTCCGGATCAAGCGCTGCGGTCGGTTCATCAAAAAGCAAGACTTCCGGTTTCATCATCAATGCACGAGCAATCGCCACACGTTGTTGCTGACCACCAGAAAGCTGCATCGGCCATGCATCCGCTTTGTCTGCCAAATGCAGCGTTGCGAGAATTTGCATTGCTTGGTTCTTCGCTTCTTCTTTATCCATGCCAGATACTTTTACCGGAGCCTCAATCAGGTTCTCCATCACTGTCATGTGCGGCCATAAGTTGTACTGCTGGAACACCATGCCTACTTTACGACGAAGTGCTAAACCTTGTTTCTCTTTGATTTCAGTAGAGAAATCAAAAACATCATTTGCGATGTTTAGCTTGCCGTTATCCGCCCCTTCAAGAAGGTTAAGAACACGTAGTAGAGAGCTCTTCCCTGCACCACTCGGACCGAGTAACACCAGTGTTTCGCCGCTTTCACACTTAAAGCTGACATCGTGAAGCACTTGTGTCTCACCGTAGGATTTATTGATTCCGCTTACCTGAATAGTCATGCTGACATACCGCATTAATTGTCACTTGGCATTTATATTACTCAAAAGGATTTTTTATGCAATAAAAATGTATAAAAATTAATTTTGTTAAATTTTTGTATGATAAGCAATCAATACAACAGAGAATATGACTGGTTTAATCAGTTGGTTTTAACTGAAATTGTTGATGAAAATCCAACAATATGATGGCAATCGAAACAAGGTTAAAATTCTGGTTACTTTTGTGCTTGTGTAGACGGAATTTTGAGTCTTTGAACGTACTACACCCGACGCAGACCTTCTCATTTTTGCCGGGCTTCCCCCCTCGATTTCCGGTAAAGCCTTCTATCGGCGGGTTCCTGATTAGGACTTTGTGAATGGACTATAATTTCTCTTTGTATTCTGGCCCTTAATTCGAGTCATCTAAGTATGAGTGAGATAACCCCATGTTGAAGTCGCATTGTTTTTCTCTCATTGCACTTGCTTCTCTGAGCTTACTTTCTATACCCAGCGTTTGGAGTAGAACAGCAATCGTGTTACCTGGATTGCATGAACAGGGTATTGATCTTCAAGATAAGCCTATCTCTGCTGCGGCTACACGTGAATGGGAACTGGATTATGCTGATATCTTATTCGGCGCTTACGAAAGTAAAAGTCATAATGAGCGTGTACAAGCACTTGGTTACATGTACAACCAAAAGCTGGAACTTAACTCAGGTTGGCTGGAAAACGATATACGTAACCAAGCAAAACTGAATGGAGTTGACTACGAAGATTTCTTTCTCCACTTTTCTGAAGACACTATCCTAGCTGAAGTCGACTCAAGCCATGGCGAGAATACTCTACTCAATCGAAAACCGATGATCGTTGGCTATACCGCCAGCGCTGACCACGCCGGTTTTTGGCTATATCAACCACCGCCATGGGATGCTGATGTATTTGGCCAGGCGAATAATGGTGGAGCCCTCTATGTCTATCACTCAGAGAAGTTCGACCGCTTAGCCTTTACGTTCTCTCAGTTTGCTCAAGGCGGCAGCTTCACGATTGAATACCCTTCTGCTATCGACTCGTTTGGTCGGGTAACTGAATGGAAAAGCTTCGCGATTAAAAAAGACAAAACTGAGAACATGACTAAAAACCAAACAGTAAACTGGTCTGTTCCTTCGGATTGGGTTCGCGCTACAACGCATGATGGTAGCGGAAAAACTTATGGTGGCGGTCAGTACTTTGGCTCCACCTTTTTACGCGACGGCGGCCGCCTTTACTTTGCGAAAATTACTTGGCATGACGACAACATAGAAAACCGCCCACGTCTCGAAAACATTCAACTCAAAAATAGCTTCCCTGCCGTCAATATCTCAGGAGCACCAACGGAGACACCGGAAGGTCAAACCATTCAACGCTGGCGTAAAATTCGTGGCTTCGACAAATCTGCAGATCGAAACCAAGACAATTATCTTTCTTGGAATGAATACAAAAACCGTTCGAATAAGAATGCAACGGCCCGATTTCGTTGGGAGTCACGGGTTATTCCATTTGGTCGTATGTGGAATCAAACCTCTTCTTGGGCATTGACCAATCTCGGTAATCCCGTTTTTACCAATACAATGCGCCACTATTACCAAGCTGAATGGGCGAAACAAGGTTTAAATGGTGCGTACAACGACGATACGAATAAGTTACTCGGTGCAAATCAGTTCTACATATATTCCGGAGGCACAGTGGATGAGCTTGGTTTGGTGGCGGGTAGCCAAGCTGCTGACGATGCGTACAAAGCGCAATTCTCGGCGTTCTTGAATAAACTGGTAACGCAGGATGAAGATGCGTTAATTGGCCTCAACATAGGTACGGCAAACTTATTCGGTCGTAATGGGCAAAACCACTTGGTTGACGCTGGCTCCTTGTACTTGCGCGAGCACTACCTTTTCCCTTCTACCGGCTTTAGTGGCTATGCTGGGTTAGCTAAGTTTTGGGATAACTCTGCACTCGCCAAAGCTGGCCAGAAAGTGATTTATCAAGCGACAACGCGTTATGGTCGCGTTCAATACTTTGGTAACACAGAAAACAATTGGAAACAGGACCAATACTCTGCACTAGCGGTGTTCTACTTAAACTATCACCCTGAGCGCATTTACTTTAATCAGTGGAACAATGGCTACTTATACGGAAGTAATAACACAACAAGTGACAACTTCTGGAAGGCAGGCGTACCAAAGAATATTGCTTATCAACCTAGCGCCTTGCTTGCCGTTGATTTGGGAGAGCCTGCCAATCAAATACCAGAGGGATATCAGGCGACTCCGCTAATGATGTCCACCAGCACGCCCTATTCCGCCGATTACACGGTGATTGGAGATGCTTCTATGAGCAAAGTAGCTCACCCTGACTTGCCTAATGGCGCTATCGATTTGTTACCAACCCATACGTACTTTGCGTATCACTCAGACGATACGGTAGTGATGCATGGCCCTACAGAGATGGTGTTAGCCCGCGAATTCACCAAAGGCCGAGTTCTGTATCGAACTGATTTCTTTGGCAAGAATATCGATTATTTCTCCTCACCGAAGATAACTATCGCACTTCCAGAACCTATGCGACCTGTAGATCAAGACGGTAACATCGGCGACTATGTTTCTCACATTGAGATCGGCGGCTACGAAGGGGTGTTCTTGCTGTATTAACTCCCTTTCAACCACTCTGACTAAACGCTTCATAAATCGCCGTTTTTATGCTTAACGTCACTGAAAAAAACTTGTTCACTGAATCTTTATAAACCGATGTATATACTGAAGTAAATGACAACGACAAGGAAATTCAGTCACATGAAGACGACACCTTCAATGCTCTCTGTTCTGCTGCTATCAGCATTATCTACTCATGCAAATGCGGACGAATGCGGAAAAATAACCATCGCAGACATGAATTGGAATTCGGCCAGCTTAATGGCGCACATCGACCAATTTGTCTTAAATGAAGGCTACCAGTGCGATGCGGAATTGATCCCTGGTGATAGCGTTCCTACAGGCACCTCTATGATTGAAAAGGGACAGCCTGACGTTGCGCCAGAGTTATGGACAAACGGTATTAAAGAAGCACTTGATAAAGGGATTGCGGATAAACGCTTGCGCATCGCTAGTGAATCGCTTGTCAATGGTGGTGAAGAAGGGTTTTGGGTTCCCGCCTATCTGGTAAAACAGTATCCAGAACTCGCGACGATAGAAGGCGTCATCAAGCACGCCAAACTATTTGAACACCCAGAAGATGATGACAAGTTCGCGTTCTATAGCTGCCCTGCTGGTTGGACATGCCAAATCACCTCCGGTCACTTGTTTAATGCATTAGGGTTAAGTGAGCACGGCTTTGAGATGGTTGACCCAGGATCTGGCGCAGCATTAGCTGGCACCATCGCCAAAGCCTATGATCGCAAAATGCCTTGGTTTGGTTACTACTGGTCACCGACCCCCGTATTGGGCAAGTATGATATGGTCAAAGTGGATTTTGGTAGCGGAACAGATTTAGAAGAGTATCGCAACTGTACCACTCAGCCTGATTGCGCTTCACCAAAAGTAACAATGTACCCACCTTCTCCAGTTCGCACAGTAACAACTGAGGCGTTTGCGAGCAAAGAACCCCAAGCATTCGCGTACTTGCAGAAACGCGGATTTACCAACGAGCAAATGAGTGAAATGCTGGCCTGGATGGAAGATAACTACGCGGACGGTGAAGAAGCGATGTTTTACTTCTTTAATACCTACCCTGACTTGTGGAAAGGCTGGGTATCTGAAGACGTCGCGGTGAGAATCGAAAAAGCGCTTTGATGATTAATACTTAAAGTGCCACAAATCATTTAACCTCCCATACCGTTTGAATAAACGGTATGGGAGACTCGTCAACGACTCGTTAATACATGGTGTGACCATTCAATGTTTCTTTAGGAATCTCTTGCAGAGCGTCCCAATGTTCAACAATCTTCCCATTATGATCAAAACGAAAGAAATCCATCGTCACGTATTCAATATCATTAGGCCATGTTTGGTGAGTGTGTAGTGCCACCAAGTTCCCTTCAGCAATGGCTCGCACAAACGTAATGTCTTTATTGGGATACTCATTTTGCATCCGCTCAAAATACTCGATAAAAGCCTCGGGGCCATTTCCAACTAATGGATTGTGCTGGATGTACTCATCACCTACGTAGTCTTCAACTGCCTTTCTTGGGTTACCTCTATAGGCGGTTTCGTAAAACGCAATGGCATTTCTTTTATTCTCTTGCAGATCCATTTTTCTTACCTGTGTTGCTCCATCTTGCGGATAACGGTAATCATAGTCTTTGAACTTCAGAAGTGACTGAACATCGCGCACAAAAAAGGCCGCTAAACAGCAGCCTTCATCACTTCTACTTGGAATCATCGCCTTTCATCGCTTAAACCACACCACCAGCACCGAGCATAGAACGCTCACTGTTCTCCACCAGCAACGCGGTTGCGGTTTGTTTCAGTGTTTCCCATTCTTGGTCTTCGACAAAGATACCATTTTGCCAAGAAGCTTGTTGCGTGCGGCTTAACTCATCTCCTTCAATGTGGGTGGTATACCCTTGTGCACTTTTCTCGATATCGAAATCGTTCACGGAGAGCTCGATAACCATACTATGCAAATCCGTATCATGCCCATCAAACTGATCCGAGAAAAAGACTTCTGGCGCGATTCGTCCACGGTTTAACACATAAAGCGTTCGCTTGGGACTAGAGCCATTGACCCATTGTGCACGGCACGCAATGCCTTTTGCAGAGAGCTTCAACAACTCACTAAAACCTAGCCAACGGTTATGGCACTGCGTCAACGTGATAGTAATCGACTTACGGTTAATCATTTTCTCAAGTGCGAAATCCAACACAGCGGGTAAATGACACGCTACACTCCCGTTGTGCAGTTCTACCTCTATGCTTGACGGCGTACTGTTGGTCACCGATACGGCGCAGTCTGAATCTAACCCAAGAAACAGACTGGCGTTATTAAAATGACGAACTCCATGTAAGCCAACCATTTGCAAGTCCGCCACCATGTTCGCAATGACATCCGCCTCACCACAGTGACGGCGCATGCCAAGAAATGCCTTATTAACCGCGGCCACCAATTCGTTGTGAGAGACGATCATAATGCAAATCCTCCACTGATTTTTTGATTATCACTTTGCGCAATTTCGTCACGTGGCGGCATGCTAGGGAAAATCCATGTGTCTGCCAGTTTAGGGTCGTGAATTTCATCTAACAACGGCGCACCTTGGAAGAAAGTTACTCGAACCCAACGATCCGAGCGCGGATCAAACTTAGTCGCGCCAAAGATCGCCAATTTACAGCGCAATAAGTGCATTGGTAACGCATCTTTACGCAGCACGTTCATTTGAATATCCCCCATCGCGCGGCTACCTAACGTCCATACGCGACGTGTGATCGAACGATAAGCCGGTTTTTGCAATAGAAACTCTGCTACGGACATTTCTACATCACAGTCAAGCAAGGCCTGGTACAAGCGATTCACTTGTCTGCCGATATCAAGCGGCAGTTCTTTTTCTTCTCCAGCCTCTTCCCCGCGAACACCAAGCCTTGGCTCTTCTTTATCTTGTGAGCGATACCAGAACCAGTAGTTGTTCTCGGCTAGTGAGTAATCCGCATCAATCGCCCAGCGGTACTTGCTTTGCAACACTTCCAGTAAATCTTGGATCTTTTTCCCGCCCGGAATAGATAACGTTTCATCCGTATTCATTTGGCTAGCAAATTCATCCACTAAAGATGGGTAGAGTTCGATCAAGCAAGAGGTGAGGATTTCTTGGGCTTCCACACTCATTGTTTTCTTATGCTCGACCAAACTCGCCCAGTTCGGATGTAATGCCATTAACGTTGTTAGCTTCGATAGCAGTTGTTTGATGTCTGCTATCGCTTGATGATTGAGCCTGTCTTGATGTTCATTGATGGTGATGACTTGCTCTAAATGACGCTGTGCTTTTTGCAGCAATCCTTGCAAAGGAGCATGGAACGACGCTTCACATGGCATCGCAAAGACTCGCGCTACCGCACGTTCACGAGAGGTCATCCATTGGTCAACAATACACGGATGATTAATCAAGTATGGAGCCATACCTAAGCCAGTAGCATTGCCGACACCAAGGTAGCGCTGCAAGCCACGATGCAAAGCCACCGCGTTGTCGCCACCTTGTTGAAGTGCCAGATAGTGCACCCAATCTAGGCTGAATTCACGCAACATATATACTGCACACATTTGCGCACTAAAAGACTGGCTGAAATCTGAGTTGTTCTCTAACAGTTTGAAATCGGCGATACCAAACTTTCCGTTACCATAAACAGCTGTGGTACGCAGGATATAACCCACTTCCGCTAACTCTTTCGGCTCAGGCTGCTCGCCTTGAGAAAGCGCGCTAACAATGTGCTCAAACACGCGCACACTTTTGTTTGCGCGAGCAAGAACAAGTACGTTGTTTGGATTACGTCCCGCTTCTTGCAGCGGTACATTTTCTCGCAATCTTTCCAACAAAGTAACATCAACATCGCCTTGAACCAGTGCAAATGTGACGTCCCACTTTTCAGCAATTACGCGATCATTACGCTCGTCGTCGGCAATTTCATCACAGAATACCACCAAATGATAAACGTGCTCTGGCGTGGTCAATTTGTAAATCACATGACCATAACCACGAGGACAAAGCTGCCACTCATGCTTGGTTACTTGCCAGTTTTGGCTTGCCATATTACGAATCAGACTGCGAACAAAGCTGATTCGGTTTTGGTGCATTGCGCCAAGCCTTTCGGCTGCCATGACAATCGCTGCATCGCGCATAGTTGCTTCCGTATAAGTAGAACGATGTGCATCCATTTTGCTCACCACCTATTTGTTATTGTAAGAATACTAGGGTTTGTGCGGATGCAGGAGGAAAACACCCGCACAAGCTCCACGTTGTTTGAATTGGATAATTGTTATAGCCCTTGCTCTTTCGCCATTTTGATTGCAATTTGTGGCGCATTCCAAAGTGACGGTAACAGAATCAACGAAACCGGAACCGCGGTAATAACAATGAAAAATTGCAGAGCAGAGATGCCACCAGAGCCAAGAGAAATCAGGATTAGTGCCGTCACACCCATCATTACTCCCCAGAAGGTACGGATGATCGCATTCGGCTCCGTTTCACCACTGATCACGACACTGATTGTGTAGGTCATTGAGTCGCCCGTCGTGACGATGAAGATCGTGGTTAAAATCAGAAATAGAATTGAAGTCAGCATTGGCATTGGTAGTTGCTGAGTCACTGCAAGCAAAGCACCTGGCAAGTTAAAGCCTTCAAACGCCGCACTCACGCTACCCGGTTCAGCAATTTCAAACGCAAGGCCTGAGCCGCCCACAATCGTGAACCAAAAACAGGTGGTTAACGGAGCCACAATACTGATGGTGGAAATAACTTGGCGAATAGTGCGACCACGGGAAATACGCGCAATAAAGATTGCCATCATCGGACCATAACCCAGGAACCAGCCCCAGAAAAATACTGTCCACCAACTTAGCCAACCTTCGTCACCGCGATAGGTCGCCATTGGGATAAAGTTATCCAGCATGCTCCCTACACCTTGAATATATCCGTTAAAGATAAAATTCGTAGGGCCAAAAAACAGGATGTAAACCATCAATGCCATTGCCAGAATCACGTTGTAACGACTAAGCAGTTGCATGCCTCGGCTTAATCCACTGAGTGCTGACAAGGTGTAAAGCGCAATCGCAAACAAGATGATGATAAGCTGAGTGGTAAAGCCATCAGGGATATCAAACAACGCATTTAACGCGTAGCTAACCTGCAAGCCCAGAAACCCAATTGGACCAATGGTGCCCGCGGCTACCGCGATAATGCAGCATGCGTCAATCAATGCACCGAGTTGGCCTTTAAGTGCTCGTTCGCCCAAGACTGGGTAAAGCAAAATACGGGGTTTTAGTGGTAAACCTTTGTCGTAATGTAGGTGCATCACCACGATGGAAGTTAAGCTACCTACAATCGCCCAAGCTAGAAAGCCCCAGTGCATAAAGGATTGCGACAACGCATTCACCGCACCTTGCTGCGGGTTATCTTGCGCGCCGTACAAAGGAGGTGGGCTAACATAATGCGCGATAGGCTCAGCCGCGGCCCAGAAAACGCCACCACCAGCCAATAAGGTACAGAAAATAATCGCCATCCAGCGGAAAGAATCCATTTCTGGTTTTGCAATCCCGCCCAACATCACCTTGCCTGTTCGCCCTGCAGCCAAGCCAAGACCAATAAGAAAAGTGAGAAGCAGCAGTAACTGCCAGTATGGACCAAATACCTGAACTGCCCAGCTAAAACCGGCGTTAACGATTGTAGATAACAGCTCGCCGTCATAAAGTGCAATAGCAACGAACAACGCGATGAAACCACCGCTATACCAAAAGGCCGGGTTATTCAGTCCTAATTTGTCCGTCGTGTTTTCTGTTGTTGATGTGTTGTGTTTTGCTTTCGACTTGCCCGATGACACGCTCATCGTGGAAGCTTTCATGCTATTGGTTAAATCAGACATACTCTGGCTCCAGAGGTTCTTTGCAGCAGCCAAAGACTGGCTACAAATGTGAGTTTTACGCCTGCCGTATTGTTATTATGTGGGCAGGCGGTTCCTACTTTGGGGAATGCTATGAAATAGGCTCTAATCCTTCTTTAAGGAAGTTGAACCAGTTTTCACCCAATATTTTTCCAGCCTCAGATTCACTGAATCCGTGACCCATTAATCCGTTGTAGATGTTCTCCATCCCTGCGCTGCCGCAGAACCATGGCAGCGCATCTGGCCATCCCGAGTTACTTGCTGAACCTTCGCCGTAATCCATCGCTTTTGACCAACGACCGTTGCGCATCCACTCCAACACTTGTTGCGGCTGATTTAGGCACAAATCGCTACCGATACCTAAATGGTCAACGCCAAACATGTCTGCGGTTTTCGCAACCATCTGGCAGAAATCATCCAGCGTGCACTGGCTGCCATTTGGCAAATGGAACGGATATAAACTGAATCCAATCAAACCACCGCGCTCCGTCAGTGCTTTGATCACGGTGTTGGACTTGTTGCGGAGTGCGTCATGCGCAAACGTCGGGTTAGCATGGCTGATACAAATTGGACGCGAAGAAAGATCGATGGCTTCCAACGTAGAACGCTCCGCACTGTGGGACATATCAATGATCATCCCGACTCGGTTCATCTCTTCAATAGCTTGCTTACCAAAGCGAGTTACGCCGGAATCGTTTTGTTCGTAACAACCTGTCGCCAGTAAGCTTTGGTTGTTGTAGGTCAGTTGCATGATCAGCAGACCTTGGCGGCGCATCACTTCAATCAGACCAATTTCATCATCGATAGGTGAGCAATTTTGCGCGCCGAAGAAGATGCCGACTTTGCCTTCTGCTTTGGCTTTTTCTACATCTGCCATTGAATAAATAGGCATGATGAGGTCCGCATTTTGCTCGAAGCGCAAGTTCCACTCAGCAAAACGCGTTAAGGTTTCGCGCGCAGTTTCGTGGTAGACGATGGTGGCATGAACGGCAGTAATGCCACTCGCCTTAAGCGTTTGGAAATACTCTCGATCCCAATTGCAGTACTGCAATCCGTCAATCACAATCCGTTGTTGGTACATAACCACTCCTTAAACAATTTCTTAGCCTTTCAGTGCGGGTAACTGACACCATCAGCTACCCTGCTGTTCTTAGTAAGGGCGCTGATAAGCGGTTTTCACCACGGTGTAGAACTCTTTGGCGTACTGCCCTTGCTCACGAGGGCCAAAGCTAGATTCTTTACGGCCACCAAATGGGACGTGATAATCTGTACCCGCAGTTGGCAAGTTAACCATGACGCAGCCCGTTTGGACTTGCTGTTTGAAGATCGCGCTATTGCGCAAGCTTTGCGTGATAATGCCGCCTGTCAGGCCAAAGCGCGTATCGTTCGCGACTGCAATTGCCTCATCCAGATCAGAAACGCGAATCACGCTCGCCATTGGCGCAAAGACTTCTTCTTGGTTCACTTCCCAGCCATTCTGTGTATTTAAAAACAGAGTTGGTGACATGTAGTAACCGTCATGCTCTAGGCTCAGACGCTCACCACCGAAAGCCAGCTCCGCGCCTGCTTGGCGTGCGTTTTCGATCCACTCAAAGTTCGCATTCAGCTGGTTACCATCAACAACAGGGCCCATGAATACGCCCTCTTCTAGAGCGTGACCCACTTTAAGTTCGCTCATGCGTTTGATTAGCGCCTCAACATACGCGTCGTGAATTCCGTCCATAACCACAAGACGAGAAGACGCGGTGCACTTTTGACCTGCACCCGAGAATGAGCCTGCGATTGTCGCTTCGACAGCAATCTGAATGTCTGCATCATCTGCCACTACGAGCGCATTTTTGCTACCCATCTCTAGCTGACAACGCACAAAATTTGGTGCCGTTGCCGCTGCAACTTTACGGCCAGTGCCCACAGAACCAGTGAAGCTCACGCCGTTCACTTCCTTCGAATTAATAAGGGTATTACCGACTTGCGAACCGCTACCCAAAACGAGGTTAAACGTGCCGGCAGGTAAACCTTGGCGATGGATAATCTCTGTCAGCGCAACGGCACTTGCTGGGGTTAGGTTGGCAGGCTTCCAGACGACGCTGTTGCCAAACGCAAGTGCTGGCGCGATTTTCCAAGCCGCTGTTGCTGTTGGAAAGTTCCAAGGAGAGATAATGGCGATAACGCCGACGGCTTCACGAGTAACTTCAACGGAGACACCTGGACGGACGGAAGCAGCGTTATCGCCAATTTGACGCAGAACCTCAGCAGCAAAGTATTGGAAGAATTGGCCAGCACGGTATATCTCACCTCGACCTTCAGCAAATGGCTTACCTTCTTCACGCGAAAGTAAGGTGCCCAATTCGTCACATCGTGCAATGAGCTCATCACCAATCGCTTGTAGCACTGCTTGTTTGCGCTCGATTGGTGTTTTTTCCCACTCTGGCTGCGCTGATTTAGCCGCTTGAATCGCTTGCTCTACTTGCGACACGCTCGCTTGTGCAAAATCACCAATGTTTTCGCTGATATCAGAAGGGTTAATATTGGCGATGGTGTCCATGCCCGATTGCCACTCACCCGCTATATAGAGGGATTTTTCTGCTTGAACATTGTTAATAAAAGTCATGGTTCTTTCCTTGTTCTTCCGATTTGTGATGGCAAGCCACCCACTCACTGATCTCTAATTATTCTTATTGGATTTATTCTGGTTGGCTTGCCGACGCGTAGACAACAAACTCCACCAACATCTCTTCTCGCGCTAACCCTGCAACCACCATGGCGGCGCGATTTGGGTACGGCGCTTCAAAATATTCCGCGTACACTTGGTTAACGGTTTTTAAGTATTCTCTGTCGGTCACGTAAATCAGGACCTGTAATACCGAGTCCAAAGACTCCCCTGCACACTCCAGGGTGTGAATGAGATTGTTAAAGGTTTGGCGTGTTTGTGCTTCGATACCGCCTTCCACAACCGCGCCTGTGTCATCAATAGGAATTTGAGCCGTATACAGGGTTCCGTTGTTGACTATCGCCCATTCAAGCGGCGCTTTAGAAGCAAATAGACTGGTTTTAACTGGGTGTTTTTTAGTAGGAGTATTCACGTGCCTTTCAACCTTTGTAACAGCTTTGTTTCAATATGGTTAAATGATGCACATTGACAGGCGATAAATCTAACGGTAAATTTTTGACATTTGATAAATTAAACTTATCACTCTATTTAAAATAACGTAAATAAAGGGATTAAGAGGCATTAGGGATGAGTATTAAGCTTCAACAATTAATGCATTTTGTGATGGTAGTCGAGGAAGGAGGCTTTCGAGCCGCTTCACATCGTGCAAATCGTTCTCAGGCGGCACTGTCAACATCGATAAAAGAGCTTGAAAAAATTCTAGGGCAAACGCTGTTTGAACCCGGAAACAAAACCAAATTGACCCCGTTTGGTGAAATTTGTCTTCCCAAAGTGGTTCAGTTTCTCAATATCTACAGTGCACTAGACAACGATCTCAAAGCAGCCGCTGCCGGACAGCAAGGGAGAGTGCGAATTGCGAGCGTTCCTTCTGTTGCAGCGAAGCTCATTCCTAGCGTGTTGGGCGCCTTTTGCGAACAGTATCCAAATGTAGAAGTAAGCTTGATAGACGATAATGCCGCTGGCGTCGAGGCTCGCCTACTCTCCGGTGAGGTCGACTTAGCGCTCGGTAACCCCTCTCACCTCGATGAGGGCGGCATTGACTTTACACCGCTGTTAGCCGATCCAATAGGCGTGGTGTGTTTAAAGGACAACCCTATTGCGAGTCATCCAGAAGGAATCGAGTGGCAAACTTTGTTGGAACAACCCTTTATCCGTAACGGCACTTGTACACTTCTCGATCCAACCCCAGCAAGAGCTCTGAGTCAGCAAGCGCTCTATTCGGTCGAAAATATTACTTCGCTGTTTTCTGTCTTAGAACTTGGGATTGGTGTCACGACCCTACCGAAGCTTGCTTTCCCAACCAATGAAACACGCTTGGTTTGGATTCCGCTTATCGATCCACCACTTGAAAGGCAAATTGGTATATTTACGTTAACCGATCGCACGATCTCGCCTCAAGCTAAAGCATTTCACGATCTTTGTGTGCATTATTTAAACTATCAAAAAGAAGATAAATAATGGTTCGATTAACATGCGGATAATTAAAAGCCTCCATATTCAGAGTGGAGGCTAATTTGTATTTGTGTAGTCGCTTCGTTTTATTTTTTGCGACGATTTCGGTTCTTATACACCACGCAAAAGTTACCACGCTTGGTACGACACTTTGAGCAACGTTCGCAATCTACTGGTGCGCGATTGCCTTCTTTCCAACGTTTGATCAACTGCGGCTCAGCCAATAAAGGGCGTGACACAGCAAAAAATTGGATATCTGTGTTTTCTGCAATTTTCTCAATCGCATCAATGTCGCTCAGCCCGCCGACAGTAATCACCGGTATGCTAACGTCCTGACTGATCACGTGACCATATTCGTGAAAGTAACCTTCTTTTTGTAGTGTGTAACCATCGAACGTTTGACCAACAAGTTCGTTTGCTTTGCCGTGAATATTGCCAGACACGACGATCGCATCAACGCCTACTTCTTCAAGTGTCTTACAGACGACGCGAGTTTCATCGAACGTTAAACCGCCGTCAAAGAACTCAGTTGCCGTCAGTTTAACGAGGATGGGAAATTCGCTTCCAACCAGCTTTCTGGTTTCAGAATAAATTTCTAAAAGAAAGCGCATGCGATTTTCTAAGCCACCACCATATTCGTCTTCGCGACGATTATAGTACGGGCTTAAAAACTGGTTAATTAAATAAGTGTGCGCCGCATGAATCTCTACGCCGTCAAAACCAGCGTCTTGAGCACGTTTACTCGCCAATGCGAATGCCTTTACGATGTAGTCTATTTCGTCCTTTGTCATCGCTTTGCCTTGCGTATTTGTACCACGCTCAGGCACGTCACTCGGAGCGAAGATGACACGCTCACCGACGTTATGGGTGGTTTTGGTGCCACCGTAAGCAAGTTGCATCACGATTTTAGAATCTTGTTGATGTACTAGCTCTGTTAGCTTTTTGTATGCTTCAATAAAAGAGTCGTTGTAGATCCCCATCATACCTGCGTTGGGTTTCTCTTCTTCAACGATATTGGCATAACCCGTAACAATAAGCCCAACTTCCCCTTTCGCAAGCGTTTCGTAAATATCGTAAAGCTTTTCCGTCATGTGACCATCTTCGGTCGCCATGTTCTCCCACGTTGCGCTCCTCACAAAACGGTTCTTTAGGGTCATGTTGCCAATGCGGGCTTCGGAAAACAAAATGCTCAAAACCAGTCCTCTTAAAGTTGTCTTTATGTTTTATCTTTTCGCAAGTAAACAAGATCGAAAAAGGAACAGCGATACACGATGTATGGCTGTTCCTTCTCTGAATCCTTGAGACCTGCAAACTACAGGCGCACCTTAATGCCTCGGAGACGACAAAACTTTAATCTGGGTTAAGGTTTAGTGAGTTTTTAGATTATGTAAAAGGATGATTCTTAATCGTGTTCATTTCACTGGAGTTAAGATGCTTCCTCTCCCACTTTCAGTAGTAAAACTTGTGTATTTCGCTAGCAGGTGATTCAACTCAAACATTCACATTGTTAGTTTGTATGCTGCTATGAGAACTAGCACTCCCCCCAAATGTTTACATTACAAACTGTCGATATTGAATTCTCATATGGTAAGTAGAGTTATTGCGCTGTTTATACTTTTAGCTTAATCGTCGCTATCTCTTGGCATTATTACGCGTCAGCGGAAACGCGCGATCTACTATGTTTTACACGCTGGTTGTTTTTGCTTTTAGATATGAATACGTGATAGTGAAGCTAGAGGAGGAACAGGGAAAACAAAGGACAATAGAAAGTTAAATGACCTTACTTCTAGGTAAGGCCATTGATGCATTCAGCAGCACAAGATATTAGCGCGTAGCAAACGCTTAGGTCTGGTTGTTACAGAGCTAGAGGAATCAACTCGACACCAAGCACACCACTGATCCCCATCACCACTAGCAGTGAGACTTTAAACACCGACTTTGACCAAGCGATATAGTTGTTGTCATCAATGCTGCGAAAGGTCACTTTCGTCCACATAAAGCAAACAACCGCTGCAACCGCTAAGTATTCATACCCGGCTTCACCTAGTAAAAATAACCCCAATGATGCTGCTCCAAACGCCACGACATACGCTTTCATGTGTCGATGCGCTTTATGAATACCTTCTTTAACTGGCAATACGGGAATCCCGGCTTCTCGGTAGTCTTGCATGCGGAACATGGCAATGGCATAAGAGTGCGGCATTTGCCAGAGACAGAACATGGTAAAGAGTAAAATCGCTTCCAAGCTAATGAAGTTTGTTACCGCCAAGTAACCCACCAATGGCGGAACTGCGCCTGAGATACTTCCCACTAAGGTTCCATACACCGAGTTACGTTTGTACCACATCGTGTAAAAGAACACGTAATACACGTAGCCAAGCAACACGACGACAGCGGATAGTGGGTTCACTCGGATAAATAACAGTGCGGTTCCTACCAGCAATAAAGCAAGTGCATAAACAAACGCAATATCGATATTGATGTTGCCTTTCACTGTTTCACGATTTCGTGTACGTGCCATCTTTTGGTCGATATCACGATCGAAAATATTATTCACCACACAACCTGAAGCGATGACTAACCCAACACCAACTAGCGTCGTAACGAACAGCATTAGACTGGCTGGTTCTGTTTTTGCGGCGAGGAAGAACCCCGCCGCAACAGAAATCAGGTTGCCGAAAATAATGCCCGGTTTAGTGATAGACAAATAACTTTTCAGCATACCTTGACCTACAACTTCATGTTGACGTTCATGTTGTAGATGATCCATACCGAGCCAGCGATAAGGATAAGTACAACAATGGCGGTAAACATCAGTGATACAAGGTTCCAACGTCCGTCGGATGTTTTTGTTTCCATGTGCAAGAAGTATTTAAAGTGAACAAATATCTGCACTAATGCACATCCAAATAGAATCGCATAGGTCGTTGTATCTGGTAATGATTTCGTCCAAACAAAGTAGAACGGAATTACCGTCAGAATCAGTGAGGCAATAAAGCCTTTCACGTAATCTGACGAACTGGTTTCTACATGTTGATCCATTACATTACCCCCAGTAAGTAAACGATGGTAAAGACACAAATCCAAACGATATCTAGAAAGTGCCAGAATAGGCTTAAGCAGTTAAAGCGCATTGCCATATTGTCGTTCAGACCTTTCGTCGACAGTTGATGATACGCTACCGCTAACCAAATCAGACCAAAGGTTACGTGCAGGCCGTGCGTACCAACCAACGTAAAGAATGCCGATAGGAATGCACTTGTTTGTGGCCCATAGCCTTCTTCAATCAGGTGATGGAACTCATAGACCTCCATACAGATAAAGCCAAGACCAAGCGCGAACGTGACTAACATCCAGCGTTTGAGACCAGCAACGTTGTTGCGCTTCATCGCGATAATGCCAAAACCAAATGTGATACTGCTAAACAGCAGCAGCATGGTTTCGACAAACACGAATGGGAGTTCGAAAATGTCTTTACCTGTTGGGCCCGCAATTGAATTGCTCGACAGCACAGCGTAAGTCGCGAACAAGGTCGCAAACAATACACAGTCACTCATCAGGTAAACCCAGAAGCCAAATAGCTTGTTGCCATTCGTGTCATGGTGGTGATCATGGTCGTGATGTGCTGCGATATTAGTTTGCATACGTCACCTCCAGATCATCTTTACTTTCGCTGTCTTTCACTGAGTTTTTCTTCGCTTCTTCAAGCTGAGCTCGACGTTCGGCCTCAATTGCTTTGATCTCTTCAACTTCCACGTAGTAATCCACATCATCGTTATAGCTATGCTGAATACACGTCACGATAATACCGACCAAACTTGCCGCCGCTAGCCACCAGATGTACCAAATCATTCCGAAGCCAAATAGGAGCGACCAAGCCGACACGTAGATGCCTGTTGCCGTGTTTTTTGGCATATGAATACGTTCGTATTCCACCTCTTTAGTTGGATCGAACTCGCCACTTTGTTTCTGGTACCAGAAGGCATCCAGCACATCACCTTTTGGTAGGTGCGCAAAGTTGTAAAACGGCGGTGGAGACGATGTTGCCCACTCAAGAGTACGACCACCCCACGGGTCACCAGTTAGGTCACGGTTTTGCTCGCGGTCACGGATACTCACGTAAATTTGGATGAACTGAGACAATACGCCCAGCGCAATCACAACCGTACCTGCAGCGGCAATCGACAACAGTGGGAAGTATTCTGGGTTGATGTCTTGGCTTAAACGACGAGTCATCCCCATGAAGCCCAGCGCGTAAAGCGGTAAGAACGCCATTAAGAAACCAATAATCCAAAGATAGAACGCGCGTTTGCCCCAAGTTTCATTCATGGTGAAACCGGTCGCTTTCGGGAACCAGTAAGTGATCGCAGCGAAACATCCAAACACCACACCACCGATGATAACGTTGTGGAAGTGAGCGATAAGGAATACTGAGTTATGCAGAACGAAATCTGCGCCCGGAACAGCCATTAGTACGCCCGTCATACCACCAACAGTAAAGGTGATAAGGAAGCCCACCGTCCACATCATTGGCGTCGTAAAGCGGATGCGGCCTTTGTACATCGTGAATAGCCAGTTGAAGATCTTCACCCCAGTTGGGATAGAAATGATCATCGTGGCAATACCGAAGAAGGCATTTACGTTCGCGCCAGACCCCATCGTAAAGAAGTGGTGTAGCCAAACGACAAAGGCAAGAATCGTGATAACTACGGTAGCCCAAACTAGCGATGTGTAACCGAACAACTTTTTACGTGAGAAGGTTGCGGTGACTTCTGAGAACACACCAAAAATTGGCAAGATCAAGATGTACACTTCTGGGTGACCCCAAGCCCAAATCAGGTTGACGTACATCATTACGTTGCCGCCAAGATCATTGGTAAAGAAGTGCATGCCTAGGTATCTATCCAGCGTTAGCAGAGCGATAGTCACCGTTAGGATTGGGAATGAAATGATGATCAAAATGTTTGCACACAGAGACGCCCAAGTGAAAACTGGCATCTTCATCATTGCCATAGACGGTGTACGCATACGCAAAATGGTCGCGAAGAAGTTCACGCCTGTTAACGTCGTACCAACACCTGATATCTGCAGCGCCCAAATCCAATAGTCGACCCCGACTCCTGGGCTTGCCTCAATACCTGAAAGCGGCGGATACGCTAGCCAACCTGTACGACCAAATTCACCTAAGCCGAGAGACATGTTTGTTAGGATGACACCAACAACAAACAGCCAGAAGCTCAAGTTATTCAGATACGGGAAAGCTACGTCACGCGCACCAATCTGTAATGGCACGATGATGTTCATCAGACCAATAACCAATGGCATCGCTACGAAGAAGATCATGATCACGCCATGGGCAGTAAAAATTTGATCGTAGTGATGCGGTGGCAAGTAACCTGCTTCACCCGCAGAAGAAAGGAGTTGCTGACTACGCATCATGACTGCGTCAGCAAAACCACGAACAAGCATCACCATCGCTACTGCGATGTACATGAAGCCAAGTTTTTTATGGTCTACTGAAGTAAACCATTCATTCCACAAATATTGCCACTTTCCGGCTTTGGTTACCGCGTAAACTACGGCTAAACCAACCAGCGCCACAACCGCTAGGGTGATGACGATAATAGGTTCGTGGAATGGAACTGAATCAAGAGTTAATCTTCCAAACATTACGATTATCCTTGGTTTTCAGGCAAACAGTTCATTGAACCAGGATGCTGAGTCACAACGTCGGTGAACAAGAACGGAGGAACGCTAGAGAACAAAGTGACTGGCTCTGCGATACTTGGCGCTGCCAGTGAGCTGTATTGCTTCCAATCTTCAATACGATCAGGGCTCGCCTTCACTTTCTGCACCCAATTTAGGAACGCAGCACGATCAGACATTGCTGAAGCTGTGAACTTCATTTGCGAAAAGCCTTCGCCGCTGTAGTTCGATGCAAACCCCTTATAGTCACCTTCGTGGTTCGCTATCAGGTTGAGCTTGGTTACCATTCCTGGCATCGCGTAGATCTGTGTACCTAAGCGAGGGATGAAAAACGCGTTCATGATGTTGTCCGAAGTCAGTTTGAACTGCACTGGCACATCTTTCGGGAACGCCACATAGTTCACCGTCGCAATGTTTTCTTCTGGATAGATGAACAACCATTTCCAATCGAGTGACACCACTTCGATGGTCATTGGTTTAACATCACTTTCCAAAGGTTTGGATGGCTCTAGTTCATGAGTAGAACGCCATGTGATCGTCGCAAGAATCGCAATGATGATGATTGGAATTGTCCATACCACCACTTCGATTTTGGTCGAGTGTGACCATTCGGGTGCGTACTCTTCTTCAGTGTTAGAGGCGCGGTATCGGTAAGCGAAGTAAATCGTCATTAAAATCACAGGGATTACAACGATCAACATCAGCAAAAGAGCAGTAATAATTAACTCTTTTTCTTGCACACCAATGGCACCTTTGGGGTCAAGTAAAGCTGAATTACATCCTGAGAGCATAAGTATGACGGACGCCAAACTTCCCCTCGACAAGATGCGTTTATATCTTGAGGCTTCCATTAACTTTCTCGATGGTTGTCTGGTTTCAAAACAGATGCCAATCAAAGTAAATAAGAGCTCACAAATAGCGCAGAGGTAATGTATGAGAACAAGAAAAACCTCGATAAGTAGTTATTCTACTTACAATTTTTCAACTTCGTCATCAAGCATTTAACCAGCTAGAATGAACCGTTATTTGCTACGATACGATTGGTATCAAGCCAAGAACCAGTTGTTATAGTCATTAGAATGTTTATGTGTTGAGCATGAGTAACGTCGGGCTCAGAGCGAAACAAAACGGAATTGAGTGGAGATCAAAACCACACTCTTAGTGTGAGTTTATTGTTACACTTTGAAACACTATGTTACATTTGGCGCATTATGAGGAGTAAAAAGTTAAAGCTCATTAGCCACAACTGGAAACTAACCTTCCATTAATGGAAGTTACACACTTTAAATAGAATATTAACTTCAACACGAATTTCTCGTGCTTCAACAATTAATTATTTAAAAACAAACAGTTGAAACTAAAAATTGATGAGACTGACTATCAACTTCATTTACGCAGATAGCCTTAATGAGAAGCGGAAACTAAAAAACCAAAAGTGTGATCAGAATCAAATTAATGATTTCACTTAATATTTGAGTGGTATTTGCATCTCTTTATTGGATTGTGAGAAATCATTCTCAAGGTAAATCCAAACATAAGTTGTAAATACATTTGGGCTGCGCAGAATGAGCACTCCACAACATAGAAAATGTTGAAATGGAAAGAAACTTATTATTCAGGTCTATCAGAGCCTTATTTCAGTGGTCACTTACATACGAATACCGCCATCCACTTCTAAAACCCTGCCAGTAAAGTAATCACTCTCAATAATGTATTTTACTGCATGCGCGATTTCGCTTGTTTCGCCCATCCTGCCAACTGGGATCATCTTTTCTAATCGCTCTATGGCTTCGGGTTTCATTTGCTCTGCCATCGCGGTGTGTACTACACCTGGTGCAACCGCCGCCGCACGAATACCGTATCTTGCGAGCTCACGGGCCCATGTTGTCGCCATGGTCGCGACCGCCGCTTTAGATGCAGAATAATTGGTTTGTCCGATATTCCCTGCTCTCGCAACACTAGAAATATTGATGATAACGCCTTGGGAGCCACTCTCAATCATCTTGACGGCCGCTTCACGCCCACACAAAAATGTTCCTGTCACGTTAACGTTCATGACCAAATTGAATTGATCCAAAGACATCTTACTGATCACGCCATCTTTTGCTTTTACAAGTAACCCATCTCTTAACACGCCAGCGTTATTGACTAACCCATTGAGTTGACCAAAATCTTGGATAATCGCTTCAAACGTGGTTTCAACGTCGATTTCGTTGGTGACATCCACTTGATATGTCAACGCTTTCGCACTCAGCATTCGACACTGCTCTTGTGTTTCCATTAAGCCACTGGCGTTTACATCCAACAACGCTAAATCAGCGCCAGCTTGAGCAAGGGTAATGGCCATCATTTGCCCAAGCCCCTGCCCTGCTCCTGTAATGGCAATAACACTACTTTTTATGTCCATATTGGTGCACTCCATAACTCGTAATGTTCTCTATCTCAACTAGTCTAAGTTGGCCGAAATGATGCGCGTTTTAGGTCACCATCTCAGGCTGGTTTGTCACAAAACTCGGTCTAGCCTTTCTTACTCTTGTATAACTCAAATAAGCTTGAGAAATCGAGCTCGCCGTGGCCGCTCGCGTTGTGGAAAGAATATAAGTTGCGCGCTAACGACCCCATCGGAACCGAAGAATGTGTTTGTAACGCCGCATCTAACCCCAAGCCGAGATCTTTTAGCATGAGTTTGCTCATAAAGCCCGGTTGGTAATCGTGACTGGCTGGCGCACTGTCCATCACGCCTGGGCAAGGATTGTAAAGCTCCAATGCCCAATTTCGGCCAGAGCTTTGCAGCATGATGTTTGATAGCACTTTTGGATCGAGTCCATGATCGATACCTAGGTTTAATGCCTCGCACGTACCAGACATTAAAATGCCGAGCATAAGGTTGTTACAGATTTTCGCCATTTGACCATCGCCTGCTTTGCCAGCATGGAAAACATTTTTTCCCATATACTGCAAAATCGCATTGGCTTTAGAAAACGCTTGATCCGAACCACCAACAATAAAGGTTAATGTCGCCGCTTTAGCGCCAGCAACGCCCCCCGAAACGGGTGCGTCGACAAACAACACGCGTTTATTTGCCGCTTCATTGGCGACTAATCGCGCGGAGTCCGGATCAATGGTTGAACAATCAATCATCAAGGTACTTGGCGAGACAAGATTGAGGACACCTACGCCACCGTGTAAGTCACCAAGATACACGGAACGAACGTGAGACCCTGCTGGTAGCATCGTGATGACTGTGCTAGCACCATCTACTACCTCTTCGATAGAGCTCGCCACCACCGCACCAAAAGGTACTAGTTGCTTTGCGGCTTCGCTATCGACATCGAATACTTGCACGTTAAATCCAGACGCGAGTAAGTTTTGCGCCATAGGATGCCCCATTCTTCCTAAACCGATAAATGCGATGGTACTCATGATCATTCTCCTTATTGACCTAGTGTTTGTTCACCCAAATTAGCAAGCGGATGCTCGTTATCTGACCAAAGAGAGGTAAACAAAGTATCGATAACATCTTCATCGACTTCACTGACACTGTTAAATATCCAGATCGGCTCGCCATCCCGGTCAATGAGCCGAGAACGGACGCCCTCTTTAAACTCACCTAATAAGGCACTGCGAACCGACAAACTCAACTCTAAACGGAAGCAATCTGCAAGCGGTAAGCTGTGGTACTCTTTCACTTGTCTAAAGCAAATATGCGCGGTGATCGGGCTGCCCGATGCGAACGTTTGTTTCGCGTTTTCTATCCACTGGCTATTCCCTTCGATAGTCATGATTCGCTGTGCTATCGCATTAAGATCAAAGCCTTTGCACGCTTCCTCTATCTGATCTAAGTATGGACAAATTTGCGTGGTTGGTTTGCTATCAATAACCTGTTCTTCCATTAATTGTAGTCGCGCAGTTACCAACTCTTTCGCATCTTCTTTGCCCCACTGGAGCCGCTTTAGCTCATCCAGTAAGGTGGGATACTGCTCTTCCAACAGTAACCAATCGGCCAAACCAATAGTGACAGCGTCACTTGAATTTACCATTGAACCTGTCAATCCGAGGAATAAGCCCACTTGCGGATCTATCTGGCTTAAAAACCACGTACCTCCCACATCAGGATACAGTCCGATATTGATTTCTGGCATAGCAAGGCGTGATGTTGTTGTCACAACTTTATGGCTGGTTCCCATAAAAAGCCCCATCCCACCGCCCATGACAATACCTTCTCCCCAACCGATAATGGGTTTGTTGTAAGTGTGGATGAGATAGTCACACTCATACTCCAACGAGAAATAGTTCGTACAGAACTCTACGATTTTTTCTTTACTCTCGTTATGCATGACGTGATACATAGCTCGAACATCACCACCAGCACAGAATGCTTTTTCTCCAGCGCCAGTCAGTACCACACAAGCCATATGTGGATCATCTTGCCACTTGATAAGCTGATCGTTGAGTTGGACCAACATGTCATACGTCAATGCATTCAATGAAGCGGTGTTGTCTAACGTTGCGATACCAATGCGGTGCACGCCATCTAAGCACTCTATTTCACTAATGGTTACCATCCCTGCCATGTGGCCTCCTATCGGTTTTTCCATTGCGGTGGGCGTTTTTCTAAAAAGGCGCGAACACCCTCAACTTGATCTTCCGTATCAAAAAGATTCAGAAACAACTCTCGCTCTTTCATTAAGCCGTGCTGAAGTGGCGCAGAGCGCATATTTTGAATGAGCGCCTTACATGCGGCGACAGAAGATGGCGACTGGTTCGCAACAGATTCAGCAAGCTCCATCGCTTTACTTAAAGCTTCGCCTTTGGGAACCAACTCCTCAACTAGGCCTAGTTCTTTTGCTTTGTCAGCGCTGACTTGCTCTCCACATAAAATGATGCGCTTTGCCCAACCTTCCCCCACTAACGCTGTGAGGTTTTGGGTACCACCAGCACAGGGCAAAAGTCCGACTTTGGCTTCTGGTAAAGCAAGTACCGCTTGCTCTTCAACGACTCGAATGTCACAAGCTAATGCCACTTCTAACCCTCCGCCCATGGCGTAACCATTAATGGCGGCAATGGAAACACCACGGAATTCAGAGAGCGTTTCAAAAGCTTCACCAAAGCATCGAGCCATGTCTAACGCAACCACTTTGTCACCATCAGACAATAGCTTGAGATCCGCACCAGCAGAGAAAAACTTTTCTCCACTGCCGGTTAAAACCAATGAATAGACCTGCTTATCATCGTTAAGTGTGAGTATCAGCGATTTCAGTGCCTTGAGACTCTCTGCTGTCCACGTATTGGCTGGCGGGTTGTTCATCGTCACCACCGCAACATGATTAGCGATCGTATGTTGAATGGCTGCTTGGGTTAATGGCATATCTGAATCCTTTATCAATGAGCAAATACAATACTTTGCTAAAGCAAAGCCGAATCCTCAGAGAGCAAACGACGTGCGATGATCAAACGCATAATTTCGTTCGTTCCCTCCAGAATTTGATGCACACGTACATCTCTGAAATGACGCTCCATTGGATACTCTTTGATGTAACCATAGCCGCCATAAAGCTGCAGCGCGTGGTCGCAAACCTGAAAGCCCACATCGGTTGCAAACCGTTTTGCCATAGCGCAATAAGCCGTGGCATCCGGATCATTTCGGTCGAGCTTGCTGGCGGCATAGCGCACTAACTGCCGCGCAGCCACTAGCTCTGTTGCCATGTCTGCCAATTTGAATTGTAAGGCTTGAAACTGCGCAAGCGGTTTGCCGAACTGCTTACGCTCCTGAATATATTGTGTCGCCTGTTCAAGGGCCTGTTGAGCCGTACCGACGGAACAGGTCGCAATATTTATACGCCCTCCATCAAGCCCTTTCATCGCAAAAACAAAACCTTGCCCTTCTTCGCCCAGTAAATGGCTAGCTGGAATAACGACATTTTCAAAAGTAACCGCTCGTGTTGGCTGGCTGTTCCAACCCATTTTGGGTTCTTTGCGCCCATAGCTGATGCCATCTGCGTGAGCAGGGACAACAAATGCGGACACACCTTTGGCACCCGCTTCTCCGGTTCGCGCCATCACGACCAAAACATCTGTCTCTCCTGCGCCAGAGATAAAGGTTTTGCCGCCATTCAGCACGTAAGTATCACCTTTTTTGCTCGCAGTTGTGGCCAACGAAGCGGCATCCGATCCCGCATTAGGCTCGGTTAAGCAATATGAACCCAACCACTCGCCAGAGACCAGCTTAGAGCAATATTTGGCTCTCACTTCTTCGTTCGAGAAACTCGCGATCATCCAACTCACCATATTGTGGATAGTCATGAAAGCGGTCGTCGACGTACAGCCCATTGAGAGTTGTTCAAAGATAATTGACGCATCCAAACGGCTTAACCCTAAGCCGCCATGTTCTTCTGGTGTGTAGAGACTGAGAAACCCCAGTTCCCCCGCTTCTCTCAATACGTCTTTGGGGAAGATCTGCTTTTCATCCCACTCCGCCGCCATCGGTGCTAAACGCTCATCGACAAATTGTTGAGCGGTATCGGCAAATGCACGTTGATCTTCATTAAGTTCAAAGTCCATAAAAGCTCCTTTTATTCACTCAGCGCAGTTGGATGGTCAGATTGGGCCCCGTTGGAATATCGTCATCAAACCAACGTGCCGTCACCGTTTTAGTCTCGGTATAAAAACGTACCGCTTGTTTACCATACGCATGTAAATCACCATAGAAACTGCCTCTCCAACCAGTAAAGGAGAAAAATGGTAAAGGGACTGGAATAGGCACATTGATCCCAACCTGACCGACTTGAATGTCATGCTGATATTTTCTCGCAGCAGCGCCATTAGCCGTAAAAATGGAAGTGCCGTTCCCGTATGGGTTGCGATTCACCAACTCAATGGCCTCTTGCAACGTTTCGACTTCCATACAAACTAAAACAGGGCCAAATATCTCTTGCGTGTAAATCGACATATTCGCTGTTACACCGCTAAACAAGGTTGGGCCAATCCAGTTTCCATCGGGAAAGCCTTCCACTTCACACTGACTGCCATCCAGTTCACACACTGCGCCTTGTTGTTTGCCATCTTCGATTAGGTCCAATACGCGTTGTTTGGCTTGCTCACTGATCAGTGGGCCATAAGCAGCCTGTTCATCATCCCAAGGCCCTGGGTGTACTTTCGCCATCGCCAGTTTCAGGTCTGCAATCCATTGTTTTGAATCGCCGACAAATACCGCAACAGAAATCGCCATACAGCGTTGCCCCGCAGCCCCTACGGAGGCTCCGATTAGGTTATTCACCACTTGATCTTTGTTTGCATCAGGCATGATCACCATGTGATTCTTTGCACCAGCAAAAGCTTGAACCCGTTTAAAATGTTTAGTCCCTGTGGTGTAGATATAACGGGCAACGGGAACCGAGCCAACAAATGACACCGCTCGAATATCAGGATGAGCCAGAAGAAAGTCGACTTGCTCTTTGCGGCCATGAACGATCTGCAACACTCCTTTCGGCGCGCCAGCTTGCTCAAATAGTTCAGCTAAACGAATAGAGGTCAATGGCACTTGTTCGGAGGGTTTGAGCACAAACGTATTGCCCGCAGCGATAGCGATTGGGAACATCCACAACGGAATCATGGCTGGAAAGTTAAACGGCGTGATCCCACAACACACACCTAAGGGCTGAATCATTGAGTAACTATCAATATCCGTGGCAACGTTTTCGACGGTTTCTCCCATCATGTTGCTAGCAATGTTTGCAGCCTGCTCAACAACCTCGATACCACGCCACACATCGCCTTTGGCATCCGCTAAAATCTTACCCGTTTCATGAGAAAGCAGTGTGGCAAGCTCATCATGATGATCTTTGAGCAAGTGCTGATAACGCAGCATAACTCGGGCACGCTCGGATATTGCCACTTCCTTCCAAGATTGGAATGTCTCTTTCGCATTATCAATGGCGGCTTCCATCTCGTGCTCTGTGGAACATGGAACGTACGCAATGACATCATTAGTGGCGGGATTGGTTACCTCAACCCAATCCGATGTTTGAGATTCACGAAACTCGCCACCAATAAACAAGGGAACCAAACGAGTCATCATTTACTCCTTTCTGATTTCAATTAAAGCGGTATTTCAATGCCTATCGCCGTGGCTTCTCCACCACCGATACAAAGTGACGCAACACCCCGCATCACTTTTTTGGCTTCGAGATCACCATTGGTGCCTAGCGCTTGTAGCTGACGCAAACTGTGAATCAATGTCACCAGAATTCGTGCGCCACTAGCCCCTATCGGATGCCCAAGTGCACAGGCTCCACCTTTAATATTTACTTTGCTCGTATCAAGCCCAAGTTCCGCCACCGCTATTTGTGTCACGACGGCAAAGGCTTCATTGATTTCCCACAGGTCCACTTCATAAATGGACCAATCTAGCTGGAACAGCAGTTGCTCAATTGCGTAGATGGGTGCCAAAGTAAATTCTGCAGGTTTTCTGGCATGTGTAGAGTGCGCCTTGATGATCGCAAGTGGTTTAAGCCCCTGATGACGCGCAGTGTCTTCATCCATAAGCACAAGAGCCGCCGCGCCATCTGAAATGGCACTCGAATTAGCAGCGGTCACCGTACCTTTTTCATCGAATGCAGGTTTGAGTTGAGGAATTTTACCAAGGTCAATCGAGCGTGGGGGCTCATCGTAGTCCAGCTCCGCTTGTTCTGACTTGGTATTGAGTGAAACCGGCGAAAGTTCATCGGCAAACAAGCCTCGCTCTTGAGCTTCCAACGCACGTTTTGCCGACATCACGGCCCATTCATCCATTTGCTCTCTGGTGAACTTAAGCCTGTCAGCGACTTGCTGAGCATAAACACCCATTAAGTGCCCTTCGTAAGCATCTTGTAGCCCATCGAGAAACATGTGGTCATACGCAGACTGGTGCCCCATACGCATTCCCTTTCTCGCCTCCCTCAGCAAATACGGCGCATTGGTCATACTTTCCATACCACCAGCAATGGCAGAGCGAATCGTTCCAGCTTTAATGAGATCGTGCGCTAACATGACGCTCTTCATGCCAGAGCCACACACTTTGTTAATGGTGGTGCACCCTACACCCAAAGGAAGATCTGCCCCCATAGATGCTTGCCTCGCAGGAGCTTGTCCACACCCTGCTGGAAGCACACATCCCATGAACACTTCATCCACCGAAGTCACATTCACTTCGTGCATTGCCGCCTTGATCGCCAGTGCGCCTAATTGAGGAGCAGAGTAAGTTTGCAACTTGCCTTGAAAGCGCCCAATTGGCGTTCTTTTCGCGCTGACAATCCAGATGTCTTTTCCCATGATTCGCATTCCCTTAAGGTATATGTGAACACTTGGCAGACTGATGACACCCTACATAGAATTACTCACCAAGCGCCACACCAGCCTTTATCGCCTTTTTCACTAACAAACTTTCATTCCGCGATTTCTTGACGTTTACGTAAGCATAGCACTAGCCTTTACAATGAGATGAAAAAACACACCAAGCAGACGTTTATATTTCAAAGTTGATGTTCGGCCTTCCCATTTAAGGTTCGATTTCCAGAAACTGGATTTTTATTCGAGGTAAGTATGTTATGGAAAAATACAAGATCAGTGACCTCGCCAAGGAGTTTGATATTACTACTCGCAGTATCCGGTTTTATGAAGACGTGGGTCTGATTGAACCAGAGCGAAAGGGCAATATGCGCGTTTATCAACGCAGGGATAGAATTCGCCTCAAACTGATTTTAAGAGGGAAACGACTCGGTTTTTCGTTGGCAGAAATTCGAGAACTTTTCGAGCTCTACGACATGCAACAAACCGAAGGACAGTTATTGAAAATGCTCAATATCATTGAAGAGAAACAAGCCGTCCTACAGCAACAACTCAACGACATCAGCGTCGTTATGGCAGAGTTGAATGCCGCTAAGGAGCGTTGTATTCAAACACTCAAAAGCAAGCAGACATAAACGCTATACTCAATTAGCAACACCGCTACAGGCTTTTCCACCTTACCTCTGATACCGGGAGACGTTATGAAAAGCACCTATACCCCACTCAATTTCGGACTTGGTGATACCATCGATATGCTCCGAGAACACGTTAATGCCTTTGCTACGGAACATATTGCGCCCATCGCCGCTGAGATAGACCGCGATAACCAGTTCCCGAATCATTTATGGCCTTTGTTGGGAGAAATGGGGTTGCTTGGTGTGACCGTCGATGAAGAGCTTGGTGGTGCAGGCATGGGATACCTCGCTCACGTTGTTGCCATGGAAGAAATCAGCCGTGCCTCTGCGTCTGTCGCTTTAAGCTACGGAGCTCATTCTAACCTGTGCGTCAACCAAATCTTTCGTAACGGCACACCTTCTCAACGCGAAAAGTACCTTCCAAAACTCATTGATGGTACGCACGTTGGCGCCCTAGCGATGAGTGAGCCCAATGCCGGTTCAGACGTGATAAGCATGCAACTGAAAGCGGAAAACAAGGGCGACCATTTTGTACTGAATGGCAACAAAATGTGGATAACAAACGGGCCCGATGCTGACGTAGTGGTGCTTTACGCTAAAACGGATGTCAGCGCAGGTTCACGTGGCATTACCGCATTCATTATTGAACGTAACTTCGCAGGTTTCACTCATGCTCAAAAGCTGGACAAACTAGGCATGAGAGGCTCGAATACTTGCGAACTTATATTTAACCATTGCGTAGTGCCAAAAGAGAATATTCTTGGCGAGTTGAATCAAGGCGTCGAGGTGTTAATGAGTGGGCTGGATTACGAGCGCGTCGTCCTCGCTGCCGGACCACTCGGGATAATGCAAGCTTGCATGGACATTGTGGTCCCGTACGTACATGAACGAGAGCAGTTTGGAAAATCCATTGGCGAGTTTCAGTTAGTTCAGGGCAAGATCGCCGATATGTACTCTCGAATGAGTGCAGCAAAAGCGTATGTATATACCGTCGCAGCGGCTTGTGATCGAGGTAACGCAACACGCAAAGACGCCGCTGGCGCGATTTTGTACAGTGCAGAACTCGCCACACAAATGGCACTCGATGCAATACAACTGCTCGGTGGGAATGGCTACATCAATGAATACCCTGCTGGTCGTTTGCTACGTGATGCAAAGCTTTATGAAATCGGCGCGGGTACCTCAGAGATTCGCCGCATGTTAATAGGCCGAGAACTGTTCGAAGAATCTCGCTAACGGAACATACGACAAGGAAGTCATTATGGCCATTATCAAAAGTAAAACTAAGCCAACTGACGAGTTATTTCTTTCCAATAAAGCTGCGATGGAAACGTTGGTCACTCAACTGAATCAACACATCGATACCATCAAACAGGGAGGCGGTGAAAAAGCCATTCAGCACCAGAGGCAAAAAGGAAAACTCCCAGCCCGAGAACGCATCGCGCGCTTGCTTGATGACAACACTGACTTTCTTGAAATCAGCCAGTTTGCCGCCTGGCAGGTGTATGACGAAGCGATCCCATGCGCTGGCGTTATCGCCGGCATTGGTATCATAGAGGGAATTCAATGCATGGTTATCGCCAACGATGCTTCGGTAAAAGGTGGAACCTACTACCCACTCTCGGTAAAAAAACACCTAAGAGCGCAAGAGATTGCCCAACGTTGCCAACTCCCCTGCGTGTACTTGGTGGACTCCGGTGGCGCAAATCTCCCTCATCAGTCCGACGTCTTCCCCGACAAAGAACACTTTGGTCGCATTTTCTTTAACCAAGCGAGAATGTCAGCGAAAGGCATTCCCCAAGTTGCTGTTGTGATGGGGCTTTGCACTGCTGGGGGCGCGTACGTTCCTGCCATGGCGGATGTCTCCATTATGGTTAAAGAGCAAGGCACCATTTTTTTGGCGGGGCCACCTTTGGTGAAAGCGGCCACTGGCGAAGTCGTGACGGGTGAAGAGCTCGGCGGTGCAGACGTGCATTGTCGGAAATCTGGTGTCGCAGATTATTACGCTGAAAATGATGAACATGCCCTAATGCTTGCGAGAGAAGCCATTGCCAATGCCAATAGAACAAGACCTGTTAAGCCAGAAAACACCGTACTTCCTCCCCGCTACGACGCAGAAGAAATCTACGGAATCGTGAATGCAAACTTACGACTGTCATTCGACGTTCGAGAAATTATTGCCCGCATCGTCGATGATTCTGATTTCGACGAATTCAAAGCCTTGTACGGCAGAACGCTAGTGTGTGGCTTCGCTCGTATTCAAGGACACTTGATTGGTATTGTGGCAAACAACGGTATCTTGTTTTCTGAATCGGCACAAAAAGGCGCGCACTTTATTGAGCTGTGCGCCAAACGGAAAACACCGCTTCTTTTTCTCCAAAACATTACCGGCTTTATGGTCGGAAAAAAGGTTGAAGAAGAAGGCATCGCAAAACATGGCGCCAAGCTAGTGATGGCCGTCGCTTGTGCTGACGTGCCGAAGTTTACCGTGATCATCGGTGGATCGTACGGCGCTGGTAATTACGGCATGTGCGGCCGAGCGTATGATCCAACCATGATGTGGATGTGGCCGAACGCGCGTATTTCTGTGATGGGCGGAGAACAAGCAGCAGGCGTTTTAACACAAGTTCGAAAAGACGCGAAGGAACGTCAGGGGGAAGCGTGGTCAGAGCAAGAAGAGCACATTTTTAGAGAATCGATCATAGACTTGTATGAAACACAAGGACATCCCTATTTTGCGAGTGCTCGGCTATGGGATGACGGAATTATTGACCCTAAAAAAACGCGTCAGGTGTTGAGTCAAGCGTTAATGGCAGCATTAAACGCCCCCATTCCTGATAGCGAGTTTGGCGTCTTCAGAATGTAAACATCCAAAGATGAATTAAGGAAGTAAGTATGCAGGAAATGCAACCAAGCATTATTCCCAACGCCCAAAGGCAAGATGATGTTCTTTGGCATGTCGATGATAATGGCGTAGCGACCATTACCCTAAACAGAGCAGCCAAACACAATGCTTTTGACGCTTGTACGATCGACTTGCTGATCCACCGCCTAGATTATCTCGCTTTACGAACGGATGTGCGGTGCTTGGTATTAAGAAGTAACGGTAAGCATTTTTCATCCGGGGCCGATTTGAATTGGATGCAGTCGATGGCCGACAGCACGAGGCAAGATAACTTCGTTGATGCCCAAAACTTGGCAAGACTCATGGAAACACTAGATTCGTTCCCTCAACCCACCATCGCAGTTGTTCAAGGTTCCGCTTATGGTGGTGCTTTAGGGTTGATTTGTTGTAGTGATATCGCCATCGCAAGCCAAAGTGCCAACTTTTGCTTAAGTGAAGTTAAGCTTGGTTTAGTTCCAGCGACCATTGCGCCTTACGTCATGCGCGCGATGGGGAATAGACAAGCTAGACGCTATATCTTAAGTGGTGAAGTCATTTCAGCCGAAGATGCCGAACGGTTTGGTATTGTGCACGAAGTGAAAGAAGCCAAACAGCTTGAAAATGCGGTCGATAGCGTAATCAAGACGTTGCTACTTAATAGCCCAGATGCGATGCGTAAAGCGAAAACGCTCTGCCATCAATGTCATCAAAACCCCATCGATCAACAACTGATTCACTATACTAGCAAGCTCATTGCGGACATTAGAGTATCACCCCAAGGTCAAGATGGGCTGCAAGCGTTTCTTGAAAAGCGTAGCCCAAGTTGGGTCACCAAGTCACAGGACAAGTAATGCTACCTTCCAAAGTAAAGATTGTCGAAGTAGGTCCTAGAGATGGGTTGCAAAATGAATCTCCTGTTACGACCCAGACTAAAATCCGGCTGATCAACTTACTCTCTGATACTGGGCTAACGCATATTGAGGCGGGCTCTTTTGTTTCGCCCAAATGGGTGCCACAAATGGCGGACTCAACAGAGGTCATGAAAGCAATAACAATGCGAAATCATGTTACTTATTCTGCCCTGACACCAAACCTAAAAGGCTTAGAACAAGCGTTAGAGGCTGGTGTCAATCAGGTCGCGATTTTCACTTCATCCTCAGAAGGATTCTGCCAACACAATATCAATTGCTCGATTGCAGAAAGCCTAACTCGCTTCGAACCTGTAATGCGATTAGCCACCAAACACGGCATCCCTGTTCGTGGCTATCTATCCTGCGTTGCCGACTGCCCTTACGATGGCCCGACAGCCCCTAAACAAGTGGCGAGCGTGGTCAAATCACTCATCGATTTAGGGTGTTATGAGGTGTCTCTAGGCGACACAATCGGTACAGGCACGCCAAACCGTATCGCTGCTATGCTAGAAGCCGTCATGTTGGTTGCACCTCTTCCCCAGCTTGCTGTCCATTTCCACGACACATGGGGACAAGCTCTCACCAACATTTATCAGGCACTGAGTATGGGCATCAACACCATCGACAGTAGTGTAGCTGGGCTGGGTGGATGCCCATACGCTCATGGCGCATCAGGGAATGTCGCAACGGAGGATGTACTATATTTATGCCAAGGATTAGGAATAGAGACGGGGATCGACTTAGATCTACTGGCTAAAGCTGGCTGGATGATCAGCGAAGAGCTGGGTCGGCAGCCTACATCAAAAGTGTCATTAGCATTGCGTAACCGCGTATTATCACTTTCGTAGAAGGCCATCCGGCACCTCAAATTCTCCCAACCCAAGTTAATTTGCTCTACTTTCGAGTAGGGAAGCGAAACCGCCCGCCAGTACGATAAATAATTAGAGAAAATAAGATAAGCACACAACCTACTAGTTTATTTGCCGTTAGCACTTCGCCATACCACAGCACGCTCAGAATAACCGTCCAAACTGGTTCTAATATCATAATTAGAGCAGCGTTACCTGCCTGAACAAATTTTTGCCCCATGGTTTGCATTACGTAACGCAAGCTCGTCGCTAATAAGGTACTCAACGCAAACCACCACCAAATAGAGGAATCCACCTCTGCTGGGAAAGATTCCATAAAAAATGAAACCAACAAACCTAAACAACCTGCTGAAAAAAGTTGCACGCAAGTAAGCAGCAGCACAGGTAGTTTTTGAGAGTATTTGCTGTTCACATTAAAATGAAGCGCCAAAACCAGTGCTGCACCAAGAAACCACAATTGACTGGCCGATTGTTTCCAGCCACCAACTAAAGAAAGACAAGCAAGACCTAATACAGCGATAGGCAAAGAAAGCCAGAAAATTCGTTGTGGTCGTTGACGAAACATAACCCATGCAACAATCGGCACAAACAGCATGGAAAGGCTCATGATAAATGCGCCTTCCCCGAGAGTATCACTGATAGAAATAGCGTAAATCCATGTCATAACGGCACTGCCTAACAGGAGCCCGACACCACCAGCAGAAAGCACATCTTTTAAGTTTGCTTTCAGCAAAGGTCGGTAACATAGAGGCAGTAAGCAGAGCGAAGCGATAGTAAATCGCGCCCCAATAAAGCCAAAAGGTGGTAAACCCTGTATTGTCTCCTTAGAGAATATCCAGCCAAGTGCAGCGATCATCGTCGTCGCAACCAGAATAACCGTCGCTTTGCGTTCTGAGTTAAACATAAGTACTCACAAAATATGGAACACACAATAGCGCAGCAAGAGAGTTTTACTGTGCTACTGTGTAAATTTGAAAGGGGTTTGTGTCGAGCGAAAAAGTGAAAGCCCGATCCTCTCCTGTATTGTTGTCACGCAGATTGAAGTTCTGCTTCTAGATACATTAAATGCAGGCAAAGTCTTAAGGCAAGCCTTTTCGCATACTAAATTACTTTGGCATTCTATACAGCAAGCAAACTGGCTAAAACCTGTACGGGGTGTCGAACTACCCCTCTTTCAAAACGCTTAACTTGACTGCGGCAGGAGTAGTATTGCGACTTCAGCGCTCCTCAATACAGGTTGAATAAGGCGAATTGCTTTTTACCCATCGCCCCTACAATGAAAACTTATTGATTAACTACAACGAGCGGTTAAATTGCTCCACGGCCTCTACAACACGGCTAGCGCCATCTTGTATTTCATTCATCACATTACCTGCTTTTTCAGAGAGCTCTAGCGTATCTAGTGCTTCTTTTTGGCATTTAGCGATCAGCTTAACTGCGTTATCTGTTCGCTGTAGGTTTTCACTTACCATTGTGACAATTTCATCGGTGGTTGCATTGGTTCTTGTAGCAAGCTGTCTGACTTCATCAGCAACAACGGCAAAACCTCTACCATGCTCACCCGCACGAGCCGCTTCTATCGCCGCATTTAACGCCAATAAGTTAGTTTGGTCAGCGATACCACTGATGCTATTTACCAACTCGCTAATACGCGATGAGTGCGCTTTAAGCTCGTCAATCGCGGTGTTCGCTTGCTGCATTTGCTCGGAAAGTATCTGCATCTTTTCTAACGTTGAGCCTATAACCTCTTGCCCTTGCAGGGTTTGTGTTCCAGTTTCTTGGGAGATTTCATTCGCCAATTGCGCAGCCTGGGCCATTTTCTGTTCCTGCATTACCTGCTGGGTAATATCTGTCGCGAACTTAACGACCTTATAGAGCTCTCCTCTGTCGTTATGGATTGGGTTATATGAAGCCTCTAACCACACCTCTTCACCATAACGGTTAACTCGTTTGAATCGCTCTGATGAAAATTGCCCTTTTGCTAAACGTTGCCAAAACTCACGGTAAGCTTGAGAGCTCGACTCTTCCTGATCACAAAACATGCGATGATGCTTTCCTAGAATCTGATCAAGCGTATAACCCATTGTGTTTAGGAAATTATCGTTGGCTTTTAAAACATGGCCATCTAATGTGAACTCAATCACCGCCATAGAACGACTTAATGCATTTAGCATGTCCTCTTGCTCACGAGATGATTTGATCGTTCGTGTAAGTTCAGAAGCAAAAACAAAAAAGCTTTCTACTTCTCTGTGCTCATTTAAAACAGGCTGGATAATCGTTCTTAACCAGGCTTCCTCACCATTACCTTTCTGTACTTGCAATGCCCCATTCCAGAACACTTTATCTTGGACGGCTTTCTTCATTCGATGAAAGTGATCTGTATTGCGCGAATTTGACGGTACCAATTCAGTAATTGATTTCGTTAAGATCTCATCATCATGTAAGAAAAGTTCTTGCTGTAGTTTGGTATTTGCAGAAGTAATGAGGCCTTTACTATCCAATGTTAAGCGGATCATCTCTTCATCTAAACTGGTTTGGATTTGCTGCAGGATTTGCAACTCCTGCTTTAATCGTTGATTTTCTTGTTGAAGCGACTTATTAAAAAACATGACTTTCTCTCATTCGACCGACCTTCGGACTAGTCAAAGGTTTATTATTTGTATACCGAATAAACTGCAAGCGGCAAAATCGTTTGGTTGCATATTCAAACGCGATTTCTATTTCTCATCAAAGGACCCCGCTGGGAATACGGCGATTTTTTCTACAGTGTAACCTAAGCGCAGTATACTGAAATTTCTTCAGCGCCCAAGCTGTTTATATATTTATCAATATTAAAGCTCTTTATCGCCAGTTTGAGGTTTGTATTTGTGGATATACTTATATGGAGAAGCGGTGTGTTCAGATCAATAAGCCTTTTCATTAAAAAAAAGGGCCTTGACTTAATTCCAATAGTTTTTGCCGTTTTATCGCTGTTCCATCCGCCGTTTGATCGATTAGCCACTCCTTATTCGCTTGCATTTCTATTAATAGCGCACGGAGCAACCAATAACAGCACACCGACCAACAAGCTTTTGGACATTTTTGAGTTAGTGATTTTGCTAAATTAGCGAAATACTGATTAGTTTATGTATGGATGGGCTTCAAATGCGTGGCCAAACTCCTTTGGCCACTACAAACTGTAGGATTAGTATTCCATTAACCAACCAAGGAGTGTTAGCTCCAAGAATGGTAAGAATGCTGAAAATTGGCTCGGACATTCGTGACGTGCACCACCCAGTGGACGTTAACGATATTGCCCCTATGAAGATGCCTCTGCGCTATGTGACGAAGTATTGGCAGTGATTACCAAGCTTCCTCAAAAAGTAAACGGCTATTGACTTTCATTGGTCACCAGTTCGCTAGTGGCCATCTTCACTAAACCTTTAATCGCAAGTCTCGGGGGGAAGAACATAAGTTTTGCTTGAGAACTTCAATGCAAGCTCCCGTTCAGATACACATTCAATATAGCCTTTCTCATTAAGCTCTTGCTTTGTTGATACATTCGTATGCCAACCATATGCAAAGGAAGCCAAGAATAAGCAGCTTAGAACTAACACAACCACTTTAGGTAACCATCTTAAGCATCGGCCAGTAATGAATACTATCAATGACAATAACGATGCAGTGATCATTGCGTAGCTAAGAGCCAGTAATGACGCGTCATTTAGTGGGCTGTATATCTTGACCACATTTGGGAGACTTTCTGAGTCGTAAAGGCCATTGGTAGAGAAAGGGACTATGAGCAATGATGATGCTATGCATGCCGCCAAAAATAGTCCAGAGCGAAAACGATTAATTTTCATCAATCAACCTCTCAATTTCTTTTTTCATTGGTTCGGTGAACTTGTATTGGTCATCAATAGCCGAAACAACTTTACCAATACCGAAAGCAGTAAGCACAAAGAAACCCAACAATAACGCTGTTGGTGGCGCTGCAAACGCTGCGGTAACTCCAACTCTAAGCCCTATCGTTATGCCTTGAGCAATCACACCAGCAACCACACCTTTTGATACATCCGATGTAAACTGTCCTACTACCTCACCTAGCGTTTTTTCATCGTGCAATATGTAATCAACTGCATTAACCGCACCACTGAACACAAGTTCTACATAGATATTGCTGCTCAAGAAACTGACATTGCCTCGAACGGTGTTTAGGGCGTGGCCAATTTTAAGCATTTTAGGCGTTGCTTCCTGCCAACGGACACCTAAATCTAAATATCGAGGCTTGTAGTTCTCAACCACAATGTTCATTACACCATTGATATTGACGGCTTTGGCGGTTGCCCCAAATCCACCGAGATCTTTGGCCACGTCATAAGCGTCTTTAAGTCCCTTGCTAACGCCAGTGTAGTCCTTACCTATAGTGAGCTGTCCGTGCGTGTCTTTAATGAGCAAATCCAAATACTCGTTGGCTTCTTCAACGGTTAGTACGGCAATACTGACGTTCTCTTGTTGAGAGGTGTCCCATTGATATTCTTTAGCTTGCTTTTGTAAATCATCGTCCCATTCTTTTTCTGTTAAGCCATAAGCTTGTTGGGCAGCTTTGCGTTCAGCAAGAACGCGCTCTCTATTTTCAGCCCATCGTTTCTCATCGCTCGCGGTATATCTCAGCTCTTCCTGACGTTCTAGGCGTTGACGTACTGTACGTTCTCTTGTGGTTTTTTGTCTTTCTACTGGAGCTACAGGAGCGGATTCATATCTCATGGGGTTTAGTTTTACTAGTAAATGAAAAAGGATAATAACAATATTTTCAGTGCTTTATCATCCCCCAACAAGATACCTCGAGGAATTAACTGGTTAAATAGGCAAATTGCCAAGTCAAACAAGCATAGTGAAGGGGCAAGTTATGTTGGTTTGTATTCTATCGGATAACTTTTTGTAGGGTAAAACGCAAGCACCAAATTTTGTAGAGTATTTATTCCAGCTTATTTTGGGGCAAAGATAAGTTTGGCAGAGAAAGCCCAAGCTTAGTCTTCAGGCTTTATATCAAAACTCATAAAATGAAGCTTTGGATGCCTAAAACAACCCTAACTCACTTCAATTGCTGCCCGCACTAACACTTTTGTTTTGTATCGTAACTGATTTGCTTACTGACGTTCTTTAGTTGCACTCCTACCTTATTAAAGGCCTTTTGAATAGTTGTGGAAACATGCTGTCGGCCCTCTCCTTCAAAAAAGTTAGCTCGATCTTGCTTCGTTTCGAAGACGCAGACTATTTCTAAGCTTTGTGGAAAAGAAGAGAATTTGACGGTATGAGTCACCCAAAGAAAGCCATCGTAGCCTTTTAGCGTATCTTCACAAACTTCGGTCAACACTTCTCTAATTAGATTCTCGACCTTCTTATCTGATTTGCGCATAAATTAAACTTCATTCCTATCTAACGCCTTTAATTAGGTTTCAGTGTACATTGTCTTAAACAGTATTTGGCAGTGGTATTTAGTCAATAGCCTGTAGATGAGGTTATTCGCACGAAGATTTACCGACCTACTCGCTTCGAACTACATCTTACGCTGTTAAAAATAAGCGCTTTGCAACTCTACAAAACGCTTCTAACTTATTAGATTATTTTAAGTGTGTTTCAAGGAATGCAGAAACCTTGTCCATTGCAATGCCGACTGCTTCTGGATGGTCATACAGTTCATAGTGAGACCAATTTTCCAAATTAACCAGCTGTCGGTCTTTTGATTGAACAGAGCGGCCATAAATTTCCTGCCCATCACGATAAGCACCAAATGCCCCGACTTTTTGCCCTACCACGGCCATAACAGGCTGAGTCAATAACGTTTCGGCAAATGCAAAGGCATCCCAGCTCAGTGTTTTCTGTGCATGTGAAAACAGCATACGAGTTGCACCACCTTCGGTTTGTCCACGTGATGTTTTGTAGTATTCAGTAGCTTCGAACACGTCTCGTTCTGTTAATCCATTTTCTTTTGCAAATTCAATATTTGGAGGAAGAAGTTCATCGATTTTCAGCTCTGAGCCGCGAGCTTCGGCTGTTCTCTGTGCAGCCATAGCTTCAAGATTGGCGATAGGGTCGTACATACTAAAGCCTTCACGGAACAAGCGGCCTAAGTTAACAGGCGTAATACCTACGACAGCTTTCAAGCGCTTTTCGGTTAGGGCTGAATTGATCATGTAACCACCACCGCCGCAGATACCGAGTCCACCAATTCTATTCTCATCGACATATGGTAAAGTTACTGCATAGTCGATAACGCGACTGATATCTTCAACACGTTGACTTGGGTCTTCTACGTAGCGAGGCAATCCTCCCGATTCTCCTTGGAAGCTCGCGTCAAATGCGATCACGACGTAACCTAACTCAGCAAGGGCTTTACCATAGACAGCGCTGGATGTTTGTTCTTTACAACTACCAAAAGGATGAACACTTATCATTGTTGGGTAGCGTTTCGATTCATTGAAGCCTTCTGGGAATAAAATTAATGCAGACATATCCCAAGACATATCAGCATTTCTAAAAGTGATTTTTTGCATATTCATAATCAATACCTTAAGAGTAAAAAGCCTTGAGAGCAGAAAGGCTCGAAGCAATTGAGCCTTTCATCGGGAATATTAAAGAGTGCGTTGGAAGAAAGATGCGAGTTGGGATACTGCGTCATCGACGTATTCGGCAACATCATAAAGCGACATATGGTTTGCACCATCAATGGCATACAAGGTTTTATCTGAACTCGCTGCACGTTCTATCAGGTCATCACTCATCCATTTGCTGCCTGCGTCACTACCAACGACAGCAAGAATTGGCTGAGTTAGGAATGCTTCCGCTTTGTGGTACGCATCGTAAGTAATGATCTGGTTTAAGTTACGAGTTAGAGCAAAACCCGGCGCATTTGGATGTTCACAACGTGGTGTGTGGTAATACTCCCAAGCTTCGCGTAGCTCTGTATTTGAGGCATCTTCTTCACGCATCGGAGCTAGAGGAATAGTCGCGAATTCTGTACCATTCGTGTCGGTTGTGCGAGCATTCGAACCAAATTCTAAGTAACCAACAGCGTCAGCATCGTTAACCGAATTATCCCAACCATTACGGAACATTTGGCCAATGTTTACGGCACTAACCATACCCAGTGCTTTGATTCGACGATCATTGATCGCTGCATTTGCACTATAGCCCGCACCAGCACAAATCCCCATTGCGCCAATTTTATCGTTATCGACGTACTCTAACGTTGTCAGATAGTCGACGACTGCGCTCACGTCTTCAGTACTCGTGTAAGGGTTTTCCATTTGGCGAGGCTCACCTGTACTTTCACCTTGATACGAACGGTCAAACGCAATGGCAATTATGCCGCTTTTTGCAAGTTTACTCGCATATAGGCCTGCGGTTTGCTCTTTTACGCCACCACCTGGGTGTGAAACAACAACCGCCGCATATTGTTTACTTGCATCAAAATCTGTAGGGAAGTTGATAACCGCTGAAATCTCAATACCTTGACCATTGAGATTTTTGAAAGTGACTTTAGACATAGCGACATTCTCCATTAGAAGTTAACTGTTCATCTCAGGCTGACCTAAGCTTCGATGTAATATTAGTCAACACACTGTTTCGGATAAATATCGTTTTATCTACATGACTGTTTAGTTATACTTAACAAATGAGAATAGAACCTTCTTTAATTTCATCACTGACGTGGTTTGCACATATTGCTCGCCATCGTAGTTTCACTAAAGCAGCCTTAGAAATGGGGGTAACCCGTGCTGCCTTATCACAACACCTAAAAGCGTTAGAACAACAGCTACAAGTTCGGTTAATTAATCGAACCACCAGAAGTATGTCGCTGACGGAAGAAGGCCAACGTCTGCTTGATATTTTGCAACCTTCATTGGTGAACATTGAGCAGGTCGTTAACGAATTGAACGACTCTCATCTTGAGCCTTCGGGATTAATCCGTATCAGTGTATCAAGAACCGCTGCTCGGCTGCTTATTGAGCCCTATCTAGGTGAGTTCCTCTCTCGTTATCCTAAAATACGCCTAGAGCTAATCATGGATGATGGGTTTTCTAACATCGTCGCAGAAGGCGTTGACGCTGGCATTCGCTTAGGATTAAGCTTAGATGAACATATGGTTGCGATCCCTATTACTCCGCCGTTAACAACGGCAATAGTGGGCTCTCCTGAATACTTTAGGCAAAATGGACTACCTCAAACTCCTGAGGGTTTAGAAGATCACAATTGCCTTGCTTATCGTTTTACCTCTAGCGGAACAATTGATCATTGGTCGCTAACCTCTCCAGATGTTGCAAAGCGCACCCTCGTTTTCGAGCCTAAAGGTAATGCTATTTTTAATGATGACTATAGTATGTTACAAGCTGCAATACAGGGTGTGGGTTTAGTGAAGCATATTGATTTATGGGTGGAAAAGCACATAGATGAGGGAAGATTGACCCGAGTTCTGACACCTTGGTGCAAAGAGTTTCCAGGGTTTTATTTATATATACCTTCACGAGAGCATATGCCGAAAAAAATCCGCGTCTTGATGGATTTTTTAATCAAAAAGCGCGAAGCTCTGAAACTCAAAGAGTAATTGCCAAATTGCTTTAAATAAAAAAAGCGAGCACGAGGCTCGCTTTTAACTTTCTGTTTTCGTTATATATTACAATAGCTCAACCGATTGTTTGGCTATCACAAATTCCTCGTTAGTAGGAATAACTAGTGCTTTCGCACCGAGCAACTCAGATGTTGCAATAACACCTGCGTTACCAAATCTTGCGTCTTCGTTACCTTTCTCATCTTCAACAAAACCTAACAGTTTTAGGTTTTTCAAGATTTCACGACGAATTGGTAGTGAGTTTTCACCAATACCACCAGTGAAGATGATGCCGTCTAATGAATCCAGAGCCGCGAGGTAGGAAGTAATGTATTTCGCAACGCGGTAAGTGAAGATCTCAAATGCCAACTTCGCACGTGAATTCCCCGCTTCCATTGCTTCTAGTACGCCACGAGCATCACTTGTCACACCAGATACACCTAAGAAACCTGACTTCTTGTTCATCATCTCGAACACTTCGTCTTTTTCCCAGCCTTTACGGAAAAGGAACTCGATAACACTTGGGTCTAGGTCACCACAGCGAGTGCCCATCATTAGGCCAGCTAACGGCGTCAAACCCATACTTGTATCAACACATTCGCCATTTTTAACCGCACTCACTGATGCACCGTTACCTAAGTGCACAGTGATAAAGCTGCTTTCTTCAACCGGCTTATCTAGCATTTTCGCTGCTTCACGGCTTACGTAGTAGTGGCTTGTACCGTGAGCACCGTAACGACGCACTTTATGCTCTTCGTAAAGCTCGTAAGGAAGTGCGTACATAAAGGCTTTGGCTGGCATTGTTTGGTGGAAAGCAGTGTCAAATACAGCAAATTGAGGCAGTGAAGGGAACGCCGCCATTGCCGCTCTCATGCCTTCAGCGTTCGCTTTGTTATGAAGTGGTGCAAGTTCAGCAAGGCGCTCTACTTCTTGAATAACTGTTTCATCAACTTTCACAGTTCCTTTAAAGGTTTCACCGCCTGCGACAATGCGATGGCCTACAGCGACAAATTTTGAGCTCAAACCTAGAGTTTCGAGTAGTTTTACCACTCGCTCAACAGCGTACTGATGATGGTTACCGCCAGCTGGAATTGCTTCAACGGTTTTTTCTCCCTGATATTTCCAACTGATTTCAGCTTCAGGTAGACCAAAACACTCACCAATACCTGATACCAAAGCTTCACCGGTTTCAGAATCAATAACAGCAAATTTTAATGAAGAGCTACCAGAGTTGATCACCAGTACAAACGAATTAGACATGAAATAGTTATCCTGTTGTAGAGCAGAGGTTGTAATAGCGCTTGTGCGCTGCGTACTTCTTGTTTGCCCCTCTATTATTCAATAATTTTTTAATCTTTCAACAATCTTTTAGTAAAAGCGATTTGATTGAACAAATTTTGTTGATCTGTAGCAAGTTTTGATTTTATTTGAAGGCTAAAAAATATCACTTGTTAAACATAATTTATGAATAGGTCAATTTGTACAAAGTCAGATATATAAGCTACGTTGTTTATTGGGTGAACAAAAATAACAAACCAATCAATAAATCGGGGTAATAATGTGCCCACTATTGCATTTCTATTAGTGATCTTAGGTTTGATTTTGCTCTGCTGGGGATGGCAGATGACAAAAAACATCTGCTCGAAAACTGACGTAACCGGGTGGACTTTCCTATTATTGTTAATCAGCTGTTTCATTTTTGCTTATGCCGTTTTTTTGCACGCCATCATGCAAAAACCTATTGCTTCTCTCTTAGAAACTGGGGTTTCTCTTATACTTTTTGGCGGCAGTATCTTTGTCGTGCTGGTGATTAAGTGGAGCAACGATTCGATATTAGAGCTTCATACCGTTGCTGAAAGAGAGAAGCGCAATGCTGTCCATGACGCTCTTACTGGGCTCCCTAATCGTAAATACTGCTTTGAGTCTATCGAAGGCAGAATACAATCTAGAGACCCATTCTCGGTGATCCTTTTTGACGTGGTTAATTTTAAACAGGTCAACGATGCAATGGGTCACTTTTGTGGAGACCAGTTACTTATTCAAATTGGTCAACGCCTTCAGGGGAAACTGAAAGGCAATGACCAGATATTCCGCGTTGGTGGTGATGAATTTGTCATCCTGACATCTTCTGCATGCGAGGAAACGGGTAAAAAACTCATAGAAGAACTAGATTCTGCAATGTCTGAACGCTTTCATTTAGATGAGTTTCAAGTTTCCTGCCGCGTTGTTTTTGGTATAAGCACCTACCCATATGACGCCCTAACCAATGATCTTTTGATCAAGCACGCAGATATCGCTATGTATCACGCCAAGCGTAATGGCAATCTTTTTGCGTTTTATAATGAGGATATGAACGTCGGGGCTAAGTACCAACTTGAGATATCTTCTCGTATTCAATGTGCGCTTGAAAAAGAAGAGTTTCAGTTATATTACCAACCGTTGATTGATGCACACACTAACTTAGCTGTCGGTTTTGAAGCAGTGATTCGTTGGCATGACGAAAATGGTAAAACGATCTCACCCAACGACTTCATTCCTATCGCAGAGCGTAGCAATCAGGTGCACAACATTACCATGTGGGTTCTTAACCAAGTAGAAAGGGATCTGCAAACATTTATAGAGAAAGGCATTAAGCTTCCTGTCCACGTAAACTTATCAGCGAAAGATCTCTCATCTAACTTGCTGTTTAATCGCTTAGAAACTTTGCTCAAAGTAAACCCGCAATTCGCTGACCTAATAAGTTTAGAGATCACTGAAACGATGGCGATCGATAGGGTCGTTGAGCTCAACCCCTTAATTCATCAAATTAAAGGATTGGGTATAAAGATCAGCTTGGATGATTTTGGCACTGGGTATTCATCTTTGTCACTGTTAAGAGATCTTCCGGTTGATCAAATTAAAATCGACCGCTCATTTCTTTCCACAGCAAGCCGCACAGAAGGCTCCCGCTCTATCGTTGAGAACACGATTGCGCTAGCACATGGATTAGGGTATTCGGTCGTAGCAGAAGGCGTTCAAGACATGGACACACTGCATTTTTTGAGAAGTCGAGGCTGTGACATCATTCAGGGTTACTTGTTCTGTCCTGCCCTGCCCTTAGACGAAGTAATAAGTTGGGTAAACAAACACGATGAAAAGCAAAACCGTATTAGACGCGCATAAAAAAGCCGAGCGCTTTGCTCGGCTTTCAATTCTTTTTGTAGCAACTTAAACCGTCGCTTTAATCACTCGTGATTATGCGTCTGTACGACGGCCACGACCGTGACCACGTTCACCACGATGTGCACCACGGTGATCACCACCACGGTTGCGATCGAAACGACGTTCGCCACCTTCGCGATTGCCATCGCGGTTGCCGTCACGGTTACCGCGGAAGCCACCTTCGCGACGACCGCCTTCACGACGATCACCACCACGATTGCCGCCTTCGCGGTTGCCACGGTAACCACCGCCATCACGACGACCACCATCGCGACGACCACCGTCACGGCGACCACCACGAGACTCGCGGAAATCATCGAAGTCACATACTACAGCACCAACATCTTGTTGACGGATACGTAGTTTGCTTAGCTTGTTCGCTGCGTCTGAAGTCATTGCTTTAGGTAGCTGTACGAATGTGTGACCTTGAGCTAGTTTGATCGCACCGATAGAACCTTTACCTAGACCTAGTTCGTTTGCTAGAGCGCCAACGATGTCTTTAACTTGAACGCCTTGCTCACGACCAACTTGAAGCTGGTAAGTATCCCAGTCTTGGTTGTTGAAGTTACGACCGCCGTCGCGACCACCTTCACGGCGCTCTTTACGACGTTGCTTGTCACGCTCAATTGCTTCAACCATTGGGTCTTCGCCAATATAGAACAGAGGACGTTTGCCTTGCTGACGCTTAAGAAGCATAGCAGCAAGTGTTGCAGGGTCGATGTCTAGAGAAGTCTGTAGTTTCTCTACCAACTCAGCAAATTTGTCTAGTGCTTTGTGCTCTTTCTCTGCTTCAAGCTCAGCGCCTAGCTTAGCTAGACGAGCTTCAGCAACTTGGTCACGTAGAGGAAGTTGGATTTCTTCCATAGATGACTTAGTTACACGCTCGATAGTGCGAAGCATACGAATTTGGTTAGTGCGAACTAGAAGGATCGCTTTACCCTTACGTCCAGCACGGCCAGTACGACCGATACGGTGGATGTATGACTCAACATCAAATGGGATGTCGTAGTTGAATACGTGCGTAATACGTGGAACGTCAAGACCGCGAGCTACAACATCAGTTGCAACTAGGATGTCAATAACACCTTGTTTGATGTGATCAACAGTACGCTCACGTAGAGACTGAGGAATGTCACCGTGCAGTGCAGCTGCTTTAAAGCCACGTGCAGATAGCCAGTCAGCCAGACGCTCAGTATCTTGACGAGTACGTACGAATACGATTGACGCGTCAGTTTCTTCAGTTTCAAGAAGACGAGACATCGCTTCATCTTTCTCTACACCTTTCACTACCCAGAACTGTTGTTGAACTTTGTCTACAGTGTGGTTTTTACCAGCTACGTCAACCGTTACAGGGTCACGAAGGAAACGCTCAACGATCTTCTTCAGCATTGGAGGCATAGTTGCAGAAAACAGAACGCGTTGTGCTGACTCTGGAGCGTGCTCCATGATCGCAGTTACGTCATCTACGAAACCCATGTTTAGCATTTCGTCTGCTTCATCAAGAACGAAAGTACTAACTTCGTCTAGGTGTAGACGTTCGCGATTGATAAGATCTTGAACACGGCCTGGAGTACCGACAACTACATGAGCGCCACTTTTAAGAGCACGCATTTGGTCGACAATAGATGCGCCACCGTAAATCTCTAGAACTTTCAAACCTTTGATGTTTTTACCAAGGTTTTTCATTTCCGCTGCAACCTGAATTGCCAGCTCACGAGTCGGAGCAAGTACAATCGCTTGCGGTTTGCGTTGGTTTAGATCGAGTTTGTTGAGAAGAGGCAGAGAGAACGCTGCTGTTTTACCTGTACCTGTTTGAGCTTTACCCAGCGCGTCAGCACCTTCCAATAGGTGTGGGATTGCCGCAGCCTGAATTGGAGTTGGTGACACGAAACCCATTCCGTCTAGAGCAGAAAGGATAGAATCATTCAGAGATAAATCACTGAATTGAATAACAGAATCTTGCATTGGGATCCTACTTAATTAAACAAAAAAACAGTCCCATATGCTCTTCCAATTCGATACTGATCCATCCAGATACTGATTCCATTCAGACGGGAACACAGCACAGTACACAACCGCGATAAGCCATTAGGGACGACTAAGGGAGGCGGATTATTCCTTAAAAGCATAAAAAAATCCAGAAAAAATTGAATTACATCACAATTTATTCTCAACAATGGTATTTTTAGCATATTTTTCCACCAACCCTACCATTCCCCGTAGATTCGCGTAACTCACAGATGAGAATTTCATCAATATTTAAGCCAATTTCTCGTGGTTAAATTGGCAAAATTCACGGCGAAATTACGCTCCACAGGTAGTAATAATAGCTCGCAATGATTATAGTGTGCCCAACTCCATAGGTAATTTAAGAAAAGATGTTTCAAGATAACCCACTACTCGCTCAGCTTAAGCAGCAAATCCAAGAAAACCTGCCTAAAAAAGAAGGCTCAATAAAAGCCACAGATAAAGGCTTTGGCTTTTTGGAAGTGGACAGTAAGACGAGCTTCTTCATCCCGCCTGCGTACATGAAAAAGTGCATGCACGGTGACAAAGTCATCGCCATTATCCGCACCGAAAATGAACGCGAAGTTGCAGAGCCACAAGAGCTGCTAGAACAAGCCGTGACTCGCTTTATTGGTCGAGTAAAAATGTTCAAAGGCAAGCTCAACGTAGCACCTGATCACCCACAGCTTAAAAAGCCATCTCTTAAAGCGAAACTAAAGAAAGGTCTAAAACCTGACGAGTTCGCCGAAGGTGATTGGGTTGTCGCACATCTTATTCGCCACCCTCTAAAAGGCGATAACTCTTTCTTCGTAGAAATTTCTGAAAAAATCACTGACGCGAATGATAAAATTGCGCCTTGGTGGGTAACGCTTGCTCAAAACGATCTACCAAACTCTGAGCCAGCAGGCATCGATAACTGGGAACTGAAAGACGACGCGGAGCTAGAACGCGTAGACATGACTCATGTTCCATTCGTCACTATCGACGGTGAATCGACTAAAGATATGGACGATGCGCTGTACGCGAAGAAAACCGTATCTGGCGATTTCGAACTCACCATCGCTATTGCGGACCCAACCGCTTACATCACACCTGAAGATGAAATGGATAAAGTAGCGCGTGAGCGTGGCTATACTATCTATCTTCCAGGACGCAACATCCCGATGCTACCTCGCGATTTAGCGGACAACCTATGTTCTCTGATTGAAGGTGAAACCCGCCCTGCTATTTGCTGTACCGTAACGGTAAGTAAAGATGGTGTGATTGGCGACGATATTAAATTCTTCGCGGCAAACATCAAATCACATGCACGCCTAGCATACGATCACGTGTCTGATTGGTTAGAAAACGGCAGCTCTGAAGCATGGACGCCATCTGAAGAGATCGCGACCATCGTTCGTGATCTTTATGAGTTCTCTCTTGCTCGCGCTGAATGGCGTGAGAAAAACGCAGTGGTCTTCCCTGATCGTCCTGACTACCGTTTTGAGCTCAGTGAAGATAACGATGTAATCGCTATCCACGCTGACATGCGCCGCAGTGCAAACCGCCTTGTTGAAGAATCCATGATTACCGCAAACATCTGTGCAGGTCGTACATTACGCGATAAATTTGAAACAGGTGTCTTCAATACGCATGCAGGTATCAAGAACGAGAAGATTGAAGAAGTGGTTCAACTTGTCAATCCAGAAGGCCAGTTGGAGTTCACAGCGGAGTCTATTGCTACGCTAGAAGGCTTTGCTGCGTTGCGCCGCTGGTTGGCTGCTCAAGAAACGTCTTATCTAGATAACCGTATTCGTAAGTTCCAAGCATACAGCGAAGTGGGTAATCAGCCTCTGCCTCATTATGCAATGGGTTTAGACATCTATGCAACTTGGACATCACCAATTCGTAAATACGGTGATATGATCAACCACCGTATGTTGAAGGCCGTCATCCTTGGTAAAGAACCCGTACAAAAACCAGATGACCAAGTAGGCGAAGAGCTAGCTCTACATCGTAAACATCATAAAATCGCTGAGCGAAATGTCTCAGATTGGCTATATGCACGTACGCTTGCTGATGAGCCGAGCAAGAAAACTTGTTTCACAGGTGAGATTTTCGATATTAATCGTGCAGGCGCACGTGTCCGACTTCTCGAAAATGGCGCAGCAGCCTTTATTCCTGGTGCACTAATTCTTGATAATAAAGAAAGAATTGAGTGCAATGGCGACAACGGTACCATCTCTATCGATAAAGAGGTCGTATACAAACTTGGGGATACATTGGAAATTGTCCTTACGGACGTAAACCAAGAAAACCGCAGTTTAGTTGCAAAGCCAACCCAGGTATTCGCTGAACAACCAGCAGCACAAACAGAACAGACTGTAAGTGAATAATACCGAATGAAGTTAAAAGGCGCTCTATTGAGCGCCTTTTTTATTTGTTATGTAAAACGATAAGAACGAGTATGCCGAACATTGAGATCATTCGCTTTAATCACTTCACTGCGCGCAAAAGTGAGCGTTACACTGCAACACATAATGGATTATATATTGTTGAAGAAGGTGCCCTATTAGTTCATCAACCTAATGGTGAGCAATTTGAACTTAAAGCCGGAGATTTCACACTCTATAACTCCGCAGATCTGAGCAGTGCAGAAGCCGTCTCTAGTGACGGTGGCTTTAAAGCACTGGCTTTGGTCTTCAACCCAAACATATTCTGTGACTTTAAGAAAGCGCACCCGATGCTACGTTCCAAAACGGAAGAAAGGCGCTTCTATCCTTTTTCAACGCAATCCAGTAGCGAAGTAGCACAATTGAAGGACATGTTGGTTAAGTTAGCGAGTCGCAACGCTCCAGACTACACACAAAGCCATATCGCAATGGCATTGCTGTCGTTGATGGTTGAGGTAGAGCCAAACATCCTATCTATCATAGATGATGCAAGTAGCCTGAGCGACTCTCAAAAAGCCATTAAGTACATTGAGGGTAATATTGAAAAAGACATCACGCTAGAAGGCTTAGCGGCTCATATGAGCATGTCCATCGCGACCTTGAAACGTCGCCTCGCCGCAGATGATCTTTCGTTTTCTCAGATATTAAAGGTGAAACGGATAAACTTCGCAGCAACCCAACTGCGCAAGTCAGAAAAATCAATAACAGAAATAGCGTTTGAGTCTGGTTTTAAAAGTGCAGCGCATTTCAGTACAGCATTTAAATCCGTTTACAACATGACCCCCAAAGACTTTAGAAACCAAGTCGTTAAGCCTAAAGTATAAATCATGTCGGCATTCGCATCCGTTGGGCTCGCCCTATTCCCAAAAACACGCTTGAGGATCGCGCTCCAACTCGTTGAGTAAGTCCTCAAGCATTCGGCTAAATGGAAGTGGCTTATAAGGCACCCACCTTAACAGCTCGTTGTGATATGTGGGAACATAGAAATACCAAAGTTGGTTGTCCTCATCAAACATGATCTTCGCGACGGGAGAAGTATACTCGCTATGCTGAGAGTCGAGGAGAAAATGCGCCCGATGAAGCTCAACGCCATTTTCTACTAGCTCATAGAGGCACTTGCCCTGTTCGACAGGCAAGTTAGCATTACGCGCAGAGCAGAGCGATTGAACTGATTTGTATAAACGACTTGTCGCCATTTGGGACACTGACATCAACGTTCTCCCGATGGATGATAGTTAGAGCTGTCGATCCTAGTATATAACCTTTACATCATCACCGATGGTAGTTATCTACCTAACTCAAGTATAAGATATCTATATTATCATTTACCCAGATTATCATCTCAATCCACTTGGAAACGCTAGCTCCATCACCTCTTGACTAGAAACAATTCCCCTGTTTAGCGCTAACAGTTCACAAAAGTGTAACCTGAACGCAATATCATAAACTCTGCTTTATCCCGTATATGGAGTTTAATATGTTACGTTTTACTGTGGCGACGTTATTGGCCATAGCAGTCTCCCTCCCTACCATTGCAAAAGAAATCAACATCTCGGGTTCAACGTCGGTTGCTCGTGTGATGGATGTACTTGCTGAGGAATACAACAAAACACACCCAGACGATTACGTTGCTGTTCAGGGCATTGGTTCGAGTGCTGGTATCACCATGGTCAATAAAGGAGTAGCCGAAATAGGCATGAGCTCTCGCTATCTGACTGAAAGCGAAAAAGGTGAAGATCTCAATGTATACCCTATCGCTTATGATGGCCTCGCTGTTGTTGTAAACCGTACCAACTCTGTAGAAAACCTTTCTCAGCAACAGCTGTTTGATATTTACAAAGGTAAGATTAAGAATTGGAAAGAGGTCGGGGGCGCAGATCAGCCTATCGCGGTGGTTACTAGAGAAGCGTCTTCAGGTTCACGTTACAGCTTCGAAAGCTTGCTGGGACTGACCAAAATCGTTAATGATCGCCTTGTCTCGGATATCAGCCCAAACAACTTGGTTGTAAACAGCAACAGCATGGTAAAAACCATTGTTAACCATAACACTCGCGCCATTGGTTTTATCTCTGTAGGGTCAGTAGATCGCTCGATCAAGGCGATTCAGTTAGATGGTATTGACCCAACCTCGACAAACATTAGCAATCATAAGTACAAGTTGGCGCGACCATTCCTAGTGCTATACAAAGTAGATAAGATTAGCGATGCAGGTAAAGGTTTTATCGCTTTCCTTCGTTCAGAGCAGGGACAAAAAGCGATTGCAGATTACGGTTATACACCAGTAAAAAACTTTAATCAGTAAAAATAAAAAAGAGAGCACCTTGATGCTCTCTTTTCCTATGTCGTGTTCTATCCGGTTTCGGAATTAGAAATGCAGTTGAATTACAGAGACCACAACCGCACCAGGTCGACGAATACCTTCAATTTCCACTTTAATTTCGCGCTCAATCTCCAAACCTTTTTTGATTGGCGTTACTTTTGTTAACGTGCTGACTGCACGAACATTATTGCCTGCTTTGACAGGGTAAGGGAAACGGACTTGGTTTAAACCCAAGTTAACTACCATTTTAGCTGTTGGGAACATTGGCTTGTCTGGATCAACTGAATCCGTCAGTTTAGGCAGCAATGCTAATGTTAAAAAGCCATGAGCGATAGTTGTCTTAAATGGAGATTCAGTTGAAGCACGCTCTGGATCAGTATGAATCCATTGCATGTCTTCCGTTACCGCACCAAATTGGTTAATACGTTCTTGAGACACATGAACCCAATCACCAGTGTGAATAACTTCGCCAATTTTTTCACTTAACTCGTCATAAAGCTTTTGAGCCTCAGGTGCCATTACGATCGGTGCAGGTTGAGGTGCAACTTCTTCGTTGACGGCTGGCTGCTGGTGATCACGAACTTTTGAGAAAAGAAAGCTATTTTGAGCTTTCCCCAAAAAGTCACTCCAATAATCGCGTAACGTTGGAGACATCCAATTCATAAACTCGGATTGATGAGCAGAAATCGCATCAACTTTGTCTTTAAATAGATTTGTGACCTTCATAAACACCCTTAAGAATTCTAAGCACAACTGGCTATACCAGTTAATTTTGAATTAGTTCACAAAGTCTTGCAAATACTTTCGGGCGAACACATGTACCCTAAAAGCATGTTATGTCTTATATATCAGTAAGATAACAATAAAACACCATTTTATTGACGTGCGCCAATATAAAGTAAAAACTCTATAAATTGGTACTTTTTGTCCCTTTTTCACTCCGTTTTCAAACTGTCCAACATCAGATCAGTGATCATAAAACAAGCAAACTGTACTTCTATTATAATTCAGCACTTTACAAGTCGGACTATGCTCCTTATTATACCGCCCACACGGAGAGATGGCTGAGTGGTTGAAAGCACCGGTCTTGAAAACCGGCATACGTTAATAGCGTATCTAGGGTTCAAATCCCTATCTCTCCGCCACTTATTTAGAGAGCTCGCATTTATTGCGAGCTCTCGTCGTTTTAGCTCTTACAAAAACGAGATTTAGAAATCCTCGCTCGTAAGCGAATCCAGCACTTCACTATATTCCAGTTAAAAGCCCGCTAATGTTTAGCGGGCTTTTAACTTCGATTTTCTAAAGTTTAAGCAAACTTCTTAATCATTTCAGACAGGTCATTGGTGCAATTTTGCACTTTGGTGTTCATATGATTCGTTTCAGTCATCAGTTCATACGATTCACTGTACTTTAAATTAAGCGACTGGATGTTTTCATTTATTTCATCCGTTACATAAACCTGCTCTTCTATCGCGACCGCAATTTGTTGGTTTCGTTCGACGACGTCCTGAACAAGGGACTCCAGTTGTTGAATGCTATCCAAAGCAGTACCTAGCAATGTTACCGTTCCGGTCGACATTTCATTACCTTTCTCTAACGCAGAAACCGCTGATTTGCTCCCATTTTGAATCCCTTCAATGGCCGATTTAATCTCTGTTGTCGATTCCTGAGTTCTTTTAGCTAAGGTTCTCACTTCATCTGCTACAACGGCAAACCCTCTGCCTTGTTCGCCTGCCCTCGCGGCTTCAATTGCAGCGTTCAACGCTAATAAATTAGTTTGTTCGGCAATACCATTGATGACTTCAACAACGGTTCCAATTTGCTCGGTTTGTTGGTTCAAACGTATGACCACTTTAGATATTTCGCCGAGCTCACCCACCAACTCTAAAACCGATTGGTTAACATTATCGATAACGCTACGGCTGTCTATCATCGTATTTTGCGCTTCTAACGTAGCCTCGGCGGTCGCTTGAGCATTATTTGATATCTCAGATGAAGAGGCTTGCATCTCGTTGACCGCTGTTGCGACCGAGTCAATCTCCACTTTCTGTGCGCTTAAGTTCTCCGTCACTTGCTGGCTATTTGTCGCAGCACTGTTAGCACTTGCGCGCGTTTTTTCGCAAGAGTCTTTTACAGACACGCCAACGCGCCCCAATAGCGCATTGGCAAATTGCTTACGCATCTTCATACCCAGCTCAATCTCAGCCAGATCGTTGATTCTTCCGCAATAAATATATTCCATGAGTGGATTGTTGAAGTCTTGCCTAGCCTGTTTAGCGAGCTTCTCAACTGGTCTGGTTAATACATAAATAGAGAAAACGGAAAGTAACGCAACAACGCCAAACGCTATCACTGGTGATTGATTCATTTGTAGAATGAGTAAGCCAAGAAGGTTTGAAATTAAAAGGAAGAAGGCCGATCTCATCCACAAACGTGTACGAGGAAGATACATTTTCCACGGCTTACGATTATTTCGAAGCTTCGAATACGCTTTTTCCGCTCGCTGGATGTGTATACGCTCAGGTTTAAATCTCACTGATTGGTATTCCACAACTTCACCATTAGATTTTATAGGAGAAGCAAACGCGTCAACCCAATAATAGCCGCCGTTTTTACGTCGATTTTTGACCATTCCCATCCAGTGTTTGCCAGTTTTCAGGTGAGTCCATAAATCTTTAAAAGCCTGTTTTGGCATATCAGGATGACGCACAACATTGTGGGGTTTACCGATAAGCTCCCCTTCATCAAACCCCGCTACTTCATTAAAGTTTTCACTGGCATATTTGATGTAACTGGAGGTATCGGTAATGGAAACTAGGCTGTAACTCGAAGGGTAATCGTATTCCGTTTCACTCATAAACATGTGTCCTTACATTGATTAATTAACAAACGGCAAATATGAATTTATCAGCATAACATTTACATGCATAATGATAGATTGATTCAAAAATAAAACAAAATTATTGACAAGCTTACTTGTTACTTAATGACTCTAGTCGCATTTTTATCCTCTAATACAAGGCTTCGTTGATATGCACAAGACTGAGCACTGTTCAAAATTAATACACAAAAGCGCTTCCGTACTGAGTTCGTAAATTGTTATAAGTAATCCACTAAAACGAAAACAAGGAAGACAAACACAATGACTATTCACTTTCGTCAGCTTGCAGCTAAGAGAAACACGACACACTTGTTTATTGACGATTGGAAAATTAACACTCAGCAGTCTTGGGGGATATTCAGCGCGGATGGAGATATTGGCTCTCTGCTTGGAGACCTTATTTGTGATGAAATGTCACCAAATAGTGGGGAAATTGAGCTAAATGGGCTATCCGTTGCGCAAGTGTCGTTATCAGAGCAACAGCGATTACTGGAAAGAGAATTAGAAAAAGATGATACGGATTTTCTTGATCGTATCGACCAAGGAAGCACTGTTTATTCATTAATCCTAGAACAGAGCCAAGACACTAACTTAACTGAACAGCTAGTTAATGATCTCGACCTAAGTCATCTTAGAGATAGTGGCTTCCGTGTTCTCTCTACCGGAGAAACCAGAAGAGTAATGCTCGCCCGAGCTTTAGCCACACAACCTGACTTAGTATTACTCGATAATCCATTTACTGGCTTAGATATTGCGCACCGAGCTGCTCTCGCTCGCTATTTACACTCGCTTTCTCAAAATGTGCAACTACTCATAACCTTCTCTCGCGAATCTGACATGCCTGAGTGGATCAATAGCATCGCGCTTTTCAGTGCAGGAAAGCTTGATAGTACAATGGATAAGTCCAGTTGGGATAATCATCCAATCATTGGACAAATTAAATCTCAGTCAGAACAACAGAGTGAAGAAATGATGAGCTTGATACGTCAGCATCAGCACTCGACACCATTCAACAACCCAATATTTGAACTAAAGAATGGGGCTGTTGAATACACCGATAAGAAGATTTTTACTGGCTTGAACTGGCGCATAGACAAGGGCCAACATTGGCAGGTCAAAGGTCCAAATGGTTGTGGAAAGAGTACCTTACTTGGATTGATCTTTGGCGATCATCCGCAATGCTACAGCAATGACATTGATATTTTTGGTAAAAAGCGTGGTACTGGCGAGACAATCTGGGAAATTAAGCAGCATATCGGTATGGTGTCTTCAGCGCTACACCTCCAATATCGAGTCAATTGCAGCGCATTAGAAGTCATTTTGTCAGGATTTTACGATTCGATTGGGTTGTATAACCAGCCAACTCGCAAAGAGATGGATATTGCAAACGAGTGGCTCGATATCTTACATATGAGCCAGTACAAAAAAACCTCATTTAAGCAATTAGAGTACGGTCAGCAGCGACTATTACTGATTGCAAGAGCCATCGTGAAACAACCCACATTATTGATTTTGGACGAGCCGTATCAAGGGTTAGATTTTTTGGGTAGACGGTTAGTTAAGAACACACTTGAACTCATCGCTAGAGAGAATTTAAGCCAACTATTGTATGTGTCTCACTACCAAGAAGACCGCTTAGATAGCATCAAAAATGAGTTAGAGTTTGTGTTTGATGAAAATGCTCAGTGTTACAGAGCTAACGTCTACCAATCATAATGACTTCGCTGCGCAAGCTGCTCATAAGGTAATGGTTTGGAGTACAGGTATCCCTGATGATATCTCACTCCCATCTGCTTTAAGTGTTCAGCTTGTGCTATGGTTTCCACGCCTTCAGCGATCAATTGTACTTGTAATTCTTCCGCGAAGTGAACCATCGCTTTTAAGACAGAAGCACTAAGGCTAGGAATACCAATGGTTTCGACAAAGCACTTATCGATTTTTAAGTAATCTATGCGCATGTGCTGTAGAAATGCTAACGAGGTTTGGCCAGTTCCAAAATCATCGATCAGCACATCAATACCATGCACTCGCAGTGCTGCAATGCATTTTCTCGCCTCTGAATCAATGAGCTGACGCTCCGTTATCTCTACCCCTAATGAGACTTTGTTTCGGCTCAACTGTCTGTCGAGCAATTGAATTTTTCTGATCGCGTTTGGTCCGACTAAATAACCAGGCGGCACGTTAATACCAAGGTGGACAGGCTGATCAAAGCCTAATTTACTGAAGTCCTCTGCCGCTTTATCCAGAACGAAATCAGTAAGTAAAAAAACCAATCCACTTTGCTCTGCCGCAGGGACAAACTCATCCGGAGAAATGAACCCCTTACTTTGATGCTCCCATCGCACTAGCGCTTCAAACCCGAATAACTGGCCGGTATCAACGTTAACTTGCGGTTGGTAATACAGGGTCAACTCTCCTCTTTTTATCGCTCTTTTAAGATCCAGTATCAAATTGCGATGAGGATCAATAAACTTATTCAACGCATACAAGCAAAGGTAGATCACGAAAATAATTGGAATTGAGTACAAAAAATAGGAAAGTGTTCTCTGTTTGACGAAAAGATCGCTGGCTTCACTCAAAGCTTCATACTCAAACATTTGCGACGATTTGATACCGATAGGATTACTTCCCGCTCTTAATGCTCCTTCTGGTGAAACTTGATCATGGATAAACAGCGCAGAGCGTTTTAGGCGTAAATCGTTGTTAAACCCTATTGTCGCATTAAAGTAGTCATGATCGATAATCGTTACGGCTTGATAACCCCGCTCTCCTTCCGTTACCACTAGCAAGAACTGATCGTACAAGCTATCAACACTACCAAGCGCTAGCGTTTGTCCCTTGGGAAAGGCGATGTGCTCAGCTAACGGTTTAGAGATACTTCCCAATTTCGAAGAACAAGTAATGACTCCCTCTTTCACAATGAGCATTTCTTCAATATCTCGTTCAAACATTAAGCTTTGCTGGAGCTCTTCACATCGTTCAGGGTGTAGCAACGCCGTGCGGTTTTCTGTCTCTATTTGGAATAAAATTTCATCTGCAATTTGCACATTTTTTTCTAATAAATGATTGAGATTGTTTTGCACGCTTTCACGAGCTAAATACAAAACCTCTCCAATAACCAAGGGAATAGGCAGAAGAAAAATGATGGCTTTTTTAAAAATCGCCTTATTCAGCATATAAAAGTAACCTTTTATAAAACCGATTTACTGAGATGGTACCTCGATTCCGATACCCGCTAGCAACTCACGTTTTTTAACATTATTTGTTTGGATTAACTCAGTATGCGAAACGCTGAGTAATACCGCAAACTAAACAATGTCTTATTCACTCCTGTTCCAATTTAGTATCAAGCGCCTCAAACCTGAGACTTTAATTCGACACCATGTTATGTCTATCGGTACTTGCGAAAGTCTTTACCTGTCTGTTTCTCATCATGTAAGAATTACCCATTAAAATTATTTTTCTTTTCTCAGTGATTAAGAATTATATTTGTCGTAACTCCTACAACACGTTACAACACTCTCATGACGACAAACAAAGCTAATGCTAACCAGGTAAACGAAAAATCACTGCAGTTGTTAATGCAAGTTGCAGTTAGTCCGTTCCCAGTTTCTGCGAAAACGCTAAGCGAGCAATTGAACGTTCCTTTAAGCAGCCTTTACCGACACTTAAAACTGCTTAAAGAGTGGAACTTGATCGAAGAAAGCGTTCACGACAAGACATTTGTAGTTGGTCCGGCGGCATTATTACTCATGCACAGCTATGAGACCGCGCAACATGGGCTCGACATGGTCGAAACCATACTGGCTAGGTTGGTACAACAAACCGGGGAAATGGCCGCTTATATGGTACCAGCGGGTTATCGTGCGCTTTGTGTCAGACAGAAAGAAAGTATGCAGGCGCTGCGTTGCAGCTTCGTCCAGGGTCAAAGTCAACCTCTGCTGCGCGGTGCCTCATCTAAAGTGATGCTTGCTTTTATGCCTCAAAGTCGATGCGAGAAAATCTTGAGATATTTTAATCAAGATCACCGACGTGACGAGTGGGAAAAAGAGCTCACAACCATCCGTAAACACGGATATGCCGTCAGTACTTCTGAGATTGACCCTGGTGTTTCAGGTATTAGCGCACCGGTAATGAAAGGAAGCAAACTGATTGGCGCAGTCTCGGTGATGGCTCCGGCCCACCGAGTCGAAAAGGATAAGCAGCGCATTATTTTACATGTACTGCAAGCGGCAAGGGCACTACCACCAGAAAGGTAATTCATCATGTTAAGCTTTTTCAAACGCTATAAACTCCACCACACCGTGAAACAGCCGCAGCATTACCCTTTTTCTTTTATGACAGTGTGTGAGTATTTGCCACCCATGTCTAAGGGCGCGTTTGAATTAGCTGATCAAAGTTTGGAAAATGCTAGCGATTGGCTATACCAACAGCATGATCATGAAACCGCTGAAAACTTTGGTCACTTCAACCACGACAAGCTGGAAAATGGCGAGTTTCAGGAAGCATTAAGCCTTTCGCTTTCTCGCCACTCAATTCCTGTTTTAGTCACTAACTGTACCGAGGCAATCTTGTCCATGTTACCTGTGGTCGTGTCCTATCGAGACGAAGTGGGTGTGGTAAATATTGGACATGACATGAACTTGAAACCAACACTTGAACCACGTTTAGGCTCGGCATTCCATTTTGCTCTTTCTCGCTATCAAAACGTGCGATTATTTTTTGCTGGTGTTAGCGAACAAGATACAAAGCAAGAAACGTGGGAATACGCGGAGGATCAAGGTTGTGACTGGGTAACCGATAAAGAGTTTTCTTTTCGTCATCGCAATAATGTTAAGCAACAGATCGGCAATTACCTAGACCACTGCGACCAAATAATCATTAGTATCGACCTTGGATCTCTAAAAACCAAAAACAGCCTTGATGGCGCGTCAGAAATTGATATCCAAATGGTTCTACGCACGATTAGGCAATGTTTGGTTGCAGGTAAAGTGAGAGCAATTCAGCTCGTTGGCGATCGAGATTGTCTGGTGTATTCGAGACAAACGAAAGCCATACTAGAAGAGTTATATCAGATGGCTCCACTCATCGTTCACGCTGCCTAGCGTTATAAACATTCAGAATCAGGATCGCGTCCTTCCTGATTCTGAACCAACATGCTTACTTATTATCCTTAACTAACAAATAGTTACACATATAAATCGACACACATCACACTTGCCTCTTGAACTAACCTGACACTTACGTTGTAATAAGGCCGCTAAACTTTGGTATGACATACGAAATAAAAAACAACCAAAGTTCAATAACTAAGCGGCTTCAAAACAAAAAGTACCGCAGCTATTCCAATTTCAGTGAGCATTTGCTCACGCTCGCTTGATGCCATCTTGTTCCACTCATTAGGACATTTGATGATGCGTCTTTGCAGTATTTTCACTGCGGTTCTTTTTTTACCGCTAACCTCACACGCCACCACCTATGACGTAAAAGATCTATCTGAGTTAGGTCAACTTTGCTCACACAAGAGTTTTAGTATCGAAAGCGATGGCACGACTTATCGCTGTACAGGGAAACTAGTCCTACCCGCTGGTGATAAAATTGTCTCCTCATTACCGGAAAAAGAGATAACGTTAAAAGCAGATTATGGAATTGTGTTAGAGGGGAATAATACGATTGGTGAACCCAATAAACGTATCTCTCTACACGCCCTCGCTACCGGATTAACGGTTAACAATGAGAAAGCATCAAACCTCGACGATTACCAAAACAAACACACTGTCATCTATGGTGATCTTCTATCGGCATACCCAACAAAGCTGCATAACATTCTCATAGACGGGAATATTAAGCTAACAGGTTCGACACTTAACATTGATGGAACGTACAACACCATTATTGGAGATATTTCGACACACAGCACGACCAATATACTTAATACAAACATCTGTGGTAAGGTCGAATCACAAGGCGAAACACTACACCTAAAAACAAACCATCCTTTACAAGACCATTTTGTCGTCGGTGATGTTTCTGCGCACAACTCTCTGATTATAAAAGATATGTCGATCTATGGTACGGCTGAATCTGTAGGATCGTCAGCTACATTAAGTGGCTCATTCTATAGTTCCACCGCAGCAATTAAATACTTCCACACATTGAACTTCAACAACGCTCCAAATCAGCCTAGTCAAGTTTGTGGTGAAATCCAACAAGCGCCAGGAAGTGCACAAACGAAAGCACAAGACAACACATACACGCAATACTGTGGATTTGACCAGGCTGATTGTCACTACTCTTCCCAAATCTGTCCAATCACCCCTCAAGATGTTCCGAATTGCAGCATGCAGCCTCCATCGGAGAACGACTTAAACCTCAGCGTCACACCATCGGACGACATGGCACTGATGTGCGGCGACGATCTTCCGCAATTTACAGCAATGACAACCAATAATGGAGAAGTTGTAAGCGCAGAAGTCAGTGCAGCCCTATCACACCCTGACTTGTTCACTTTAGAGGTGATCAAAGGTCAGCAGACATTAAAAGCAAACCAATTTATGTCTGACGACAATGGTGAGCTCGTTGTTCGAGTGGTCCCGAACGATATTGATACCATCGCGTTAGGTACTAACTACACGCTGACTTTCACTATGGCAGAAGACACCAGCAAACATCAAACGGTTAGCTTTATGTTTACGCCATTTATGTTTGAGGCCTACTCAAAGACGAAAAGCGCCACTTTAAATGAAATACGCGTTATTGCAGGTAAACCAGAAAACGTGCATACGCGATTGCTTGCTTGTGCTTCCACCGGCGAACCTGTAGTCGCAAGCAACTACAATGGTACTCCTAAGGTTTTTCATCCATTGGTTCAACCATTAGGAGGAAGTGAAGGAAACTTTAGCTATTCAGCGGAATTTAAAGACGGCTTGTCTGAACATGGTCTTGTCACGAACGAGTCCGGCATATTTGAAGTGACATTGTCCGATCATTTTGAATGTGAGGGATTTGAAGAGTGCCCTGAAGAAGGCAAAGTGGAAGTGAAAGGGACATTTAATGTGCACTCGCGACCATGGACACTCGCTATTTGTGACAACCAACGTGCTTTGCCTTCTGGCACCTCTGAACAAGGAGAAGGGTTTCTTGCTGCCGGAGAACTTTTCTCTCTAACGGTGAAACCAATCATTTGGCAACCTGACGGCTCTGTAAGTGGGTCTGTTGAATCAGCACGCTATTGTAATGCTTCTATCACCCGTAATTTTACGCTTGATGACGCTCCAGCAGCATCGGTTGTCTTGTCGAGTGAGCAACATACGCCATCAGAGACAGCGAACCAAACCTCAAAATTGCTAAAAAGTAGTGACTCACTGGCTCAGGCGCATAATTCAGCCAAGAATGATCAATTCGTCTTTAATGGATTATATTGGGAAGAAGTCGGGAGCTTGAGAGTAAAAGCAAACCTAGAAAGTAAATATCTAGGTATGACTGTGAACGAAGGCTATCGTTACGTTGGTCGTTTTTACCCAAAATATTTTCAAGTGCAAGACCAAGAATGGCACTACCCACATGGCCAAACTTTTGCTTACATGAATCAACCTTTTGAGAAAGTCACTTACGATGTTGTCGCACTCAATGCGAATAAGGAAAACGTGAAGAATTACGTCCACTTTTCGTCTAACCTTCAACAACATTTCGATTTAGGCGAGCTAAGCTCATACTCCGATCGGTTTTTGCCGCCTAAGCCTAAGAAGGTAGACTGGAAACTACTGGGTAGCGCGAGTGTTGGAACGTTTGTTATAGAGAAGCCCTCGACCAATGCGACTTGTAACAATAGCCCATGCTGGAGAAAGAACACGACAGATAAGCAATATCCTGATGGCCCATTTAATAAAGGGACTAACAGTGACAGCAGCAAAATAGGTATAGTCACGACTAAAGCCGTTGATGAGGTAAATTTCTTTGATAACAGCGAAATGCTCACTCAACAACCGGACATTCGATTCGGTCGTTTGAACTTTCAAGATGTAGGTGGCAACCAAGGCATGGTGTTCAAAGTGCCACTTGCTGTAGAAACTTGGCAAAACGGTCGATTTACGACTAACTTCGATGACAGTTCAACGACGGCGAATGGTGAATATTACTTCAGCACGCCAATTTGGTCGAATGCGCCTGCAAACAACGCCATGCTTTCTGGAGTTGGGACAATGCATGTTGGCAGGATGACCGATATCGTTGCAAGCCAAATTGACTCAGCACGCGAGCAAATACAATTCCACCTGGATTTAGACGGCTCAGGTAATCGCATCCCTTGGCTGAAATACGATTGGGATAACACGACAAGTGAAGAGGAAAATCCACCTGTTACAGTTACGTTTGGTATTCACCGAGGAAACGATCGCATTATTTATCGTGGTGAGCCAAATATGCTTGGCCTAAATTAACGCGAAACGACAAAACAAAAAGAGCCCCTCAATTGAGGGGCTCTTTTCACACAGACTGTGTAATTTACTTTACGCCACGACGCGCTTTCAGGCGCTTCACCATAGCAAGACGACGCTCTGCCGACCCTTGGTCTGTTGCCGACTGGTTCGGGTTATTACGACGACCTTGACGATTCTTAAACGCTGGTTTTGAGTGCAGCTTTTCAATGTAAGATTCACGCTGTTTTGGTTCATAGCCTGCAAGCTCAATACGGCGAATTCGCTGCTGGATCAGATTTTCAACCTGAACAACCGTGAGCTCTTCATCTCGGTTTACAAATGAAACGGCATGACCTTGTTTACCTGCACGGCCTGTACGACCAATTCGGTGAACGTAATCTTCCGCTAGAAAAGGCATGTCATAGTTCACAACGTGAGGTAAATCTTCAATATCTAGACCTCGAGCAGCGACATCGGTAGCCACCATGACACGTGCTTTACCGGACTTGAACTCTTCTAACGCACGACGACGAGCACTTTGAGCACGGTCACCATGACAAACCACCGCTTTGATACCATCAAGTTTCAGCTCTTTTACCACTTCGTTTGCGGTCTCTTTGTAGTTCACAAATACCAACACTTGTTTCCAGTTCTTACGACCAATCAGCTCCGAAAGCAGTTCCGTTTTTCGCTCTTGATCAACTGGATATAACACGTGAGCAACTGTCTGTGCTGTCGTATTCGCTCGCTCAACTTCAATACGCTTAGGCTTACGCAGGATATCTTTTGCTAACAGATTTAGTTGGCTCGAAGTCGTTGCCGAAAACATCATAATTTGCGGATCAGTATCCACATCTAGCATGATCTTACGTACTGCGTGAATAAAGCCCATGTCCAAGATACGGTCTGCTTCATCAAACACTAAAAACTCTAAGTGTGCGACCGAGACATTACCTTGTTCAATGTGCTCTTCCAATCGACCAGGTGTAGCCACTAGGATATCTACACCGTTTTCTAATGCCGTTACTTGAGAAGACATTTTACGGCCACCGAAAATCGCGGCCACCGACAGGTTCGTGTACTTCGTGTAAGCTTTGATGTTGTCAGCAATTTGTTCAGCAAGCTCACGAGTTGGAGCCATGATAAGTGCGCGAGCAGTCTTACGAGAAGCGCTACGGTTACTGTCTAGCAGCTGCTGAATCATAGGCAGAGAAAACGCAGCCGTTTTACCAGTACCTGTTTGTGCTGTAGCGAAAATATCATGGCCTTTGCGAGCCATTGGAATCGCCTTCTGTTGAATTGGCGTTAACTTTTCATAACCGCATTCTGCCAGTGCTTTAACCACTTCTGGCGCAAAACCTTGAGATGAAAATGACATTGAGCGTATTCCTTAAACAAACCACTAAAAATAGCTTTAAAAATTTAGCCGTGCACTATACCCGAATTTGAGTGATTTATCTCACTTTTCTCATTGAAACGCTACAAAAGCAAAAACGGCGAACGCAGACAGATTGCTGGCTCACCGTTTCCGTTTAACATTTGTTCGATTTAACGCTTGATGCCAGACAACTGAAGGAGAATTCGCTCAAGCTCATCCCATGGCAACAGCTGAGAATCTATCACTTCTAATCGTGATTCAAACCCTTCTAAGCTGATTTCATTCACCGACACGACTCGGTTGGCAACATTAAACGCGTAGCACCCCTGATCCGTGTTGACCACCGCTTTAACGCGTTCCGCCGTTAAGTCCGAAAGCATTGAGAAAAGTTTATCAAAATCAAACGTGTACTCTGCCCCAAACAACCACCCGCAGCTAAAATACCCTTGCCCTTTGTTCTCTTTGCGCACAAAGGCTTCACCTGGCGGCAACTGGAATTGAGGCTCTTGGTGAGCATGGTCATGATGATGTGACTCGATATGGGAAGAAGCGCTGCCGTAAACCCGTTCGATATCCAATACTTCTATCGGTAACTCACCATCATGAATAAGCTTACTGAATACTTTTGAGGGAGATTGGTCCGTCACCCAGTCATTAAACACATCAATGTCGTGACTGGTACAAAGGTCAACCTTACTACCTATAACCACATCTGCACTGTCTAACTGGTCCACGAAATTTTGGTTAGAAAGGTATTTTTCATCACTTAAGTTACGCGGATCAACCAGAGCGATCGTCGCTTTTAGATCAACGTAAGGTTCATACTGCTGTGAGGTAAGCGTCGCGATAACCTGTTTTGGATGACCAAGGCCTGTCGGCTCAATCAATAAACGGTCCGGTTTTTGGCGCAGTAACGCGGTAATACCGACCGACATCGGCACACCCGCTGTGCAACACATACAGCCACCCGGCACTTCTTTAATCAGCGCACCTTGGTCGGTCATCAATGCACCGTCGATGCCAATCTCACCAAATTCATTGACCAAAACCGCCCAGTTTTCGTTTTCCGGTTTGTTCTTCAGTAGATTTAAAATCGTGGTCGTTTTACCGACACCCAAAAATCCGGTCAGTATGTTGGTTGGTACTCGATTTGACATGCTTATCTCCGACACGTTAGTGCATTAATGCTCCAGCAAAGTATACGGAGAATGTGACTCGCTTCAACGCTTTTTATCGCACGCATCAAGCTCATTGCATGATGCGTTGGAACACATTTTTCGAGCTTGTTTGGGTTGACTTATCAACTCTGAACGCTTCATATCAGACAGGTATCTACTGGTATAAATAACGCAAGTAAAAAACGCGATAATAGCGACTACGATGGGAAGAACTCCGAGCGTGTTTTCGAATTTAAGCGCAGCAATAGCCAACGCGAAAACAACGACAGAGATAAGTGCGATTGACTTACTTTTGTTGCTTTTCATAATAACTCGCCTTTCGTAAAGTTAGCCCCCTAACACCTCCTGTACTAGAGGAATGTCAGTTTGAACAACATCCAACCTGACTATTCAATGCTACTCCTTTCGCTACTTGTGAAATTTGACAAAGCTAACATTTACTACAACATCAAACGACGAGCTTAGTATTATCTTTCAGATACTTACTGGATTTTAAAACACTTACTAGCAAATCGTTCCACCGCTTACCAGGATATCGCTATCATTGGCAATACAAACTTGCGCCACCAGCTTTAGCCCTTCGACTATCATGTCCAAAGACATAGAAGGCTGACTGCCATCTGCTGCTTGTTCTGGCAATAATGGAATATGAACAAACCCGTGACGAATCGGATTGTCTTTCAAGTAATGTTGGATCCCATAAAAGAGATGGTTACATACAAATGTTCCAGCACTGTTGGAAATCTGGCTAGGTATACCCTGCGTTTGCAACGTTTGCACAACACGCTTTATCGGTAGTGTCGAGAAGTAAGCATCAGGACCATCAGCCACCACGGGTTCATCAATCGGCTGATGACCAGCGTTATCTGGAATACGAAAATCATCCACATTAATTGCGACACGCTCTGGGGTGATCGCGCCACGTCCGGCCGCTTGCCCAACGGTAATCACACAATCTGGCTGGTGCGCTTCTATCGCTTCAATAACGACTTTCACCGAGTCATATCGAACTACGGAGACTGGGCAAGTAACTATCACACCGCCTTTTATGGCCGCAGCCTCTAATTGCTTGACCGCTTCTAAGGCGGGGTTAATGGCGTCACCACCAAAAGGTTCAAAACCGGTAATCAGGACTTTCTTCATAACAGCCTTTAGGAAAAGAGTTTTACAAATTATTGCACTCCCCTTCACCCCATCCAATAGCAAAAGTATTGTTGACATAAGCCAGACAACATTGTGTGACTCATGTCTAACCAGAGAGTGTTTTCTGCCTCATTGAATCTAGGCAAGTTCCGGACTATCGAGACTAACTTATTGATGATTAGTGGCAGGGCAAGGTTCTCTCATTACATGACGCACGTAGAAGCTTGGTTTCCACGCTTAACTTAGGTAGAGTACGCGACCGCAATGCAATTCGAAGAGATTGAATACAATGAATATTGATAACCATGTAATCGAAACGATTGAAGAGTTAGAGGCATTTCTGCATTTAGTAGAAAGCGGCGCTCTGGGTCTTGAAGGTGTCACTGGCGTTGCGCTAGCCACCTCTAATACCGATGGCCGTCCATTTGTTGCCGTATTAGGAGAAAAGCACCAATTGCTCCTTGGCCGCTGGGTTTCGCAGCACGTATATGACAATGGTAAAGACATCGTTCGTAACGGCCCAACCAGAAAACACTAAGCGCTCGACGCCACCTATAACATCACGCCGTCTTATACACCAAGCGTATGCTTTGAAAGCAATGCGCTTGGTGTACTCAAAAAAATAAAAAAGAAAAGGCTAGCCTTTATTAATTTTGTCGGTATACTGCACATCAGCTCTTACGGAAAGAGCTATTAATGTAATTAAAGATCAAAGTTTCTCTCAGTTCCACATCGAATTCCTCGTTTACGTTCCTGCGACAAAATAGTTATCTCTAAAATCATATAGTAGCACTTGATATTAGCTAAAAATTCAATATTTAAAACAATCAAATATAGAGGTATCTATGTCTAATAAATTAACTGGTTCAGTAAAATGGTTCAACGAAACTAAAGGTTTTGGTTTTATTTCTCAAGACAATGGCGGTGATGACGTATTCGTTCACTTCCGTTCTATTGTTTCTGAAGGCTTCAAAACTCTTACTGAAGGCCAAAAAGTATCGTTCGTTGTTGAACAAGGTAACAAAGGTTTACAAGCAGCTGAAGTAACTGCACTGTAATTCTTTGTGTGGCATCAATGTTGTTGGTGCCACAATCCCCTTCCACTTATTACTGTCCTTACTATTCTCTATCTAAGTTTATATACCCAAATCACTTACCTCTCCCACACCATCATTAATCACTTTCAATAAAGTCACTTTGGTATACATCTTTAGGTAACCACACAGTCTACCTTGCAATTCCAGTTTGGAACTAAATTAATCTCATTCATATCTGAATCACTTCGCCTCATGCTTTGCTCATAAAAATAAAGTTTATAAAATAAAAGCGATTGGCGAATATAAGAGAAAAAATGAAATTAAATATATCTGCTCAATAAATAAATTCTAATAATTACGAGCACATTATCCCTAGCTAAGAGATTGAGTTTGCACTGAAATGCCATTACATGAAGCCATTTATCGGACAACACTTCATAGGGACAGCGTCTGGATTCACACACTTCGGAGCATTTGTTGAGTTAGAGGAAAACCGAATCGAAGGTCTCATTCCTTTATCAACTTTCCAAAATGGTGAGTTCGAATTTGATGCAGTCAAACAAAAAATTTCCAGCCAGAGCGCCACGTTTACTTTAGGGACCAAAGTGCACGTGTTGGTTAAAGACACCGATTCGAAACAAAGAAAGATCATGTTCAACTTAAAAAATGCGGAACACGCGGTAGGTTAGCCTGTTTTAGGTTACTTTCTAATCCATTAATCAAAAATAAAAAATAAGCTTTTAATACCGCAATTAACTTGTGACATTTCGCTGACATCGACTCATTCTAAAACCCTAATATCTGACATAGGAAACGAATCTAATTTTTGTTTCCAGACACCATCGCAGAGTGTATTTCCAGCACTCTGTTTGCCTCGAGAGGTTCTTATGACAGCCTAGGATCTCTCGAGGCTTTTTTGCACCTATTCAAACCACCTGATTCTACATCACAACTATTATCCCCTACACAAACTGTACTTTTTAACTAGCGCACTAGATCGCGAACTCTGATTTAAGCAACTGATCACACAACCACTTCTAAATTTTGGGTATAAAAGTATCAATACTTTCGTTAACTAGGATGTAAATAATGAAAAACTCGTTTGATCTCACTATGCCCAACGGAGAAGGATACTTTGGTGAATACGGTGGTAGCTTTGTTCCACCTGAGCTTGAACAAATCATGCATAACATCAACGCAGCTTATGAGGAATGCAGCAAAGATCCTGAATTTAAAGCGGAACTCGCTCGCCTGTATAAGCACTTTGTTGGACGACCTAGCCCAATCTTCCATGCGGAAAACTTGTCTAAAAAATACGGAGCAGACATCTACCTAAAGCGCGAAGACTTAAACCATACAGGCGCACATAAAATTAACCACTGCTTAGGAGAAGCCATTCTCGCTAAAAAGATGGGTAAGAAGAAACTGATTGCTGAAACTGGCGCAGGACAACACGGTGTTGCGCTTGCTACAGCCGCGGCATTGGTTGGCTTGAAATGCGACATTTACATGGGTGAAGTTGATATCGCCAAAGAACATCCGAATGTCGTCCGCATGAGAATCCTTGGTGCTAATGTCATTCCTGCCACTCATGGGCGCAAAACCCTCAAAGAAGCGGTAGATTCTGCATTCGAAGCTTATCTGAAAGATCCTGATACACAACTTTATGCGATAGGCTCTGTCGTTGGCCCTCACCCATTCCCTAAAATGGTACGAGATTTCCAATCAATTATCGGTAACGAAGCACGAGTTCAATTCAAAGAAATGACCGGCAAGTTACCCAATAATCTCGTCGCATGCGTTGGAGGTGGTTCTAACGCGATGGGGCTGTTTACTGCTTTCTTAGAGGATGAACAAGTCGCCATTCACGGCGTTGAACCTGCGGGCCGCTCTTTGCAAAAGGTTGGCGAGCATGCTGCAACACTCACACTCGGTGAGCCAGGTATCATGCACGGATTTAAGTCTTACATGCTTAAAGATGCACAAGGTGAACCTCAGGAAGTGTACTCTGTAGCAAGTGGCTTGGATTACCCATCGGTTGGACCTCAGCATAGTTACTTAAAAGACATTGGCCGTGTCAATTACGGCTCAATCAGTGATGACGAAGCGATTGATGCCTTCTTTGAGCTGTCTCGTGAAGAGGGAATAATCCCTGCTATTGAATCCTCACACGCTGTCGCTTACGCAATTAAACTCGCGCAGCAAGGAGAAACCGGCTCGATTTTGATCAACTTATCAGGCCGTGGTGACAAAGACATTGATTTTGTCGTTGAACACTACGGCGCAAAATACGGCATTGAATCACTCATATAGCCTAACTCCGTAGCCTAACCCTACATGCAAAAAGCTACCTGGTACTAGGTAGCTTTTTGTTTTTGTCTACTATTTTAAGAAGCAAGTCCCTTTACTCACTGTTCTCACTATACCTTTAGAGCATAATTCGATTAACCGATAAGAGCTGGAATGCCTGGAAGCTGACCAACAATAGCAAGGGAGCCTGCACAAACGATAAACGCAGTGCCAGGAATCAGATATTTATCTTTGCGCGATAGTTCGTTAGCACGCTCATGGTCGCCGATAAGCCCGAGGTTATCCAACAGCATCGTGATTGCCCAACCGAAGACTGGATTAACGAATGCACAGGCAAAAATACAGATACCTGCACTGAGTGAATCTTTATGCTTATGGATCATCTGCATACCCGCTTCTAAAAGTGGTAAGAATACACCGACAATCAAAGCAACACGCAGAACAGGCTCCCACATTGCTAGATCCATTGGGTAGCCAATTACCGCCGCCGCAATACACATGAAACCCGTTAACAGTGCGCCACCTGGAATAGGACGTTTGGCAATTGCGGCTGGAATCATGTACGTACCCCAAGAAGAAGCTAAATTACCGCCACCTAATAGTGAACCAACCCCCTGACGAACAGACGCTCCGACCATCGTGTCGTCGACATCCATGAGTACGCCTTTCGCTTCTTTTGGGTAGTTAAGTTCTTGAAACACACGATGGCCGAGATAATCAGGGGACCACATAGCGACTGCCAATAGAGCAAATGGAGTCACGGCAATAAAGTGCTCTAGGGTTGGCCAGCCTAACTGCCAGCCTGTATCTTCACCCCACCAGTAGAATGGACTGAAATTAGGCAGGCCCGGCTCTGTGGTAAAAGCAAACTCAGCGCCCATCAAATAAGCAACAATACCCGCGAGTGCAGAGCACAGTGGGATAGCTAGCCAACGTTTATTGATCTTGGCTAAGTAAGCGTAAACCATAACGGTTAGGCCTATGACCACAAACGAAATGTAACCTTGGTCCGTACTTGCAGCCCACGCTTCCGTCTTATTAATTTGCCCGAGCAACCCAACAGCACCAAGGTAGATCAACAACCCTCCTCGAACCCCGATACCAGTCAGAGTCATGAGTTTAGAGCCACCTTTGGTTAAAGCGAGAATTAAACCAAAAACACATACCATCAAACCTAGCGCGAGAGGGTGTCCTCCTGCTGCTGCGATCATAGGAATCAGCGGTATCATTGGGCCATGGGTTCCCGCTAAGTTTGCATTCGGGTTTAGGATGGCAGAAAACAGAATGACGAACAGGGCTCCAGCGATAAGTAATTCGTAACGCACGTTTTCTGCAATGAATTCCGGAGATAAACCAAACTGAGCAGCAAAAGCGGAAACCATGGCAGTGACCATCACCACCTTACCAATAGTTGCTGCTAATGCAGGTACCCAGTCTTCGATTTCAATACTGTAATCACGTGAGGGCAAATGAATTCCCCAGCGACGGAAGCTCATGACGGTTAAATCATGATTTAGAAAGTCTTCTCGGCTTTCAAATTCATGCGGTTTTTTGCGCACATCCCTGTAAAAAGTCTTACTTTTGTCAGACATTGAGTCATCCTTTTATGTTTCAACGTTGAACTACGTCAACTAGAGTTTCGCTTGGTAGACAGACCTTCGACCAATACGAGACAACACCCACATCAAACTTCTAGGCCATACTAAGAAAGCGGCATGAACCAATTTTGATTTTGAGCTTATTAAGCATGTGTTGCTATGGGTAGGAATATTAGACATTAGTAAAAGAACAACAAAAATCTCACTTATTACACAATAATTTAACATTAAACTAAGACGCTTGAACTTTTATGAGTCATTTTTGAGCAGAGAGCTAAGTAGAACGGCCAATTCCGATTTATACTTTCGAGGTAGAGAGCACTGCGCTCGCATCCATCGCAAAGTAACTATAGATATCTCTGCATTGTATACTTTGTTAAACTCCGCCCTTTAATGAGTAAGGCCCTTAAAAATGATGACTGACGAAGAGAGAATCGAGCTGCAACAGAACAATCCACTGCACGGGTTAAAGCTAGAGACTATGTTGCAAGAGTTAGTAGATTTTTACGGCTGGGACATTCTAGATACAGCAATGCGTTTTAATTGCTTTAACACTAAGCCTTCGATTGCAAGTAGCGTGAAGTATTTAAAGAAAACCGAATGGGCGAGAGAAAAATTAGAAAACTTTTACCTTTATCGCTTTAAGCGTATGCCACGCGCGAGCGAAGAAGAATACAACTTACCACCAAGAGCTCGTACCTTCCCTCATGACCTTGAACCTAAAGAGCCAATGCCGCTAACCGTTGACTCTATTCTTAAGTCACAAGCTAAAGCAGCGTCTGCATTTAAAAAGCGTTCACCTCGCGGACGCCCTGCTCGTCGCCAATAACACTATCTTGAAAAGCAATAGAGCCCTACTGGTAGCTCCAGCAGGGCTCTATTGTTCTTTAAAGGAATGGCTAGAAGCGAAGACTCAAGCTAGTGAGCATTCCCTTTCTCCAGCAACTCCCGTAAGTAAACTCACATGTAGTTTACGTTTTCTATTGATTACGCTTTTTCTTCTTTTTACCCGTACCTGCTGGCTTCGCTCGCGGCTTCATTGGTAAAAAGTAGGCTTCACTCTGATCGTCTTCCACTTCAAAACCGACTACCTGCTCGCGTTCAAGTTGGAACTTATTTTTCTTTTCTATCACTTTGAAATGGTGGTAGTCGTCGTAATCGATAAGAGATAACCCTAAACCTACTTCACCAGCACGACCACTACGACCGATTCGATGCATATAATCAGCAGGGCTACGCGGAAGATCGAAGTTAATCACCACTGGAAGTTTTTCAATATCAAGGCCGCGTGCTGCGATATCGGTGGCAATAAGAACTTGAATCTCGCCAGACTTAAAACCGTCAAGGACACGAGTACGAGCGCCCTGCCCTTTATCACCATGGAAAACTTCAGCGGTAATACCGCGTTTTGACAGCTTTTGAGCTAAATGGTTACAGGCATTCTTAGCATTCACAAAAATCAAAGTCTGTCGCCACTGATGCTGTTTGATTAAGTGCGCGAGTACCGCCGTCTTCTCACCTTTATTTACACTAAACACGCGCTGCACCAAAGTGCTGGCTTCTGCGCTCTGCAACTGAACTTCAACAGGGTCGCGGAGCAACTGCTGAGCCAGCGTCGTGACTTTATCAGGGAAAGTAGCAGAAAATAACAGCGTCTGTTTCTTCTCTGGTAGTAACGCAAGAATCTTATTCAGTTCTTCGGTAAATCCGAGGCTCAACATTCGGTCGGCTTCGTCAAGAACAAGCGTTTTTACTTGGTCCAACTTAATCGCGTTACTGGATACCAGATCAAGTAATCGACCCGGCGTTGCAACAATGATGTCACAGCCACCACGAAGCGCCAGCATTTGTGGGTTCACCGATACACCACCAAATACGGCAACCGTTTTGATCTTATCTCTGAGATGGTATGAGTAAGATTTGACGTTATATGCCACCTGTGATGCCAACTCACGAGTTGGTACTAAAATCAGGTGGGAAACGAAGTTGCCACGGCGATTGTTTGATTCGTCTTGCTGAACAATTTTTTGCAAGATTGGCAGCGAAAAAGCAGCGGTTTTACCAGACCCCGTATTGGCACCACCAATAATATCTTTCCCTTCAAGGATATCAGGAATAGCACGGGATTGAATGGGCGTCGGTTGGCTGTATTCCAACGCTTCTAGTCGCTCGACTAATGTTGGAATCAGGCCAAGATCGGCAAATGTCGCTTGCTGTGTTTTATCTGTCATTACGATGAGTGGCTCAGTGCTAGTAAAGGCCGTGTATCTTATGCTATTTCGCGTCTGGATGTTAGAAATAATGGCCCAAACAGAAGATTGGTGAAAGAAGCACTATAGGGTTCAGGAATTTCCTTTCACTAAAAATGAGTTAATGGTTTCGGTAACCAATACTCTACGACCAAGATGGTAGCGTTCGCGACGAATCTGTTATCCACTTCGAAATTGATTTCAGCTCATTTGGGGTAGAAAGAAGTTAGAAGCACTTGCTTATGTTGGGTGAGTAAATGTATGTAAAGCCTCAGTACATAAAAACGAACCTAATTTAGGTAAGCTCTGGCAACTATATGCCACGACTCGAAAAGTAACGCGTGGGTGTATCGCCATAGACCCGACGAAACATCGCAATAAAGTTACTGGGTGTCGAATAACCCAAAGCATGTGCAACCGCTCCTACAGATTCCCCTCGAGCTATCATTTCTAATGAATGTATTAGCAGTACTTGTTGCCGCCATTCACTAAAACTCATGTTTAACTCACTTCGAATCAATCCCAGCACTCTCTTGGACAAAACCTTCTTAGTTCTATCACTTAAATTAGAGAAATACGGATAACTTTTGGTATCAGAAAGTCGCTTCTTTATATATCCAGTCCGGCTGGGCAGATCAAAAGCCTTTGATGTTAATTTTTAAAGCAAACATCAAAGGGTAGATAGTAATTCATAGGCCCTTTAAGAGTGTACGAATTATTCGATCGCGAAATATACGTAAGATAAACCATGTTATCGCTATCGTCGCTGATACCACAACCAAACTGTCTACAGCCATCACGATGTAGAATAAGCAGCCGACAATAACACCAATCAGCATCGCTACGTTAAATGGAAAAGCGTTACATTTAACTATACCGGATGAGCCTTCTCTTAGCTCTACCTTTAGTCCTTGCAAGTAAAAGAAGAGTAAAGCGCACCCACCGAAAAGACCCAATATTGCTATAATCATTATAACTCCGAAGGATTGATTAGGCCTCTGAGGATCAGTTCTTTTCTCGCATCTTTCATGCCTTTGGTTTGCATTGCATTAAAACCAATAATCATTATCACAAAAGCGCCAAGCATTCGCCCTGACTCACCTACAAGTCGCTTTCTTAATCCCAATTCTTTCGCTGTCTCTAGCACCTTATTCGAACTAGCGATACTCGTTAGACCTTTGGTCACTGTTGTTTTCATTCCTTCATTAAAAACAGAATATGCGCCAGCGGCTAACACTCCGACTGAAATCGTTGGAACATCAAAGCCAAGGCTACTGAGTAAGTCAGAGATTTTCTTGTTTGAATTATAATAACTTTTTAACTCAGAATCACTTAGTGACCAGCAGAACCAGTATGGATTTGCGACAATTTGGCCTATCATTCCATAGAGTTTAGACTTCAAGCGATTGTTCTTTAAATTCAACACACTACTCGTTACTTTTCTTTGGTCGGGCTTCGATAAATGTCTGTACAACACAATACCAGACAAAAGGCTTAACGATTGATTTTCGCGATGTAAATCATTTCTATATGGTTCTAGACTCATGAGAACAATGAAGAACTTTAACGGCTCTTGATTGTGTTGCCGGTGGGTGTATCTGGAAGATGTGACGCTTAAAGAGTCCATGCCTAAAAGTCCTTTGTTAATTTCAATACACAAACCATTACATAATAATAAGTAGGCGTTTCTTGTGTAAAATGTTATTAGCTTCTAGTGTATTGGCATCTAGCACTATATTAAAAGTGAGACCTAGTAAGCCCTGAGAGCGGTATCCACTTTTAGATTACAAAAGCTGATGCAAATTTATGAAGTTGCGTCGTTGACTGTAACTTGGCGAAAATCATTTTGGGGCACTTTTGCGTTGGAAAGTACTCAACATGAAGGCTCTCGACAAAGATGAATCAACTCGATGCTGCCCAAAAGACGTCTAAGCGAGTTTCAGATTTCAAGTAACTTTTGAGACTTTGAGCACAACTTCGAGCACTTTATGTATATCGGTGTGTTCAATCCTAATAGAGCATTGAATAGTTAGATATTGAGCAATCCATGTGAACTATGAAACTTAAGTTAACCGTTTGATTTGCTCTCTTACGATATCTAAAGCTGATTGCAATTGTAATCGGCTTAATGGACCTGCAAGTGATATCCTCACTGCTGCCGGCACTTCATACCGACCCACAGCAAACATTTCCGCTTCCCTCACTCTGACACCATGTTTCAACAACGACTGGTTAAAGTGATATCCTGTTAATGGCTCAGGCAAAGGTAGCCACACATTGTAACCAGGAACACCAATCTGGATTTCGGGAAATACTGCCTTCCAGATCCGATGACGTGCACTGAGTTCCATCGCTATCTCTTTGTCCACGGCTTGCATAGCTCCGCTAGTTAACCAACGACAAACAAGGTCGATTATCAAAGGGCTAACATACATACAACTGGCTCGTAGCGCACGTTGCAGTAAATCTTTGAACGACAAAGGCAGAATGATGAAACCCAGCCGCAATCCACCTGCAAAGTACTTAGAAAAACTGCCCACGTATAAGGTAATATCTGGAGCGATAGCAACTAAGGGACTCTTTCGATGAGACGGTGGGCAGTAGAGAACATCGTCCTCAATAATCAACACATTGTAACGACGACATATCTCTATGATTTTTAGTCTTCGGCTATCCGTTAACTGAGCTCCGGTCGGGTTCTGTACTCCCGGCGTAAGATAAAGCAGTTTTGGGCGATGCCTCTTACAGTGCAAAGCCAGATCTTCTGGATCTAATCCATGTTCATCGACTTTTACTGGCACTAGCTTTCGTTCGGATTGCTGACATGCATAGATGAACTCTGGATAACACAGCCCTTCAGCAAGAATTGTATCTTTAGGGCGGCTTAGAGATTGAATAATCAACGATATCCCGTGTTGCCCTCCATGAGTCCACACTAGACGCCGTGCATCAATATCGATATTGAATTTGGTCATCAGCCATTGTCGAAGAGTCTCGTTATGACCCCGAATGCCATCAGCGGAGTAGTAATCCAGCACGGCTGCCTGCGCAATTTCCTCGTGTGATAGCTCTTTCAACGCATTCGCAAGAAATTTCGGCTGCGATAATAGCAAAGGTCGGCAACGTGCCAGATCAATGCCTTTTTCTTCCAATACCGGATGATAAAAGTGGTTCAGTTCAGTTTCTCTGTTACGTACATAAGTACCGCTTCCTACTTTTGGTTCCGTTAAGCCCCTCCGCTCTAGCTCCCTATATGCCCTCGTCACCGTTCCAACCGTCACACCTAAGCGATAAGATAAAATACGCTGAGGAGGTAATTTAGTGTCTGGTTCAAGTTCACCACTCTCTATCACCTCTGCAATCGCTTCAGCCAGTGCCATAAACTTAGGTCCGGAACGACCCGATATATCAGGGACTAACATTGTCTCTCTCCGAAGGGGTACAATTAACTCTTGTATTCAGGATAAATAAGGCCTGACGAAAATGAAATCAAAGAATTGTCACCATGACGCATTAACTGTAGGTCTCTCTCACTTCATCCCTTTATTCTTGGCTTATCAGCACTAATTTGAGAAGAAAAGAAATGACAACATTATGGGACCTAACTCCAGCGATGAGTTTATTTGCGTTTGTCACCGCCATAACACCCGGCCCAAATAACTTATTGCTCGCCAACTCAGGGGCACAATTTGGTATAAGGAAATCATGGCGACACCTAATTGGTATCCGTATTGGCGTAATAGGGTTAATTCTGCTTTGTGCATGTGGTGTCGGTGTTGCCCTACAAACTCATCCAAGTTGGTATCTCGCTATAAAATACATCGGTCTGGTTTACATGTTCTGGCTGATGATTAAGCTGCTATGTACTAACCCTTTCGCAGGCAAACCCACTAAAAGCAAACCAATCAACGTAACTCAGGCTACGTTGTTTCAACTGGGTAATATGAAGGCTTGGATGGCATCACTTGCTTTGGTCACAAGTTATAGTCTCCCTTCTAACTATTGGTTCTCTGTTACATTGATTACTTTCGTGTTTACGACATTCGGACTGTTTGCAAATATTACTTGGGTCTGGGTTGGTAAAAAAATTCGTATTTATCTCAATACCGTATTAAGACAGCGCGTGTTCAACATCAGCCTAGCGACGATAACATTCATATCATTGTTACCAGTTTTGGGGCACTCTGCCTGAATGACAAAGAGCAGAGTTTTGTATGTATAAAATTGCCAATTATCTAAATTCGCATTTCGAGGCGTAACACACTTTGGGACAAAAAAGAGTCAGCCTAACGGTCTGGCTCTTTTGAATGAAAAAATAGTCTGGTGGGAGAACTTGTAAGGCTGTGGCAGGTTACACTCACTTACTCCTTAGGCAGGTGACCAGTTTCCTTCGCAAGCTTTTGCATCGCCTCGGCAAACGTTGTTGTCCCGCCTTTAGCTTTAAGCTGTATTACCTTATATCCCAACTTTTCCAACGCTTGGCGCTCTGCCAAAACAGCTTTGTCATTGTGTTGGCTACCTTGAGCTGGCTGATGAATGTAACATCCCTCTAGTTTACCATCTTCGACCAATTGGTGGTGTTTCAGTGCATCGATATCAAAATTCATAATAAGTCTTTTCATTAAGAGTGGGAGTTTCTGTGGCTAGTTACATACGCTTCAAAGGCTTCACGACACTATCTAAGCCTTCAATTTTGAGCGCTAAACATAGCTTGAGCAAATCCCCTAGCTCGCCGCTTGGCCAGCCCTTTTTATCAAACCACAGTAAGTATTCTTCAGGCAGGTCGATTAACACTCGCCCTGCATATTTCCCAAATGGCATTTGCATTCTAGCGAGTTTAATGAGGTTTTCTTTTTCTAACATAAGTGACAGAGAGTTAAGGTAACTCGCCCAAGGGTAACACTGGTTCTCCCTCCTCACCAGCAAATCGCAGTCACGTTTATTTTTGGCGGCCTTGACTCGCTTTATGCTAGAGTACGCGGCATAAAAAATGAGAACGAGAAAGCAATGAAGTCACCTTGTCGAGCAGCATGTAAAAATAACGCCGGAATATGCTCTGGTTGTCACCGAACGATGGATGAAATCATCCAATGGAAAGACAAAACCGATCTCCAACGAGATGCGATTATCGAACAAATCGCAGGAGAAGATTCAACGCACAGTTGTGCTGAGTGCGGGACTCAAGCCCATTGTGATATCGCCGCAGGCAAAGAGACATGCTGGTGCTTTACTATTGAAACCCGTGATTTACCCAAGCCAAGCGCCAACCAGCTGTGTTTGTGCCGAAAATGTCTAGAAAAAAAGCCAGTCGCGTAATACGACTGGCTTACTGATCATCGTTTTCTTACTGGTGTTTATTTAGCGGTTAAAGCGGACGCTTCAAACTTAATGCCTTCCCACCCTGTCACCATAAAATTACGAATATTCTGGTGATCGCTGTTCTCTGGATGCTGCAATACATCTTCACGATAAAAACGGCCAAAGCAGGCTAGCGTCGCTTCTTTGTCTAGGTTGTTTAGCAAACCGAAAGCGAAGATCTTACACGAACCGTTGTTCTCGCCTGCATTGTTTTGTGTCTCACCATTTACAAAAGCGGTTGGCTCAAACGTATAGTTATCTTCGATCACCGCCATCGTTGCTTCAAATTCGACCTGCTCTGGTGACGCTGCCAATAAATCTAAAAACGATTTTAATTCCATTATTCCTCTATCCCTACTTCATCATATTGATGACACATTAGTTTCATAAAAAGCCAATATAAGAGTCATCAATCATACATATATTCAGAGCCTTACCAAATCACACGTCATTCAGCGCTCTATCATTCCAATTGCGGAAATGGACAGCAGCATAAAACCCATGCTGATTGACAACCTATCGGATTGATAAGGAGATATCATGATCACCCCTTTAAAGGCAATCGGTGTACTCGCATTGTCATCACTTGCCATCGCGTGTTCATCACAACCCGAAGATACCGTGGCTTCATTCGCTACACAATGCAAACCTACCACTGCACCCGTTACTGGGGAAACGTCAATTCAAGGTTTAACGTTTATCGGAACATCCGTTGCTGATGCTCCATTCGACACATCGGCAGCTGAAATCGTGAGTTATGACGCCTGTACAGATAAGCTCTATGTGGTGAATGCTCAAGCAAAACGTATCGATGTACTTTCTATGGATGACAACGGCGTACCAACGCAAAGCGCATTCATTGATCTCAACAGCGCTGGCGAAGCAGCGGGCATTGAAATTGGCGCAGCAAACAGTGTCGCTGTATTCAATGGTTTGGTAGCAGTTGCGATTGAAAACAGTAATAAACAAGCGAATGGTATTGTTGGCTTGTACCGCTCCGACGATTTGTCATTAGTCACGACTTTCCCAACAGGCGCATTGCCAGACATGGTTGGCTTCTCAAAAGATGGCCGATACATCGCAACCGCTAATGAAGGAGAACCAAACAGCGATTACAGCATTGACCCTGAAGGTAGTATCACTTTGATCGATCTGAGCCTTGGTGTTACTCAAGCAGAAGTGACACAAATTGGCTTTAACGAATTTGATGGTTCACGAAAAGCAGAGCTCCCAATGAATGTGCGTATTTCGGGGCCAAACGCCACCATCGCACAAGATCTAGAGCCTGAATACCTCACTTTTGCAGATAACGGCAAAATCTATGTCGCGCTACAAGAAAATAACGCCATGGCAATCGTCAATCCAGAGAGCAAATCGGTAGAAAAAATTGTTGGCTTAGGTGAGAAGTCTTGGTCGGGCGCTAAACTCGATGCATCCAACAAAGACAAAATCATTGGGAACTTGAAAAGCTACCCACAACTGGTTGGCTTATTTATGCCTGACACTATCGACAGCTACTCAGTGAATGGGAGTACTTACATCGTATCTGCAAATGAAGGCGACGGGCGTGAGTACGGATTCAAAACCACTCAAGAACTGTGCGACAAAGCTGGCTTTATGTGGGATGAAGACGATTACCTTGGTACAGATGAATACACATCTGAGCAAGGGAGCTGTTTAAGCCATATTGATGAAGTGCGCGGTAAGAAGCTGAAAGTAGCAGCAGAACACCCATTGGCAGAGGCACTAAAAGACAACAAACAACTCGCGCGTTTAAAAGTGATTAAGCCGGAACAAACGCTTTCTGCACAAGAGAATGTTCAAGCATTTGGCGCGCGTTCATTCTCGATTTGGGATAAAAACGGCAAGTTGGTCTTCGATAGTGGTGACGATTTCGCGACCATCGCGCTGCTGAATGAAGGTAAAAACTTCAACAGCACCAACGATAACAATAATAGTGGCGATGACCGAAGTGATGATAAAGGTATTGAGCCAGAGGCGATTGAAGTAGCACAAATTAACGGTCGTCATTACGCGTTTATCGGCTTGGAGCGTCAAGGCGGTATCATGATTTATGACATCACAGACCCGAAACAAGCGCAGTTTATGCATTACGTAAACCGCCGTGATTACAATCAGCCAGTATGTACAGAAGTCGAAGATGGCGAATGCATGAACGACACATACAATCCAAAAGCAGGCGATTTAGGTCCAGAGTCCATTAATTACTTTACCCGTAACGGTGGTCATTTTATCGTCGTTGGCAATGAGGTATCGGGCACGACATCCGTCTTCCGAATCAATCTATAAAGTAATGTAAAAGTCATTTAGAACCAAAACGCCCGACATAAGCCGGGCGTTTTTTGTATGAGGTAATGTCCTACTCTGCCGATGCTAGCGCGTCACACTTTGATGCGCAGATAAAATCGTTTTTATGCAGACCTTTGATAGAGTGACTCCACCACGTTACGGTAACCTTACCCCATTCCAACAAAATAGAGGGATGGTGGAACTCATCTTCTGCCAGTTCCGCGATTTTGTTACTGAAAGCCCATGCTTGTTTGAAGTTCTTAAATTTATACACCTTTTCTAGTTGAGGTATATCTTCTCTTTCAATGATCTGCCAATCAGACAATTGCAGAAGCAGAGACTGTTGTTCTTCTTTGCTTAGTGCAATGGCATCGATACTACAAGCTTCGCATTTTTGTTCATTCAACATGAGCAGGTTCCTTTGGTTCAAAAAGTGGAGGAAGCAGTCCAGCTTCAATCGCTAGATCGGCTTGTTTCAATAAATTTAACTGACTGATTGTAAAAAGCTGAGAAAAGTCATCAATCACGTAGTACTTCGGTTGCATGATGTCGATACGATAAGGCGTTCTCAGCACTGTTTGTAATTCAAATGGGTCGCGAATTGCTACATCACTCTCTAATGCGTAGAGGGTTTCGCCAGGAGATGAAAGAATACCACCACCGTAAATTTTGGTTTTGTCCCCTTCTTTCACCAAGCCAAACTCTACGGTAAACCAGTAGAGGCGAGCGAGATAGGCTCTTTGTTTTGGGGTAGCGGCTTGCCCTAGTTGACCATAATGCTCGGTAAATGCAGCAAAGTCTGGGTTGGTTAACATCGCGCAATGACCAAATATTTCGTGGAAGAAATCTGGCTCCTGTAAGTAATCGAACTCATCTCTTGTACGCAAGAATGTGGCGACTGGAAAGCGCTTATTACCGAGTAGATTAAAAAATCGGTCGAAATCAATAAGCGCGGGAACGGGCTCCACTTGCCAACCTGTTGTCTCCATCAAGACACGATTAATTTCTGGTAACTGAGGAACGCGGTCTTGAGGTAAATCAAGCAGCGTCAAACCGTGTAAATAAGCCTCACAAGCTCTGTTTTGGATCACACCCATTTGTCGTGTTACCAAATCTCGCCAAATGGCGTCTTCTTCACGGCTCCATTCAACCCTGCCTTCCTGGTTTACGGGTTTAGAACGATACTGGGTCATGGCTCATCTCCATTAACAAATCCTTTACATTAAGCCTATCTGTAGTCTTAAGAGCTTCCAATCCCTACGCGACTTTCTCAGCATCATCCCGATGTAACATATTGTTTACAATGCATCGTAACTGCATGATTTTTATGACACGATATAATATCTGGCTTGTTTGACTTTATCGTGTATTCCTCTCAAACTAAAACCTGTTATCACTTTGTTATAGAGGGACCTATGCGCGAGAGCAGCAAAGTATGGCAACCGAGCGAAAGTCGTATCGAAGAAGCCAACATTACACAGTTTATTGAACACATTAATCGACAAGGAAATACCCTTGAAAGCTTCGCTGATCTGCATCAATGGTCACTCGATCATGTAGAAAAATTTTGGCAGGAAGTTTGGCTATTCTGCGACGTCATTGGCACTCCGGGAGAGACCATAAAAGAGCGAGCAGAAAGTCGCTGGCAGCAACCCGTCGAAAATAGGGATATAAAATGGTTCCCAAACGCGCAAATTAACTACGCCGAAAATTTGCTAACCTACGCGTGTCACCAACCCGATGATCTCGCGATTTGGTTTGAAAATGAACGTGAAGAAAAACAGACCTACACATGGAAACAATTGTGCGAAGAAGTTTCGAGTGTGCAGCAATGGTTGAAAGAATGTGGAATTAAGCAAGGTGATGTCGTCGCTGGTTATTTACCTCACCTACCTCAAACGGTGATAGCTATGCTAGCAACCACCAGTTTAGGGGCGACCTGGACTTCCACCTCACCTGATTTTGGCGTCGAAAGCGTTTTGGAGCGCTTTGGTCAAGTGAAACCCAAAATCCTGTTTACTTGTGATGGCTATACATTCAATGGCAAAACTTTCGATATGTCTGAGAAAAACCAGCATATTGCGGATCATCTTGATGGTCTTAAACAAGTTTGCCAAATTAGCTACCTTAAACCACACATTTTTGAATGCGATGTCTGCACCCAAGATTGGCAAAATGTCCTGAATCAATACACCCCCGAAGCGTTGACTTTTACTCGTGTGAATTTTAACGATCCGCTATTTGTGCTTTATTCTTCAGGCACAACAGGCAAACCGAAATGCATCGTTCATTCCGTCGGCGGAACGGTGCTTAATCACTTGAAAGAGCATCAACTGCATTGCGATATCCAACCGAACGACCGAGTGTTTTATTACACGACCTGCGGTTGGATGATGTGGAACTGGCACGTTTCTTCACTCGCGAGCGGTGCATGTTTGGTGATTTTTGATGGTAGCCCTGTTTACCCCACTCATGATGTGCTCTGGGACCTCGCAGAACGAGCCGAAGTGACGCTGTTTGGAACCTCAGCAAAATACCTAGAGGCGCTGGAAAAAGCATCTTTTTCTCCGCAGAATAGTGATGCATTTCCAAGTCTGAAAACCATTTGCTCAACGGGCTCTGTTCTGTATCCAGAACAGTTTGATTATGTCTATCAGCACATTAAAGAAGATGTACACCTCGCCTCGATTTCTGGCGGAACAGACATTTGTGGCTGCTTTGTTCTGGGCAACCCTATTTCTCCCGTTTATCGGGGAGAGTGCCAATCAGCAGGGTTAGGGGTTGATGTCCGAGTCTTTAACCCACAAGGTAATAGCGTAATGGGAGAGCGCGGTGAGTTGGTTTGTGCCAATCCATTACCCAACTTCCCTACTGGCTTTTGGAACGACACCGGTGAGAGATATCATCGCGCTTATTGGGATAAATTCGACAATATTTGGCACCACGGCGATGATGTTGAACAGACCAGCGTTGGGGGATACGTGTTTTATGGTCGAAGTGATACCACGTTGAATCCCGGTGGCGTAAGAATCGGCACGGCCGAAATCTATCAGCAAGTGAACTGTATAGACGGTATTCTAGATTCGATCGCAGTAGGAAAAGAAGTCGATCGCAACGAACAAATATGGCTGTTTGTCCAATTAGTCAAAGGGGTAGAGCTCAATGACGAGATGATCGCTTCCATCAAAGCACAGCTAAAGTCTGCATGTTCTCCAAGGCATGTACCTAGTGCGATTTACGCAATAAGCGATATACCTAAGACACGCTCAGGAAAGCTGGTCGAGTTAGCCGTTAAGCAAGTTGTTAACAACCGAAACGTCGAAAATTTAGGCGCAATAGCCAACCCTGAAGTGCTGGAGGAGATACGCAGGATAATCGTCTAAAAATTACCTCCGAAGACTTAGTTGTTCGAGTATGTCCTTGCCTGCACCATGACGACTTGTTTAGAGCAAGTGAAGTTACACATACCCTCAGCAGATAAGAAAAAAGCGAGCTTGTTAGCTCGCTTTTGTCAATTTTTGTTCTTTATTCAGCGGTATTAGCGACGACCAAGCCCCATTAATACCGACATTGTTTTACCATCAGATGTAATGTCAAAAACGTGTCGCGATTCAACTTCAGTAAAACCCGCTTCTTTCAGTGCACGCTCAGACTTCGCAAGGGTAAAACCGTCTTGTTCACATTCTGCAATCCAATCAAAATGAACAAAATAGCCGCCGTGGTTAAGTAGAGAATGCGAGATCGTTAATGACGCGTCTAAGTCTTCCACGAACGCTAAAACTGATGATGCAACCACCAAGTCGAACTGTCCACGAAACGCAGGGTGCTGAGCAACCAAGCCGCGAGATAGTGCATCTACCACAGGTTCTACGTTGACGAGCTCTTTTTTATCGAGTTCCTCAATCATGGCTTCCGATGCGTCTAATGCTACGATGTCTTTAACCATCGGTGACAATCGTTGACTTAACTGCCCTGTTCCGCATCCAAAATCTAGTACTTTAATGCCATCAAGCTGAGTTAGCTGTTGTAACTGCTCAAACACCGACTGCGCAAATTGCTCTGTTGCTGGATTTGATTCCCAGTTTTTTGCTAAGCCGTCCCAATCTTGTGCCATCGTGGCCTCCATGTTCACTTTTTGTAACCCACATAGATTACCGCAAAACCGTTAAAAGACCATAGACTTATCTGGCGGATTCGCGTTTTTTTCGATAATCTTTCATGGCTTTGGGAGCGCATCTGCATAATACCCAAATTATTTGAATTCATTTATTGGTTGTGTCAAATCATGAACTTAACTCAAGTAGAAGCCTTCTGCACCATCGCTGAGTGTGGTTCTGTTTCTGAAGCGGCAAGGCAACTCGACTGCAATCGCACCAAACTCAGTATGTCGATTAAGGCATTAGAGAAAGATCTCGACGTTGAATTGTTTAACCGAACTGGCAACCAGCTCACCCTCTCTGAAGCTGGGAAAGCCATTTACAAAGATTGCGAACACCTACTTATCATCGCACAACGGGTCAGAAAGACCTGCGCTCAAATCTCGGAAGGGTTTAACGCGGAAGTTTGGGTAGCACGTGACGACTCCTTACCTGATGATCTCTGGCAAGAATTATCTCATACATTGAATAACCGCTTTCCTTCAACAACCTTCAACTTAATCTTGGCATCCAGTGGCGACTTAGCCAACTTGGTCAGTACCCACCAAGTAGATTTTGCTTTCGGCGTTGATTATGAGCGAGTAGACGATCCTCGTATCGTATACAACCCGTTAGGCAAGATACGTATGATGTCAGTATGCAGTGTAGAACACCGCCTAAGTAAGATGCGCCGTGTCTCAGACGAAGATCTACGTAGTCAAATGCAAGCACTAATGGTGTACCTAAATGAGAAAGACAACCCTGAACTGCAACCTTTCTCGACTCGATATATTGGTTTTTCGAGTTTTGACTACATGCTGAACACCATCTTAGAAGAAGACGCTTGGGGCGTGCTTCCTGAACCATTAATCCGCCATTACCTTCGTCAGCAGAAGCTCGCCGTTATCAAACACACATACGGATTGACGCAAGAAGACTACTGTATGTTTTCACCTAACGGCCATGCTGAGCATCCTGCAATGACGTGGTTAGCAGATAAATTGAGCGAGTATTTATTTGACTTCTAAACATTTTATCAGTGAGCGTCAATTTTGTTGACACCCAAGAACCACAGTAAGTCTTTGTTTTATAATCACATAAATAAAAACGAAATTTTTTAGATTAGTTACTGGTCACTTTGTGGTTGCCTAAATTACCTTATGAGCGAAGAATAGTAAGGTATTAAAATTCAAAGGCATCTTTTATGTGTGACAGGACAAGCAAAAACGAAAACCGTATTCTAACCATTTCAGCCCTTTTGGCATCTGGGTTTGCTGCTGGTGGTATGGTACTTGGCTTGCTTGTAGGCTCAATTGTCATCGTTTTTGACGGTGTTTACTCTTTGGTCAGCTTACTGTTAACTTTATTGTCACTGGCCGCTTCTTACTATATTAACAAACCTTCAAAATCTGTATTCCCATTTGGAAAAGCGGTCTTAGAACCAATCGTTATTGCGATAAAAGCAGCCGTCATTTTAGTGGTTGTAAGCTTCTCTCTCTACTCTGCGATATCAGCATTGATGTCTGGAGGTCGTGAGGTCGATGCTTCTATTGCGACCTTATTCGGCATCGTGAATGTTATCGGCTGTGGTTACGCTTGGTGGTTTATGGCGAAACGCAGCCGCCGATTCTCATCAGGCTTGATTGAAGCGGAGAAAAAACAGTGGCAAATGGATACTCTGCTAAGTGTGGCGGTGACCGTAGGATTTATCTCGGCTTGGGCTGTTTCACTAACGCCATTCTCTGAGTATGCGGTATATGCCGATCCCATGATGATGGTTTTAATGGGCTTTTACTTCCTCAAAGTACCGTTCGATATGCTAGTAGGTGCCTTACGTGAACTACTAATGATGACGCCAAGCAAAGAGCTGTGTCAGAGCGTTGGCAAAGATGTTCTTGAGATTGAAAAAGTGACTGAGCATCAATTGAAACTGGCTGGCGTAACGAAGGTTGGCCAAGAGCTACGAGTAAATGTGGACGTACATATTGATGACGACACATTGGAGCTTGATACACTAGAGCACACTCGTAAGCAGCTTATCAAGCGACTGTCGAAGCACAGATTCAAGCTTCAACTACACTTGAACGTCGCTTATTAGGGCGCCACCAAAGAGCCGTTAAAACTCAATAAAAAGCTCCCAATCTCGGGAGCTTTTTTAATTTTTTCGATTTAGTTGCTTCGTATTCGAATACAGCTCGCAAGGGAGATCTGTTCGTTGCTCACTTAAATTCTCCGATCTCGTTGGTAACTTACCCAGCCGCTTCGCGCTTCTCTTTGGTGACTAACCAACACATCAGCGAGCCCACCGTTACCATCACAACGCCCTGCCAAAAGCTATGGCTCAGAGTTACGCCAAGAATAATGGAAGAAAATAAAGCGGAAAAAATGGGCGTGAAGTAAGACAAGGTGGCGAGAAAAACCATATTGCCGCCAACGATCGCGATATTCCATAAACCATAACCACCAGCCATTAAAGCCGCAGAAGCCACTAAGTACCCCATCGCTTCCCAACTGAATGTCATTGGTGGCTCATCCGTAAACGCATATTTGACCCAAAGCGAAACAGCTGTTGCAATGAAAAACAGGGTAATCGCATTATGTTTAGATTGCTGCCTTTGGGTTAAGTTGCAATAAAAAGCCCATATAACCGCGCCAGCGAAAGCCATAAAATACACCAGAGGGTTGCTACTAACATTGGACATGATCTGAGTTATGGATAAGCCATTCTCACCGCTCACAGTCCAAGCAACCCCAACAAACGCCAGCGTAACTGCGGGATAAAGCAACCAGTTTGTTTTTTTATTGCTGCCAAGGACCGCAAATAAAACCGTCAGTGCGGGCCAAAGGTAGTTGACAATCGACACCTCAATTGCCTGCGCGCGCGAGTTGGAATATCCCAAAGATAGAGCGAGAAATATTTCATAGCAGACGAACATCGCACCACCAAGCACAAGATACTTGGGAGAAAAGTAAGACAACTTTGGAATACCGACCACGATAAGAAGGAAAACAGAGCTAAGAGAGTACAACATGGCTGCCCCGCCTACAGGACCTAAACTCTCCGTAACCAACCTCGCGATGCCAAGCAGACAACTCCAAGAGAGAATTGCGATACAACCATAAAGTGTGAAACGAAATTGCACTGATTTCATGTGACCTACCACTCACGAATGCCAAAGGAAACGTCAGCTTAACTCAAAAATGATCAGGTTCAACGTACTGTTTTATAAAAATCAGTATAAAAATCATTCTATTAAGCCGTTGGAGTTGATATGAAACATTTTCTGCCCTCTAGTGTTATGCTTACACCCTTTGTTGTGCGCTACTATGATGAAGATGACGACGAGAGTGAAAACGTTAAAACACATTCGGAAACGCATGGTCTAGATAGCGAAGAGCAATCTAAGGAACGTTCAGAGTAAAGGAATCCAAACATGAAAAAAGTCGCAGTCATTTTAAGTGGTTCAGGCGTTTACGACGGTTCTGAGATCCACGAAGCAGTGTTGGCGCTCTACGCCATCGAGAAGGCAGGTGCAACTTGGCACTGCTTTGCACCTAACATTGACCAACTCCACGTCATCAATCACCTAACTGGTGACGAAATGGATGAAACACGTAACGTATTGATCGAATCAGCTCGTATTGCACGCGGAAATATTGACGATGTCGCCAAACTTAACGTCGATGAATACGATGCCCTACTGCTTCCAGGTGGGTTTGGTGCCGCGAAAAACTTAACCGACTTCGCTGTTTCGGGTGCGGAGTGCTCCATTAACACACACGTAGCTCAAGCTTGTCGCGCGTTTGCTAATGCGAAAAAACCAGCTGGCTATCTGTGTATTTCTCCTGTCATTATTCCGATGATTTATGAGCAAGGCGTGAAAGGAACGGTAGGCAACGATGAGGCAGTCTCAATAGCATTTAATCAAATGGGCGGTGAACACACCACGTGCCCTGTCGAAGACATCGTTTTTGATGAAAAACACCTCGTACTTTCAACCCCTGCTTACATGTTGGCAGAGAATATCTCTCAAGCGGCTTCAGGTATCGAAAAGTTAGTATCAAAACTGATTAAAATAGCTTAATTATTAGTAGTTAGCTTATAAAACACTTCCCTATCCCCATTGATAATTAAGTTATTAATGGGGATTTTTTATACTTTAGTCGAATTTAGAGATATATCCGCGTCAGAAGTCAATTTCTGCCAATCGTTTGCGTCCATAGTTTCATATTTGTTCTACTTTATATCAGTGTTGCACTTATACGCAGTGCAACAAGATCACTGTCACAGTTTTTCTCTTGCAAGTACCTCTAAGCGGGTAAACTTGCTTTAGATCAACTTCAATCTGGAAACGAATGTGCGACAGTAAATGGCAAATTAAGAAAGATTATTAAAAATAACGACGGAGCTATCTAATATGACAAGTGCATTTTTTATCCCTACGGTAAACCTAATGGGCGCTGGTTGTTTGAAAGACGCAGCAGACAGCATCCAATCTCAAGGCTTTAAAAAAGGTTTGATCGTTACGGATAAGATCCTTAACCAAATCGGTGTAGTCAAACAAGTTCAAGACCTTCTCACTGAGCGCGATGTAGCAACCGTTGTGTTTGATGGCACTCAACCAAATCCAACTATCAGCAACGTTAACGACGGCTTAGCACTTCTTACTGATAATGAATGTGACTTCGTTGTCTCTCTAGGTGGTGGTTCACCACACGACTGTGCGAAAGGTATCGCGCTTGTTGCTTCTAACGGCGGCAAAATCGCAGATTACGAAGGCGTAGACCAGTCTGCAAAACCAATGATGCCACTTATCGCAATCAACACGACGGCAGGTACTGCATCTGAAATGACGCGTTTCTGCATAATCACTGACGAAGAGCGTCACATCAAGATGGCTATCGTTGATAAGCACACAACACCGCTTATCTCGGTAAACGATCCAGAGCTAATGCTAGCTAAACCTGCTTCGCTAACTGCGGCAACAGGTATGGATGCCCTAACTCACGCGATTGAAGCTTACGTATCTATCGCAGCAACACCAATCACTGATGCGGTAGCAATTAAAGCGATTGAGCTTATCCAGGCTTATCTACGCACAGCAGTGAAAAACGGTGAAGATCTAGAAGCTCGTGAACAAATGGCATACGCGCAGTTTATGGCGGGTATGGCATTCAACAACGCGTCTCTAGGTTACGTACACGCAATGGCACACCAGCTAGGTGGTTTCTATGACCTTCCACACGGTGTTTGTAACGCGATTCTTCTACCTCACGTACAGCGTTACAACGCGCAAGTATGTCCTGAGCGTCTACGTGACGTAGCAAAAGCAATGGGCGTAAACGTAGAAGGCATGTCTGCTGAAGCAGGTGCAGCGGCAGCAATCGACGCTATCGTTACTCTAGCGAAAGATGTGGGTATCCCAGCAGGTATCAAAGAGCTTGGTGCGAAACTAGAAGACATCCCAACACTAGCAGACAACGCACTGAAAGACGCTTGTGGTTTCACTAACCCTAAACAAGCAACTCACGAAGAAATTTCTAAGATCTTCGAAGAAGCGATGTAATCTCGCTAACTAAACAATTCTCTAGCCTTAATTCAATCCCCGATCTCGTATCGGGGATTTTTTACATTCATATACAAGTGAATCTCTGCCAAACATAGTCTTTTAGTGTTAGCTTTTAAGTATTAACACGATTCATATTGGAAGGAACCATGAGAACGATTGCTGCTGCCCTACTCGCTTGTTTATCCTTTTCTGCCAACGCTGCCGAATACCGCGCGAACGAGGTGGCGAATGGATTTCAGATCCCTTGGGGGATCGAGTTTTTAGATAACCAACGCGTTATTGTCAATGAAAAGAACGGTACGGTTTCGTTGCTGGATATCACCACAGGCAAACCTCAAAAGCTGTTTAACGTCCCCAATGTGAACACCAGTGGACAAGCCGGCTTATTGGATGTCGCGCGCGCACCGAATGCCGATACGCAAAACCCGCAACTCTTCTTTACCTACAGCAAGCGCACGAGCAAAGGCAATACGGTGGCGTTAGCGACGGCGCAATTGCAAAACAATCAGCTTGTAGGTTGGAACGATCTCTTTGTTGCTGATGCCATCACCGACACGGGTCGCCACTACGGCAGTCGAATTTCATTTAACGACGACAAAGTTTACTTCTCAATCGGTGACCGTGGCGAACGTGATAATGGCCAAGACACTCAAACCCATGCTGGCAGTATTGTGCGCCTTAACCTTGATGGTTCGGTTCCGCAAGACAACCCATTCAAACCTTCCCAAGCTCGTCCTGAGATATGGAGTTACGGGCACCGCAACCCACAAGGTATGTTTTACGACGAAGCAACAAAACAGCTGTGGTCGATTGAACATGGACCACGCGGTGGCGATGAAATTAATCTAATCAAGAAAGGCGCGAACTACGGCTGGGCAAAAGTCTCTCATGGTAAAGAATATTGGGGACCGTTGGACGTTGGGGAAGCTAAGTCGTTACCGGGAATGGAAGATCCCAAGCTGGTATACGTCCCTTCTATCGCGCCCAGTAATATGATTTTGTACCGTGGTGATAAATACCCAGAATTGGACGGGAAAATCCTCGCAGGCGCATTGAAACTGGCGCACATCAACGTGGTTTCTATTGATAATGGCAACCTTACCGAATCAAAAAGATTAATGGAGAATCTTGGTGAGCGAATAAGAGATATAACCATCAGCCCCGATGGTTATATCTACTTTTCTACCGACAGCGGCAAAATATTTCGTCTTGAGGAAAGGTAATCAAACACTAAAATCGTTAAGACTATTTAATTTGTGACGTACTAGTGATTTATTTTCGTACAATCTAAGCAGAAGAATCTAAACTTAACAATAACCTTTTGTTTTTTAAAACGATAGTTCGGTTAAGTTGTACGAGGTCATTATGATTCCATTCCCTTTACAGCTCGATAAAATTAAAGCCGTGGTGTTTGATTTGGACAACACCTTGGTGAGTTCTGATATGAACTTCGGCGAATTGCGACAACAGCTTGGATGTCCGCAGAGTGAAGATCTATTGGATTTTGTCGACGCACTTGAGCATCCTCATCATCGAGAGCACGCTCATAACGTGATATTTGATTACGAGATTTCTGATGCTGAGCAGTCTGCTCCAATGATTGGCTGCCATGAATTGCTCGCCCACTTGCATCAAAATGAAATCAAAACCGCTATCGTGACGCGCAACTGCCAAATCGCCACTCAGCGCAAACTAGAGCACAACCAAATCTCAGTAGAACGAGTCATCACTCGTGAATGCTTCCCGCCCAAGCCAGACCCTTTGTCTCTGCAGGTATTGGCGAAAGAGTGGCGTTTGATGCCTGATGAAGTGCTTTATGTCGGCGATTACCTTTACGACTTGCAGGCAGCGTATAACGCGCAGATGCCCTCTTGCCTTGTGCACCATGGGAATCAAGAAACCTTCAATGACTCAGCCTCGTTAGCGCTTAATGAACTCAGTGATTTATTGAGCCGTTTCGAATCCTTACCACGCAAATAAAGCACACATATAAAATACGCAAACAAAAAAAGGGGCACCAACGTGCCCCTTATGACTTATTCCCGATTGTTTCATGCGTTCCCAAGGATTGCTTGGGTGATGCGCTGCTTAGCCTTGTAGGTAAGCGTTAAGCATCCACATTAATTTTTCTTGCTCACGGATGTAGTCACCCATCAATGCCGCTGTACCTTCGTCATCTGCTTCACCCGCGTTTTGTAGAATCTCACGCTGTTTTAGAAGTAGAACGCTAAAGCCTTGAACTAGCCCTTGTACACACTCCTCACCAGAAGTCGCGTTTTGATGTTCTTTAATTTCACTTGCTTCCAAGTAGTTGCTGAATGCGTGCGCTGGTGTATGACCCAAAGTTAGAATACGCTCTGCAAGCTCATCGATTTTTGTTTGTAGATCCGTGTAGATCTCTTCAAATTTTACGTGCAGTTCGAAGAATTGCGCACCTTTAATGTTCCAGTGGTAACCGCGAGAGTTCATGTACAACACTTGGTAATGCGCTAGCAGTTGATTTAGCTGTTGAGCTAGTTGTGCTGATTGTTCGCTGTCTAGACCAATTAGGCTTACTTGTTTGTTCATAATCTTGCTCCTAGAAGGATGATACCAATCGTAGTAACGAACGATTCTCTTACCGGGATTGGTATAAAGTTTAAAAATTCTTTTGCAGTATTTGCTGCCGATGGAGTCATATTACGACTCCGGCTCGGCGAAGAGAATTTGGTTTTAGCTATGATTTAAATAGCCAAATCCAATGAGCAAGTAGACGAATATCGGCGTATCATCCAACAAAAAGCCCCAACCCTTTTTGTGTAAAAAGGATTGGGGCTTTTTTACTATTTGGTTAACGTTCAAAAGTAGATGAACAGACGTAAACCTTATCTACGCCGTTTTAAAAGTTGCCATCTGTTGATTCAGCTCAGTAACTTGCTCTTTTACTTGCAATGATGTCTCTGATGCACGTTGGCTGTTATTCGAAACCTCATCCACTGATTGAGTAATACCGGACATCAATCCAGTGATCGAATTGGTCGCATGAGATTGCTGCTCTGCCGCTGCCGCAAGTTCTGCCATTTGTTCATTCAAAGAACCAATTTGCTCGGTCGTGACGAGCAAACGAGTTACCGCTTTTTCAATGTGCTCAGCGCCCTGCTCCGCAAGTGATTGACTGTGTTCAATCTCCTCAACCACCGAATGGGTCGAGCGTTGAATCGCATTGATGATACCGTTGATTTCTGTCGTCGATTGAGTAGTGCGCGTCGCTAACATGCGTACTTCGTCCGCCACAACCGCAAAGCCTCGTCCTTGGTCACCCGCACGCGCTGCTTCTATCGCGGCATTCAATGCCAGTAAGTTAGTTTGTTCTGCTAAGCCTTCAATCACTTCCGTCACTCGACCAATGGCTTCGCTCTCTTTACTTAACTGCGTCACTTGCGTGCTCGCGGTTTCAATGCTGCCATGTAAGCTTTCCATGGTGACTTTGTTTTGCTCTAGTGCATCGCGACCTTGTTCAATCTCGCCTTTTGAATCAGAAAGCTTCTGCACCGATTGATTGGCTTGATCTAGGGTGTTACGCGCGGCTAAAGCGATTTCATCCAATTGGCTTCCCATTTCAACAATGCTGGTCTGTTGCTGTTCAACATTCGATGAAGTGACTTGCGCCGATTCCAATAAAGCCCCCATGCTGGTATCCACTTGGTGCGCTTTCTCACTCACCCCTGCCACGATGCTCGCTAACGATTGGTTCATGCGGTTAATCGAATCGGTAAGGTCTGCCAATTCATCTTTCCCAACAACAGTTAACGGAGGCTGAGAAACGTCCCCTGAAGCGATCGTCTTTGCACGTTCCGATAAGTTTTTCACTCGGCGACCAATGGTGTTGCCCATGTATTTTGAAATCGCTACTGCGGCAAACAAAACCAATGCCGCAGCAATGAACATAGTGGTGAGTACGTTCTTGATCGACTGATTAATACCCTGTCCACTTTGATCAGCACGACTTTGCTGAGCCAATACGAGCGTTTCTAAGCTTTGATCTAGTGCATCCGCTGCTGGCAACAGTTCATTCGCCATTAACAAGTTTGATTCATTCCACTCTGGCGATTGACGTAATGCAATTACCTGCTCTGCTAAAGGAAAGTACAGCTGCTGCATTTCTTTAAACAGTGACCACAGTGATTGGTCGTCATCGGTAAGTCTGTCGAGTTTGCTGTCGATTTCCGCCACAGACTGATTGTGGTACTTAATCAAGTCATGGTATTTGTCTAGGTGATCTTGCTGCCCGTACAACAGGAAATCTCGCAAAGCAGACAGTGCATTGGCGAGGGAGGTATAACTGTCGGCGTAAACTTTAAACAGACGCTTTCTGTCTCCACCAAATGGGTTTCCTGACTCTTCGTTGATTAAGCTTTGAAGCTGATCAAGTGCCACTTCTGCAATGGGTACCGCTTCGTTAATAAAGAGGTTGTGCGCGGGTAAGTTCTCATCACTGTGGCTAAGTTCAATCAGCTTGTTTAGAGAAACTTTTACCGCATCCCACTGGGTTTGAATCGCTTGAAAATCCTGTTCAGAGATCAAAGCCTGCAAAGTCGGAAGCGACTCGTCTGTAGATGCCATGATATTGCGAACGTCCTCACTCAGACGTGTGCTCGCCTCTTCATCGCCACCTAGCAACATGTAGGCTCGAATAGAAGACAGTGACGCTTGAACGGACTGTTGTATACCGCGACTGGTGTCGACGGTCGGTAAATCGGATTTAAGTAACGAAGAGGCGTATTGCTCTACGGTGGTGACGTTGCGATACGTGAATACCGCTGATGCCATAAAAAGTACGGCTAGCAGCACAAAACTGAGCTGCAACTTCCCTGATATCGTAAGGTTCATCCATAAACTCCTGACAACGATGAGCCTTAAATATAACGATGTTTACAAAAATGTTAAATACAAGTATCAAAAGTTACTAAGAAAACCATGTAAACCACTATTTCAAGCCAAGAAATGGGACTTATTCGAAGTATGGTATGCGCTCACTACGTAAAATCAGATAATTAACGTAAGTGGTTTCTAAGCAGTCTTGCTCCCACAACGAGAGAATCCGCTTGGTGGCAAAGTAGTAATCTTTATTACGCAGTAGCACACCCACTGTACGGCTGAGCTGCTCAAAGCGCTGTTGCTCATTAGCAGAGATGTAATTGTCTTCACTCTGAATGATGGGCGCCAATCCATCGGCAAACCAATTGTTCAGAATTTCACGCATCTCAAGTTCCGACTCTGGTACATCGATACTCGACAACTCACGATGCTGTGGTGGTGGCACTATGTACTTCGATGCTTTTGGCGAACTGACATAACGGTACATGTCGCTCCTCCTTATAAATGACTCTTATACCCAAGTGACTTCAAGATGCAAGATTCAGAGCGTTGTCATTGATTCGGGGTCAAGGAAAACAACGCAGCGTAATAGTCAGCTCTTTCCAAGTTGTTTGACACAGAAGCCGAGTCAATGACACGCTCCCGAAGGGCGAGCTGTCTTGGTTTGTATACTTTGTTGTCGATTCTTGATTTAGACCCACTAGACCTTTAAATCGCCGCCGCGTCTACAAACCAAGCCATTCTCGCTGAACCTAACATCTCGAGGTTACTTGGGTATAAACTAGCTAAGAATACTTTTTTCAATTTCCAAGTTTTTTTCTACAGCTCATAGAAAGAAGCCCAACAAAAAGCCATGCAAAGTAGGCCCTGCATGGCTTTGGTTTGGGCAGCAATGACACTGCCCTCGTCTAGGACTGGTTACATTGAGCTTTGATCGAAATCGTTGCCTTGGTCAGTACCTGTTTGAGTATCCGAGTCGAAGCTGCCAGAGTCATCCGTGAAGTCAACACCTTGATCTTGACCTCCTGCACTTGTCCAGTCGCTGCCGCCAGACTCCATACCCGCCATATCTGGTTGCTGATCTTGAGCAGAACCTTGCATGGTGTATTGATCATCGACTTCAACTTCAACTGTGCCATTCGCACCTTCTACTGCGCTGCCCAATTCGTCGTAACCTTGGAATTGGATTTCGCTCGTACCTTCGTAACCTTCTGGTAGGTCAACCGATACTGGTTGGTTCAGGTTGCCACTTAATGTGAAGCTGCCATCGCCATTATCCAGTGCGTTGCTTACCGATGCGCCATCAGGTAGACCGGACATTTCTGCATAATCCACCGATTCGTTACCGCTGACCTCATCTGGAACCGAGATAGAAATGGTATCGCCTGGTGCTGCAGTCACATCAGCTGCGCTCTCCTCTTCACTGTCTGCACCGTTTGCTGCTTGCTCTTCAGGCTGTTGCGCTTCGCCAACTTGCTGCTCTGCTGATGCTTGAGCAGTTTGGATTTGTGGCTCGTCGCTTTGCGCTGAATCGTCCGCAACTTGGATGCTCAGATTCTGAGTCGATACTTCACCGTTGTCGTTGACCTGAACATCCATAGCCAAATTGCCATCGAAGTCATCGTTCGGCCAGTATGTCCACTCTTCGTCACCTGATTTCGCGAAGAAACCAGCATCGTTTGCATCGGCTACATCCAACACTTCTGCAGAGGGGCTAACGCCAAGCTCATCAATCAACTGCGCTTCCGTTAGGGTTAGTGAACCATCATCAGCCAATGCGTAGCCTTCGCTGGTTGTGGTTTCACCTTCACCTTGGATGTCGACATTAAAGAAGCTCTCAATGCGGTTTTCACCGTCAGTTGCAATGAAGCCAACTTGAACATCTCCGGTGTAGCCTTCTGCTGGTGTGAATTGGTAGTTACCTTGGTTATCGGTCTCTATCACACCTTGACCTTCCATTAGGCTCACTGACTCAATGCTCAAGCTGTCGCCTTCTGCATCGCTCAAGGTCGATAGCATGTCATCATTGGTGAACGACAAGGTGCCATCCGCTGCCATTTCTGTGGTAGAAATACTGTCGATCTCTGGAGAAGCATTCTCTTGTGGCGCATCTTCTTTCACGACCACACCTGTTTGCTCATCATGAAGCACACCGTCTTTATCAATCACGTATGCGATATCCGCTTCACCCGTAAAGCCTGGTGCTGGATTGAATGTCCATGTGCCATCACCGTTATCGACAATCTCACCTTGGCTGCGATCAGCTAGGTGAACGAATTTCACTTCATCACCCGCGTCAGCATCTACGTTCTCTGCCAATCCGATTAGGTCATCAGCGGTTAGGATAACGGGCTCACCCGCTAGGGTTTCGAAGTCACCTGAATCGATGCCATCTTCGAACTCTTCTGGCTCGTCACCATAATCCACCGTTGTTGCGGTCACGGTTACGAAGAACTCGCCATTAAAGTCAGCTGGAGGCGTCATTTGCAGGTCTGAAATATCCCACTCGTTCAAGTCGATGTATTGACCCGGTTCCGTAATGGTAATGGTGTTCACACCATCCGTAACTTCGAAGCCAACAGGGAAACCAGTCATCACTAGGTTACTTAGCGTTTCTGAATCGTCGATCAGACCGACATTCAAGCCTAGGTGACCTGTTTCGTCCTCACCGAAGACTAACGGACCATCATGGTCGGTTGTGATGACTGCGCCATCGGCAACAGGGCGAACAAACACTGGTACATCAAGTACCGTCTCAAACTCACCGTCACTTACCACAACTTGCAAGTCAGAAACCCCTGCAAAATCGCCAGTCGGCGTGAATGTCCAAGTACCGTCACCGTTGTCTGTTACCTCACCACCATCTTCACCTTCTGCGGTGATAATGCGTGATACGACTAGGTTTTCAGTGTCGATATCGCCGAACAAGTTCATCAAGTCGCCAGCGTCGAAGGTGAATGCGCCATCCTCGTCAGTTGCCATAAAGGCATTACCCACATTGAATGGAGCATCGTTGACTGGAATAACATCCACATTCAACGAGCCTTCAACCACTGCTTCACCATCCGTCGCGGTGTAGCCCAGTTCCACCAAACCATTGAAGTCTTGAGTGGTTACCAAGTGGTACATACCATCTGGCTGCTGAGTTAATGTCGCGTTTGCAGGAGCACGAACCGTGATGCTTTCTACGCTGATTTCGTCACCATCAAGATCCGTAACTTGATCAGCGATGTAAGCTGGGTCAATCACCATGACCACATCTTCTTCGCCTTGCATCTGGATGGTTGGCGCTTCTGGTGCATCGTTAACCGCTTCGATGTTTAGATTGCCTTCAACCGGCGTCACTAAATCACCATCGCTAACACCGAACGACATTGGCACATCACCATTGAAGTTCTCTGCCGGAGTGAATGACCAAGTGCCATCACCGTTGTCTAGCAAGTCACCGTATTGCTCATCAATCACTAGGTCGACAGCAGACAGTTCGTCGTAGGTGTTGTCGATGTCTGTTGCGTTAGCAAGCAACATGTCCTGCGTGATAAGAATGGTGGTATCTTCGGTGCCAGCAATATTCACTGGCGTTGATTGCGGCGCATCGTTAATTGGGTTCACCGTTAGGTCGACGCCCACTTCCACGCTCGCACCATCATTATCAATCAAGTCGAAACTTAGGTCGATATCGCCATTGAAGTTCGCATCAGGCGTAATCGTGAAGCTACCATCTTGGTTCTCAACAACGGTCGCATTGGCTACCGCGGTTAAGTTCACCGCTTCTAGATTATCGCTGTCGACGTCACCCGCTTGAGCCAGTAACTGCTCTTGACTCAATGTGATTGAACCGTCTTCATCGACGCTGTAAGCCAAATCGCCAGATACCGGAGCATCGTTGACTGGCAATACATCAATGTTCGCGTTGGTTGTCGCAGTTGCACCGTCTTCATCAGCCACTACTACGTCTAGACTTACGCCACCGTTGAAGTTTTCATTTGGCGCGAAGCTATAAGTGCCATCGTCATTCGCCGTTAGAATGCCGTCGCTACCACTGTAAGAGACGCTTTCTAGGCTCACGTCGCCTTCCACATCGCTTGATTGCGCTAGCAGTTGCTCTTCCGTGAAGATAATGACTTCGTCTTCATTGACAGAGTAACTTGTCGCACCTGCGATTGGTGGATCGTTCACCTCAAGAACGGTAATACCCGCAGTGGTTGAGTCTGTCGCACCCTCATCATCGACAACCACAACGTCTAGGCTGACCTCGCCATTGAAGTTCTCGTTTGGAGAGAAGGTGTAAGTACCATCGCCATTAATTTCTAGCACACCGTCGTTACCGCTGTAACTCACGCTGCTGATCGCAACATCACCCTCGATATCAGACGAATTAGCCAGTAGTTGCTCGTCACTGATGGTGATCGAGTTATCTTCATGCACTGTGTAAGACGTGCTGCCTGCCACCGGTGGATCGTTCTCTGGCGTCACACTCACATCGATATTCGCGGTCACGGTGTCCGTGCCATCAGAAACATCGAAGGTAAAGTTCACATCACCATTGAAGTTCTCGTTTGGAGCAAAGCTGTAAGTGCCATCGCCATTGTCAGTAAGAACACCGTCCGCGCCAGTGTAAGTGACACCTTCTACCGATAGGTCATCGCCATCGATATCCGTTGCGCCATCAAGTAGGTCTTGATCAGTGAAGGTCAACACGCCATCTTCACCAATGGTGAACGCTTGATCTTCTGGCTGCGGTAAGTCATTGACAGGGTTAACCGTTAGGTCCGCCGTTGCAACGATAGTATCGGTGCCATCGTTGATATCGAACGTGATATCAATGTCGCCATTGAAGTTCGCGTCAGGCGTAATGGTAAAGCTACCATCGTCATTAGCCGTAACCGTCGCATCACCGTCAACCACTAGGTTAGATGCAGTTAGTGCATCACCTTCTACATCCGTTGCTTGTGCCAACAATTGTTCTTGGCTTAGCGTGATTGAGTTGTCTTCGTCGACACTGTAAGCCAAGTCACCCGATACTGGAGCATCATTGATTGGCAGAACATCAATGTTTGCCGTCGTCGAAGCGGTCGCACCATCTTCGTCCACGACTACAACATCAAGGTTCACTTCACCATTGAAGTTTTGGTTTGGTGCAAAGCTGAACGTACCATCACCATTGTCGGTAAAGATACCTTCGCTGCCACTGTAGCTCACGCTATCTAGTGTTACCTCACCTTCAATATCGGAAGAGTTTGCCAACAACTGTTCTGCACTGATGGTGATGACTTCATCTTCATCAATGGTGTAACTGGTTGTGCCTGCGATTGGTGGATCATTCACCTCAAGAACGGTAATACCCGCTGTTGTTGTATCAACCGCGCCGTCCTCGTCAACCACGACAACATCAAGGCTAACATCGCCTGTAAAGTTTTCGTTTGGTGAGAAGGTGTAAGTACCATCGCCATTAATTTCGAGCACACCGTCGTTGCCACTGTAACTCACGCTGCTGATCGCAACATCACCCTCGATATCAGACGAATTAGCCAGTAGTTGCTCATCACTGATGGTGATCGAGTTGTCTTCATGTACGGTGTAAGACGTGCTGCCTGCAACTGGCGGATCGTTCTCTGGCGTCACACTCACATCAATGTTGGCAGAGGTTGTATCCGTACCGTCTGATACATCAAACGTGAAGTTCACATCGCCATTGAAGTTCTCGTTAGGCGCGAAGCTGTACGTGCCATCGCCATTGTCGGTTAGGACACCGTCCGTGCCAGTGTAAGTCACGCCTTCAACTGTTAGGTTGTCACCTTCTACATCCGTCGCGCCTGTTAACAAGTCTGCGTCTGTGAAGGTAAGAAGACCATCCTCACCCACGGTGAACGCTTGATCTTGTGGCTCTGGAGCATCATTGACTGGTGTCACCGATAGATCGAGACCAGCCGCAACCACTTCTTCACCATCCGTGACATCGTAACTAAACTCGATATCACCGTAGAAGTTCTCGCTTGGAGTAATGGTGAAACTGCCATCCTCATTCATTTCAACCGTGGCATTTGCATCGTTGGTGCTCAGGTTGATTGCGCTTAGGTCATCGCCATCGATATCAACAGCGTGCTCCAGTAACTGCTCTTGAGTCAGCGTAATGCTGTTGTCTTCGGCAGTGACTGCTGTGATATCGCCCGTCACTTCTGGTGCGTCATTGGTCGGCGAGATATGAATTGTCACATCTTGCGTCGCTGTCGCCGTGGTTCCGGTATCCACATCCGTAGAGGTTGCGTTCACGATTAGCGTCACATCGCCGTTGAAGTCCGCAGAAGGAATAAACTCTAGTCCTTCTAGCTCGCCTGGTTGTAGTGACCAAGTGCCGTCCCCGTTATCAACACCCGCTGATAGCGCGCTGCCTTCTGGCACATCTTCAATCAAGATAGCGAGGTTTTCTGAACCATCTGTATCGGTTAACGCTGCATCGATATCAAGTGGCACTGGTGTATCTTCGGTACCAATGATTTGGTAATCCGCGTCCGCTACCGTGATTTCGATGTTGTCGATACCAAACGATTCATCCCAAACGTCTTGATTCAAGGTTGAACCGAAGCCGAGTTGCAGTTCACCATCCTCGACAGGAACCGTCAGGTTGATTTGGTGAGCTTGGTCGTTCCAACCACTGAAGCCTTCACGTTGAGAGGCTCCGTGGATCACTTCACCCACTTCATTACCATCTGAGTCGTAAAGCGTTGTCGTGCCATCTTGAGTACGGAACGCGGAGTTTTCCAAGGTGGTTAGCTGTTCACCGCCCACAAAGATTTGGAACGACTCGCCATCCCAAGAATCGATTTCGTAGAAGCTAAACGAGATATTCACTTCATTAACATCGCTTGGGATCTCGTAGGTTTTGCTGACCGCTTCATCACCGCCAGTGCCACCAATACGACCCAGCATGTCGCCTGTTTCGAAGCCTTGTGAGCTCTCAGTGTTCGCGTTCCAACCGTTCGAGCCAGACTCGAAGTTATCAGAGGCAATCACCAAGTCCGAAGCAATCGACAACTCTGGCATATCAACCACAGATTGAACATCAATGTTCGCTTCAGCAGGAACCGTTGCAGTGCCATCGTTGACATCAAACGTCACGTTCACGTTGCCGTCGAAGTTTTCGTTTGGTGCGAAGGTGTAAGTGCCGTCACCGTTATCAACCAAGGTACCGCTGTCAGAGGCAACGTTTTCAACCGTTAAGTTATCACCATCGATATCACCTGCATTTTGCAGCAGTTGCTCTTCAGTGAAGGTGAAGCTGGTATCCTCTTGCGTGACGAACTGTGGCTGACCAACCGTTGGTAGGTCATTCACTGGGTTCACAGTCAGATCGGCAGTCGCTTGAATGGTTGCATCACCGTCCGTAATGTCGAAGCTCAGATCAATGTCGTCATTGAAGTCCGCATCTGGTGTGATAGTGAAGCTACCATCGTCATTCGCAACAACGGTCGCATTGCCATCAACTGTCAGGTTCGATGCGGTTAGGTCATCACCATCCACGTCGCCGGCTTGAGCAAGAAGTTGCTCTTGGCTGAGAGTGATAGAACCATCTTCATCCACGCTGTAAGCCAAATCACCTGATACCGGAGCATCATTGATTGGCAATACATCGATGCTTGCATTGGTTGCTACCGTTGCACCATCTTCATCAGTCACAACCACATCAAGGCTGACATCACCGTTGAAGTTTTCGTTTGGCGCGAAGCTGAATGTGCCATCGCCGTTGTCAGTAAAGATACCGTCGGAGCCGCTGTAGCTGACGCTATCAATCGCCACCTCACCTTCAACATCAGAAGCATTCGCCAATAGCTGCTCAGAGCTAATGGTGATGACTTCATCTTCGTTAACGGAGTAGCTGGTCGCGCCTGCGATTGGTGGGTCGTTCACCTCAAGAACAGTAATGCCAGCGGTGGTTGAGTCCGTCGCACCGTCTTCATCTACCACGACAACATCTAGGCTCACTTCACCATTGAAGTTCTCGTTTGGCGAGAAGGTGTAAGTACCGTCACCATTGTCTTGGAACACGCCATCTGCGCCACTGTAGCTGACGCTGTCGATTGCTACTTCACCTTCTACGTCAGATGAGTTAGCCAATAACTGCTCGTTACTGATGGTGATCGAATTGTCTTCATGCACCGTGTAAGACGTGCTGCCTGCCACTGGTGGATCGTTCTCTGGCGTCACGCTTACATCGATATTTGCGGTCACGGTATCCGTGCCATCGGAAACATCGAAGGTAAAGTTCACGTCGCCATTGAAGTTTTCGTTTGGCGCGAAGCTGTAAGTGCCATCACCATTGTCGGTTAGAACACCATCAGCGCCTGTGTAGCTCACGCCTTCAACCGATAGGTCATCGCCATCGATATCTGTTGCGCCATCAAGCAGATCTTCATCAGTGAACAACAAGACGCCATCTTCACCAATGGTGAACGCTTGATCTTCTGGCTGTGGTAGGTCGTTAACTGGATTAACCGTCAGGTCAGCTGTTGCAACAATAGCGTCGGTGCCGTCGTTGATGTCGAACGTGATATCAATGTCGCCATTGAAGTTCGCATCAGGCGTGATGGTGAAGCTGCCATCATCGTTTGCCGTGACCGTTGCATCACCGTCAACCACTAGGTTAGTCGCGGTTAGCGCGTCGCCTTCTACATCCGATGCTTGAGCAAGAAGCTGTTCTTGGCTTAGCGTAATTGAATTGTCTTCATCGACACTGTAAGCCAAGTTGCCCGATACTGGCGCATCGTTGATTGGCAATACATCGATGTTTGCGTTAGTTGCCGCAGTTGCACCGTCTTCATCAACAACCACAACATCTAGGCTGACATCGCCATCGAAGTTGGCGTTTGGTGCGAAGCTGAATGTACCGTCACCGTTATCGGTAAAGATACCGTCGGAGCCGCTGTAGCTGACGCTATCAATCGCAACTTCACCTTCAACATCAGAAGCGTTCGCCAATAGCTGTTCAGAGCTAATGGTGATGACTTCGTCTTCGTTCACTGAGTAGCTAGTCGCACCTGCGATTGGTGGATCGTTCACCTCAAGTACTGTAATACCTGCGGTAGTTGAATCCGTCGCACCGTCTTCATCGACCACGACAACATCTAGGCTCACTTCGCCATTGAAGTTCTCGTTTGGCGAGAAGGTGTACGTACCGTCACCATTGTCTTGGAACACACCATCTGTGCCGCTGTAGCTCACGCTATCAATCGCCACTTCGCCTTCTATATCAGACGAGTTAGCCAACAGCTGTTCGTTACTGATGGTGATCGAGTTGTCTTCATACACTGTGTAAGATGTGCTACCTGCCACTGGTGGATCGTTCTCTGGTGTGACTGTCACATCGATATTCGCAGTCACGGTGTCCGTGCCATCGGAAACATCGAAGGTGAAGTTCACATCACCATTGAAGTTCTCATTCGGTGCGAAGCTATATGTACCATCGCCATTGTCAGTTAGGACACCGTCCGCGCCTGTGTAAGTGACACCTTCTACCGATAGATCATCGCCATCGATGTCCGTTGCACCATCCAACAGGTCTTGAACAGTGAAGGTCAACACACCATCTTCACCAATGGTGAACGCTTGATCTTCCGGCTGCGGCAAGTCATTAACTGGGTTAACGGTTAGGTCCGCCGTTGCAACAATAGTGTCGCTGCCGTCGTTGATATCGAACGTGATATCAATGTCGCCATTAAAGTTCGCATCTGGCGTGATAGTGAAGCTACCATCGTCGTTTGCCGTAACCGTTGCATCGCCATCAACCACTAGATTAGATGCGGTTAATGCGTCGCCTTCTACATCCGATGCTTGAGCAAGAAGCTGCTCTTGACTCAACGTGATTGAGTTGTCTTCGTCGACGCTGTACGCCAAGTTACCCGATACTGGTGCATCATTGATTGGTAAGACATCGATGTTTGCGTTAGTTGCCGCAGTTGCACCGTCTTCATCAACAACCACAACATCTAGGCTCACATCGCCATCAAAGTTGGCGTTTGGTGCGAAGCTGAATGTACCGTCACCGTTATCGGTAAAGATACCGTCGGAGCCGCTGTAGCTCACGCTATCAATCGCAACTTCACCTTCAACGTCAGAAGCGTTCGCCAACAGCTGTTCAGAGCTAATGGTGATGACTTCGTCTTCGTTCACTGAGTAGCTAGTCGCGCCTGCGATTGGTGGGTCATTTACCTCAATCACAGTAATGCCAGCAGTGGTAGAATCCGTTGCACCTTCTTCATCGACAACGACAACATCTAGGCTCACCTCGCCGCTGAAGTTCTCGTTTGGTGAGAAGGTGTAAGTACCATCACCGTTGATTTCTAACACACCATCGTTACCGCTGTAGCTCACGCTATCAATCAACACATCGCCTTCAATATCCGATGAGTTCGCTAATAGCTGCTCGTCACTGATGGTAATCGAATTGTCTTCATGAACGGTGTAAGCCGTGCTGCCTGCAACCGGTGGATCGTTCTCTGGCGTCACTGTTACATCGATATTTGCCGTCACGGTATCCGTGCCATCAGAAACATCGAAAGTGAAGCTCACATCGCCATTGAAGTTCTCGTTTGGTGCGAAGCTATATGTGCCATCACCGTTGTCAGTAAGAACACCGTCTGCGCCTGTGTAAGTGACGCCCTCAACAGATAGGTCATCCCCTTCAATGTCGGTAGCGCCTGTTAGCAGATCCGAATCAGTAAAGGTCAGCACACCATCTTCACCAACAGTGAACGCTTGATCTTGTGGTTCAGGCGCATCATTAACTGGTGACACCAATAACTCAAGGTTGGTAGAGACAACATCATCGCCATCAGACACATCGAACGTAAAGGTGATATCACCATTAAAGTCCGCATCTGGCGTTAAGGTGTAAGTACCGTCGCCATTGTCTGTGATGGTGATGTTTTCATCATCCGTAGCCAAATTCAGCGCTGTCAGTTGGTCTCCATCCAAGTCACGCGCATTAGCGAGTAAATCTTCTTGCGTAATTAGGATTGAACCATCTTCTTCAACCATCGCTGAAACAGGCAATGCTTCAGGCGCATGTTCAATGTGGGCACCAGTTGCATTGACGTAGATGGTTTGAGAAACGGTTTCAGAATCATTATTTGATAGCTCTGTTGCCGTTGCCGTTACGTTGATTTCTAGCTGTTGGTTAAAGTCTTCTGGCAATTGAATCTGTAGCTCTTGTTCAATTGCTGTGGTTGGAAGCGTTACAGAACCATCTGGTCCTACTGTTACTTCACCGCTGTAGATCTGGCTGTTCACTTCACCTACATCAATGGTGAAGTTGAAGTCTGTGTAATCGGCATCGCCGCCACCGTAGAGATCTTCAAAGCCGTAAACCAGTTCACCGTCTTCGTTCACGGTAGTTCGGGTATGTTCAATACCATCTTGGTTGAGCTCTGAGCTTGAACCACCGTGGAAGACTGCATCACCGAATTGACTTTGAATCACGGTTTCAGAACCATCAGCGCCAACAAACACGAGTTGTGGGTCAACTGTATCCATGTTCGCAGGAGAGCCATCTGCTGCACGGAACTCATATTGACCATCTTGCATGGACGCGAAGTCATTAAAGTTATGACCGTTAGGGATCAAGAATAGGTTGAAGCTTTCCCCTTCCGAGATTTGGAAGCTGAACTGATCTTGTCCCGGAACGAGGTCACCGCCGCCGCCAACTTGAGAGGCGTTTTCGTACACCACTTCAACGCCCGTGATGTTGCCATCTTCATCGACTTTGTAGTAACCCGCTGTGTTTTGGTAACCCGCGGTTTCACCTTCAAACGTAACCGTGATTTCAGTATCGTTGAAACTGGTGATACCGTTGTCTTGATCGTTAAGCACCCCTTCGTTGTCGTAGCTGATCACCGAACCTTCAGGAACACCATCCACGGTCACAGTCAGCGTTTCTGACAAGTCTTGGTCAACCAATGCTGCGGCAATGTTCACTTCAACAATACCGCCTGGCTCAACCAAGATCGCTTGGTCATCCACGTTTCGACCGTCGCCATCAGTGATGACTAGGTCTGGCGCATCTGCCACGGCTTCGATATGGACATTAATGTCTTGCTCAACTTCATCAGTACCGTCAGAAACCGTAAAGCTGAATTGCAAGTCACCACTGAAGTGCTCTTCTGGTACGAAGCTAAATGTACCGTCACCGTTGTCCGTTACAGTACCTTCATCACCCGAGTAGTTAATGCTGGTAACGGTGAGGTCATCACCATCAATATCAATCGCGCCACTTAGCAGATCTTCTTGCGTGAACAGGATGCTGCCATCCTCTTCAATGTGGTACATGCCAGGTGCAACAATTGGAATGTCATTAACTGGGTTCACCGTCAATGTCATTTCATTGGCAACACTCAATTCACCGTCGCTCACTTCATAAGTAAACTCGATGTCTCCATTGAAGTGCTGTGAAGGTGTAACGGTAAAGGTGCCGTCGCCGTTATCCACGATAGAGGCATTCGGATCATTGGTTTCTAGTGCCGTTGCGTATAGGTCATCACCATCTTGATCGCTGGCGTTTTCAAGCAGCATTTCTTGTGTCACGAGGATAGAGCCATCCTCGTCCACGTCTGCCACGATTGGCGCTGCTTCTGGCGCATCGTTGACGAACTCAACTTTCAAGTCGATGTTTGCCGCCACCACATCGGTGCCATCGCTCACATCAAACGTAAGGTCAACATTACCAAAGAAGCCCTGCTCTGGCGTTAACGTGTAAGTGCCATCGCCATTGTCTGTCACTTGAACCGTGTCGCTTAAACTCGTCACGTTCACAACAGATAAATCATCGCCTTCGATGTCCGTCGCTTGAGCCAGCAGCTCTGCTTCAGTAATCGTGATAGCTTCACCGTCTTCTGTGGTGAAGGACAAATCAGGTACATCTGGCAGGTCGTTCACTGGGTTAACGGTGAGGTTTAGATCCGCAGCGACGGTTTCGATCGCGTCAGTTACGTCATAAGTAAATTCGATTTCACCAAAGAAGTTTTCGCTCGGTGTAATCGTAAAGCTACCATCAGCGTTCTCAACGATGGTTGCATTAGGATCGTTGGTCGACAGGTTCACCGCTTCAAGGTTGTCACCATCCACGTCCGTCGCGTTCGCTAACAAGTCTTCTTGAGTAATGGTAATTGAGCCATCTTCATCAACGACCGCATCAACAGGACCGCTGACCTCTGGACCTTCGTTGACGATCTCAACATCGATCTTCGCTGTGCTTGGTGCACTTGCTTGACCGTCGCTGATGTCGAAGGTCAAGTTCACTTCACCATAGAAGTTCGAAGTTGGTTCGAAGGTAAAGGTGTTGTCGCCGTTATCTGTCAACGTACCTTGTGACTGGTCAACAAGCAGCAGATTCTCGATATGCAGAATGTCGCCATCCACATCAGTCGCACCTGATAACAGGTCTTTTGCTTCGATGATGATGGTGCCGTTTTCTAGCATTTGAGTGTGCAGCGGTGCACCAGGAACTGGCACATCGTTGACAGGAATAACGGTCAGATCTAGATGGGTATCGACTTCATCGGTGCCATCGAAGACTTTGTAGTCGATGTCGACTTCACCATTGAAGTTTTCATTCGGCATAAAGGTGTAAGTGCCGTCGCCATTGTCGACAAGCTCACCGTTATCACCGCTGTAAGAGATATCAGAGATAGACAGCGCATCGCCTTCCACATCACTTGCATTCGCAAGCAGATCGTCCGCGCTAAACGTAATGCCCACATCCTCATCAGTCGACAACACAATCGGACCAGAAACAATTGGCGCATCGTTTACTGCTTCGAAGTTGATGTTGATGATGTTGTCGTCAGTGAGTTCTCCATCTGTAACTTGGTAACCAAGCTCAATCTCACCGTAGAAGTTCTCATCTGGTGTGACTGTCCATGTACCATCGCCGTTGTCGGTTAACGTAGCGTGCTCCGCGTTATCCCCCACCAGCTCAAGGTTTTGAATATCAAGAACATCGCTATCGATATCACTCGCTTGTGCTAAAAGCTGTTCTTCTGTGATAACCACAGAGGCAAACTGCGTAGAACCTTCGGTATCAATGGTCACATTTGGCAGATCAGCCGTCAGTTCGATTTCACTGTCACCTTCACGGATATTCAGTTCTACCGTTTCAGTGATTTCCGTGCCGTCCACGCCAATAGAAGTGAACACCGCTTCATCATGACAAGTTTGCGATACCGTCATGTTTTGAACCACGTAAGTACCGTTACCTTGAATCGTACCTAGCTCAAAGTAAGATACCGGCTCGTTCACCGTTAGGGTGTAATCCGTCTCATAGCTACCACGATCTTCTTTGTGGTAAGTCATCGAGTCGATCAAGTCACCATCAGAGTTGAATGCGCGAATTTCGACTTCGGTAAAGTGGCGAGACTCTTCCATAAACCAGCCGCCTAGACCATCTAGGTGGAAGCTGATTTCGTTGATGTCTTGACCTTCAACGGTCACAGTTAGTTTTTCATCACCACTCAAGCCTTGGCGGTCAGTATCGCCAATACCATGCCCAATGTGTGTGTTACCATTCCACGCACCAAGCGGATCATCATTACTCTGCACCGTGACGGTCAAATCACCATCAGTGAACTGGCGAGTATATGGGTCAATTTCATCACCCCAATCATCAACACTTGCATTGTCATCAAAGGTACCGATTTGAGTGGTATGCGTACCGTTCGCCAACGCATCATCATTTGGAATGAAGCGCACTTCCGTGTCTGCAGGAACCTCCTGCCCGACTTCTAGCTGTACCCATTCGTCATTTAGATTTGCTTCAATGATGCCGTTTTCAGGGGCTTGGTCGAGACGTAACGCAGGCTCTTCACGCAGAGAAACACCCACTGTTTGGTCTTCTTCCGCTTGAATAAAGATCTCATCGCCCGCTTCTGGCGCATCGTTGACAGGATTAACGGTCAGATCCAGCGTGGTAAGAACATCATTTTCGCCATCGCTGATGTTATAAGTGAAGTCCAACTCACCGTTAAAGTTTTCCGTATGCGTAATGGTGAATGAACCATCGTCGTTGGCTACGATCGTCGCATCTGGGTCATTGGTTTGTAGATTGCTGGCAACAAGGTCATCACCTTCAATGTCTGTCGCATTCGCAAGCAACTGTTCTTGTGTAATGGTGATGGCGTTATCTTCATCCACTTCAGCTTGAATGCCTGACGTTTCTGGTACGTCGTTCACCGCGATAACATCGATGCCTGCGGTTGTTGTATCCGTTGCACCATCTTGGTCGATAACTGTAACGTCAAGCGAAATGTTACCGTCAAAGTTTTCATTTGGCGTGAAGGTATATGTGCCGTCGCCATTGTCCACGAAGCTACCGTCGTTACCAGAGTAGCTAACATTCGCCAAGGCTACATCGCCTTCCACATCAGAAGAGTTAGCTAACAACTGCTCGTCACTAATGGTGATTTGACCGTCTTCTTGAACCGTGTAAGACGTAGAACCTGCCACCGGCGGATCGTTCACTGGAGTCACGCTGACATCAATGAATGCTGGTGTTGAACCTGTGCCGTCAGACACATCGAATGTGAACTGAACATCACCGTTGAAGTTTTCATTCGGCGCGAAGCTGTAAGTGCCATCGCCATTGTCGGTAAGCACACCATCCGCACCTGTGTAGAGTACGTTTTCGATAGACAGATCATCGCCATCAATATCCGATGCGCCTTCCAATAGGTCTGCATCCGTGAACAGCAAGGTGCCATCTTCTTCTACCGTGAACTGTTGATCTTGCGCTTGTGGCAAGTCATTCACAGGATTAACCGTAATATCCAGACCAACTTGTACCGAGCCACCATCGTTATCAATGATATCGAAGGTCAGATCTAGGTCGCCGTTGTAGTTTTCATCCGGTGTGATGGTGTAACTGCCATCATCGTTGTATTGAATTGTCGCGTTGTCATCTGTCGATAGATTGATGGCTTCAAGGTTCTCGCTATCAATATCGCCCGCTTTGGCAAGCAACTGCTCTTGGCTTAGCGTAATTGAGCTGTCTTCGTTGATGGTGTAAGCCAAATCACCCGATACTGGTGGATCGTTGATTGGTAAGACATCGACATTGATGTGCGTATCAACGGTTGCCCCATTTTCATCTTGAATGGTCACATCCAACTGAACTTGACCATTGAAGTTCTCGTTTGGTGCAAAACTACAAGTACCATCGCCATTGACGGTAAAGATACCATCCGAGCCTTCATAGCTGATGCCAACAAGCTCTACATCGCCCTCGATATCAGATGCGTTGGCAAGAATTTGTGACTCACTGAATGTCAGAACTGAATCTTCATCAATCGTGTAAGACGTTGGACCGGCAACTGGAGGATCATTCACTTCAATGACCGTAATGCCTGCGGTCGTTTCGTCAATCGCTCCTTGCTCATCCGCCACAATCACATCAAGGCTGATATCACCACTGAAGTTCTCATTCGGCATGAAGGTGTAAGTACCGTCACCGTTGTCTTGGAATACGCCATCGGTGCCTGAATAGGTCACGCTATCGATGGACACCGCGCCTTCCACATCCGAAGAGTTAGCCAGAAGCTGCTCGTCGGAAATCGTAATCGCATTATCTTCATCAACCGTGTAAGACGTTGAACCCGCAACCGGAGGATCGTTCACTGGAGTGACGCTCACATCCACATTGGCAGGTACGGTTTCAGTACCGTCAGAAACACCAAAGCTAAAGCTGACATCACCGTTGAAGTTTTCGTTTGGTGCAAAGGTGTAAGTACCATCACCGTGGTCAGTTAGCACACCATCGCTGCCTGTGTAGCTAATGCCATCAACCGTTAAGTTGTCGCCATCGATATCGGTCGCGCCAGCAAGCAAGTCTGCATCGGTAAACTGAAGCGTGCCATCTTCTTCAACACTGAACTGCTGGTCTTGAGGAACAGGAAGATCGTTAACTGGATTAACCGTTAGATCCGCCGTTGCTTGGATTGTGTCTGTGCCATCTGTAATGTTGAATTGGATATCAATGTCACCATTAAAGTCCGCATCTGGTGTAATCGTGAAGCTGCCATCATCGTTCGCTGTAACGGTTGCGTTTCCATCGACAGTCAAATCGCTAGCAGTCAGACCATCTCCCTCAATATCAGACGCTTGAGAAAGAAGCTGCTCTTGGCTGAGTGTAATCGCACCGTCTTCATCAACGCTGTAAGCCAAATCACCCGATACTGGCGCATCATTGATTGGCAATACATTCACATTGATGACGGTATCAACTTCTGCCCCATCTTCATCTCGAATGGTCACATCAAGTTGAACTTGTCCGTTAAAGTTCTCGTTTGGCGCGAAGCTGCACGTGCCATCATCGTTAACAGTGAAAATACCATCCGGACCATCGTAACTAATGCCAACAAGCTCTACATCGCCTTCCACATCAGAGGCATTCAACAGCACTTGCGACTCACTGAAGGTCAGAACTGAATCTTCATCAATAGTGTAAGAAGTTGGTCCTGCGACTGGTGGATCGTTCACTTCCAGTACTGTAATGCCAGCAGTGGTGGCATCCGTTGCGCCTTCTTCATCAGCGACGACAACGTCAAGCGTCACTTCACCATTAAAGTTTTCATTTGGAGAGAAGGTGTACGTACCGTCACCATTGATTTGCAACACACCATCGCTGCCAGAGTAGCTCACGCTATCAATCGAGACATCCCCTTCTAAATCCGAAGAGTTTGCCAGCAGCTGCGCGTCAGAAATGGTAATAGAGTTGTCTTCGTGAACCGTGTAAGACGTTGAACCAGCCACCGGAGGATCATTCACCGGCGTGACGCTCACATCTACATTCGCTGAAACCGTATCCGTGCCATCAGATACGTCGAAGCTGAAGTTCACATCGCCATTGAAGTTCTCATTTGGCGCAAAGCTATATGTGCCATCTCCATTGTCAGTTAGAACGCCGTCGGTGCCTTCATAGCTGATTCCCGTTACAGAAAGGTCATCGCCTTCAATGTCGGTAGCACCTGCAAGCAGATCTGCATCAGTAAATTGAAGAGTGCCGTCCTCTTCCACACTGAATTGTTGATCTTGAGGAACAGGCAGATCGTTGATTGGATTAACGGTTAGGTCAGCGGTTGCTTGAACGGTATTCGTGCCATCTGAGATATCGAAGCTGATGTCGATATCACCATTGAAATCTGCGTCCGGCGTGATGGTGAAGCTACCATCGTCATTTTGAGTCACCGTCGCATTGCCATCTACCGAAAGATTAGATGCCGTCAGTGCATCGCCTTCCACGTCAGAAGCTTGCGACAACAACTGCTCTTGGCTCAAACGAATCGAGCCATCTTCGTCCACCGAGTAAGCAAGATTGCCAGACACTGGCGCATCATCGACTGGTGTGACGCTTACATCAATGTTGGCAGAAACCGTATCTGTGCCATCGGATACATCAAAGCTGAAGTTCACATCACCATTGAAATTTTCATTTGGCGCAAAAGTGTAAGTCCCATTGCCGTTGTCGGTCAGGATGCCGTCGCCACCATCGTAACTTACACCTTCAACTGTGAGGTTATCGCCTTCAATATCCGTTGCGCCAGCAAGCAGGTCAGCATCGGTGAAGATCAGCGTACCATCCTCTTCAATCTCAAAGGTTTTATCTTCAGGCACTGGTGCGTCATTGATTGGACGAACAGTTAAATCAATCGAGCTAGAAATGGTTTCTTGACCATCACTGATATCAAACGTTAAGTCGAGTTCACCATTAAAATCAGTATCAGGTGTGACGGTATAAGTGCCATCACCATTATCCACAACCGATGCATTAGCACCCACTTGCACGTTGAATGCGGCAAGATCATCGCCATCAACATCACTCGCGTACCCGAGAAGTTGTTCTTGAGTGAAGGTAATAGTGCCATCTTCATCCATGATGTATGCCAGATCTTGCCCTACTTCTGGCGCGTCATTTTCACCTTCGACTTTAATTTGGAACGTTTCGCTCGTAGTTTCGGAGTCGAAATCGTCTTCTACTTGCGTCGTGGTTTCTTCGCTGGTGTCTTGTACATCCACCGCGAAGCTCTCTTCAGTGGTTTCTGAATCTAGCTCGTCACCACCTTGAGAACCTTCAGAGTCTGAAGAAGCACTTGGCGCAGATGAAGTTTGTACCGCTTGTCCTTGCGCTTCATTGCCTTCTGCGTCCGAACCACCTTCAGAGCCAGAGGCATCACCACCACCGACCGCTTGGGCACCCGCCCCAGAATCCGAACCACCGCTGCCCAGAGCCTCGTCACCTGATTCTCCGCTAGAAACTACACTATCAACAACATTGGATTGTGCAGCGTCAGAGTCGCTGCTACTTTCAGTATCCTCTTCTTGAACTGCGCCACCCGAGCTCACTGCTTCTTCTTCCGTACCCGCGCCACTAGGATTTTCTTCCATCGCACGATTGGCTTCATCAACAGCATCTGCACTTTCAGCACCAGTCGCTACAGTCGAAGAGACGGTCGACTGCTGTTTTTCTTCTTTTGTCCCCGTATCCTTCGTTTCTGTTTGCTCTACCGCATCGTTAAGCTTTTCATTGTCTTTTTCTTGATTAGTGTCGCCTGCCATTACAGCCTCCGTTGCTTTTAGCTAACTGATCGTATTTAGAGGCAGTAAAGGACACCATTTTTAGAAACCAACTTTTTTATACAACTTTTTTCATACCTTTCGAGTTCCATAAAAACAAAAAAATTTGAAAACCCAGTATAAAGATCCTTACTTGTTGTCATTAAAGCAATTAGTGCGGTGGGATAATGATAAATATGACAAATCTGTTGCGCTCAGTCGACAACAGCCATAAGGGGCTGCAATTGCTATTAGGCGATTTTTACCAAGATTTCAGTGATGCAGGGATTGATATTGAGATGCTGCATAAACAAAACCGTTTTGAAGCACTCAGATGTTATTCAAAAAGGCTAAAGACCATTCTCGTCTTGTTATGTGATGACGACTTACCACCAAAATTGGCAAAGCTTGAACACTTAAACAAACACCATTTCCCTGCTCCTAATGAATTGATCGAGGACGTTAAAACCGAGCTTAACAACGTAAACAAACAAATTAGCCAGCTGTTAAAAATCGAAAATTCAATCGATAGCCGCACAGGTAGTGAATCGTAGGGGTGGCTCATGAGTAATAAGCAAATAGAACATCACCTCAAAAAGGCACTCGTTTCGAACAACGAAGCTTCGAAGGTAACAGCAGACGATACAATCGTGCTAGCCAGTGCAATGACCAGCGTACACAAAACCTTGCTGGTTATCTTTTTGCTTTCCATGGTGGCTATCGCCGTGGCATCTCAGGCTCGTATCGACATTGTGGTGTCGGTGCGCGGTGAGCTATTGCTCGAATCTGACATCGAAAAAGTGCAACACCTTGAAGGCGGTATTCTAGAAGAAATGCTAGTACGCAAAGGCGAAGTGGTTTATGAAGGTCAGCCTATTGCACGCCTTCGCTCTCTGGATAGAAACACTCAACTTGATACGGTAAACACAGAGATCATTCAGCTTGAGCTAGACAAGATTCGTTACGAAAGCCTGCGCGATATGGTGGAACCCGATTTTTCTGCCTACATCGAAAAGTACCCAGAATTAGTGCAAGTCAACATGAATACCTGGCAGCAAGAGTTTTCCAAAAACCGTTCCAATGAAGAGTTGATCACTCACGATATCCAACATAAGAATTCACTTATTGATTCAATGCTCAAGCGCCGTAAAAGCTCCGAGAACCAGCTCTCCTTGATCCGCAAGCAGCTCAATATTAAGAACACCTTGTACAAAGAGGAAATGGCGTCTTACGTCGATGTTCTGAATATGCAGGTTCAAGAGTCAAACATGGTGCGTGAGATAGAAAACCTTGATGAGTCGGTCATGAATGAGCGCTTCCAACTCGACAAACTAGAGAAGCAGTTCCGAGACTTGGTGGAGAATCGTAACGCCGAGTATCAAGCGCAAATCATTCAAGCAAACAAGGACTTAAAGTTGAAACGTATATTACGTCCTCAACACTCAGATAAAGTGGATCGTCTCGTGGTTTACGCCCCTATTGACGGTGTAGTAGATAAAGTGCACTTCAACTTCCGATCCGCTGTGATACCGCCAGGTGAAAGCATCGCGGACATTGCACCGATCAATAACGCCCTTCATGGAGAGGCGAAGATCCCGCGTAAAGACATGGGTTTTGTAGAAATCGGACAAGCGGTCAAAGTGAAGATGGATACCTACAACTTTGCCAAATACGGATTTTTGGAAGGTCGAATTGCATCGATCAGCCGTTCTTCTTATGAAGAAGAAGACGCAGAATTCTATCTCGCGGAAATCCAAATCAGTCAAAACTATCTAGAGCGCGGAGGCACACAATACAAGCTGTCCCCTTATATGGAGTTTACCGCAGACGTGAAAACAGGTTCACGCCGGGTGATCGAATACGCAGCGAAGCCGGTTATGTCGGCTATCGAAGACGCATTCGATGAGAGGTGATGGATGAGTAGCAAACCTTCTTACAATATTTCCGTTCCTGTTATGCGCCTAAGCATCGCTTTCAGCTTGATGCTGGCTGCCCTCGCCTTTTATTTGTATATCTCTTGGGAAAAAGTGGATTCAGTCGAGAAAGTGCAAAACGCGCCTCTGTTGGTTCAAGCTCAACAGCTCAACCAAACTATCGAGTTTGATATTCAAACGCTTCAACGCTGTTTAAGCGCACGTTATTGCAGTACAACAGAGCTTGATTTTGAGGTTCTGAAAGACGAAATTGACCAATTTAAGTCGCTCGCGTCACTCAACAAAACCGAGTTTAGCTTGGTGGGCGCGACCGAATACACGCAGCTTGAACTGGCAATCAATCGCTTCTCAGACAGCCAAAAAACACGCGACGATGTGTTGGCACTGTACCTCTCGCTCACCAATAACTACCTACAAATGGACGACAACTACCGGACCATATTTAACAACCATGCGAGCGACCTAATGATGGAGAAAAACGAGTTCTTCATTTGGTTGTTTGTGGTCGTTGTCGTACTGGTTGGTATCGCAGTGCTATCGAACTTGGTGGCAATCCTTAAACTGAAAAAATCCAGCTCGAATGAGCGTGACATTGACCAAGAATTCGATGAGCTTTATCAAGAACTCAAACTACTGGATTTACAAAGGTTGGAAGAGTTGCTGAATGAAGTGAGCATCAATCCTAAGCAGCGTCAGATCTACTCACACCTAAAACTGATTTTCAGCAAACTCGAAGAGCAAAAACGCAATAACGATCTCTACAAGCAGCTCTATGCTCTGATTGGTTACGAGATTCGTGGCATCACCAACACCATTAACGGCGGCGTGCAATATCTCGTTCAAGAGACCGATGAGAGCGGAGTGTTGATGGCGCAAGATATAACCTCGGCTGCCAATACCCTGTCTGAATTGGCAGAGAACTACAACCGACTCATTTCACAAGGGACCGAGAGCAAATCGAAAGAGTTTTCACTGCTGAATGTACTGTCTGAATTGATGATTCACATCAGTTCAAAAGTGCAGCGAAATGAAGGTGAGCTAGACTGCTTTATCTCAGATAACTTACCAAACCGTGTTGAAGGACAATCCACCAGCTTATTCTGGGTGTTGTTCCTTCAGCTATCAAATGCCATCCAACTCAAAGCCGACAAGAAACTGTTTGTCACCATTGAATCAGGTGCGGCGTCAGACATTGAAAATACCCGCCTGACCATCAATCTAAACTTCTTAACCACGCTGGATGTGCCGCTTGCCAAGCTCAATACCCTACACTGGAGCGACCATAAACAGCACACTGCAACCAAAGACGATTTGGCGAAAAGCGTGTTGAAAGATTATGGCTATTACGAGAGCCATTGGTATCAATCGGGCAATCAGGAACGTTTTCAAATTCAGCTCGATTTGAAAGCCAAAAGCTTCCACACCGAGAAAACTCGCTTCGACAATAAGCGCCTATTACTGTGTGCCAACTCTCAGTTGCGCATTGATGTGATGAGCAAAATGTTAGTCAACTTGGGCTTAGAGATTACGCCAATTCGAACGCCGAACGAACTCTTCTCTGCGGCAAAAACCTTTGGCGAATACGATGCCATCATGCTGACCGACACGTTCGAGCCAAACAAGCTGCCCTCACTGAGCAAAACGGTGAAATCGCAACTGCGCAATCACCCGAACACCAAGTTGCTGCTCTCGGTCACTAGCACTCAGCAAGCGCAAGAGAGCCATACCTTTGTCGACAAGATTCTGAACTCCCCTGCGATTCCGTATGAGTTTATCCCCAATCTTTTAGCAATCATGGAAGCGGAAGCCTCAGAAGATCAGATGGAGAACAGCTCATTCCTGATTGTGGAAGATGACCGTGTTCAACAGATTCTACTCAAACGTATTTTGAGCAAGCAAGAATACGAAGCCGACACCGTTGGCGATGGCGCAGACGCTGTTCAGCACTTCATGAATCAGCGCTCGGACATCATTTTTATGGACTGCATCATGCCTGGCATGGGCGGTATTGAAGCAACCAAACGCATTCGACAATACGAACAAGAGAGCGGACAAAACCCTTGCACCATCATAGGCGCGACAGCATTGACCAGCAGTAATGAACACCAAGCTTGTATCGAAGCTGGAATGGATTACGTGATCAGCAAACCTTATAAAAACGACGAAATCATCAAGGTGATCAACAAGTATGTGGCGGTACAGAAACTTAACTAGCTGCGTATTGGCAGCGCTTACATTGAGCAATGCTCCTTCGGCAATGGCGACCACCTTGCTTGAGGCGGTCAAACTCGGCTTGGAAAACAATTTATCTCTGCGCGCTAGTGACAAAGGCGTGGAAGAAAACGAATACAACATCGACATTAGCCGTTCTAAGTTCCTGCCTTCTTTAAACGGTGCCGCTGATACAACATGGAATGAAAACGAGACCATATTAACGGGAACACCAGATAAACGTTCAAGCTACAACTCAAATAGCTACAGCGTGTCTTTATCGCAATCGGTGTTTAACCTTGGCGACATCTTCAAATACGGCACCGCGAAGCTGGATTTCAACATTGAGGAAATCAAACACGAGAACAAAATCCAGAGCACCATTTCTGAAATCGCGACGCAATATTTCGAATACCTCAAAAACAACGCGCAAATCAAAGCCACCCAAGTAGAACTTAAATCGTCTGAAACACGTGAGCGCCAAATGCGTCGCAACGTGGAACTTGGCAACACTGCGGCGAGCGAATTGTATGAGGTAATTGCCCAGAAAGAAGGCATTGCCAATCGCTTAAGAACCTTAGAGAAAGACCGGCGCGTAATTTTGAACGGTTTAGAGATTCAAGTTCAATACCCAGTCACCCCATCACAAGACATCTACGAAAGTGTTCCCTTGGAGGAAATCAGCGAATCCGAACAACGTGAGATTCTTGAACAAGCTTTGAAGCTCAATAACGACTTATTGGTTGCGAAGAAAACCGTCGAGCGCAGCCGAAGAGGCTTGAAAGAAAGCGGTTCAAACTTTGTGCCGACCGTATCGCTCTCTGCCAGTTACCGTTACGACGATGCGAACAACTATGACCGAACCGACCCAACCGCAACAGGGGACAGTAACTCGACCAGCGTCGGGTTGAACTTGAATGTGCCAATTTTCTCCGGCGGTTCGGATTACTACGGTTATCAAAAATCGTCGACTGCCATCGAGCGAACCGAGCTGCTGTACCAAGATTCATTGTTCGCGACGCGCAATAGCGTTAACACCTCAGTACTCAACATTAACGACTTCTCCCGCGCCATCAGCAGTTACGAGAACATCATCCGTGCCAACTACGCTTCCTACAAAGGCATTCAACGCGCCTATCAGCTTGGTACGCGAACCATTACCGACTTACTGGCAGCGGAAAGTAAACTGTTCAGCGCGCTACGTGATTACGAGAGCGCGCGCTATGACTACATCATTGAATCGATCAATCTTGAGCAAATCAAAGGCATGCTATCGGTTCAATCTATCGAAAGCATCATGCAGTTGATGAGCGATATCGAAGGCAGAAGCAATCAAGACTTAGTTCCAAAACACCTTCTCTCTAAACCATCGATTAAGAAAGGAGGTCGCAATGCAAACTGAGCACTTTTCCCAAAAGATTAACTTTGCTGACAAGTGTTATCTGACTTTCTCAACGGTCATCTCAACACTGTTTGGTTTAGTGCTGCCCTTTTCGATTCTTATTATCTTTGACCGTGTTTTACCTAACCAAGCCAAAGACACGCTGTTTCTTCTGTTTGCCATTATCTTGATCACCATCTTCCTCGACTATCACTTAAAGAATCAGGAAGAGAAGATTTCGTCGGTGATCATGAAGCAATTCGAAACCAACTTAACCAACAAGGTGTTTCAATCAATCTGTTTGGCTGAGATATCGAAGTTTCGTCGTCTAGAACCCGGTGAATACCTAGAGCGTATTGCGACCATTCCAGAGATTAAATCCTTCTTTGGCGGAGAATCTGTACGGGCATTGATCAACCTTGCTGTCAGCATACTGACCATTCTGATTATCGGTCTGATCAACATCTGGGCAGGGGTGACCATCTTGCTCGCCTCCATCGTTTTAGCAGTGTTCGCACTCAGCCTCTCTAAGCAAAAGATCAACAGCCTAGAAAACAAATCCGACATCGAAGGCTTAACCACCTCGAAAATCATCGAGATCATCTCTAGCCCACTCGATATCAAAGCGCGCAATATGGAATATCGCGTTGAGAGCTTGATGACAAAAATGGTGGAAGAGCGTGAAGTCGAGAACATCAAGTACGAGCAAATTGAATCAAACTTCAGCCTGATCTTGTCGCTCATACAACAGCTCTCCATCGCTTGTGTGGTGGTGGTTTTGGCAACGGCCGTTATCAACATGCAATCGAGTCAAGGCATCATGGCTGCTATCATCATGCTTACCAACCGTTACTTCGCGCCATACCAGCAAGTGATGCGCACGGTGAGCCGCTGGGAGTTGAACAAGCTTCATATTCAACGTATCGCCGAGCTGCTTGAGCTTGCTGCATCAGTAGAACAACAAAATGACACGACGGAAGTCGAGCGCATCTCGGTGAAGTATTCGGAAAAGCAACGCATCGAGTTTGAACGTGGTCAGGCTTACTTGCTAACAGGGAAAAGCGGCGCAGGCAAAACCCACCTCGCGAATTGCATTACGCGACAAAACACCGACGCCAAGCTCGATATCCAAATCAACGAGACACCATTGGATGACGTTAACTACAATGTCTGGCGTAATAGCGTGCTCATGGTCGACAAAACCAGTTCGTTCGTCGAAGGCACCATCATCGACAACCTAACTTGTTTCCGCCCGAGCTTAAACAACACCGCATTTGCGCTTTGCGAAACCATGAACATCAAAGCACAAATCGATGCCCTTCCCGCTGGTTTTTACACCGAGCTAAAAGGACATTTACGCAACCCATTCTCGCGCCAAGTCGCTTATGCCTTGTTGCTGGTACGTGCCTTACTTGCGAACAAACGTGTATTGATCTTCGATGACATCGACTGTGTTTATGATGACGACTTTGCTCGATTGGTTTTGACCAGTACCGCCTATCGTGCCAACGACAAAATCCTCATCATCGTCAGCAACAAGATGGACAAACTCAATCATCGCCTCAAACGCGTCAAACTTACCGGAGGTGACCAATGAGTATTTTGGTTGATTTTAATAATGTCCCTCAGCGCTTGTTGGACTTTGAGGCTCGCAGTTATGACGAGCGATACAATGAGTCACCTTTGATTCGTGGTTTAGCTTACACCCTCATAGCGCTTGAATGGGAAGGCACACCTTCCATCCTCAGCGACGCTTTTATCCCTAAACCAAAAGACAGCGACAGTTTTATCGCTACGATTGAACGCCTTGGTTACCGTTGTGACGTCACCAAACTAAAAACGTTGGAGCACATCGAGGGGCACCCTCATCCTTGTTTTATCGAGATAGAAAACCTCACTGCGATTTTCTTGGGCACCAAAGACGGCAAGCTGATCCTGTTTGATTACACCAATAACAACACCATTGAATACCCGCTCTGCAAGAAGCCGTGCTTGTTGGTGTCGATCAGCGAATACTCCCGCTTATTCCGAGAGCCGCCACCTGAATCTCAAGACCGCAGTAACTGGATTAAATACGCGTTTTATCGCTACAACAATGAACTCAAAAGCCTGATTATTCTCAGCTTCGTGGTCAGCATTCTCGGCGCACTCCAGCCCTTTTTTATTATGAGTGTGTACAACTTCGCCTTAACCTCTAGCTCGCAAGCCACGCTTTATTGGCTCACGTTATTTGCTGTGATTGTTGGGTTCTCGGAATACTTTTTCAAGAAAATGCGGGTCAACATCATCGCCACATCAGGAAAGGATTTGGCGGTGCATATTTCTCAAAACGTAATATCCAAACTGTTGTGGCTTCCTTATTCGATGACATCTACCGCTGGTGTCTCTTCTCAGTTAGCACGATTGAAGGACATCGACACTTTCCGCCGTTTGGTAACCGCAGAGTCAACATTAAGCTACTTCGACATGCCGTTTGTTATCGTATTCATTATTGCCATTGCTCTTATGTCTGGTACCGCAGCGCTAGTCGTTATGGCGGGGTTGATTCTAATGTTGGTGTTCTGTGTTTATTCTCGTTACATCTACTCGCAAGCCACGTCCAAGAGCTCTCGCGCCAACGCCATGGTTTCTTACCAATGGAATGAGATTCTTCGTGGTATAAAAACCATCCAAGGCTTGCCATTATTGCGTGTTATCCAGTCCCGCTTTAGCGCATCGCATTTACAAAGCACCAACGATGCAGAACATGTTTCAGTGACTAATAGCAGGGTTCAGGCAGCAGGCGGGAGTTTGATTCAGGTTATTGGTACCGCAAGTATCGTCGCGGCCGTTATCGGCGTGATGGACGGCACCTCCGATGCAGGTGCAATGCTTGCTACCGTAATTTTAGTCTGGAAGGCGTTGGGGCCTATTATGGGCATCTACAACTCTATTTCTAAGTTCCAATCCATTAAGGCGTCTTCTGCGCAAATCAACAACCTTATGGCGATGAATGACGATAAGCTAACGTTAGAGAAAAGCCCCCCTATTCGCCTCTTTCAAGGTAGTATCGTCGGCTCTGGTGTGAGCCATCGTTATAGTGGTGCGGCAACAGGCTTAACTAATCTTGGTTTTAAAATTCCACCGGGCGCAAAAGTTGTGATTTGTGGACCAACAGGTTGCGGTAAAACGACGCTCATTTCTATTATCGCTGGGCTAGAGGAACGCTATCAAGGCTCAGTTTCGGTGGACGGTTATAACATCAAACAATTCAACAGTTACCGCTATCGAACCTCGATTAACTACATCCCGTTTAACCTGCATATTTTTGAAGGCTCCTTGGAGACTAACTTCATCTTGCATAATGGGTTAATCCCAACAGAAAAAATGCGTGAAATGGTGAGTTTCTTTGAGCTCGATACATGGTTGCCACAAGGCCTGGACACTCAATTGAGCGTTGATATCTGTAAAAGTTTACCAAATGGTATTCAACAAAGACTGCGGCTCGCATTAGGGCTAGGCAACTGCGAACAATCTTTGATTATCATTGACGAGCCATTTAATGGTGCAGAGCAAGAAAATTCCCACTACTTCAAGCGGTTATTTAGCGACAAACTACTCAATAAGACCGTTATTTTCTCAACGAATGATCCGGGCATGATCTCTACATCCAATATGAGCTTAGTCTTGGAGCCAGATGGCAACCTGAAGTATTTCGGGTTAACCGATAAGTACTTAAAAAGTCTAAGTTAAGTTCGGAATGTGGTGTGGTTCATCATTCATACTTGAGCACGGTCATTGACAAAAATGTAAACGATGAGACTATTTACTCTGTAAGCGCGTACACTAAGGAATCCGATGTATACATTTGTTGCAGACAAATTGGATGTGGTTTATTTATCAACGATACCAGAAAACTACCAGTTACAAGACTTCGACGTGCCTGAAGAAGAACTCGAAATTCGTGAAATTGTAGAGGTATGGTATGAGTGTGCGTTTCTTCCTGACTTTAACCTTCAACACATCGACATCGAAAACAAAACTGCTTTGGTCGAGACACAAGCGCAAGTCGTAAACAACTACACAAGTACGCTCGCTTTTTTACTCAAAAGTCGTACTTATCGCGCAGCACTTAACCGATTATTGAGTGTATGGAGATTGGAGGCAGCAGCTAAAGCACAGCTTGAGCTGCTGTTACTTACGGAAGAACAGAGTAGCAAGCCAGTAAATTAATCAGCTAGGATAAGGGGCTAAAAATCTTAAACCCAACCATCGAATCGGAGACGTTTCTGCACGCGTTCAACCGCCTCTATCTGCATCTGACGAACACGCTCGTTAGATACGTTTAATAACAGGCCTATTTCCGACAAGGTTTTCACTCTCTGGTCAAATAATCCGAATCGATGGATCAAGACTTTCTGCAACTTAATTGGCAAAGTTTTAATAATATTTTCAATAGCTTGAGTAAAGCACTGGTTTTCACAGTCTTGTTGTGGATCTGGCGTATACTCACTTTCACACAGTTCAAGAACAAATGGAACACGATGTAGGTCCGCAGTGGTCGATACATCAATAAAACCACTTAGAGCAACAAGTTCATCTATACGTTCTGCTTTCACCCCTGAGCAGCGTGAGAGTTCAGAAATAGACAACTCCTTGCTCTCACTTTTTGACGCATCGAGCTTTTTTAAAGCCAGGCTATTTATCTCTTTGCACACATGAGCAGGTAAACGTACCGTGCGGCCATTGTTCATTAATGCCGCTTCTATATTCTCGCGAATCCACCATACCGCATAAGTAGAAAAACGGTAGCCTGGCTCAGGATCGAACTTATCGACCGCTTTTATCAAACCAATGTTACCTTCTTCTATTAAATCAAGCAGAGTAAAGTTATTGCCTGGCCGTTTGAGGTAACCTTTTGCGATTTTCACAACAAGTCGAAGATTAGACTCAATCAACATTTCGCGCGCTTCTTCATCACCAGCTCGATTAAGTTTGGCGTAATGCAACTCCTCTTCACGAGACAACAAATCAATCCCCACAATATCTTTGAGATAGTGAGCATAAGGGTCTTTCCCAACTGACAACGATTCTTTCATTGACAGTTCATCCGTGACAGCTCGGAACCTAGCAAAGCATTCGTTGTTCATTCCCCGTCCTTCTCAAGCCAACTTATTTCTTATCTTCTTTAATTGTTTTTGTACAACACTGTATGCATCATGCTTTATATGCATTACTTTACACTGAGTGTAGACAGGGGTTCTGATCTTTACCAAGAAATCACTTATCACTTTAAAACAATTACTGCTTCTATGATAAAAACGTGAGCAGGTGGGGGGTTATATATATGAAAGTGCAAGTATTTGTACGCAAATTGGCCTCAAAGAAAACAACGCAACGTGATCGTTAACGCTTACCACGTTACTCTGACTAAAACTTTGAGGCTTGAGGATGGTTTGAAGTATCAGTTGAATTAGCGAGATCTAATTCACTTGACGAAGCGCAGGTTGAAGCTGACAGTCTGTTATAACTTGGAAAACTACACGATTCTTTCCTTCAGACTTACCTTGATACATCAACTCGTCAGCATCTTGCAAGCTCACGATGTGGGTAAACTCAGGATAGTAAGCACAGCCCAAACTGATACTCAAATGAATTGCTTGTCCGCCCAGTATAACAGGCTGATCGTAAACTGCTTTACAGAGCATATTGGCAAAATTGAGTGCTTCTCGCTCTGACAGAGAAGACGTAACGAGTGCGAACTCTTCTCCTCCAATTCTCGCCAATGTCATTCGGTCATCAGTCATCGACTTAGCGGCTTCTGCGATGGCAACTATTGCTCGGTCTCCAGCAAGGTGGCCATATCGATCATTGATTGATTTAAAATCATCAATATCAAACACCATCACCGTTAAGTTTCGCTTCAAATGATTCAGTAGCGCCAATTGCTCAATAAGGTGTCTACGGTTGTATAGCTTTGTGAGAGAATCCGTCAACGTCATCTCCAGCAATTGCTGATTGGCAATCGTTAATTGCCTTGTCCGAAGAGCAACCATACGTTTGAGGGCAAAAATATGATAAAGCGTTGCAACCGCCATGATGAAAATGGCAATAGGGAAAAGATAAAGTGGATAAACCGTTTTCACCACACTCCAACGGGTGAGGATCCGCTCACGATCCGTATCGATGACTTTTTCAAACGCTCTTGATACCTCTAAAATGGAAGTTGCACTGTGCATTCCTGCTGCAATCCGAAGATCTTTACTATATAAGCTAATTGTCGGGACAAACATACCCGCTCCCGGCGTGGTTGCCATATAAAAGTTAGCAACTTGCAGGTCTGCAACGAAGTACAGCACCTTTTTATCGACGGCGGCTTGTATCATCGAATCATTGTTAATGTATTCTGCGATAGGTGCATTCGGGTAATTCGTCTGAACAAACTCAGACTCGTAACTTCCTTTAACAACGCCAATTGGCAGCGTCATTTCGCCAGTTAAAACACTCCTGATATCAACCGAAAGTACATCTTTATTTACGTACAATTTGGTTTGGATAGGCATTATGACTGCGCCAAAGTCCATATACTTCGCTCTTTCGGGCGAGTAGACAAGTCCTCCGTGAAAGTCAGCCTTACCCTCTTTTACGGCTTGTAAAGAAGCATCCCAATCCAAAAGGAGAAACTGAACGTCGATTTGGTTGTTCGCCGCGTACTCTTTCCAAAAGTCGATTAAAATACCTTTAGGTTCACCATCTGGGCTAAGGTAAGAGAACGGCTTCCACGCTTTGGAGTTAGCAACAATTAAAGAATGAGACTCTGACTTGTGTGCATGCGCCATCGGACAAATGGACAGCCACAGTAGTAATAAAGAAGCACACGCTTTTTTACATTTGCAACCATAAGTACCATAACTCGTCGATGACATACCTACTTCTCACCAGTCTTTTTAAACCATAATCTCGGCTGTTTGATTAGACTAAAGATATAGTAGAGTTGCATAATACAGGAAGTGACGCTTATTGATATGAATCTAACTTAGTAAGTTTTAGTACTTAATTGGTACTTTCAACGCTTGGTTCGCTGAAGCAGTTGAAGCAGTTGAAGCAGTACATGATAAATTAGGAAAACTTATCTGGTACTAAAAAATTGAATATCATCAGTTTTGCAAACACCTAGTACCAATAAAAAGCCCTATTCAAAATCCACCTTGGGGAGAACTTTGAATAGGGCTCTTTGCCTCTATGCTTCATTTTACGGCTGAAGCTACCTTTACCTTTTTTCGCTTTAACGACTCGTATTTGGAACAGCTGACTGGTAACGACCGCTTTTAACGCGTTGTCTTTGATTTCACCTCTGCCGAAGTCGGTCTCATGTTGTGAGCCACTCGGTTGAGGACTGATTTTACGCTTTGCCATAAATCCTCCTTAATGGTCGAACCAGATTGGACAATAATTATATAAATAAGTCAAATTTATAGATTTAGTTGAATTTTATGCTAAAAAACTTCACATCACCGTCATTTATTTGAAATTTAATCAAAAACATGCTGGTTAAATAGTGACTAAATACAAATATTTGTCCATAAAGCACTAATATATGTTGACTCTTCGTGGAATTAACCTAGACTCAAACACGGCTAGAAAGAAAGTTCTTTGTTTTCACATTTCGTTGGATTACTTGTAACCCGTCGTCCTGTGGTACGCAATAGCAATTTATTTTTCCACGCTATAAGCGCCGTTGAGGCGAAAGATTACATTATTTAGATATTTAGGAAATAGACATGTCTAACACAGCTACTGGCACAGTTAAGTGGTTCAACGAAACTAAAGGCTTCGGTTTCATTCAACAAGAAAACGGTCCTGACGTATTTGCTCACTTCTCTGCAATCACTGGTGACGGCTTCCGTACTCTAGTTGAAGGCCAGAAAGTAGAATTTGTTATCTCTCAAGGTCAAAAAGGCCCTCAAGCAGAGCAAATCAAAGTACTTTAATTCTTAAAGAATTTGATACGATAGCCAGCTTTTAAAGCTGGCTATTTTTTTGCCTAAAACTTATTTTGCCAACAAAACGATATAAATCTATGGCTCTTAAACCAACCATTTACAAATTTCGTATCGCCATTTCCGATATGAATAATGACTATTACGATTCTAAAAATCTAACTATCGCCCTTCACCCTTCTGAAAAGCCGCAACGAATGTTGGCTCGCATTCTAGCTTACTGTTTAAATGCTCAAAGCAATCTGGAGTTTACAAAAGGACTCTCTACGATTGAAGAGCCTGATTTATGGCATGTTGGCGATGATCAAAGCATTACTCACTGGATTGAAATTGGCGAACCAGAACCAGACAGAATTAAGAAAGCTTCTCGCCTAGCAAAGCATGTAAAAGTTTACACTTATAACACCAAAGCGGCTGTCTGGTGGGACAAAATGTCAGGAAAGTTCTCAATGCTTCCCGTCAACGTAGAGAGCTTTGACTATGACGCTATCGACTTGATTTGTCAGCACCTTGACCGAGGTACTAGCCTTTCTGTTATGATTACTGGCAGCTCAATTTTTGTTGATATCAATGATCAACATATCGAAGTAACGGTGAAGGAACTAAAAAACCATGACGTCTCTTAGTGAACTGAGTCAAGAGATGGGATTTGAAGAAATCCCCTTTGTTAAAGAACATAAAGCAGCAAAGCGACGTTGGTTAAAAGAACAGTCACAACTATTTACAAAAGTTTGTGAGAACAAACCCACAACAGCACCTACTCTTCACCTGCTTGGCCTTTTGACCAAATCACATATTGAAGCAAGTGCTAACTACGAGCAAAATGCTCACTCTACCCAGCGTATGCAGCAAGTTCTGACTGACTCCTTGGGTAATGAGCACGCGGATAAGTTTACTAACCAATCTGCTGAAGACCTAATCTTAGTCACCCACCTTTGGTTATACACGCAAGGCTATTTAAATATGGATTTCAGCTTGGCGCACGATCATGCCGAGCAGACTCAAAATACATTGCAGCACGAGCTTGTCATAAAACGCATGGACGTTGATGCATTCAGAACCGAACTCATGCAAAGTTTTTATCAAGGTAAAGAAGCCCGTCCGGCTTCAGCAAGTGGCTTTTGGGGTTGGTTTACACGTCTATTTTCCGCATAAAATACATGGTTTTATCCATTTCAAACAACTGATAGACTTCACGCTCAGTGCAACAAGCATCATGATTGCATTCTTAAAGGACAATTACCCAATGAACATCAAGGGATCATTATGAAGTTTATCCGTTGGATTTTAGGCAAGGTTATCTTATTGCTGAACGCGGTGTTCTCACCTCGTGGTATTAAGCGCACCGCAGAAGAACAGCAACGTATTGATGAAAAAGCGAAACAATACGCACTTTACCAATTTGAAGCCTGCCCTTTTTGCGTAAAGGTCCGCCGTGCAATGAAGCGTCAATCGGTGAACATTGAGCTACGTGATGCAAAAAATAACCCGACTCATCGAGCTGAACTAGAGCAAGGTGGTGGGCGAGTTAAAGTCCCTTGTCTTCGTATCGAAAAAGATGGCGAGACACAGTGGTTATACGAGTCATCTGACATCGTCGCTTACGTTGAAAAAGAATTTGCCTAAGTTCCCCCTATGAACATTGGCGGATGTAAAAGAGGCACCTAACGGTGCCTCTTTTCTATTTTTTCTAGCTAAATGTTGCCGTGCGAGCTTTCCTTATTCAGTCTTCTTGCTCAACTCCGAACTTAAACTCCACTAAGCAAATAACGGGTATGCAAGAACAACACAACGAAGATTACCGCCTAACGTCTGCGTTATTCATCCACGATCAATGTTAGCTCTACGCGCCGATTGCAAGCTTTACCACTCGCTGTCGCATTGCTGCACTTCGGTACATACTCTCCGAAGCCTCTAGAAAACACTCGTTGACGTGGAATACTCGTCGCCAATAGTTGTTTTTCTACTTCACGAGCTCGCTTTTCAGATAGCGTGTCGTTGAAGCTTTCAGCTCCCGTACTATCCGCATGACCATCAATCACGACATCAACATCAGTTCTTCCCGCCAGATAGTGACCAATGTTTCGGATCCAGTCTTGAGATTGAGCAGATAACCTTGCTGAGCCCGTTTGAAAATGCACTTGCTCTTTCAAACGTATCATCAGGTGGCCACCACTGAGCGTCTCGTGAGGAATGTTATGCCTGCTCAGGAACATTTCCAGAGAGGTCACGTTTTGCGACTTTTTTACTGACGCCCTCGCCGTTTGATATGAACGAGAGGAAGAAGCCACATTGGATGCGCTCGGGTATCCCCACTCTGGGTGTCTCAGCTCAGTGTTTGATTTAGGAGCTGTATCTAAAATGTTCCCACCTGGGACCATATCTTGATCGAGGCTACTGCACCCGGCCAGAATGCCACAAACAATTAAAAACCAATGCTTCATACCATTACCAACGTAGAAAAACTCTTGTTCATTGTGTCGACAAAACACGCCGAATCTTTAGCGCTTTTGTCCACCGATTGGTTTGTCTATGCAGCGTTCATGCCACTGGAGTCAATGCAAAATCATCTCTCAAATAAAAAGCAACACTAAAATACCCTACCCTTACAGCCCATACGTCAGGCAAAGTCTGTTACCAATGGTCTCACTTTATTGTTATTTAATGGTTTTAGTCACTATCGTTAACCGATAAACTAACGCAAATTTCTCATTTAGAGCACTACTATGTTAAAAACCATATCGAAAGGCTTTGCTGTTGTTGTTGCCGTAATGGCTTTGTCGGCATGCGATAGCGGCAAGAGTCAGCCTCAGCAAGGCAAACAATACGAAGTTTTGCCAGTATCCCTTGAAGAATATGATTTAGCTCCCCTGACTGAAGCATTCTCTTTAACTTGTGGCCACTGCCGCTCAATGGAAGAGTTTGTCCCTCAAATTGAATCATTGACCGATCAAAGCGTTGAAAAAATGCATGTAACGTTCAATGAAAGTGCACAAGTGAGCGCCATCATCTTCTATACTGCCGTAATGCAGCTTGAATCAACACCAGATAAAGCGTTTATGGCAGATCTTTTTACTGCTGTGCAAATGGGTGCCGATGCAACGGCTGAGGAACGCCAAATCGCTGTTGAGAAAGCCTTTGAGTCTCGCAACCTTATCAGCCCTTACCATTTAGATGAAGCACAGCAAAAAACGCTGTTTGAGTACATCACTAAGGCAGAAGCGATCACGACTCGCGGCCAAATTAACTCCGTTCCAGCCTTTATCGTAAACGGAAAATATCAAGTGATTACTGGTGGTCATGACAGCGTTGAAGCCATGGCAGAAACCATCAACTTTTTGCTAAAACAACCTAAATAGACAAGGAGATTACGTGTCTAAATTTTTGTTTCCTCTTATTATTTTTATTTTGGCGGGCTTTTTCATTTACCGTACTTGGACAAACCATAAAGTAGCAGATGAAAACTTTGCCAAAGGCCAAGCATTCTTACTAGAAAATGCGAAAAAAGAAGGCGTCATCACAACAGAAAGTGGCCTTCAATACATGGTTCTTGAAAAAGGCGAAGGTGAGGTTCACCCAACGGCAACAAGTAAAGTAAAAGTACACTACCACGGCACCTTGATTGATGGCACGGTATTCGATAGCTCTGTTAATCGTGGTGAGCCTATTTCATTTGGTCTTAACCAAGTCATTAAAGGCTGGCAAGAAGGTCTACAATACATGGTAGAAGGTGAGAAAATCCGCCTTTTCGTACCAAGCACGCTTGGCTATGGTAAGAGTGGCTCTGGCCCAATTCCACCAGCAAGTGTTTTGATCTTTGATGTTGAACTGCTAGAAATTCAATAAATCTAGAAAGCTTTGTCTTAAAGCCAAAGTATCAAAACCAAAAACGCCGCGAACCACGCGGCGTTTTCTGTTTTAAGAGAGGTTAAAAACCAATATAGTGATCCGAAAGCAATGCAATGAACAACGCCAAAAGATGATAGATAGAGAATTTAAACGTCTCCATCGCGGTATTTGGCTCTGGTGCATATTTTAGCTTCCATGCATGGTACATAAAGCCAACATTGAGTAGTAGCGAGGCAAAAAGATACACCACGCCGACCATACCAACCAAAACCGGTAGGACACAAACCAAAGTCAATAGCACCGTATACAACAGAATAGAAGTTTTGGTGTACTCAATGCCGTGTGTCACTGGCAGCATGGGAATATCTACCTTGCGGTAATCCTCGACACGATGAATAGCCAGAGCCCAAAAATGTGGTGGCGTCCAGATAAAAATGATCATCACGAGCAGCCAAGCATTCGCATGTAATTGCCCTGTTACAGCAGTCCAACCGAGAAGAGGCGGCATCGCACCGGCAATCCCTGCAATGACGATATTTTGGGGCGTAGCACGTTTGAGGTACATTGTGTATACCATCGCATAGCCGAGCAAACTCATCAAAGTCAACCATGCCGTCAGCGGGTTGACCATCGCATATAGAAGTACAAACCCTAAGACACCTAAAACTGTAGCGAAGGCTATCACCGATGATGGCTTAGTCTCACCCGATGGCAATGGTCGTTTGTGTGTGCGTGCCATTCTCGCATCAATTCGGCGGTCAATTAGATGATTAAACGCTGCCGCAGACCCGGCCATCAGACCAATCCCCGTTAGGCCAACTACCGCCTGCAACCAGGGGAAATCATCAACCGGGGCTAAGCTCATCCCTACTACTGCCGTCACCAACATTAACGCCACCACTTTAGGTTTCGTTAACTTCAAATAAACGGAACTTAGTCGCTTTCGCCCATTTAACGACAGCGCGATTTCTTTACTCATAGCGAACTCCTTTCGCGGTGTAATTCCAAGCCGTTTTACCCTGCCACAAGTAAAACTGACTAACACAAACGAGACTCAACATAACAGCGGCACCAAGGTTGTGCGCCACCGCGACATAGATAGGAAGTTGAAATACTACGTTGCTTACACCCAGCATAATTTGGCACACCAGAGTGAATAACAACCACCCTCCGATTCTCTGTGAATGATGAGAATCTTGCCTCATAAGCCCAATACTATAAGCCAATACCACGGTGGCGGTAACAATAGCGCCTATACGATGAGTGACGTGTATAGTCATTCTTGCCGGATACTCCAAAACACCAAATTCATAATTCTCGAATCCAGTTTGCCAGAAAGAAAACGCTTCTTTCCATGAGAGATGGCTCATCCAGTCTCCCTCACAAATCGGCAGTGTGGTACACATCAGCGCAGCATAATTTGACGAAGTCCATCCTCCAAGGAGCACTTGCACCAAAACAACCAGAAAAACCAACAATGAAAAGCCTCTCAGAGAGCTAGAAGATGGAGAGAAATAGAGATTGTTTTGCGCTTTTAATTGGCAGTAAAAAATCGCCTGTAACGCCAATAAAACAAAACCACCGAGCAAGTGAAGCATCACGATGACGGGCATTAATTTAAGAGTAACTGTCCACATTCCCAAAAGTGCCTGCCCAATCACCAATACGCTTAGCAACATCGGAATGATTGAATTTACACGCTCAGACCTTACTGATATTGCAGCCATCGCAAAAATGACTAAACCTAACGTTCCTGCAAAATAGCGATGAATCATCTCAAGCCATGCTTTCTCATGCTCTACTGCCCGCTCGGGGAAGTTCAGGTTAGCACGTATGACGTCTTCTTCTTGATGCGGCACAGAAAAGTGCCCATAACAACCAGGCCAATCCGGGCAACCTAACCCTGCATCTGAAAGGCGAGTATATGCCCCTAACATGATCACCACGAGAGTTAGCAGCAAACTGAATCTAACCAACTGAATTAATTTCATATGCACTTCCTCTAACCGACTCGTGACAATTTTAAGAGCTTGCGTAAGTCCACCAACATACCTTTATTCAATAGGACTAAGTCCTCATTTGGTTTCGGCGAGTAAGACATCACCAGTTGCCCAAGAGGATCAACGATCAACATTTGCCCAGGTTTCACTTTTGCGGTAACCAATTCATTCATTTGCATCGCTAACATCGATACTTCTATGGGATCTGAATGCTCAGTCTGCCAAACGACTGGCACTACTCGCTCTTGATACTTACCTAAAGCAACATGGCTTTGCTGAAGCAGGTAAAGCTGCTGTTTACACTCTTCAGTGCATTCGTTAGGCAATACATAAGCGAGTTGCCAACCATGGTCTTTGAGAGGTGACTCTTGACCAAGTTGCTCTAACGTCGTGTATGGTTCGACTAACTCGCCTCTATTGGTCACTCCGCTTTGATACCACCCTTGTGTGAGAATGACTTTTGCAATGACAGCGGGAAGCGCGAACGTACAAACCAGCGCAATCAACATTAGTCGTCCTTTGGTTACTTTAGATGTCATGCTTCACCTCCATGTGACGCAACTTTTTTTGCCAACGAACAAAAACAATTAAAGTCAGTAATAAGAAAACACCTGCCATCGAAAACCATTGAATCGAATAGCCAAAATGTTTGGCACTATTGAGTGGCAATGGATTCCAAGGAAAGTCATAGGGCCAACGAGTTAAATTGTCTGGCTGCAAGACTGCGGGCATAAGTTCAATATTCAGTAGCTGATTCAATTGCGCGATGTTTAGGTTTTGCACGCGAATAACATCGCCAACTTCCGGCATTAACTCTGAGCTCAGTGGATTAGTAGATTTTCGGTACAGGCGTCCTGTGATGAAAGTCGAATTATCGAGTTTGGTGACCGTTGGTAACACTGAGCGTTCTGCTCTTCCCTCGACAAAACCAAGCTCCAATAACGCATAGGCACTAGGCTCATCGCTCGTCAATACAATCTGAAATGCTAAATATCCCACACTGCCTTGATGCGTTTGGTTGTCTAACAAAATTACGGGAAACGCCTGAGGAACAACATTAACTTCCACTTTTTTCCCGAGGATACTTTCCTCTCGCCAGTCGTTGTCTTCAAGAACGACGCTTAGTGCTCGGTACGCACTATCCGCACGCGCGAGAATGGCTTGTTCCAATGCTTGTTTTTCTTGCCCTCTCTCAAACTGCCAAAAACCCAGTTTGACCAAAAGAGAAAACACAACCACAGTTAAACCAACTGCAACCCAAAACCGTTTCGATAGCCATAATTGTCTTGATAACAACAATGATGAAACCGGAGGTGCCATGTCCACCGTATTTCTATTCAAACTGACGCTTGTCCTTTTGCTGCTTTTCATTATCTTCAACCTCGCAAAAGCGCTTATCGAAATGGTTCGTGAAGACCCAGATAATCCTGAAAAAAGAGACAAACCCATGAGTCATTACTTAGGCCGTCGAGTCATGTTCTCCGCTTTGGTGGTCGTCCTTTTGCTTATTGCGCTCAGCTCGGGTTGGCTAGCACCAAACCCTCGCCCTTATTAGTCGGACCAAGAGTTCACAATGAGCCTAAAGTACGTAAACAAACACAAACAGACATAACCAAACCACATCCACGAAATGCCAATACCAGCTGCCCGCTTGAAAGGCAAAATGGTTCTTTGGCGAAAAGTGATCTTTAGCGATTCTGAACAGCAGCACGATTAAGAAGATAGTCCCAAGACAAACGTGTAAACCGTGGAATCCCGTCAACATGAAGAACGTGTTACCGTAAATACCGGACTGCAACGTGAGCCCTATGTCTTGATAAGCATGAACATACTCAACCGCTTGGTAATATAGGAAAAAGCCAGCAAGTACGATGGTTATCTCTAACCAAACAATCAGTGCCGTTCTTTTGTCTTGTTCAAGGCTTATATGCGCCATATGTAGCGTAATAGACGACAATAGCAGCAAGATAGTATTGGTAAGGGGTATGCCCTGCCACGGCATAGCTTGTGTTGTTTCTCCCCCCGGTGTCAGTGTGAGTGGCCACATCGCTTCGAAGGTTGGCCACAGGACTTCGTTGGTCATGAAGTTATTATCTGCCCCACCTAACCAAGGCACAGAAATCATTCTGGCGTAAAACAAGGCACCAAAAAAGGCACCAAAAAACATCACTTCAGAAAAGATAAACCAGCTCATTCCTTGGCGAAAAGAACGAGTAATTTGCGAGCTGTATTTTCCACTCAGTGATTCAGTAATCACATTACTAAACCAACCAGCCAACATGTAAAGCAAGAACAAGAAGCCCACCGCTAGCACAATGCCACCAATGGTTCCCACTGCACTGTCACTTTGTGTCCCCTGGACGGTCATGCCTGCGCCAACAGCCACTAAAAACAGAGCAAATGCACCGATGATCGGCCAGCTACTTTGAGCGGGAACATAATATGTTCCTGGCTTGTTACTCATAATTTTTCTCCTTACTGACCAACCTTGGTCTGTATCTCTCTCCCTGAGTGGCTAAGAGCCTGTAGGAGGGGGAAGTTTATAGAGTGTGTAAGACAGCGTTAACGTGTGTATAGACTCCGGCAAGTCCGGTTCGATATAAAAAATCAACGGCATTTGAGCTTGCTGTTTACCATCCAGGGGCTGCTGGTTAAAACAAAAACACTCAATCTTGTTGAAGTAAGCAGCTCCAGTCCCGGGAGAAACAGAAGGAACGGCTTGCCCCACCAACTTCTGCCCGCTTTCATTAAATGCAAGGTATTCGGTTTGCACGACTTCACCTGGGTGAACATCCATCGAAATCACTTTGGGTCTAAACTCCCAAGGCATATCTGGGCTGACATGCGCCATAAACTCCACGCGAATAGTTCGGCTCATGTCCGGTTGCATACCTGTCGGTTGAATGACGGCCACTTCACTTGTCTTTCCATTGATTCCCAGTGCGTCGCACATCACGTCATAAAGTGGGACCAGTGCATAGCCGAAGCCAAACATTAACAGGGTCGCCAAAAGTAACTTCACTGTGAGCTTCTTGTTTGATGGATTCGGTTTCATGTCACTCACCCCACTTGCTAGTCAATCTTAGGCGGTGTAGTAAACGTATGATGTGGCGCAGGGCTTGGCACTGTCCACTCTAAGCCTTCCGCACGTTCCCATGGTTTTGCAGAAGCCTTCTCCCCGCCACGAATACACTTGATCACCAACCATAAGAAGATCAGTTGTGACAACCCAAATGCCAACCCGCCAATTGATACTATTTGATTAACATCAGCAAACTGAATGGCGTAATCCGGTATGCGTCTTGGCATGCCCGCTAAGCCTAGGAAGTGCATTGGGAAAAACAGGACATTGACGGAAATAATTGAGCACCAGAAATGCCATAAACTCAGCTTGTGGTCGTACATATTGCCCGTCCACTTAGGTAGCCAGTAGTATGCCGCTGCCATGATCGAGAATACCGCACCAGATACCAACACATAATGGAAATGGGCAACCACGAAGTAAGTGTCATGATATTGGAAATCCGCCGGCACAATCGCCAACATCAGTCCCGAGAAGCCGCCAATAGTAAAAAGCACAATAAAGGCAATGGCAAACAACATTGGCGTTTCAAATGTCAGAGCTCCACGCCACATGGTGGCAACCCAGTTAAAGACTTTAACTCCCGTTGGTACCGCAATCAGCATAGTGCAATACATAAAGAAGAGCTCAGCAAAAACTGGCATCCCCGTGGTAAACATGTGGTGCGCCCACACAAGGAAAGATAACAATGCAATGCTGCACGTCGCGTAAACCATCGAATGATAACCAAACAGCTTCTTACCACTGAAAGCAGGCAGAATGGCGGAGATGATTCCAAACGACGGTAAAATCATGATGTACACTTCTGGGTGACCAAAGAACCAAAAGATGTGTTGGAACATTACCGGGTCACCACCACCAGCTGCGTCAAAGAAGCTAGTCCCGAAATATTTGTCAGTAAGAACCATGGTCACCGCACCCGCTAATACCGGCATAACCGCGATTAGCAAGAAAGCGGTAATTAACCAAGTCCAAACAAACATTGGTAACTTGAACCAAGTCATTCCCGGAGCTCGCATATTTACGATCGTCACGATAACGTTGATCGCGCCCATAATGGAGCTGATACCCATGATATGCACAGAGAATACAAACAGCGCAGTGCTATCCGGGCCATAAGTCGTGGACAGCGGAGCATAAAACGTCCAACCAAAATCAGGACCGCCGCCAGGTAAAAACAACGAGCTCAACAAGATGAGAAATGCAAAAGGTAAGATCCAAAAGCTCAAGTTGTTCATGCGCGGCAGCGCCATATCTGGAGCGCCGATCATCATCGGGATCATCCAGTTAGCAAGCCCCGTAAATGCTGGCATCACCGCACCAAATACCATCACTAAACCGTGTACCGTGGTCATTTGATTAAAAAACTGCGGATCGACTAGCTGTAGCCCTGGCTGGAACAGTTCGGCACGAATGATCATAGCCATCGCACCACCTGTTAGAAACATCGCAAAGCTAAACCAAAGGTAGAGGGTGCCTATGTCTTTATGGCTTGTAGAATACAACCAACGAGTGATGCCCTGGGGTGCATGATGCTCGTGACCATCATCAATCGCAATGGTACTGTTCGCACTGGCTTCTGCTGGCGCAGACTTCACTGCCTTATCTATTGGCTTACTCATATTTCCTCCTTAGCACTGCCTTGTGCTTTAAAGGCATTCACATCGGATGCTTGCACTGTATCGCCAGTATCGTTGCCCCATGCATTTCGTTGATATGTGATAACCGCGCCAATTTCTTTGTCACTTAACTGATTAGAAAAAGCCTGCATTGCGGTGCCCGGGCGACCGTTGACAATAATATCTATGTGCTCTGTAACATCTCCGGTTGCAATAGGACTGCCTTTAATCGCGGGAAATGCACCCGGAATCCCCTCACCATTTGCCTGATGACACACAGCGCAACGCGCCGTGTATATCGATTCGCCTTGCGACATCAATTCATCCATAGATAAGTCTTGAGAGAGCGCTTCTTGTGCCGCCGCTTTTTGAAGTGCGAGTTCTTGCTTCTTACTCGCTAGCCATTCATCGAACTTCTCTTCTTCCATCGCATGCACCACCACCGGCATAAATCCGTGTGCACGACCACATAGCTCCGCACATTGGCCGCGATATACGCCTGGCTCATCAATTCTTGTCCATGCTTCATTAATAAAACCTGGAATGGTGTCTTTCTTGACGGCAAAGTCCGGTACCCACCAAGAGTGAATGACATCATCAGAAGTCATCAAAAAACGCACTTTGCGATTCACAGGCAACACCAAAGGGTTGTCTACTTCCAGTAAGTAATGTGCGCCTTTAGCTTCGATTCCATCAATTTGTTTTTGGCTGGTGGCAAGCAAACTAAAAAACTCAACATCTTCGCCAAAATAGCTGTAATGCCATTTCCATTGCGAGCCTGTGATCTTGACCGTGATATCCGATTGGCTTGTGTCTTCCATTGCTACTAGAGTTTTTGTTGCGGGAAACGCCATAGCGACAAGAATGATGATGGGTATGACCGTCCAAATAATTTCCACTTTTGTACTTTCATGGAAATGTGCGGCAACTGCTCCTTTTGACTTGCGATGACGGAAGATGGAATAGAACATCACACCAAAAACAATCAAAGCAATTACACAGCAGATATAGAAAATCAGCATATGTAATTCATACACTTGCCCACTTATCTCTGTGACCCCTTTTGTCATGTTGTAGTCATTTTCCTTTGACCAACCAAAAGAGGAAAATGTGATTAAAATCACATTCAGTGATAAGGCTAGAGTAGTCGTTAATCTTTTCAAAAGATCTCTCCTCTGCTCAGCCGCTACGCCTACGCGAGCTTCCTTGCGTCCCGATGCAAATATCGAACAACTTTACGAAAAATCACAAAAACTACGATTTCGACACGGTTTGTTATATTTATGTTAAAAGGCTAGTTATAGTTCCAAGGTTCTTCAAGAAATTAAATATGATTAAATTTTGTTCGGATAAGAAAAATTAATTCGGTTTATCGATTGCCCTCTTTGAAATGTAATTGAGAACCATTTACATTGATTTAAAAGAAAACATTGAGATACTTACCAAACGAAGTGTCCAAGAAAGTAGGCTCCCCCTACTAAGGAATGACTGATATGACAGCACTAATTACGCAATGGCTAGAACGAGACCCTGATCCTAAGACTCGTGAAGAGCTACAACACCTCGTCGATACGAACAATGAACAAGAACTTACTGATCGCTTTGGCTCACGCCTTGCCTTTGGTACTGCAGGCTTACGTGGCAAAGTGGGCGCAGGTCCAAACCGAATGAACCGCTTGGTGATTCAAGAGACCGCCACTGGTTTAGGGAACTATTTGCTTGAGCAAGTCAAAGATGCCGCGAGTCGTGGTGTCGTTATTGGCTACGACGGTCGTCCCGATTCAAAACAATTCGCGCATGATACCGCCTCCGTACTGACGGCCCTTGGTATCAAGGTTTACCTAACGTATGACGTTGCAGCAACCCCAATTGTTGCGTTTGGTGTCCGTACATTGAATGCTGCGGCCGCTGTTGTTGTTACTGCCAGCCACAATCCACCAGAATACAATGGCTTTAAAGTATATTGGGAAAATGGCGCACAGATTATTCCTCCGCACGACTCTGGAATCGCAGCGAAAATTGATGACGCAACAACGAAGCCATTACCTTTAATGTCTCTCGATGATGCAAAACAGCACGGTTTGTTAGTTTGGTTGGAAGACGACTACTACCAAACTTACCGTAAGACAATGAATGAAAACGCGCTGCTTACTCCTGACAACAATACCGATATATCTATTGCTTACACCGCAATGCATGGCGTTGGCGCGAATATGGCGGAAACGCTACTTGCCGACGCAGGCTTCCAAAAAGTGGCAAGTGTTAAGGAACAGCGCGAACCTGATGGAAGCTTCCCAACCGTCAACTTCCCAAACCCTGAAGAAGCCGGTGCAATGGATATGGTGATGGCATTAGGTAAGTCCGTAGATGCCGATATCGCTTGCGCGAACGATCCAGATGCGGACCGTTTTGCCGTGGCAGTTAAACGCCCAGATGGCGAGTATCAAATGCTAACAGGTGATCAGGTGGGCTCACTGTTTGGCGATTACTTGCTGGAACAGCAACCTAACGCTTTGGTTGGCAACACCATCGTATCCTCAAGAATGCTGAGCAGCATCGCTAAGGCGCATGGCGCACAATACTATCAAACATTAACTGGCTTTAAATGGCTTACTAACGTTGCCATGGAACAAGAGACAGAAACCAACCCATTCTTGTTTGCTTATGAGGAAGCGCTCGGTTATACCGTGGGTAACAAGGTGTGGGATAAAGATGGTTTATCTGCAATCGTCGCGTTTTCACAGCTAACAGGCAAGCTTAAAGCGCAAGGCAAAACACTGTGGGATAAACTGGAAGAGCTGTACCGCGAGCACGGTTTCTACTTAAACGCACAACGCAGCATCGCTCTCGACCCGAACTCTCCACCAATCGGCGACAAACTCCGAGCAAATCCACCAACAGAGATTGCTGGTAAAAAAGTTGCAGTAACCGAAGATCTTAAAACATCGGTTCGCATGTTTGACGACGGCTCTGAAGAATCCATTGACTTACCAGCAAGTGACGTATTGATTTATCACCTAGAAGATCAATCACGCGTGATTGTTCGTCCTTCTGGTACTGAGCCAAAACTAAAATGTTACTACGAAGTCATCAACCTCTTCCCTGCGGATATGAGCTATGAACAAGCACAGCAAGCAGCAGAAGCGAAGATGAACGAACTTATCGACGCGCACCAGCAAAGTTTGTAAGTCAAAGGGAAACATAGATATTTGATACAACAAGAGGCGCAAATTCGCGCCTCTTTTTTTGATTTTGACTAGAACAAGTCAAGCTAACCCGTGCTTTCCCTAGCCTACAATTTCCTTTTGTAGAAAGTACTTGTGGATGCCCTCTGCAGGATAGCCTGAATACTGCCCCACTTTCTCAAAACCCAATTTGAGATAGAACTCAAGAGCTTGAAAGCTGTAGGTATCCAAATAAACATGGGTAACCCCATGAGGCTTTACTTTTTGTTCTAGCATCGACATTAATTGACTACCGAGACCAGAGGTTCGACTTTCAGCGTCTACCCACAAAAACTCAACAAACACCGTATTTTTAAACATTTCGCCAGTCAAGCCACCCATGATCTTGCCATTCTCATCTTTTGCGAAACAGCCTACAGCATGCACTTCCCCTTCAGGTAAATGCAGTCGGTTATAAGATCGAATACCTTCACGAACAAAATCAAGGTCTGTTTGATCTGGATTTAAACAAAATTCAAGCTTCATATATCCTCTCCTTAGGAAACACCAATATCCTAAAACAAAAAGCCAGCAATTGCTGGCTTTCTGATGGAATATGATAACTTTACAAGGCGAAACTACTCAGCATCCACAACGCCAGAATAACAAACACTAACCCCATTAGTTTATGTTGATACGTGCGGAATTTTTCGTTCTCGAGCAGCCCTTTGCCCAATGTGCCTGCTAACCCAACAAGTAATAAATTGAATGACAAGCCAAGAACGTTCAACAATAACCCTAGCGCTAGCATCTGCTCACCGGAAGATGCCGTGATATTGCTTGAGACAAACTGCGGCAAAAACATTACAAAAAAGACCAAGGCTTTAGGGTTAAGCAAATTACTCATCAAAGCACGCTGATAATAAGTTGATGCCATTTTGTTTTGACCATCAAGCTCTGGAGCCGAAGAGGCCTCAGCTCGTAAGCAGTCCCAACCCATTTTTAGCAAGTAAGCGCCACCTAATAGATGAAGGACTTTAAGGGCTATTGGGCTCATGGCAATCAGGGTAGATACGCCCATTGCAGCAAGCAAAGTAAGAATAACACCAGACGTCGCATTGCCTAAGCTAGCAAAAAGACCGACCTTCTTACCGTAACTCATACTAGAGCTCGCTATCAGCAACATATCGGGCCCTGGTAACAGCAACAAAGCCACTACTGCGGTGAGATAAACAGGAAGTACAGATAAATCAATCATGATGGAACCGCTTTTCTACAACAAGGCGGCGAATGTTATACCAACAAAATGACATCATCCAGCCCAAAATAGCCAAGATAAATCAAAAAATAAAAATCATAGTTTGCCCAGCCGAAAAATAGCAATCAATTCGCCTGTTTATCAAAATCGAATAGCAATTTTGTACAAAAATAAGCACGATGGATCCGTTACACTTCTAAAATGATTTTCTTGAGCAGACCGGATAAAGATGAAAGAAAAGAATAAGGAAATCGCTACCTTCAAGATAGCTCAAGAGCTCGGCGGTTTAGAACTTCTCGATGCAAAGTATGAGAAGCAGAATTTTTCACGCCATAGCCACGAAGGTTACACTATTGGTGTCATCGAAAAAGGGGCACAACAATTTTTTAGGACGGGCGGGAATCATATCGCGCCACAGGACAGCATCATCCTTGTTAATGCAGATGAAGTACACAACGGGCATTCAGCCTCGGAAGGCGGCTGGGAATACAAAGCAATGTACCCCGTACCTCAGCAGTTTCAAACTTTAGGACAAGAGCTTGGCTCACCAAATGTAGCTCTGCCCTATTTCCCTCAACCTGTGGTTTACGATCCTGAGCTGGCTAGTCAGTTACGACTGGTATTTGAAACACTAGAAAAATCAGACAACCGTTTATTGAGAGAAACTTTGGTTTACGGCACGTTGATCAAGCTAGCCAGTAAACACAGCACTCATCGGGCACCACTGAAAGAGTCAACCAGAGCTCAGCGACAAGTGCAGCTAGTCAGAGAATTTTTGGAAGACTTTCCACAAACGGACGTCTCACTAGAAGAACTCGCGAAACTGTCTGGATTAAGCCCTTTTCATCTGTTGAGAGAGTTTCAAAAGCAATTTGGCTTTCCGCCTCATGCCTATCAAATTCAGCAACGTTTACGTATGGCGAAGAAGCTACTAAAAATGGGACAAAAAATTTCAGACGTGGCACAAGAATGCGGCTTCCATGATCAAAGCCATCTGCATCGACACTTTAAAAAAGCCATGGGCGTCACTCCCGGCCAATACGTCCGTCACAGCTAAAGCAGCAATATTGTACAAGGCGTTATGCGACTACCGAGCTATCTTGGTAATCTGATTTAGGAATAAATAAGAAGAAACTATGGACCACACTTTGCCGTTAAAAAAAGAATCAAAAGCCACGCTATTTTGGCAAGGTACACTTGCGATGATGCCTCTGAGTATCGCAGTGCTCCCTTGGGGCTTACTCGCAGGCTCATTCGCAATTGATACTGGGCTTCACCCTTTGGAAGGACAAGCACTATCCGCCATTTTGTTCGCAGGTTCTGCACAGCTCGTCGCGATGGGAATGATTAAAACGGGAGCAGGTCTAGTGACCATGTTACTGACAACGTTTTTTATCACCTCTCGACACTTCCTCTACAGTGTATCGATGCGCAGTAAAATTTCACCGCTCCCTCTAAAATGGCGATTATCACTCGGCTTCTTACTTACTGACGAGCTGTTTGCGATTGTAGGCCACCATTCCGATAAACAATTTAATCGCTGGTATGCACTTGGGGCTGGTCTGAGTTTTTACCTGTTTTGGAATGTCGCGACATTGACGGGCATTATTGCGGGAAGTCTAATCCCTGAACTGAACGAAATGGGTTTGGAATTTGCTGTGGCCGCAACTTTTATCGCAATTGTAGTTCCGACTATTAAAAATGCAGCGGTGCTCGCGAGTGTTCTTGTGGCTTTGGTGAGCTCGGTTGCCCTAACCTATTATCAAATTGAGGGAAGTTTGATGATTTCAAGCATTTTAGCCATGCTTACTGGTTACTTTGTGGAACAAGTAAAGGAGAAACGCTAATGATCATGTTGGCTATTTTACTGATGACGGTACTTGTTTTCACAAGCCGCTACTTGTTTTTAGAACCCAAGCTACCATTGCGATTAGGGACGCGCACTCAAAAAGTACTCAATTACGCTAGCCCAGCAGTACTGACTGCGATCTGGGCACCTATCGTTTTCATTCCCGATGGGGAGCTCAGCGTCAATGTGCAAAACCCATTTTTACTGGCTGCCGTACTGGCTGCTTTAATCGCGTATTTTACTAAAAATGTTCTTTTAACGACGGTTATCAGTATGGTGGTATTTCTCGTTCTACGAATTTGGCTTTAATCCGCCAACCACTCAATCTCCAACAAGGTGACATCGCCACACTTTAATCGACCAAGGAAGATGTCACCTTCATGTACCTCACCAACGCCCTTTGGTGTACCAGTCATCACTACATCGCCATCTTGAAGTGTTGTGTAACTGGTTAATTCATCCAGGATAGTTAGCGGCGGGTAGAGCATTTGGTTAACGTGACCTTTTTGTACACGAACACAGTTAATTAAGAGCTCAAGGTTAAGATCGTTGATATCAATGTTATCCAAAGAGACAAACCGACTAAACACAGCAGAGCCATCAAATGCCTTAGCACGCTCCCACGGCAACCCCTGATTTTTAAGCGAGGATTGCAAACCACGCTTGGTCAGATCCAATCCCAAACCAACCGCTGAATAACGTCCATCCTTGATCAAAAAGCAGATTTCAGCCTCATAATGAAGGGGCTCTTGATGGAATGAACGCAGAGTTGTTGATACGGAAGTTGCGGGTTTATTAAATACCACCATTTGCTCAGGCATTGCATTATTAAGCTCATGAATATGTTCAACGTAATTTCGTCCAACACAAAGCACTTTACCCACTTCTACTTTCTTTTCTTCAACTTGAATAACACTCATCATTCTTCCCTGCAAAACAAAAATCCCATCATAATCTAACCTATTGACTTAACGACACTAAATAGCAACCTCTAGTGTAAAAAATAAGACATTCACCCCGTTTTGAGTTTTGTATCATCTAATTGAAACAGCAAAGTATTTGTAAAACAAATAGACAAAAAAGCCAGCACGAGGCTGGCTTTAGATCAATGAGCTGAATAATAGTTCTCGCTAAATCCTATTATAGGTAGTAACGAGCACCTAACGCCCATTTGTCATCAGTTTCACGACCATTGTCGTCATTTAGGTCAAACTGGTAACCCGCGTAACCAACAAATTTAGGCGTGAAGTTGTATTCTGCTTGTAGTGCCATTTCTTCACGAGCAGTTTCTGTTTTAGAGCTCTTAAACTCTTTACCTTCCACCATCTCATAGTTAACACTCAAGTTTAGGCTGTTTGCTAGAGCGTATGCGATGATCGCTTCGTATGCATCACTTTCTTCTAAACGGTCGCCTTTTGCACTGAAGTTCATGTTTTCGTTTGAACCATAAACCGCAGCAAGGAATAGGCCTTGGCCGTACGCACCGTAAGATGCTGATACAACGTGTGATTCCGCCGTGTGCTTACCTGCATATGCAGGGTGCTGGAAATCGCCGCCATTGTAAGAGTAACCGATTTTAGCGCCCATGATTGAGTAAGAAAGCGCAGCTTGCACACGGTCATCGTATTTAGCACCGCCAGTTATAACTCCAGCATCGTTGCGCGTGTAATCATCGTTTGCACCCTGCCAACCAAGACCAAAGTTGATCACACCCGCTTCACCCAGCTCGATGGCATTACGGTAAGAAAGCATTTTATCCGCACGGCCAGTGCCAAGGTTTCCATGATCGTCATAGATGAAGTCGTTGGCAAACGCGATTGGCATATCTGCAATACCTGCGACATCGTAGTAAGGTGACCATTGCGTACCACCTACTGCACGACCATAAACCTCATGCGTTATACCTAAGTAACCTAGACGAGTTTTAAACGACTCTTCACCACCGTCTAAGTAGTTTAGCGCCCATTCACCACGTGCGTCTGCGGTGAAGCCATTACCCAAATCCTGTGTCGCAGAGATATTGATACGAGGAGAGTTAGTACCCACATCCGTGTCACCTTGCTCTGATCCATTTAAATTAACAGAAACGTGGCCGCCCATCGAAAATGTTGTGCCATCGTTATTATATAGTTCCACTGCAACTGCTTGAGTACCGAAGGTTGCTGCCGCGATTGCCGCTGCTAATAATTTTTTATTCATTTCTAAATCCATTACTTATTAGTTGGTTAGTCAGTTTTAGACCCGGCTTTGGTTCACTTTCGTAAAAACGAAATGATGAACAAAGAGAGGAATACAAAGGCTATCCGAGGCATCGTTTCCACCAGATTAGTTTTACCTTTGTGTAACAACTGCCGACACTTTATTTGATTAGTTCCTGACAACCGAGTGAAAAGATCTCAGACAAAACCTAAAAAGCAATCGTTTACTTAGCCTTCAAGAAATCGAGAAATAAAAACCTTACAATAAGAAATGCTTTAGAGAGAGTTAGCTCACAAATAGCTGATGATTCGCTATTTTTAGGCCAAACTTCCCTGCCAAATTGAAATGTTTACTTACATTTAGGGTCAAGAAACAATTCAGGAACTTTTTGAAAAAAACACAGTCTTCAACGGAGAGGAAAAAACCTCAAAAAAGATAAACCTTTCTTTTTATAAGTGGTATGAGAAGGGGCACTTATTCTCGCCAGCAATAAAAGTGCAATCAAATCATAACTTAACAGAAATCTATCTTTCATTTTCAGCCTTTACCTTAGCGTCATCAACACATCGGGCAAGAAAGCCCATCGATTACAACTAGGGTAATAAGAAAATGAAAAAGGCAGCACTAACTACTGCAATTCTTACAGCATTGGTATCAGCACCATCATTCGCAGCAACTGTATACAAAAACGACGGTACTGAATTAAAAGTTGGCGGCCGCGTTGAGTTTCGTGGTGACTTCATCGGTTCAGACGGTGCTGAAGTTGAAGGTTCCATGGAAGATAAAAGCCGTGCTCGTCTTAACCTAAAAGGTAAAACAAACATCGGCAACGGCCTTTCTGCTTTCGGTGTTTACGAAGCCGAACAAAAAACGGGCAAGAGTGAATTCAAAAACCGCTACATGTATGCAGGCGTCGACTCTGATATCGGTGCTTTCTCTGTAGGTCGTCAAGACATGGCTGCAGTCATCATCTCTGACATGACGGATATCACAGAATTCTCTGGTGTTCAGCAAGTTATTGATTCGTCTTCTGATAAGCAAGACAGCGTTTTCGCATACCGTGGTGCGTTTGATGCACTACAACTTCAAGCAACCTACCAAGCAAACTCTAGCGATAACGAAGATAAATACGGCATCTCTGGAATGTACTCACTACCAATGGGCCTCGACTTTGGTCTTGCATACTCTGGTGGCGATGTAGATAAAGATAACTCTGAAGATCAAATTCTAGGTGGTATCGCTTACTCGATGGACAACCTTTACCTAGCAGGTACTTATTCTCAAGGTTCCCTGACTGACTCTGAAGACTTTACGGCTTACGAGCTAGTCGCAAGCTACAAAGTAGCAAGCAAAGTGACACTTGCAGCTCTATACACAGCTCAAGAGAATGATCCAGACAACGGTTCAAAGTACGACACAGTTGAAGGTATCGAGCTTGTTGGTTACTACAAACTAAACAGCAACTTCCGTACTTACCTGTCTTACTACATCAACCAACTTGATGAAGCAAAAGATGCAACAACAGGTCTAGTAACAGAAGGCGAAGATACACTGCGCCTAGGCGTACGTTACGATTTCTAATTCACTCTTGTCCTAAGAGCGAGTCCACTTGGCCAGCACCTTTGCTGGCCATTTTTTATGTAACCCAACACAACTCGATAAGTTTTCACACTATCCAAGCATCGCTCAGCAATGAAAAACGAGCGTAACGACGCCTACTTCTGCCCTCTTTTAATGCGATTGATCACTAAGTTAGTGCATTTCATCTAATCGACAACATAGAAAAACCAAAAAACCATTTAAAATCAAATATATAAAAGTTGGCACGTGTTCTGCAATATTATTTATGCAAATGCATGGCAGCGTTTGTGCTTCTCGTTCTTTGTACCTGTTATAACAGGCACGTCCTTTGAATTGGTAATGTCGCCTCCCTCTGGGAGGCATTTTTTTATTGGCGCGAAAAACAATAGGACGTATGATCCCGCCACCTCTATCAAACTGGAATTTTTCAATTGAATCATCATCCTGTTCAAGGTGCGTCCTGGATGCTAACAGCTGGCTTGGCATTCGCCATAGTGAACAGCTTCGCCCAAATTGCTAGCATCAACTTTGGTGTCTCCTCCACCACATTTGCGTTATTCCAATATGCAATCGCCTTATTTGTTATTCTGCCCTACCTACGTACACTTGGGATTAGACGTTCTTTAAGAACCCAACACTTTGGCTGGCATGCATTCCGCATTTTTCTCTCTGTTATCGGGATTCAACTTTGGTTATGGGCTCTCGCTTACCCAGTTCCAATTTGGCAAGGTATTGCACTTCTCATGACCTCCCCGTTATTTGCCACAGTTGGTTCTGGCTTGTTACTCAAAGAGAAAGTAGGTACTGCACGCTGGTTAGCGACATTGACGGGGTTTGTTGGTGCCATGATCATTCTTGAGCCTTGGGCAGACTCATTTACATGGGCGACCCTGCTCCCTGTTGGCGCCGCATTTTTCTGGGCAGCGTATTCATTAATGGTAAAAAAAATGTCGGTAAACGATCCGCCATCAACCATGGTTGTCTATTTATTGCTGCTGATAACACCATTTAATATCTTGTTAGCGATACCGACGTTTACTATGCCAGATACGTGGACGATATGGGGTGTGCTTTTAGCCGCAGGTGCACTTACAGCACTCGCTCAATGGGCTATCGTTAAAGCATATGCAGTAGCAGACGCCTCATTTGTGCAACCATTTGATCACGCCAAACTGCCTTTGAATGTTGTTGCTGGTTGGTTGGTGTTTGGTTGGGTGCCACCTGGTCGTTTATGGTTAGGTGCTGCGATTATTATTGCATCTATTGCGTTTATTACGCATTGGGAAGCGAAAAAGACAAAGTTAGTTGAAAGAAAAATCTAATTTAAAAGTTCTATATTTTCAGGAAAGGAAATGAGGAACCCATATGAGTCAACCAATCAAAATTACACTGTATCGCTGGGCTGGTAGTTGGGGCCCATTCAAAGTCAATATTCCTTGTGGTGAATGTACATTAACCAAAGATATTTTAAAGGATACTTTTGAAAACGAACTAGCCGATGTGCCCGTTGAACTTGAAGTAAAAGATTGGTTATCGCACTGGTGGGAACCATTAAAAGCTGGTGCTTGGCATGCACCCATTCTTCTTGTCGAAGGGAAAGTTATCAGCCAAGGAGAAGCATTGAATCGGGGTGTGCTTGTACAGTCTGTTATTGCTGAGTGGGTAAAACGCGATGAGCTAAAAGGCAACATTGTTTATGGTAAAGCAATTTGCCCTTACTGTGTCAAAGCCAAACAATTACTTGACGAGGCTGGCGTTCAGTATGAGTACCATGATGTAGTTAAAGACAGCGCCGCCTTATACCGCATGATTCCTGAAGTAAAAGCCATCATTGGCGAAAAAACACCGGTAACAGTGCCGCAAATCTGGTTAGATGGAAAATATATTGGAGGCGCTGACGATTTAGAAAAGTGGTTATCAGCAAAGGGGCTAGATAAAGTGCCTAACAATGTTGTGGAGATACCAAGCCAATCCGCGTAATTCTAGATTTAAATGTCATCAGTCTTTGAGTAGCGTTTTGCCAATGTTGTGCAATATGTTGGCTACTTACTAACAACAAAACAGAGAAAAGCAAAAAGCCCTGATTTTTCAATCAGGGCTTTTTAAATTATTTCGCCAGTTTTTTAATAACACGAGCAAAAACAGAAGCTTTTTTCTTCTTCGCTTTACCGTAAAGCGCTTTGTGCATCGCGTCTTTTGCAATCATCTGGCCAATATAAGCACCACCAAGTTCGTTACCCATGACCTTCTCCTGAATGTATTGACTTAACTATGTTGTAATTTTACACCACAATTAGATAAAAACAAGACTCAAGTCACATTTATTTTGTAATTAACTTTCAGTTTGATTTTCGTGGATTTCTTGAAATGAGCGTCTATCGCTTAGGTTGTTGGTATGTTTTACCCGCTGCGACGTACGTATCTTTCTGTTTGATTTCAAAGAATGTTTCAAAGAACCACGCAGCAAACTTGATCAAGTGATCGCCTTCATTCATGACGTGCTCTACGTATTCTTGCTCTTCTCCGGACTCATCTTCTTGAGTGGTAATATGGTAAATACGTTTCTCACCATCAACTTCTGCAAGGCCAAACTGACCCGTTAGGGATTGCGCCGCTTGTGCAACTTCTTCTTCCTCACACGCCTTCAAGATTTCAAGTGCCTTTGGCATGCTTTCTTGCTGAGTAATTTCTTTTACCAGTGTTTCAAATTCGTTTTGTTGCATTCTTTCACCTAACGATTAGAGATCGGATAGCCATTGGGCAGAAATGTATTCCAAGCTTGAGAGAAGTATCAAGGTTCGCCCTCTTCCTTTCAAACCAAGTCATTCAGTATACACAACAGGCCAGACTTAATTTAGCTGCGCATTTTAGAAAGCCGACCTTCTGGTTGCAAGTATATTCAGATGGAAGTTTCTGCTTGAACCGTCCCTTCTGGCACTTTACGAAATTGGCTTAGTACAAGAACAAAGCAAGAAAGTAACGCAATAAACAAATAAAACACCCCAAGCTGCTGCTGATTCGTAACCCATGAGTCTACTAAGTACCCACCAAACAAACCTGCTAAACACATTTGAATAGAACCAGATAGCGCAGAAACCGCGCCTGCCTGTTGCTTATGTGGTGAAAGTAGCAAACTGATCGATACCGGGAATGACATTCCTTGAGCAAAACTTAAACACGTGAATGCCGTCAGCAATGAAAATACACTGAAGGGGGTAACCAACAACATGAAGCCTGCAACAGCAACAATCGCGAAACTCATCAGCAAGATTTGCTGAGCTTTGTAACGAGCATTGATCAAGTTCAGCACTAAGCTACCCGTCAGCAAACCAACTGATGGTATGATCATCAAAGAGCCGTAATCTGCCGCCGTTAATCCTAACTCTTGTTGCATTAAAAATGGATACAAGGAGAGCGTAACCAGAGCCGATAAATAACTAAGCCAGTTGTAGCTCGCACTACCAATCACTTGTGTATTCGTTAACAGACGCAAATAGTTCGCGCTTACTTCGCCTACTTTAAATTTTCTCTTCGGATAAGGCAGCGTTTCTGGCAGCACCAATAAACCAAGTGTAAAAATTGCCATTAAGTAAATCAGTACAAACACGAAGACAGCATGCCAACTCAGGTGAAAAGCAATCCAGCCACCAAACAGCGGAGCAATAATTGGCATCACTGAAGCAGTGACTGAAATATAAGATAGCGCTTTGGTTAATTGCATACCGTCATAACTATCACGCAGTACTGACCGACCAAGTACCGAAGCGCTGCCCGCTCCTAGGCCTTGCAGTAACCGTCCCGCTTCAAGGGCAACAATGTTGTCCGAAAACGCGATGCAAATAACCGTACCAACTAGATATACACTTTGCCCCAGAATAAACACCGGCCGACGACCAATCGCATCAGACAATGGGCCGTAAAAAAGCTGAGAGATACCGAAGCCAATGAGAAATAGCGTGACGAGATTCTGAATCGAATGTTGCGGCAAATTCAAGTCATGACCAATCAATGGCAAAGAAGGAAGATAAATACTAACGCCAACTTGGCCTGTGGCGATGATCATCATCGCTAATAACAATGGTGTTTTACGCAAACGTTCCTCCTACTTTGTGACAGATTGATGGTAAACAGTGTATATTTGATACTCAAAGATGATAATCAGCTAAGTTGGAAAGGAATTAATTCCCAAGGAGACACAATGGACTGGATTCAAAGCGTGAAGAGTTATATTCGTGTGGTCGAAGAAGGTAGCTTTAATGCCGCAGCGCGGAAACTCAATACCACCAGCTCAGCTATCAGTAAACGAGTGCAATGGCTAGAAGATAAAATTGGCGTTCAGCTACTTAAACGCACGACCCGCTCTATTAGCCAAACCGAAGCTGGTGCGCTGTTTTATCAACGAGCAAAAAATCAGTTGGATTCATGGCAATCAGTATTAGATGAAACTCGCTCAGTCAATCAATCACCAGCGGGGTTATTGAAAATTGGCGCGACACTGGCGGTTGGTTCTAAGTTTTTGGTGCATTACCTAGATGATTTTCTTGAGAAATATCCAGACATCACGCTTCAATTAACGACAACGCTACCAGGCCAATTGCCAGAGCTAAGCTTAGACCTGTTTATTAGCCGGGAATTAGAGCAACTGAACTCTCTGAGTTTCAAAGCCACTGCGCTTTTCGAACATAAAGCCCAGTTTTACGCTGCGCCTAGTTACCTAAAAAAATACGGCACCCCACAATGCGTTGAGGATCTGACAGAGCATAATGTCCTGATTTGGGGAGAAAAACCCTCACGAGAAATCAAAACAAATCGAGGCAAACGTATCAGCTTGTCCGGTAACTTTGCCACGACCAACCCAGAAGCGCTGTTTCATGGTGCCAAAAGAGGCATGGGTATTTTGATGACGAACAACGTCATGATCAAAGATGATCTCAAATCCGGCGCGTTAGTCCCTATCCTGCCCGATATCACAGCGGATAAAGCCATTGTATATGCCTACTATCCAAAGCTGGATTATCAGCATACCCGGACTAAGCTATTCCTCGATTATCTCAAATCACGATTAGAAGAGGAGAAGCGCGCCTAGCTTAGCGTTTTTATCGCTATACCTTTAAAAGGTTCAAGCATAAAAACATGAAAATAATGATTTGTTCGTTCACAAAATTTGAAAAATCTGCCTTAGTAACCGATAGTTTATTTGATGCATATCAAATAATAATTCGTCGTGTCTTACACGATATGTTAATAACAACGCTAGGTGAAATGCTCGATGGGTCAGGTACAAATCAGTTTCCACAAAATTGATGAGATATTGAAGCTAAACGGCACGGCTCAGCTAAACCGAGTCACGTTAGATATTCATCAACACTTGCAGAGCCATTGCACTTGCGTTGTAGAAGTTGCGCATCTTCAGCATTCGGCTCATACCATTTCCTTCGCCAGCAATGGAAAAATTACAGACAACCTAAGCTACCACCTTTCAGGCACCCCCTGTGAAAAAGTGGCGAAAGACATTGGCGAACATATTTTCTATCAAGACCAGGTATACAAGCGTTTTCCTGAAGATAAGATGTTTCAAGAAGATGGCATTCAAGCTTACATTGGCCTGCCATTGAAGACACAAAATGGCGAAGTTCTGGGAATTTTACTGTCTACCTTTACCCGAAGCATCCACGCGAAAGAAGCGCAAGATATCCTCGACTTCCACCGATTTTATGCCAATGTCATTATTCATAGCTTACGTGAAAAGTGGGTCAGTGAACGTTCAGATAAGCTTCTTAATCAGCTTAGCTATGAGGTATCGCATGATAACCTAACTGGACTGCTCAACCGTAGCTGTTTAGCTGATACCTTGGAGACATTAACGCAGCAGGCGACTCGCCCATTCAGTTTGGCGTATCTTGATATCGATAATTTCAAATCGATCAATGATATCAACGGAAACTATATCGGCGACCAAATCATTAAGTTCACAGCTAACGCCATTCAACAGAGCTTGTCGTCGCCAAACAATGCGTTCCGTGTCGCAGGAGATGAATTCGCCTTCATCACGTACGACGAAGATCCTGTAGCCGTGTGTCAGGAAGTACTCGACAAAATTGAAAGTGGCTACAGCGACAAATCTAACCGGATTTCTTTCACCGTTAGTATTGGTATTGCGCGTGCCCCAGTACATATGTTGAACAGCGATGAGCTGATTTTGAATGCCAGTCTCGCTCTCAAAGATTGTAAAAAACACCGCGATACACGGATTCAGCATTACGACACACACCTTAGTGCGTTATACCACCGTAGGACGCAGCTTATTGAGGCAATGCGAATCCAGCTAAGTACTGATATACAAGACAGCGATGAGTTGTATGTAGTGGTTCAACCGATCGTCGATATCACGAGCGACCGCTGGAATTACTTTGAAATTTTGACTCGTTGGAATAGCAATATCTATGGAAATATCTCTCCAGCGGAGTTCATTGAAGCTGCCGAACAATCAGGCCTGATTATCGAGTTAGGTGAACGGATTATTGAACTCGCGTGTATCGCAAAGCAAGAACTCGAAGCGAACCTAGGCTATAAAGTCAAACTCTCCATCAATTGCTCAGCGTATGAGCTGGTTGATTCCAACCGTTATATTAATCACTTAACCAACATGGTTGAAAAGTATCAGCACGAAGCAAAAGACTTTGTTATAGAGCTCACCGAGACCGTCTTACTCTCACAAAGTGGCCGTGAACAGATGGTACTTAACTCGTTGCGATACTTGGGTTTTAAAGTCGCACTGGATGATTTTGGTACGGGATACTCAAGCTTGAACTATATACACAATTATCCAATTGATAGCATCAAAATCGATGCTACCTTTGTGCAGAACATGCTCTCAAATACAACCTCTGAACAAGTAGTGTTTTTGATAGCGCAATTGGCAGAGCTGCTTGATGTGGATTTGATTGCCGAAGGCGTAGAAGACGATAGAGCACTACAAAAGTTAATTGAAATGGGCTGCCACTACATCCAAGGTTATTTTTACTCTCGTCCACACAGTGTTGAAGAAATCGTACACCTGATAAATGAACGTGAAGTGCGGAGTGCCTAACGTACTGAACAGACTGCTGTCATAGAATTCAAATCTAGTTAATGCACAAAGTAAAAGAGACCAAGCTATGCTTAGTCTCTTTTTGTTTTTTAAGCGAAGTACTTTATTACAGCACTGCTTTCTCTTTATCGCGTAATAGTCTATCCATTTCATCTCTGTTCGCGACAAAAGTAGCCATCTCTTTCTTAGGAACAGAACTCGCCATTGGGATATTTGCTCGCATAGCGTTAACTGGACGGCCGTATTCAATCAACTCATAGTGAAGGTGTGGCCCAGTCACTCGACCTGTTTTACCAGAAAGACCGATACGCTGGCCTCGAGAAACCTTTTGCCCTTTCTTCACCAAAATCTTACTTAGGTGTAAGTAACGGGTTTTGTATTTGCTGCCGTGCTCAACAACCACGTAGTTACCCGCATAGGGGTGTTTACGAGTCATGATCACTGTACCATCACCAGTAGAAACGACTGGTGTACCGGTTGGTACAGCAAAGTCAGTGCCGTTGTGCGGCGCAACACGCCCCGTTACTGGATGTAAACGATTAGGGTTGAAGCCAGAACTGATACGCCAACGGCTACTTACAGGGTAACGCTGGAATGCGCGCTGTAAGCTTTCACCTTTGGCATTGTAGAATTGACCATCAGTATGAAGGTAAGCGGTGATCTCGCGGCCGCGATTATAAATCTTAATCGCCTCAATTTCGTTCTTACCTGTTGGTACACCATTGATGCTTTGTGAGCGACGAACAACTTCAAATCGATCACCTGCACGAAGGTCACGTCCAAAGTTAAGTTGTTCTTTGAGTAAGCTTACGACTTGACTCACTTCCGCCGACGTTAAACCTAAACGACTCGCAGAAGAAGAAAAACTGCCTTGAATAACGCCAACTAAAGGCTCTTGGCTCCACACGCCAGGAATGGAAATATCAGTAAAGTCATAGCTACCATCACTATTCAGCTTGTAGACCACTTTATCTGCAATAGAAAATTGCAGTTCCATTTTCGCTAACTCGCCTGTCGCATCATCACGCCAGAAACGGAGCGTATTGCCCGGCTTAAGTGTATCAAGTGCCAAGTAGTTCAAATCCGTTTCCATTACTTTCATTAACGAGCTGTAACCGAAACCGAGCTGACTAAAAATAGTGCTTAGGTTGTCACCTGCTTGGATTTGATATTCGAAGTTCGGGGGAGTGACAACTTCGGCAGTTGTCGCATCAAGAATTTTTTCAACGACCTGAGATTCAGGTAGGTTCAATGCGATGGTTTTGGTTAAAGATGACTCTTTGAGAGAGTGAGAAACACCAATCGCAACTAAAACTGGCAAGGAGTATAACAGCAGCGCTCTACGACTTGTCAGATTCGGCAACCGTCTTGTAATTTCATTTGTAGACACGGGAATTACTATCTCCTTTCAAACAAGGCTCATAGCTTATGCATTCCCGAATAAGAAATCACTAGGAAATTTCGAGATCTAGCGCAGAAAATACTGAATTTTTACAGAACTCAAAAAAAATTCATCACTGTTGCATATGTAAGTTATTCCCTACACGCTGTAATGTGGATGAATTGAATTGATTTGGCGTGTCTGCCATTGCTTGATCGTCACCGTGCGCTAAATATGAAAGCGTGATAGTTGTATCACTTTTCCATTCGAGCTGAGTAAATTTCACGCGGTCACCAACAAAAATACTGTCTAAAAGTACAACTCGGCTCGGCACGGGGTCAAACTTGAACAAGCCAACATAGTTAAACGAACCGCTACCTTGTGTCGTTACAATCATCGGTGCAACAACCCATGAAACACCTTCAATCTCACGCTGACTAATCGACGCAGTTGGGACAAGTACCTGACCTTTCGTCGCACCTGCATCATAGTCACCTATCAAATAGCCGTTTTCTTTATCCCACTCATCAAGAAAAGTGACCGCACCCTGCTCGGGGACTTGGATCGTCCAAGGATTACGTGCAGTGATACCAAGCGTCTCTTGCACAATAACGTTAGTTTCTACTTCTGTTTGAGGAAACTTAGCCATGATCTCGTCATCAGACAAACTAAAACGATAAACACCCGCGATCACAACCACAACTAATAAAACGATTGGAATAAGTAGAATAAGTGGTATCGGCAGGATTTTTTTGTGAGTCATGAAAGCTTCCTTGTTTCAAGGTATAAACGAAAAGCGAGTATACCATTGTATACCCAAATGATTTCACCTCTTCAAGTGTTTCAAAATTAAACTAAACTGATTATATCCAAATAGTTTCAAGTCCAGAGCTCATAACGAGCTAGTGACACAAGCTCTGTGCTCTAGGTCTATTGGTGTATTGGGACAAATAGGTAATCACGATGACAAAAACCATTCATACATGCGAGTGCGCCTGCGGTTTAGTTGAGATCCGTTGTAAAGGAGAGCCCACCCACACGTCTGTCTGCCATTGCTTCGAATGCCAAAAACGAACTGGCAGTGTTTTTGGGGTACAAGCTCGCTTTGAAAAAGAGCACGTCACTTTAAACGGTGAAGTCACTAGCTATACCCGAATTGGCGATGATGGCAGTGAGGTTCAGTATGACTTTTGTCCATCCTGCGGCACGACAATGAGGTTGTTCGTTGCTGCATACCCAGAAATCATTATCATTCCCGTCGGTCTATTTACCGATAAAGAGTTCCACCAACCTACCGTTTCAGTCTATGAACAAATGAAACACGGGTGGGTGAGTTTCGAATGCACAACGGAACACATCTGCTAGCGGGCAATCCACGTTCACATATTTACTTTGGCTCGGACAAACACCCTATAAGTGAGATTTTTTTGAGAATGATCAATCGAGTTTTACTGTAAAGGGTTTCGTAACTCGGTGTGAGCGTTATAATCGGCTCCTAATATTTGGTGGGGGTTTATTGTGATTTCCAGACTTCCTCGTTGGGTGGAATATGGCGCGTTTCTACTAGCTCTTCTCGCGGGCTGCGTCAACGCCGTTGGTCTTCTCGGCTTTCAACACCAAGCGATAACTCATCTTTCGGGAACCGTAACTCAGCTAGGGAACAGCTTGCTAACAGGTGTGGATAGCTCCATTCACCTGCTCTTCATCGTATTTAGCTTTTTGATTGGCGCTGCCTTTAGCGGCTTTTTTATTGAAAGCAGTGCGTTAAAGCTAGGACGAAGATATGGTGTTGCACTGTGCATAGAAGGAAGCTTGCTCTTACTCAGCTTGGGCTTTTTGGTGCAAGGGGATTTGTACGGCCAATATCTAGCATCAGCAGCATGTGGATTACAAAACGCAATGATCACCACGTTTAGCGGCGCAGTAGTCAGAACCACACATATGACCGGAATCATCACCGATCTAGGGATTATGATTGGAGAGAGCTTGAGAGGTCGTCAATTTGACCGACGTAAAGCAAAATTATTCCTATTCATTTTCTTTGGCTTTTTGTTTGGCGGCGTCGCGGGAGCGGCTCTATTTACGGTATATGGTTTATATACGCTGGTTTTCCCAGCAATATTGGCTTTTTCTACAGCTCTGATTTACTGGAGTTACCTATACATACTTAGCCGTCAACAAAAAGCATAAAATTTCGATCCGATTGAAGCGACATGCTTCAATCGGATTTGGCTCAATAGGTTCACACTGCAACGGTACAAGAAACGCTGAACGGTATTTTGACACCACTAAAAACCTTAAAATAGATAAGGCTAACTGAATTTCTGGCAAAGAAGTTAGTTAGATCAAAATCACATTTGTTTACCATTTTATTATTCCAGTCACAATGCGCCCCATAATTCACTGCGCAATTCGCCTCTCGTGCTACAATTTTCTAACACAAGCAACATATTCGCATACACTTAGACGTTATTTGACCAATTACCCGACAAATCGGCTGAATAACTAGATGTATTTAATGAATAGTATTGCAATGGATGCAGTTTGCGGGTACCCTCCGCAAAACTGTGATTAAATACGGATGTTTAGTGAATATTTATGTCATGGAAATGGCAAGTATTGACTAGTAGTAACACGAGACAACTATGCATAACACCACTAATGCTACTGAAGCTCCTAAGGGCAACTTTTGGATGTTTTTCATCCCTTCCCTAATTGGTCTTCTACTCTTTATGGCTCCGATCTCTTACGATGGCGGCCTAACCATTCCCGTTGCCGTGATGGCAAAAGTCATCCCAGCGGTGTTAGGCGATACCTTGATTGCTATCGTCACCAGTATCATCGCTTTCATGGCCGTTGCTTCTGTTCTTTGCAAAATTTTTAAGCCAGCTGCAATTTTACGTAATGGTTTTTTAAACGGTCTCTTCAACCCATCTCCACTTTGGCTCGTTGTTCGTTTAATCGGCGGCGCTGCCGTGTTAATGACGTTCTTCCAAGTGGGTCCAAAAGCAATTTGGGAAGAGAACACTGGCGGGCTTGTTCTTACTGGTCTCCTACCTACTCTGTTTGCCGTTTTCATTTTCGCGGGTTTACTGCTTCCGCTTCTTTTGAACTTCGGTCTTCTGGAGCTATTTGGTGCGTTACTCAGTAAAATAATGCGTCCGGTATTCAACCTACCTGGCCGCAGTGCAATTGACTGTATGGCATCTTGGTTAGGCGACGGAAGTGTTGGTATCTTGCTAACCAGCAAGCAATACGAAAATAAGTTCTATACTCAGCGTGAAGCGGCTGTTGTCGGGACCACTTTCTCAGCAGTATCGATCACGTTTAGCCTAGTTGTTATCGCTCAGGTAAAACTAGAGCACTTATTTTTGCCTTTCTACGGCGCTATCTGTCTAGCTGGAATCGTAGCTGCGATTATCATTCCTCGCCTGCCTCCGCTTAGTCTGAAGAAAGATCGCTACATTGACGGCAGCAACCCTGATAAAGACGCAGATGCAGTACCAGAAGGCCACACCACATTCTCTTGGGGTATGGATCTAGCTCTTAAGCGAGCTGGTCAAGTCACATCGGTTCAGTCTGTATTTAAAGAAGGCGTACACAACGCAGTCGACATGGTATTTGGCGTACTACCTGTAGTGATGGGTCTTGGTACCGTTGCATTGGTGATTGCAGAATACACGCCTGTATTTGCAATTCTGGGTCAACCGTTTATCCCATACCTAGAGCTACTGCAAGTCCCTGAAGCTGTTGCAGCATCACAGACAATCGTTGTTGGCTTTGCGGATATGTTTATTCCAGCAATTTTAGCGGCCTCAATCGATAACGAAATGACACGTTTTGTTATTGCGGCAATGTCAGTAACTCAGCTTATCTACATGTCGGAAGTAGGTGCCCTACTGTTAGGCAGCAAAATTCCAGTAAACATTGTAGAGCTCTTCGTAATCTTCATTTTACGTACGTTAATCACGTTACCTGTGATTGCTGGCGTTGCTCATCTTATTTTCTAAAATCGAGACGTCAATAAACAAAGGCTCCGCATCGTCGGGGCCTTTTTTATACCCAAAACTCCGTTCACATTAGGCTTTTAGTAAAAAGCTCATAATTTACAAAGACAAAACTTCAACAAAACACCTGCCAGCACCAACAAAATTTTCATCACCTCACCTGCAAAGCCAGTTGATGCCACTATTTGTTAAGCAATTCTTTTCATTATGACGATTTCATTAATCGAGCTCGCAAACATGATCACACTCACAAGTTTTAACGTAAACTACCGTTTTGTTTAAATTTAGTTAAAAAAGACGACAAATGAGTTCATGTTTTTGACAAAGATGTCGATAAAAATATAACCAAACACAATAGGTTTCTCTTTATGCCCAATTCGCTCGGTTTAAAAGAGGCGAAAGCAAAGTGGAACCAACCGGGAGAATCAGAGGAAAGCTCATGAAATTCAGACATAAGGTTGTCACAGCCTCTTCATTTTTGCTGCTAATTACCGTGTCGTTATTGTCGACACAACAAGTTATGACCATCCGCTCCCAAACTCAGGAGCAAATCGACTCAAGTGTAAACGAGATATTGACCAGTGTTGGTAACACTGTGCAATCAGAAATGAATGCAAAGAAGGATCTCGCTCGCTCCATTACTGAAGTGATTGAGCTTGACCCCAGTTCACATAGCTATGTTCAAAACATACTTGAAAGACCCACGCCAAAAAGCAGCTTCCTTGCCATCGGTTTTGGTTATGAAAGTAATGGCTTTGTGATTGAAAATGACGACGGCTGGGATGCGGGCCCAGACTACGACCCACGTCAGCGTCCTTGGTTTATTGCAGCTAAGAGCAAAGGCGATTTGGTCGTAACCGATCCGTACGTCGATGCGTCTTCGAAAAACGTTATCATCTCTGTTGGTACGCCAGTAAAAGAAAATGGCCAGTTTTTAGCCGGTATGTTTTATGACCTCGAATTAACTACCCTTTCTGATCTCGTCAACCAAGTGAATCTGTTTGATGCTGGTTACTTATTTTTGGTCACCGCTGATGGCACAACCATTGCTCACCCTCAAAGTAAATACAACGGTGAGAAAGTCGGTAGCTACCTCCCACAAATCGAACTTACGCAATCAGCACAACATGTTGAGATTGATGGCAACCGCTACATGGTTAACCTGACTCACATTCCTGGCGAGAACTGGTACGTAGGTTCGGTGATCGATGAAGCTGTTGCCTATTCTGCCGTAGGAGAGCTTCGTAACAACGCTATTATTTATTCAATCATTGCCGTGATTGCATCTATTATCGCCCTAACTCTGTTGATTCGCACTCTCATGCGTCCTTTGGACACGCTAAACAATGCGATTAAAGATGTAGCATCAGGGAAAGGCGACCTTACACAACGCCTCGAAACAGATACTGACCAAGAGTTTTCTGAGCTTGCCACAAACTTCAATACGTTCATGGAGAACTTACAACAGCAAATCATTGAGTCGAAACGTATTTCTGATCAAATTTTAAATGGAACTCAAATCACCGCTGAGGGCGCAAAAGACTCGGCAGGCGCAATTCACACTCAGCTGCAAGAGCTAGAACAACTTGCTACCGCGATGCATGAGATGTCTGTCACCGCGACAGAGGTTGCTAATAATGCGCAAGGTGCGGCAAGTGCAGCCAAAGAAGCCGACCAAGCAACGGTTGAGGGGTCTTCTATCGTTGGTGAATCGACACAAACGATAAACATGCTTTCCGATAGCATTGACCTTGCAGTCGAAGAAGTACAAGTGTTGGAATCTGCTACCGCCAATATCGAAACGATTCTAAAAGTCATCAACGATATTGCGGACCAAACGAACTTACTCGCGTTGAATGCCGCAATCGAGGCTGCACGTGCGGGAGAATCTGGCCGAGGCTTCGCCGTTGTTGCAGATGAAGTACGTACACTGGCACAACGTACCCAAGAGTCGACAACAGAGATTCGTACTATGATTGAGCAACTACAATCTGGCGCTTCATCTGTGGCAAATGCCATGCATCAAAGCAAAGGTAGTGCTATAGAGGCCGTTGAAAAAGCGGGTTTAGCAAATAGTGCGTTACAACGCATTCGTGATGCGATTCAGCGTATTTCCGATATGAACTTGCAAATTGCCTCAGCAGCGGAAGAGCAAAGCCTCGTCGCTGAAGAGATCAACAACAATACGGTGAATATTAAAGACCTATCGACTCAAGTCGCCGAATCGGCAAATCGAACCAACGACGCGATGCAGGCGCAACAAGAAGATGTACATAAACAAGATCAAATCTTAAATAGATTTACTGTCTAACACTCATCTAAGCAAAAACAGCGAGCATCGGCTCGCTGTTTTTGTTTTTAACCCTCAACCCTAGTATTGGTCGATGTTACGTGTGCCATGTTGGTGCTTTTAAGCTCAACATTACAAGAACGCCGACTATGTGTCCTTTCAAGTTTAATTGAACTCGACATGGATATAGCGATCATTAGAACGACGATAATAGCGGTCGTCCACTTTTAGATAAGTGAAATCTCCAATCTTTATGTAGGTACTATTCCGAGGAATTCGGTCATGGTAATAGTAACTGCGCCTTGGTCGTCGGGTCTCCACATAAATAACGTCACGATGTTTGTGTTTATGCTTGTGCTTGCGCTTGTGTTTATGATGGTGGTGATGCGCATGATGGTGATCGTACCGATGTCGATGCTTATGCTTCGGGTCAGCCACCGCTTCTGTACTCAACACACCTAAAGACAACATAACGCCAACCATGGCAAAAGATAATTGCTTTGACACAACAGAGCCTCTTATTCATATCAACATCGATATAATAGAAGGGTGAATCACTGTACATGTCAGCCTTTCGCTAAGGAGTTTTACTAAAAAGTCAGCGCTAACCGTGATTATCAGAGAAACGTCAAACATCACAAATGCTGATGACTTTGAGTGGCCTGGGTTCGGCTATGAATACAAAAAAGCCGCCCGTTTGACTACGAGCGGCTCAGTTTTTAAATAAGCTAGCGTGATTTTATACTGCTTGGGCAAACAGCAAGAAACAGCCGAATAGGAAGATCATGCTCATTCCCATTGCGCCGCCACCAGCTTCATAAATATTGTCATCTTTTACCGGCACTCGGCGCACTTTCATGGTCATTGATAATGGGACAAAGACCGCGAGAAACACAAGAATAATCCCCGCGTAGCTGAGAATAGCTAGGAAGTGTTCTGGCGCAAATACAGCACCTAATAGTGGTAGCACAAAAGTAGTAACAAAAATCACTGGCTTACTTGCTTTCAGTAGGTCTGCATTTTGATCGTATAGCGCCATTGCAACACCTAAGAACGACGTTAGTAGTGCCAAACCAGTAAACATGGATAGGATGAACTCTAAGCCCTCGTATTGCTGACCTAGTACCGAGATCAACTCTGTTACGTTGGAGTATTGAACAAGCTCATGAGGTGGTAGGTTGCCGACAACCGCTAACAACCATAATAGGTAACAAACAAGCGGAATAGTTGAGCCCACGATAATCATATTACGCAGCTGTATTTTACTCGCTTCTTTGTTGTAAGTTACAAGCGATGGGATCACGACCATAAAACCGAAACTGGTGAAAAGCACCGAACTGGTTTTGATAAGTGCCATTTTATCGTCGCTCACAACCTCATCAAGTCCTTCAAACGAGACGCTTGGTGCAAGCGCAAAAAGTGTCAGGATCAGCGCTACGATCATGCCTAGGAACAAACCGCGATTCAGCTTATCTACTACCCCTGTACCTGCCGAAACAATGATACCAACTAAAAGAGTAAAACCGACTTGGCTTGAGATCGTAGATGTTGGAAGCCCAATTGAGGCTGTTACTTTTTGTACCAGATCACCCGCACCAATGATGTAAGCCATTAATAGACAAACTAACAGGGCGTAAAGCAAGCTGTTGGTTACCAACTGGCCTCCTTTACCAAGCGTTTCGCGAGCAATTGCATTCATGCTCACACCACCACCTACTTTGCAACTGGCTTCAAGAAGGAGCAGCGCAGCATAAGTCGTTCCAGCCCAGATGAACAACATAAGAAGAGTGCCCCAAAGGAGGCCAAATTGAGCAAGCACCATTGGTATAGCAAGCATACCAGCGCCAAGAGCAGTACCTGCAACGATCAGGGAGCTGCCGACAAGTTTTAGGTTCACGGTTAATACCTCTAAATTCAATCCGTTAATTTCTCGCCAGTTGTGCTTTATCTAAAGCACACAACAAAACGCTCCGACTTAGTCAAAATTTGGTTACAAGAGCACTATGTTACAAGAGCCCTGTATGGCTAAGAAAACACGCAACAAAAGGTGGTTAATCATTTGCACATGAACACTTGAGAGTCGTTTTTGGCGATGTCATCGCTGATGAAATGTGCGCAACTTTGGGTTCGAAGCAAAATTGTTCATCTTAATTCATCAACCCCATTCGTTATGAATGGATTTGGTTCGAAAAGATTGTAAGGCATAAGCAGGACGATTGAAAAGCAAAAGGTCAATCTTATAGCGATATATTTTAACAACTCTTATCTTTTACCTAAGATGCGTTGTTTTTTTCGTCACTAATTAGTCTTTTATCGCTTAAAGAGAAGGAAGAACGTGCTCAATGGCTCAATTTGGCTGGGTGTACAGATTAATTTACAGTTTAAGTGAAGGTGTTAGATTCCAAGGACGTAGCCTAGATCGGACAATATCGCTATTATTCGCTGCGTACCGACACTGTTCGGTTCACATACCTCTAAACACTGATTTACGGTTCGAAAATATAGGTAAATGAGTGTCCGAATGCTGGGTGTGGTTCCCCAGCATTTGCATCCTTTCTTTTAGATGTCATCAATTGATCGAAATTGCGTAAATCTTGTATCGCCCGACTTTACGACTGTGTTAATACGCTTTATCTAGAGCGCCAATGATATAAGTTAACACTGGAATACCCATATCGGCGACCTGCTTCTCAGTCTCACTCATATTTTCATGCGCCATCCGCAGCTCTACTTCACTTATCGATTCTTTGTGAAGGTAAAGCTCTTTGTAGTTCATCAATCGCTGTTGTGACTGTTGAATCAGTGTCACAACATTCTCTTTAGTCTCACGATGTTGCTGATCAATTTCACTAAATAAATGATCTAAAATGCGTTGCATTTTGCGAATAGAAGCTTTCGTTTCTATTGATTTGTATGATTGATACTTTTCCATTGAGTTAATAACTGACTAAAATATTTACGTTTTTATAAGACAGTTATTTTTATACTGATTGCAAAGCAGGTAAATATGTGGTGGTTAAACTGGTCCACTTCTTGCTCCGTTTAGGTCAAAACTGTCCTTTCAGGAGAGCACATGCAGGTAGACCCTATAATTCAAGCACTGATCGCAAGACGAAAATCGAATGGCCTCTCCCGTGAGCAAATGGCAAACATCGCTGGAATGAGCGTAAAAACATATCAAAGGATCGAGCGCGGAGAGTCCGATCTTAAACTCTCACAATATCGTGCCATATTGCGTTCGCTTCATTTGACTGACCTAGATATTGCCTTAGATGTACGTGATGTTAAGCATGTCACAGCAAATGACTTAACGGCCGTGGCGCGATTGCTCTCACCGGAAGCTCAGTCCCTGCTCGTTCGCCTGTTATCGTTAATCCTTGAACAAAAGAACAAGAAAGGTGATTAACGACATTGCTCATACCCAAACGATGAATGCCCTGTTGAGCGTTGAAACATGAATCGTTTAGACAAAAATAAAACTCGTCAAATGACGAGTTTTATTCTTTATATCAGTCCGTTACTCTAGGCTTTTCAATTCCGATGTATCAACGCCTTTTATTGCATCTTTCGCCACTTTATCAGGATCAAAGACATCACGTTCTTCATATGAATTATCAATCATGCCTTGTCCTATCGCGGTCGCCTGCTTTTGTAACTTGTTACCCTCTACCTCACCAGCATCCCAGCCTTGCCGATAATCTGAGTCGGTTTGATACCTTGTTTCGTCCTTAATATAGTGTTCAAAATCATTCCCTGCCTCTTGCATACCACTATGCCGACCGTCATGAAAGCCTTGGATATAAGCTTCATCATAACCGCTCTCTTTTAACGCGCTGTCACTCGTACCACAGCCTGAGAGGAGAACAAAAAATAGCGAAACGAATACCTTATGAAACATATTTAGGCCTCAAAGCTTTCAAATAAATTAATCATAGTTCGCGATTTCAACTTCTGCTTACTTCAAGCTACTAGATAGCATTGTGACTCGACGAAGCCTGTGAACTTGAGTCCCTACAGTGAGTACAAAGCTGGACAAAGCATCACACCTACTGATAAACATTATACTCAACGCGCGTTTAATACTTCCATCGCAAGTGCTTCATCATCTTGCTCAGCCAAACCGCTAATGCCAATTGCACCGACGATTTTCCCCTCTTGTTCTACAGGTACACCGCCCATAAAGCCCGTGATCTTTGGATCAGTCCAATAGCTCAACTGCTTACCCGTCTCACGAGCCCAAGCGCCCAGATTGCCACTAGGCTGACGGTCTCTAGCCGAGGTGTAGGCTTTGTTTTGTGCCAACAAACCTGCTTGCACGCTCACATCATCCATTCGGGCAAAACCGAGCAATTCGCCATGTGTATCAACCACGGCAACCGCAATGTTTTGCTTGCGATCAGCAGCAATTTCCAATGCCGTTTGAATCAGAGTTTGAACTTGTACGTATTTCATTTTTCTCTCCTACGGGATCTCATGACCAAGGGTTTTCTCGAACAATCCATACCAATGACTGCGTGATAGCTTGACGTTCTCTACTTGAGCACAAGCGCGAATACGCTGTGGGTTTGCGGTACCAATAACAGGCTGTATTTGGTTTGGATGACGCGTCAAGAAGGCTAAAACAATCGCCTCGGACGACACGCCATATTCAGCTGCTAGCGCCATCACCATCTCCGCCGTCTGTCTAATATTGTGATCATCAGAATGTAAGCCACGCTCTGAGAATCTGCCCTGCGCCATACTGCCCCACGCTTGCAGTTGGATATTGTGCCTACGGGCATGCTCCAGTGTTCCCGCAACGTAGTCAGATGCAGACGAAGGAAGCCCCATGCCCTGCTTGATGAAGTCAGACTTAGCCAGACTCATTTCCAACTGGTTCGCCACAACAACTTCGCCCGTTGCTTGTTGGAGAAGATCAATTTGAGCACTGTTCATGTTAGAAACACCGAAGTGGTTAACTTTGCCAGCTTGTTTCAGGGCTTGTAGCGCTGTGCCTAGTTCTTCAAATTCAACCAAAGGATCTGGGCGATGCAGCATCAAAACATCAAGGTTTTCCACGCCAAGGCGTTCAAGAATGCTCTCAACAGAAGCCGTCACCCATTTAGCAGAGAAGTCATACTGCTTCACACCTTGCTCATCTCCTAAACGGATGCCGCACTTGGATTGCAGATAAATTCGCTCTCGTAAGGTTGAGTCATTGGCTAAGATGCGCCCAAACACTGCTTCTGCCTTACCGAATTTGTAGATATCCGCATGATCAAAGAGATTGATGCCAACCTCTAATGCTGCCTCTACAGCGGCATAAGCTTGGTTTTCATCTTTGGCGGTTAACGGGTTGCGATTCCACTCCCCTCCAAGCCCCATGCAGCCGAAGACCAAGCGGCTAACGTTAGGTAAGGTTTTGGCGAGCGGTAGTGTTGGATTGTTCATCGTTGTTCTCACTTTTCCGATTTCTGCATTTTCAATTTCTGAAATTAACTCGAACCATCTTACTGTTCGTAAAAATTAGTTTAATACCGTAAAATCGAATTCATTATCCTCGTTAGCGAACAATCGAGATGACAGATTACAAAAGAATCGAAAAACTGATGCTGTTTGCCGAAGTGGCTCAAACACTCAATTTTTCTAGAGCAGCGGAGCAACTTGGCATTTCTAAAAGCTACCTGTCGGAACAAATCAAGCGATTGGAATCAGAACTCGCTACTCCTTTGATTGTTCGAACCACACGTAGCGTGAGATTGACGGCAGAGGGTGAGTCGATCTTTGCACAAGCAGAAGATCTCAAACGCCGCGTAATGGAAATGGAAAAGAGTCTAAGTCAGCAATCTGAGCAAATAGACGGTCTGATTCGTCTTACCGCTCCCAAGATGTTTGCTGAAGCGGTGCTGCATGATTTGTGCGTAGCGTTTCGCGCTCTACATCCAAACGTAGAATTCGAGATTCTTTCTAGCTATCAAGCGTTTAATCTGACGGAAACCAGCGTCGACTTTGCGTTTCGAGCAACAAGAACGCCGCCCGAGAATATGATTGCGCATCACCTGCTGGACTACCACCACTGGCTGGTTGCCTCACCTCTATATCTGCAAGAAGAAGGTACGCCAGAGACGTTAGCGGATTTAAAACAGCATCAATGCTTAACCACGTTGCATCAAAAAGAGTGGCCTTTAAAAACGGGAACAGTTCAAACCCAAGGCTGGCTTTCAAGCAATGAAAACCGCTTACTCAAAGAATCAGCCCTGTCTGGCAATGGCATTGCTCGGTTAGCAAGTTACTTTGTCGAACAAGACGTTGAACATGGTCGTCTAATGCAGGTTTTATCGGAAGAAACCGACCACCAGCACAACGCGGTTTACTTGGTGTACCCACAACTTATCTATCAATCGGCGAAAACCAGAGCCTTCATTGAATTCGTGAAGCAGCACTTTGCTAAATAACTAAGGTAGTTAATCTGCCGACCACACCGAGCGGATATCTGGCCAACCCCAATTGGTTAAAGCAACGTCTTCTAATACACCTTGGAAGCGCAAAGTTTGTGTATGGTGGAACATAGGTGCAATCCAATACTCGCTGATCAACGTCGATGAAATTGGCTCCAATGCATTAAGGTAGTCCTCAAGTGGAACGAAAGATCTGACTCTCTGTAGTTGTTCATCTAACCATTGTGCGTTCTTTTCTCCCAAAGTGTGGAATAGCACAGCGTTGCTGAAGAAGTTCGTGAACGCTGAGGCATGACGATTATCATCTAAGTTTATGTTCGTTACGACCATTGTCTCATTTAGCTCACCGTTCTTAGCCTTCTCGTTCAGCTCACGGTAGGAATACATAACAATTTCTACTTTACTGCCAACACTCGCCAAACGATTAGAAATAGCCCGCGCACAGCGACGCAACGCGGTATAGTTATATCCCGCTATCGTAATATGTTTAGGTAACTTAAGCGGCTCACTAAACGGACGGAGCACTGGCTTCCAACCTGGTAGCAGGTTATAAGCGGGTATACTCCCAAATACAATATTCTCGCGGCGCATCACTTCGGCCAAGTGCTCAGGTTGAATTAGCTCACTAATATAACGGCGCTGCGCTAAAGAAAGTTTGTGCTTAGCGTGCTGATTAAATAAGGCGAATAAGCAACCATCTTCTATTCGGCTACGCTTGCTCGCCGATGAGTTTTCTCGGTTTTGCGTCGACATATAGTGTCCACACAAATCCTCCTCGGGCGAAGCATCCCTTTGCAACGTATTTGCTGCCAATGACGGGTTCTCCATTTGCTCGTCATTAACAATCCAGATAGTCACCAAATCCGTTAGAACTCTACATGCATAATAACCATTAAATGCTTGCAGTTTTAAACGACTTTCATTGTGCTCGACAACAGAGAATGGGCCACTTCCGACCACCAGCTTGTTATTCGCTACGTTAACTTGGCTTACTGGTTGAATGCCGTATTTCACTCCAGAAATAAGTCCAGCAAAGCCCAAGTCAGCTCGATTAAGCTTAAAAACAACTTTCAATGGCGTTGGCGCAGTAATGTTAGCAACATGTGCCAACTCTTTTTCGTAGTACTGTAGTGAACTCAACTTTGCAAACAAGCTAACCACTGTTTCTGCATCAATGGAATTACCATTGTGAAAAGTCAGACCTGGACGAAGGTAGAAAGTCCATTCGTAGGTGTCTTCGTCATAACGCCAGTGATGTGCGAGTTCTGGTTGCACTTTCCCATTGTTATCACTCGAAACTAAGCAACAATAGATTTGCCTTAATAAGAAACGTTCGCTGCTACGCTGAAGTTGATGTGGAACGACGCGCTCAAACATTCGCTTATAGGTTAATTGAATATTGAGCTGTCCTTCTTGAACAGAAGCACCAGACGTTGTTTTTAACAAACGGCCAAATGCCATTTCGTCTTCATCTAATATCGCCAGTGCTTTTTCATACTTGCCTAACTTGATACGTTCAAGAGCCAAGCTCTCTTTTAAAACGTCTAACTCCATATTCAGAATAAGAGTCGATCGTTGGTTCCGCCCAGCTTTCGGGTGCCAGCTCAACCACGCCTTCTGCTGCATCTGCGTTAGCAGGCTACGAGCATGCCGAGAAGAAGTGAACATGATGTCGGCAATGTCCTGTAACGTGGTTTTTGTTTCATCACCAACGCTAAACGAGAGTAATCGTTGGTAATAGCGAAACAAATTGAGATCAGACACTGAATCAACCTTAGATCTGTGAAGTTTGTGGATAGGAATAGTTTACTTAAGTTGGCGGTAATAAAATAAGAAAACTTCCTAATTATCTGTTCCCCTTTTCCACAATTAACCTCCAAATTCGGCTTTAAAGCCCCATATATTTACGTTATTAGGAAAAAAGCCAACAAAAGCACTCTCTTTTTTATATCCCCTTTTATACACATAATTTACTCGTCAGCTAAAGGAGGAAAAAATGAAGAAGCCAATGATGGCGCACTTTTTTCAGCAACGCCTAGCTCAATCGAGTAATAAAATAGAAGTGATGACTCTGGTTTATCTTAACGATATGTTCCAGTGGTCATAGCCTAACCTCAAGCAGAACTTAGCTCCTGATACTACACCCCCACTTCGTTGTATCTTAAGTTCTGCTTTTTCATCTTTTGCACTCTACTACCTTATTGCAGGTTACTAAAAGTTAACTAGTTGAAACACCGCAAAACAGAGTCTACATTGAAGTCTCATCCCCCAATCGCTTTGTTGAGAAAGGGGCATTCATGGATATACACCACCAATTCGGGAGTCAATATGGCAACTTCAGTGAAACTTAAAGCGGGCGACAGCTTCCCTCATCTTCAAGCCACTTTGCTAGATGGTTCAAGCGTAACGTTGGGTCAGCCGCAAGGTGATGCGACTTGGCAAGCAGTATTCGTTTATCGTGGTAAACACTGCCCTCTTTGTACTAAGTACCTCAACGAGCTTGAGAGTTACAAACAGGCTTTCGCTGATGCTGGCGTCGATATTCTTGCCGTTTCTGGCGATTCAAAAGCACAGCTAGAGGGGCATCTAGAGAAACTCGAAATCAGCTTCCCTATCGCTTACGGCCTGACCGAAGAACAAATGAAAACGCTAGGCTTGTATGTATCTATTCCTCGATCTGAACAGGAAACCGATCACAATTTCGCAGAACCAGGTCTGTTTGTGGTGAATGAACACGGCGACTTACACGTGGTGGATATTTCAAACAACCCGTTTGTTCGCCCTGAGCTTGGCGCGCTATCACGCGGATTGGCATGGATTCGCGATCCAAACAATAACTACCCTATCCGTGGCACGTTGGATTACTAATATCTTCTACACCCAAGTAAACTTTCTATCCTTAAATAAGCTAGGATTCTTGCCTTAGTGAGAATAACTTGGAATGCATATCAGATCCGTGAGATCTGATATGTATCAACAAGTTGGAAATAGAGTCCTTGTTCATTATACAACGCCTTGATGAAAAACAAGATCAGTGAAGCCCAGGCTCCCCTCAAACAACGTTAGTTATTTACTTCTAAGTCACTTTCACGATAAATACATGAAATTAAGACTAAAAACTTAGACTTAACGGATATATAAATCATAACGGTACCTACACAAGTAGTTGGCTAGCGATTATTATCCTATTGCAACTCACAATTGTGCAAATCTAATAATTCATACCATAAATGAAAACATAGATACCGTAAGAGACAAAATAAAAGCAAACGATTAAATTACCAATAAAACACCGTTCAATTAAAATAAAAAACATTTCACTTTATAAAAATGTAATTAATCGTTATTTGCAATCACACATCTTAATTGAGAAATACAGTATGAATAAAATCTCTTTGCTTTATATGGCCGTTTGTATCGGATTAGTTGGATGCGGTTCAGGAGGAAGCGACAACGATCCAGCAAAAGATATACATCCCACCATTTCAAATCCGGAACAAATCAACGCAATGACGGTGGACAAAGGTCATTTCTATTGTTCTGTAAACCAACAAAAACTGGAACACGGAGGGACATCTGCAAGCATGTCCTACCTGATTGAAAAGAAAAGAAATTCTACGGTTGTTGACGATTATGAATGTACCGAATACGGTTTAAAGAAAGGTGAATCAATTATCGTCACTAAAAGTACAATTGAAAACTTTTCATACTCAAAACATTATAAAAGCACGAAGAAGGATGACATTAATGGGTTTAAAATCATCTACCCTACAGGGCTTACGACTCCGATTAATAAAGATTATGAAAAAATTACGATCACGTATAATACGGAGAGACCTGACGTTAACATTAAGATAATTCAATATTTTGACGAAAAGTCTAAATTATATACCATCAAAAAATATGAAAACCACGTTAACGACAACTCACCAATAGGTTTAGTTGAGAAAGAGGAATTCGATAAATATTCCGATTTTGAAAAGAAGCTGGAATTAAATAGTGCTTTTTTAAATTCAACTGAAGTGAGTGATTTATTCTACAACTTACTAAGTATGATAAATAATAACTAAAAATCAAAAACTTAAAAAGTACGATTATGCTCAAGTAGCCTCGATATGCCTGACTCGAAAGAGTACGTTGTTTTACGAAACAAATTACGATTTGAATGAAGCACATCTAAGTTACTTGGGTAAAAACGGCGATGTATTGTTAATCAGCTTTCAAAAGAGAGTAACGTTTGCGATTAACTACTTTGGTCTTAACGAAGCTCAATTTGATGCTTTTCAGACCAAATTCGCAAATCATCAAGAATCTTAAGTGCGGTACGGCCGAACTCTGTTAGTTCATAGCTTACGGCAATTGGGCGGTCGCTGATCACTTTGCGCACCACCATACCTTCCGCTTCTAGCTCTTTAAGGCGTTGGTCGATCATCTTTTTACTTGCACCGCCTAGCATGCGTGCTAAGTCATTGAAACGAACTGGGCCGTCTTTCAAATGATAAATCAGAGAACCTTTCCATTTACCACCAATTAGACGCATCCCTTTCTCGATAGCACATGGCTCCGCACATACGTTCGCCACTGACTTACGACCTTTGCTATCTACACTGATTCTGCTTTCCACAATACACCTCAAGATACGCACCTAATCTAGGTAACGAAAAGTAAGCTAGATACATTTAGTGCTTTAGAGTAATAAAAACGTCACCTCGCCGCAAACAAATAAAAATGGACCGCATGCAGCAGTCCATCTCAATTCATCATTCAGTTCGCACTATCTTTCTAAAAGGATTAGAAGTTTTCGTTAATGTGAGCTTCGAAACGAACAAAATCGTTTTCGATATCTGCGTTCTTCATCACGTCGTAACAAGCGAATGTAGGCAGTGCTGACATACCAAAGAAGCGGAAGTTAGCGTGCATGTGGAACATCAAATCGTCCACGCCTTTACCTTGGAATAGGTATTCGCTCTCATCATCAAACGATTCTTCTGGCGCGTTGAATGTCAGTGACAGCATGTATTTGCTGTTGGTTTGAGTGCCGCCTGTACCATAGTTTTTCTTTGGTTCTTCTGCGCTACGGCCATCGAATGCACATAGTGCGCCGCCCATACCCGCAGTAAACACGTCGTCCATGTATTTTTTGAATGACCAAGGCACAGACATCCAGTTGATTGGGCTTTGGATGATCACGCGATCAGCCCACTCAAAGTGTGCGAGTTGCTCATCTACGTTGATCTCATCTTGCATTGTCACAACGCGAACCTCATGGCCTTTTGCTTGCAGAAGCGTCTGTGCTTTGTCGACAAGAGAAGCATTTAGACGACCTTCTGAATATGGTGATGGTTCGTGTGCATTGATGATCAGTACGTTGCTCATGGGATTACCTTTAAATAAGTTCACAAGATGACGCAGTAACCATTGTGCGTCGGATGTGGTTTATTATGGTAACCTAGAAATATAGTGCAATTAGTTAACTTTTAGTAACCTACGTAATTTTTTATTATATAACTGTTTTTAAAACATATATTTTTTCAATTTTTTATTCATCGTTATTCTACGATTAATTTTTTCATCGAGTTGTTGCATCTTCCACAGAGCAGGCGTACACTTTATCGCAATTCGACGATTAACTATTAAGGCCAGCGAATGAGTGATAAGTGCAAGGACACGTGCGAAGTTGTTTTTCAGACAACGCAACAACAGCTCGAGAAAGAACAAACTCTCGCAGCGCAAGCAAAAGCTTTGTCGCATCCAGCACGTTTGCGCATTCTGCATATCCTGCACACGCTCGATACCATGGGCGGTTGTTTGAACAGTGATTTGGTTTCTGAACTGGGTCTTGCGCAATCTACTGTTTCCGAGCACTTGCGTATTCTCAAGCAAGCAGGCTTTATCAGCGCCGAGCCAAACCCACCTAAGGTGTGTTACCGCATTCAACGCGACGCGTTTGATCAGTTCAATCTAGGATTTTCCAAGTTATTTGATTAATTCCCTTTGCACGCTGGTCAGGCGTGCAGAGATAAACTATACCTTTAACTATCGTCTTTCGACGATAAACGAATAAGAGAACACTATGACTACTCAAGTTTTAAATAGTGCCAGCGACAAAATGAGCTTCTTGGACCGTTACTTAACGGTGTGGATTTTTGTTGCAATGGCAATCGGTGTAGGTATTGGCGCAGCATTCCCTCAAGTTGCTGAGTGGAACGAGTCAATGTCAGTTGGTAGCACAAACGTACCGCTAGCGATTGGTTTGATTTTGATGATGTACCCGCCACTCGCAAAGGTGAACTACAACCTGCTAGGCACAGTGACGAAAGATAAAAAAGCAATCACGCTGTCTTTGGTCATGAACTGGATTGTCGGCCCTATTTTGATGTTCATCCTTGCATTGACTTTCCTAGGTGATCATCCGGGTTACATGGTTGGTATCATTCTGATCGGTCTTGCTCGTTGTATTGCGATGGTATTGGTATGGAACGATATCGGTGGTGGTAACAAAGAATACGGCGCAGCCCTAGTTGCATTAAACAGCGCTTTCCAAATCGTGACTTACAGTGTGATGGCGTGGTTGTTTATCACTGTGTTGCCACCAGTCTTTGGTTACGAAGGTTTCGTAGTTGATATCTCGATGATGGACATCGCGGAAAGCGTTCTTATTTACCTTGGTATCCCATTCCTAGCGGGCTTCCTAAGCCGCAAATGGCTGGTCGCTGCGAAAGGTGAACAATGGTACAACGACGTATTCATCCCACGCATTTCACCAATTACGCTTATCGCCCTGCTTGCGACCATCGTACTGATGTTCAGCTTGAAAGGTGAAATGATTCTTGAACTGCCAATGGATGTATTCCGTGTAGCAATTCCACTGGCTATCTACTTTGTGTTGATGTTCTTTGTCAGCTTCTTCGTTGGTAAGAAAATGGGCATCGACTACGACAAAAACGCGTCAATTGCTTTCACGGCAACAGGCAACAACTTTGAATTGGCAATTGCGGTTTCTATCGCGGTGTTTGGCCTAAACTCAGACCAAGCTTTTGCTGGTGTCATTGGTCCACTGATCGAAGTGCCTGTATTGATTGCTTTGGTGAATGTAGCATTGCGAATGAAAGCCAAATATTATGGCTAACCTAAAAAGCACAAAAAATACAAAAGCGGTAAAACATTAACTCACTACCGTTTTAATATACTCGCTGGGCGTTAGGCCGAACTTACTTTTAAAGCGTTGGCTAAAACGCCCCTCTGACTGATAACCACACAACTGTGCGAGCATAGCAACGTTATACGAGCCATTTTGCATCAAGTAAAGTGCGTGATTTAAGCGCACTTCTGCCAATACTTCACGATACTGGGTACCTTCTTGTTTCAGTTTGCGTATCAATGTTGCTCGGCTCATAGCAAAGTGCCCCGCGACCATGTCTAATGGATGCTCCTCCCCTGGAGAGCGCGATAAGTAACGACTAACTTTCTGACTAAAAGAGATATGTGAACTCGAGAACAACCGATGCAATAACCCTCTCTCAGCTAGCTGCTGATATAGGCCCATAATCCAATAGCGTTGTGTCGCTTCACTTAAGCTTTCCCGCTCAAACGAAAACAAAGCATTTAACGTCGCTTTCAATGCTTTATCTGTCTCAACAACGGGTACATAGTTTCCTAATGCGTTGCTCATGCTTAGCTCCAACATTTCATCGCTAGGCACACAGTGAAAACTGAACATTCGAGAAAGAAATCGCCCTTGTAGAGGAAGGTTTTCAAAATTTAGGGATGCATTTGCTTCACAAAGCATGATATTTGGATCATGGATGTCGAGTACTTCATCTTTCCAGAAAAGATGTTTACTCCCCTTAACAATCTGAATAAGGCTTGGGGAGTGAATCCTGACATTACGAAGCTTCTGCTGCTGCTCCGCACGAAACAGCGTAACCTGATATTGGTGACCCATTCTCTCCCCTTATATTCAATTATCGCGTGTAAGTCGTGGTTAATGTCGCTTTACCCAAAGCAACACTATTCAAAGTAAACCCTACAATGGCTGGAGGCGTGTTTTCATCCAAATTCAGTTCTTCAGTTGGCAATGACCACACCGTAAACTGGTAACGATGCATCCCATCATTCTTTGGAGGACACGTGCCGCCGAACCCCGTTGTGCCGTAGTCAATACGAGATTCTTTGCCGCCTAACTTGTTCATATCAATGCCTCGAGGCAGCTCGCTAACGGTGGATGGAATATTAAACGCTATCCAATGCCAAAAACCACTGCCTGTTGGCGCATCGGGGTCATACACGGTGATCGCAAAACTTTTTGTGCCCTTTGGAGCTTCTTTCCACATCAATTGTGGTGATTGATTCCCGCCATCACATCCCCAACCAGAGTATTCAAATGTCTTCGCCATCGGGTGGCCTTCTTGAATATCTCTACTCACGAGTTCAAATGCATGGGCAGAACCGACCGCAAAAACACTCAATGCCAAAACTGATTTGTAGATCGCTTTCATGTTTTTCTTCCTTTCAATGAATTCAACACTAGTGTAAGTACCCAGCAGTCCGAATCCTTGTCAGTAAGTATCAAAAAACACAAAATAACTATAATTTTGACACTTTAAGATTCTAACACAAATTTCTTACTCTCTTAATTGCACTTGGTTTATGCTAATTAATCGCTCACGGAACAAGGAAGGAAAATGGAATTGGATATCTACGTGGTGGACGCCTTCACCGATACGCAATTCAAAGGCAACTCAGCAGCGGTGATACCGTTAGAGGAATGGCTAGCCCCAGAATTGATGCAAAATATCGCGACAGAAAACAACTTATCAGAGACGGCTTTCCTAAAGTCCATTGGCGCAAACCAATATGAGATTCGTTGGTTCTCTCCGATTACTGAAATCGATTTCTGTGGACACGCAACACTGGCCTCTTCGTTAGTTCTGTTTGATGAGTTTGGCATTAATGGCACGATTGAATTTCATACTCTGGAAGTAGGGCCCCTCACCGTAGAGAAGAATGCGCAAGGTAAGATCGAGATGACGTTCCCTGCTCGTCCTCCAAAAGCCGTTTCTGATATTCCCTCGGCATTGATTGAAGGCCTAAGTTGCGATGTGGAACGCGTACTGCTTAGCCCTCAAGCGTATTTCGTGGTGGTCGGCAACCAGCAGGAGGTACTTGAGGTTCAATACCGTTCAGAGCACCTCAAGACACTCGCTCCTTACGATGTGGTCGTTACCGCAAAAGGCGATCAACAAGACTTTGTATCTCGTTACTTTTGGCCTGCAAATGGTGGTGACGAAGACCCCGTAACTGGCTCGATTCACGCTGGGTTAGCACCGTTCTGGGCAGAAGCGTTAGGCAAAACATCACTGGTCGCTTACCAAGCTTCTCAGCGCGGAGGCATTTTGCACTGTGAAGTTACTGGCGAACAAGTAAGAGTATCTGGCGACGGCGTGCTCTACATGAAAGGCAAGATTTTTGTTTAAATGATATTCATGTAATCAACTTAAAAGAGCCAAGTAAAGCACGGCTTCCGCAGGATCAAGCCAGCTTCAACAATTAATCAATTGATGAATATTGAAGGAATTAACTTCCTAGCCGGACAAAACTGACTCACGTTACACTGAATGCAGTCCCATACTCTTCTATAGCTTGATACGAGTTCGAGCTCACCTTCTTAGAGGAAGCGTCGCATGATGAAGCGAATCATTCTTGGCACCCTAGCCCTGACTCTTTTAACTGCCTGTTCCAAAGATGACGGACAGCAAGCCCTTGGCACATTAGAACGTGACCGCGTAACCTTCACTGCCACCTCTAGCGAGATAATTCGTGCCCTACCCATTAAGGAAGGCAGCCAAGTCACCGAAGGAGAAGTGCTGGTTCAGCTCGATACAAAGAACCAAGAAGCCGTTTTAGCTCACGCCGTTGCCGAACAAGCCAAGGCTGACGCCTATCTTTTGAAATTGACCAATGGTGAGCGACCAGAAGACATTGCCGCAGCGCAAGCTCGCGTTGCCAGAGCGGAAGCTCAATTGATTGAAGCGCAAAAGAACTACCAACGTAAAGCGGAGTTAGTTCGTAAAAAACTCATCAGCCAATCAGAAAAAGACACCGCTTTAGCAGCCAGAGATTCTGCCCGTGCAGAGCTAGACTCCTCACAAGAAGAGTTCAGCAAACTGACCGCTGGCTCTCGTCCTGAAGATATTGAACAAGCGAAAGCCGCACTCATGGCTGCAAAAGCCGATGTAGCACTACAAGAACAGAAACTGGCAGAACTCACCATCACGGCCACGCGAAATGGCTTGCTAGATAACCTACCGTTTAACCTTGGTGAACGCGTTCCGGTGAATGGCATTGTTGCCGTAATTCAAGCGAGCCGCGTCCCATACGCCCGTGTTTATGTTCCTGCCAATTATCGAGTCAACTTTGTGCCGGGTAAAACGGTTAACGTGCATGTAGATGGCGTTGAGCAACCATATAGCGGCACCGTTCGTTGGGTAGCGACTGAGCCTTCATTCACGCCTTATTTCGCGCTTACCGAGGAAGAACGCTCGCGTTTGATGTACCTAGCAGAAGTCGACCTTCAAGACTCAGCAAAATCCTTGCCTTCAGGTATACCAGCGCAAGTGGATTTGGTGGAGTAAGCCAATGACCGAATTCGCGATTCAAGCTGAAAATGTAGTGAAGAAGTTTGGTGACTTCACCGCCATCAACAACATCACGCTTAATGTGCCTAAAGGCAGTATCTATGGTTTTCTTGGCCCTAACGGCTGCGGTAAATCGACAACCATTCGAGTGTTGACGGGATTGCTTAGCCCAAGTGAAGGCAATGTTGATGTACTCGGGTTAGAGATCCCAAAACAATCTGAGCTTCTGCGCCTCAAGATAGGCTACATGACGCAAAAGTTCTCCTTCTACGATGACCTGACGGTTCAAGAGAATCTTGAGTTTATTGGACAAATCTTTGGAATGGAAACCAAGGCCCTGAAAGCTCGCATCGGAGAACAACTAGCCACCTACGGTCTCGACCAACTGCGTAAACAGCGCGTCGGCGGAATGAGCGGCGGCCAGAAACAACGCTTATCTCTCGCCGCAGCCACCATGCATAAACCCGAACTGTTGTTTCTCGATGAACCCACGTCTGCGGTTGACCCAGAGAACCGACGCGATTTCTGGGAGCAGTTGTTTGACCTCTCTGACCAAGGCACGACGATTTTGGTCACTACGCACTACATGGACGAAGCCGAACGCTGTCATCGTCTGGCGATTATGGAAGCGGGCGAAATCCGCGCCGATGGTGAGCCAGAAGAACTCATGGCGCAAATGGGCGTTAACATCGTCGAAGTCAAAGCGGATAATTTACGCGAGCTAAAAGAGAAAGTCATTCAGCGTGAAGAGGTCCGTTCTGCCGCACAACTAGGCATTCGCTTACGCATTTTGATCCACCAGCACATCGAACAACCGATCGAATGGTTAACCCAGACCTTTCCTGAGCTTGAGGGCTGCGAGATGAACATTGCTCGCCCGAGCTTGGAAGATGTGTTTGTCAGCGTGACGGGAGAAGGTCGCCAATGATGAAATCTATTGCCCGTATGAAAGCGGTGATGATCAAAGAGATCCGTCAGCTTTCACGTGACCGAATTACCTTTGGCATGGTCGTGATGATCCCGTTGATTCAGCTTTTGCTGTTCGGCTTTGCCATTAATACGGATATTCGCAACATTCCCGTTGGCGTCGTCGATCAAAGTGGCAGTACTGCCGGGCGCGTGATTACCGAATCCGTCAAAGTCACACAAGTGGTCGATGTGGTCGAAACCTTCGCTACCGCTTCTGAAGCCGAGCAAGCCATTCAAGACGGTTTGGTGCGAGCGGCTTTAATTCTGCCTAGCGACTTAACCCAACGTATGGTGCAAGGGCGAGAGCTTGGGCAGTGGATTGTAGATGGTTCAGACACCATGATCAGTTCTGCGATTCTCTCACTGCAAACCATGCCGTTAACAGATTTTGATTTTGAGATACGCCCTGCTCCAACCAAAACCTTTGAAGTTGCGCTGTATTACAACCCGAGTCGGCGCTCGGCGGTGAACATTGTCCCTGGTTTATTGGGTGTAATTCTGACCATGACGATGATCTTATTCACCAGTGCAGCCATTGTTCGAGAACGGGAACGCGGTAATTTAGAGTTACTGATTACTACGCCAATTCACTCCATCGAACTCATGGTGGCGAAGATCATTCCCTACATCTTTGTTGGTCTGATACAGGTGTTTATCATTTTAGGCTTGGGTCACTGGATATTTGGCGTGCCGATAAACGGCGCCATTAGTCAGATACTGTTTGGCACGCTGTTGTTTATCGCCGCGAGTTTAACCTTAGGTTTGGTGATATCCACCATTGCAACGACACAGCTTCAGGCCATGCAGATGACGGTGTTTATTCTTTTGCCATCGATTCTTCTGTCCGGATTTATGTTCCCTTATGAAGGAATGCCCGTCGCGGCACAATGGATATCAGAAGCCCTACCAGCCACTCACTTTATGCGCATTATTCGTGGTGTGGTGCTGCGCGGTGCAGACTTAATGGAGCTATGGCGAGATACAGTCTGGTTACTTGGATTCACTGTTATCGGCCTTATTGTCGCTTCATTTCGCTTCAAAAAATCACTCGACTAATCCCACGATATTGCGTTCATTCCTTAAAAACAAAAATAGCCCCAACGAAGGGCTATTTTTTGTTTGTGTATTCATACACTGTGCTATCGAGCTCAACTCTCAGACAATATTAATAGTACTCACCGTAGGAACAATCTCGTAAATCGGAAATATTGTAGTTTTTCAAAGAGTTTATTTTAAAGTTGAACACTACCTGTTTACAGACAACGCCTTCGCGATCCGTGTACGTGATAATACCTTCACTGTACGCACGCTGACCATCAGAGGATGTCACGTCAGCAACAAGTTCCAAATGGCCCTTATGCGCGTCTACGCGATTCATCATCTCAAACACATCGACCCACTCTTCGCGATTTGCCATTTGTATTAGCATGGACTTCGCCTGTGTTTCCAACTGCTGGGGGTATACATAATAACGGTTGTAACCAAAGTATGCGCACATAAGTAATAAAACGAGTGCAAGTGAGGTTGTTCTTGTCATACAAGCTTCCTCTTGTTGTTATAAAAATCTTGCTTCGTTAATTCAGTATAGGAAGCGAGCAAAGTTTAGGTTATAGAACTTGCCCAAATAACAGAGGACAGTCAGAGACAGTCAATTCTATGACAAGCTCAACAACAAACTTTATTGCACTCTCATCATGGGCTTGAACAAAAATACGCCATAGAGACAGTAAGAAGTAAGAAAGGAAAACTAACCGGAGCGCGGTGATAACAGAAAAGTAAAAGGAGTTGGAAGAAAAAGACAATCCGAGTGAATGTAGTGAGAGCGGAAATCAAGATTAGATTATCCGCCCATCAACTAGGCTCAAATTGTCAGTGACCACAACAATGTGACTCACCGAATTTAAACGTGTTGGTAACTATCTTCGAGAGACTCTGTCTGCGTTGTTTTTTCGCTCACTTCCACTTTAACCGCAGCGACCTTGAACTCAGGGATCTTCGCATGCGGATCCGTCGCCGTTGTCGTTAAACGGTTGACTGGCGATTCAACAAAGTGGAATGGAATGAACACCACTCCTTTTTGAATACGCTTAGTCACAAAAGCATCAATCTCAATGCTGCCGCGACGTGTAGACACCGTCAGACGCTGACCATTACTGATGCCAAGCGTTTCTGCGTCTTCCACGCTCACCATCGCTCGTGGACCAGCCAGATTATCCAACCCTTTAGTTTTGCGCGTCATGGTGCCGGTGTGGAACTGCTCAAGTACACGACCCGTCGTCAACACAAGTGGGTACTCTTCATCTGGTAGCTCAGCCGCATAACGGAACGGTACACCCACCATTTGCCCTTTACCACGAGTAAACTGGGTTTGGTGCATGATGCGAGTACCCGCAGGGTTGTTCTTGTTGCTCGGCCATTGCACACCGTTTGGCGTAATGGCATCCCAACGAAGACCCGCGTATTGAGGTGTCACTCGTGCGATTTCATTAGTGATATCAGACACGCAGTGGTAATCCCAATCACTGCCCATGGCATTGGCGATTTCTTGAATAATCCACCAATCTTCTTTCGCTTCACCCGGTGCGGTTACGACCGGATTCACACGCTGAACACGGCGCTCCGTATTGGTGAAGTGACCCGCTTTCTCCGCAAACGAGCAAGAAGGCAGAACCACATGCGCATATTGTGCAGTCTCCGTTAGGAAGATGTCTTGAACCACCAAGAAATCGAGCGCTTCTAAACCTTCAATCACATGCGCTTGGTTCGGGTCACTCAACACTGGGTTCTCACCCATGATGTACATACCACGAACGTCACGATGGCAAGCCGCATCAATGATTTCTGTCAGGGTTAAACCTTGCTCAGAAGGCAGATTTGGTGCGTTCCATTCAATCGCAAACTTCTGACGCACAATTGGGTTGTATACCTTTTGGTAGCCTGGGAAGCTGTTTGGCAAAGCACCCATATCACACGCGCCTTGCACGTTAGATTGACCACGTAGCGGGTTAATGCCACCACCTTCAATACCGATGTTGCCACACAGCAATTGCAGGTTAGCGATAGAACGCACGTTGTCATGACCTGTCGTATGCTGAGTGATACCCATCGAGTAGTACACAGCCGTACGATCTGCCGTACCGATCATGCGCGCCATTGCTTGAATGTCTTCGGCTTTTACGCCCGTAACCAACTCCACTTTATCGAGGTTGTAAGCTGGCGACATCACCTCTTGCAACAAGGTATCAAAGCCGTCAACACGTTCTTCGATGTACTCTTGATCGTACCAACCGTTCTTGATGATCTGCTGCATGACACCGTTTAGGAGCATCACATCCGTACCCGGACGGTGCGCCATATACAGTTCAGCATGCTCTACCATATCGACACGTTTCGGGTCAGCCACAATCAAGCGAGCGCCGTGGTGACGAATTGCTTGTTTGATATGTGAAGCGATAATCGGGTGCGCCGATGTGGTATCCGAACCAATAATAAAGATCACATCAGAGTGCTTAATGCTTGGAATGTCGTTGGTCATTGCACCACTACCGAGTGATGCCTCAAGGCCAGTCACACTCGATGCGTGACACAAGCGCGCACAGTGATCGACGTTATTGGTGCCCAGTTCACGACGGACAAATTTTTGGAACGCGTAGTTGTCTTCGTTGGTGGTTTTTGCAGAAGAGAAACCCGCTAATGCGTTGCTGCCAAAATCTTGCTTGATGCCAGAGAACTTGTTCGCAATCAGTTGAATCGCCTCTTCCCAGCTTGCAGGCTGCAACCAACCATCTTTACGGATCAATGGCGTGGTAAGACGCTCTTCACTGCCAATGAAATCAAAACCAAAGCGCCCTTTCACACACAGCATGCCTTGGTTCACCGGCGAGTCACCGCCTTTCACGTAACGAATCGTATTGGTTGCTTCGTCCACGAACATAGTCAACTTACAACCCACACCACAGTACGTACAGATGGTGTCGACCGCTTTCAGATCTTCAGTACGACCTTGCGAACGGTCACGACTATCGACCATCGCGCCCGTTGGACACACTTGAACACACGCGCCACATTGTACGCAGTTCGAATCGCCCATTAGGGTTAAGCCATTCTTATTACTTCCAAAGTGTGGGCGATCATCAGGACGTAATGCTGGACGACCTTGTTTATCGCACACAAAGTTCAGTACACCGTGCACGGCTTTGTCGCGACACGCTTGGATACACTGACCACAGCTAATACAGCGGTTTGCATCAAACTCAATAAACTCAGAACTGCGGTCAACTTCGTACTTATGACGCAGGTCTTTCGCACGAAGATCTAACCAATCTTGATGCGATTTGATCTGCAAAGAGAAGTCAAAGCTTTGCTCAGCTTCATATTCGGTGGAGTAATCACGCAGCGCACAATCGGTATTTGCCTGACAACCACATTCTAAACAGCGCGCCGCTTCCTTCATCGCTTCTTCGTTATCAAAGCCCAACTCCACTTCAGCGAAGCTTTGCTCGCGTTGCGCTGGAGTCAGTTCAGGCATGATAGATCGAGCGACTTTTTGGATGTTCTCGAAGTGAAGCGGATCGACTTGCGAGAGTTTCTTCTCTTTACGCGAGTTGAACGCCGCCTTTGGCATATCCGCCATATCGCCATTCAAAAACAGGTCAATGGCTTTTGCCGCAACGCGACCATCACCCACCGCTTCAACTGCCGTTGCTGGACCACGGCGGAAATCACCAATACTGAAGATGTTACCCGTGCCGGTGTGCATGGTCTTTTCATCTGCATCAGAGGTGTTCCAGCGCGTAAGCGGAATCGACAAATCTTCACCTTCGAGGAAGCTCAGATCTGGCTTTTGCGATACTGCCGCAATTACGGTGTCGAACTCTTCGGTGAAGAACTCGCCGGTTGGTTTAGGGCTTCGACGACCAGATGCATCCGGCTCACCCAACGCCATGCGCTCTAGACGAATCGCATTCACGCGTCCGGTTTCATCGGCAAGGTTTTCTGCAGGGTTGGTCAAGAAGTGAAATTTCACCCCTTCGTGTTCCGCTTCGACAATCTCGTAGTCTTCTGCCGGCATTTCGTCACGGGTACGACGGTAAATCAACGTGGTGTCTGCACCAGCACGACGCGCTGTACGAGCACAGTCAATTGCCGTGTTACCACCACCGATCACCGCGACTTTCTGACCCGTTACATAGTTTTGCTCGGTAACGTAATCTTTTAGGTAATCAACGCCTAAGTAGCAACCCTCAAGATCGCTGCCTGTGTAATGCATTTCGACCGCTTGAGACGCGCCGACAGCCAAACACACTGCGTCGTATTCTTCGCTCAATTGAGAAAGCGTGAAATCCACACCCAGCTTTTGATGGGTGTGAACTTGCATACCATTGCGGCACATCAGTTCGATTTCTTTATCGAGAATGTCTTTTGGTAAACGGTATTCTGGAATGCCATAACGCAACCAACCACCCGCTTTTGGCATGGATTCAAAGACCGTAACGTCGTAGCCTTCATTCGATAGGTAGTAGCCAGCCGTTAGACCACCAGGACCACTGCCGACGACGGCAATGTTCAAACCTTTACTTGGTTTCTTTTCTGGTACATAGGCTTCATGCGCAGACAAATCCGCATCCGCGGCATGACGTTTTAGTTGGCGAATTGCAATAGGCTCATCGACTAACGAACGGCGACATTCACTTTCACAAAATGCTGGGCACACGCGGCCAATCGATAACGGCATAGGGAGCGTACGCTTAATCACTTCAATCGCTTTTTGATGATCGTTCTGTGCGATGTGATAAAGGTACGATTGGATATCCACGCCCGCAGGACACGCGGTTTTACATGGCGCTTCACAGTCGGCGTAATGGTCCGTCATGATGCGGTTGAGTGCTTTTCTGCGGTGCTCGCTTAATTGTTCTGATTGCGTGACCACATTAAGGCCGCGGTAAACTTCGAGTTCACACGCACGCTTAGTACCGCCGCTTTCGACTTCAACCACACACAAGTCACACGGTACTTTTTCATTACTTTTGTTCATTCCGCACAGCGATGGGATCTCGACCCCACACACTTTTGCTGCTTCTAAAAGGGTTAGACCCTCTTCTACAATTCTATATTTTCCATCGATGACAATTTCTATCATGCAACCCCCGCAGCAAAGCAAATCCAAATCTGCACAAGTAAAACCATGCATTCTATAAGGATAATCATTTGTAAGACAAGTTAGTGTGATGTAAAACTTATAAACCACATTTTTCACGTGTCATAAAAAGCGAGGGCTTCTTTCGCTAATTTTCAACACTCGGTGTTTAACAAACGTTTTACTCCCTCGAAAGTGCGAAAACTGAAGGGTTGGACTATTTTGATAATAAGAGTAATAAATGATTGACCTTACCCTTAGGTTAACCTTTAGAATCGAAGGGTTTTCATCATTTTCATCAAACACATGGGAAAAGGTATGCACTTAAAATCGCTGCATACAATCTGGTTAACTCTCTTCACGACGCTAGTACTATTGGTATCTAGTGTGGCGAACAGTGAGACGTTGATGAATATTCAAATGATGTCTACTGGCATGGCTCATCATCCTTCTATGATGAGTGACAGCGAACACTGCGGTATGCCCGGCATGATGGACGTCTCCATGACAGACGCTTCTATGTCCGAAGATGGCGATGCAAGAGAAACCAGCATGAACTGTGGTGGAGGCTCTGGCATGGTTCATACCTGCTGCACTGCCGCGTGTACGATAGTTTTCGTCCCCCTACCGAATCCTATCAATAGCCCAATGCCCGTCGTCTATCGCGCAACTATTACTCCTGAAGTTGCTTCCCCAGTCGTACACGTCAGCCGCGACCTGTACCGACCTCCTATAGCCTAAATCCGTCCTAGCATTCGACCCTGCGCGTGTATCGCAGGTTGTTTTAATGCGCCTGAACGATGAGGTAACAAGGCTTTACTGTTCCCGCAATAAAATCCGCACCTACATCGATCCGGCGAACACTGGATTTAGATTATGGATATCAAACCATACCGCTTAGCTGCACCTATTTTTATGGTGGCTCTGGTCGCTGCGCCAACCTTGGTTAACGCCGCAGGTAAAGAGACGCACGCAGCGCAAAATTCCGCATCAAGTGAGCGAGATTCAACGACCAAGCTTGCCCAACTGATCAACGTCGCTTTGAGTAACGATGGCAATCGTAAGCAATACTCAGCGCAATCTGCTGCCATGCGTGAAACGGGCGTCGCGAGTGCGACCTTAATGGACCCAAAACTGAAAGTGGGTTTTGGTGGCTTGCCTGTCGACAGCTTCAAATTCGATGAAGACCCAATGACCAACATCTCCGTTGGTTTAATGCAACAATTTGAGCGTGGCTCGACGCTTGATTTACAGCAGAAGAAAGCCAATCAACAAGCTGACGGCCTTGGGCTTCAAGTCCATGCTCGTGAGCTTGAGGTAGCCAACAGCATGACTCAACTTTGGTTAGAACTTGGTTACCAGCAACGCGCGGAGCAAATCATGCTTGAGAACCGCAAGTTGATGAAGGAAATGGAAAGCTTTATTCAAACCAACTATTCGATTGGTAAGAGTGAAGCGCAAGATCTGCTCAACGCCCAACTTCAAGTCAGCAAGTTGGATGAGAAACTGCAAGCCAATGCACAAATGCAACGTCGTCTTATCTCTCAACTCTCCGAATGGTTGGGGTCAGATTGGTTGGCGAATGAACAGGCCCTGCATGCGAGCAATCAACTTAATTGGGACACACTGAACAGCAAACTTGCTGCCAGTCAGGGTTCCACGAAGCATTATCAGCAACTCAGCCAACACCCGATGGTTAAGATGGCAGACGTCAGCATTTCTGCCAATAAAACTCAGGTGGAGATTGCTGAGCAAGCCTACAACCCGCAGTTTGGCGTCGAAGTAATGTACGCCTACCGCCAAGCCGACAACATGATGGGTGAACCTGCCTCCGATTTGGTCAGCGCTTACCTAACCATGGACATTCCGTTGTTTACGGGTGACCGCCAAGATCGCAATCTCGCGGCCGCTCAATACCAAGTTGGCGCGGCACAATCACAAAAGGACACCTTACTGACGCAGATGAATGCCAAGGTGAACACTTTGCTGGTTGATCGCGGCAACTTAACCCAGCGTTTAGAACGTTATCAATTCACCTTATTGCCTCAAGCGAAAGCGCGCATTCAAGCCGTTGAGCGAGGTTATCAAAACAACACAGCGCAGTTTAACGATGTGATTTCCGCCACGACTGACGAGTTGGCTCTGCAATTGGAGCAACAACGTCTACTGACCGATCTCAACATCGCAAACAGCAATTTAGCCACCCTACTCGGTGGTTTCGACTACCAAGTGGCTTCACCGGAAGCTCGCTCTATTTCGACATATTAATTTGTGATTCCCCAAGACAGTTGGGGCTACAGCTAGGCGGCAAACGAGAGAATCCCATGAGCACTTTCCCTTATAAACCAAGGGATCTGCTATGTGATTTGGGTGAACGAGAGCAGGCAACAACGCTGTAGCGTCAAATGTGAAGGGGAAAATAAGGTAAAACAATGAAAACATTTAAGATTGCAACCATCGCGCTGATTGTTGGTGGTGCTTTAGGGTTTGGTGCTAATCATTTTCTTACGGGCTCGGCTCACGACATGAGTGCGATGGGTGGCGAATCTGCTGCAAGCTCTAATGATCCGCTTTACTGGGTTGCCCCAATGGATCCGAATTACAAACGCGACAAACCGGGTAAGTCCCCAATGGGCATGGATTTGATTCCGGTTTACGCAGAAGACCTATCCGGTGAACAAGATGCACCAGGTACAGTGACTATTGACCCTTCAGTAGAAAATAACCTCGGGGTTAAAACCGCAAACGCGACACTACAGCAGTTGTCACCACGCATCGAAACCGTTGGTTATATTGCCTTTGATGAAAGTCTGTTATGGCAAACCAACGTTCGTGTGGCAGGTTGGGTAGAAAAACTCTACATCAATGCCGTGGGTGAGAAAGTGAAGAAAGGCGATGTGCTTTTCACGCTCTACTCTCCTGAACTGGTTAAAGCACAAGAAGAATTGCTGAATGCGTACCGCACTGGCCGCAAAGGTCTGGTAAAAGGCGCGACCGAACGCTTGGTAACGCTTGGTGTTGACCGCGCTCAAATCAAATCCATTACTCGTAGTGGTAAAGCATCGCAAACCATTGAAATCAAAGCACCTGCTGATGGCGTTATCGCGAGCTTAAACGTGCGTGAAGGTGGCTATTTGTCCCCTGCTCAAGCGGTGATCAGTGCAGGTCCCTTGGACAATGTTTGGGTTGATGCAGAAGTCTTTGAGCGTCAAGCACACTGGATGAAAGCGGGCTCTCAAGCCACGATGACCCTTGATGCGATTCCGGGCAATGAATGGCAAGGCGTCGTGGATTACGTGTACCCAATCCTCGATCCGAAAACACGTACGTTGCGTGTGCGTCTTAAATTCCCTAACCCAGATGGCGCATTGAAGCCAAACATGTTCGCCAACATTGCCCTTCAGCCTGTCACTGACGACGCAGTATTAACGATTCCTAAATCATCTGTTATTCGCTCTGGCGGTATGACTCGCGTTGTTCTGGCTGAGGGCGAAGGCAAATACCGCTCAGCTCGAATTGAAGTTGGCCGCGAAGCTGGCGAACAAATCGAAGTATTACAAGGACTTAAACAAGGCGATAAGATCGTTACTTCATCTCACTTCATGCTCGACTCTGAATCAAGCCAGTCGGCGGATCTGTCTCGCATCAATGGTGTAGAAGCGGCGGCGGAAACAGCATGGGCCAAAGGTGAGATCACGGATGTGATGAAAGATCACCGCATGCTGACCATCAACCACCAACCTGTACCAGAATGGGATTGGCCGGGCATGGTAATGAACTTCACTTTCGCAGATGGCGTTGAAATGGGTGACTTGAAAAAAGGTCAGGCTATCGAATTTGAAATGCAAAAGACCGAGTCCGGTCAGTACCAAATCATCGACTATAAGGCAGACAACAGCGTCATTGCAGCAGAAGTTTGGCTAACTGGTGACATCACCATGCTGATGGCCGACTTTGGCATGATCACCTTAAACCACTTACCGGTTGCAGAATGGAACTGGGATGCAGGCGAGATGAACTTCTCTGTGGGTGAAGACGTTGATCTAACGGGTTTTGAAGAAGGACAGAAAGTTCGGTTTCTAGTTGAAAAACAAGGATCTGACTACGTTCTTAAACAGCTAATTCCTGCAACAACAGCCGTCGAGGGTTAATTATGATCAATGCTATTATTCGTTGGTCACTGAGCAACCGATTCCTAGTGTTGGTCGCGACCTTAGCCCTTGTATTAGGCGGACTTTACAGTGTAAAGAATACGCCTGTTGATGCGATTCCGGATCTTTCTGATGTGCAAGTGATCATCAAGACAAGCTATCCGGGGCAAGCTCCTCAAGTCGTTGAGGATCAAGTTACTTACCCACTCACCACCGCCATGCTTGCCGTGCCGGGTGCTGAGACAGTTCGTGGCTACTCCTTCTTTGGTGATTCTTACGTTTATATCATTTTCAACGATGATACCGACATGTACTGGGCACGTTCACGCGTGTTGGAGTACTTAAGCCAAGTAGCACCAAAGCTGCCACCGAACGCAAAACCAACCTTAGGTCCTGATGCAACGGGCGTGGGCTGGGTTTACAGCTACGTATTACAAGACAAAACCGGCAAGCATGATTTGGCAGATCTTCGCAGCCTGCAAGACTGGTTCTTGAAGTACGAATTGCAAACCGTTGATGGCGTTTCTGAAGTCGCTACCGTCGGCGGTATGGTGAAGCAGTATCAAGTGCAGATTGATCCCGCCAAGCTGCGTGCGTACAACCTCACTCTGCAACAAGTGAACATGGCAATCCAAAACGGTAACCAAGAAACCGGCGCGTCCGTTATCGAAGTTGCGGAAGCCGAACACATGGTTCGTACCACGGGTTACCTAACCAGCATTGAAGACATCAAGTCACTGCCTCTCAAAGTCACTGAGAAAGGCACGCCGTTGCTATTAGGAGACATCGCAGACATTAACCTTGGTCCACAAATGCGACGAGGTATCTCAGAGCTGAATGGCGAAGGTGAAGCGGTCGGTGGCGTTATCGTAATGCGCTTTGGCGAAAACGCGAGTGAAGTCATTGCAAAAGTAAAAGACAAACTTGCAGACTTACAACGCAGCCTACCTGAAGGCGTGGAAATTGTCGCAACCTACGACCGCTCTACCCTTATCGATTCAGCGGTAGAAAACCTATGGAAAAAGCTTGCAGAGGAGTTCATCGTCGTTGCGATTGTGTGTGCGTTGTTCCTGTTCCACATTCGTTCTTCGTTGGTTATCGCTCTGAGCCTACCGGTTGGCATTCTCACTGCGTTTATCGTAATGCATTGGCAAGGCATCAACGCCAACATCATGTCCCTTGGTGGTATCGCGATTGCCATCGGTGCCATGGTGGATGGTGCAATCGTGATGATTGAAAACGTTCACAAGCACATTGAACGAACGCCACTGACCGACAAAAACCGCTGGCAAGTAATTGGCAAAGCTGCAGAAGAGGTTGGCGCACCGCTGTTCTTCTCGTTGCTGATCATTACTCTTAGCTTCGTACCAGTGTTCGCCTTAGAAGGTCAGGAAGGCAAGATGTTCTCGCCGCTTGCGTTCACTAAGACTTACGCCATGGCAGCGGCAGCAGGTTTGGCAATCACACTCGTGCCTGTACTTATGGGCTACTTCATTCGCGGTAAGGTGTTACCGGAACACAAAAACCCAGTTAACCGTGGCTTGGTCGCGTTGTACCGTCCGTTGCTGAACACCAGCTTAAAATACCCTAAGACCATGATTGTTATCGCATTAGGTCTGATGGCATCGGCTTACTACCCAACCAGTAAACTGGGTAGCGAGTTCATCCCGCCGCTGGATGAAGGCGACTTGATGTACATGCCAACAACCTATCCGGGTATCTCAATTGGTAAAGCACGCGAGCTTCTACAACAAACCAACAAGCTGATCAAAACCGTTCCAGAAGTGAAAACCGTATGGGGCAAGATTGGCCGAGCTGAGACCGCAACCGATCCAGCGCCACTCACCATGATTGAAACCGTGATTCAGTTGAAGCCACGCGATCAATGGCGTGAAGGCGTAACAACCGAGTCGCTACGCAAAGAGTTCGACAAGCTGGTTCAGTTCCCTGGTCTTACTAACGCTTGGGTAATGCCTATCAAAACGCGTATCGACATGCTGGCAACGGGTATCAAAACCCCTATCGGCATTAAAATCGCGGGCCCTGACCTGAAAGTGATTGAGAAGATCGGTTCTCAGTTGGAGCCAATTCTTAACGGCGTACAAGGCACGGCATCGGTTTATGCAGAACGTGTAGCAGGTGGTCGTTATGTCACGATCGACATTAAACGTCGTGCCGCAGCGCGTTATGGCTTAAGCATCAAAGACGTTCAACAAGTGATCTCCACTGCGGTGGGTGGCATGAATGTGGGTGAAACCATTGAAGGCTTGGAGCGTTACCCAATCAACGTTCGTTACCCACAAGACTACCGCGACTCAGTGGTTAAACTGCAAAACCTACCATTGGTGACACCAAATGGCGCTCGTATTGCGCTGGCTGATGTAGCGGACATTCGTTACGAAGACGGCCCTCCGATGATCAAGACGGAAAACGCGCGTCCAAACGGCTGGGTGTTTGTCGATATAGATGGTCGTGACCTTGGCTCTTACGTCGTGGAAGCACAGCAAGTCGTGGCTGATCAATTGGAGCTTCCTGCGGGTTACTCGCTGGCTTGGTCTGGTCAATACGAATACATGGAACGTGCGAAAGATCGCTTGAGTGTCGTGGTACCAATCACCATCGCCATCATTATGCTACTGCTTTACTTCAGCTTCCGTCGTGTCGGCGAAGTAATGATCATCATGCTTACGCTACCACTCGCTATGGTCGGTGGTTTGTGGCTCATGCATATCCTCAACTACAACTTCTCGATTGCCGTCGGGGTCGGCTTTATTGCCCTAGCAGGCGTCGCGGTTGAAATTGGGGTCATCATGCTCGTCTACCTTAACCAAGCATGGCACTACAAAAAGCTAGATGCGGAAGAGAGCCAACAGAAGCTTGAGGCGAAAGACCTAACCGATGCCATTCGTGAAGGTGCGGGCCTGCGTGTTCGCCCAGTAATGATGACAGTACTGACGGTCATTATTGGTCTGATTCCGATCATGTACGGCGAAGGTACAGGATCAGAAGTGATGCAACGTATCGCCGCACCAATGATTGGTGGTATGGCATCAGCACTGCTGCTGACGCTGTTGGTACTTCCAGCCATCTTCAAGCTGTGGAAACAACGCGAGTTGCGCCAAAGCAATGCAACTAATCACCAAGCTAGTGATGTAAACAACAACGCTTAATCCCTACCTTCCCCTCAAACATGTCGTTTTGAGGGGAAGCAACCAAGTTATTAATGAATTAAAACAAGGATATAAAAATGAAAAAGACACTAATCACTCTTGCTCTAGCCCTAACAACAACGACTGCGTTTGCCCAAATGGATCATTCAAACATGGATCACGCGAACATGGATCATAGCAACATGAAGCATGAAAATATGGACCACGGCAGCATGAAGATGGACCACAGTAAAATGGACCATTCAAACATGATGGATATGCCGGGCATGTCGGCAGTAGGTATGCCAGCAAAAGGGGCAAAGCCAGACAAAGTGGTACACGTTATCTTGGGTGATGACATGACCATCAAGTTCAAGAAAGACGTTAAGATTGAGCCAAACGATGTGGTGCAATTTGTGGTGATGAACACCGGCAAGATCAACCACGAGTTCACAATCGGTTCTGCCAAAGAGCAGCTAGAACATCGCGAAATGATGAAGACAATGAGCGGTGATCACATGCACGACTCGGGCAACTCTGTGACGGTAGAACCGGGTAAAGCGAAGCAGTTGTTGTGGCATTTCCACGGTGACAACAACGTTGAGTTCGCGTGCAACATTCCGGGGCATGCAGAAGCAGGCATGGTTAAAAAGATTGAACTGTAAGTAATTATCCAAATAGACAAAGGAGCTGATGATTCAGCTCCTTTTATTTCTGGATCAAACTATTCGTTAGCTCATGATAAGAAATTCTGAGCCAGTGTCTCTCGCTAAGATATTTTTGTGACCGAATCACCGACGTAATATATAAGCCAAACTACAGGCCTTGATAGCAACACTCTTCTCCCCATATTGAGACCGTTTAAGCGTATTGCAAAGAATCCTACATAAAATAGACATAGATTTAACAGTGTTTAGAGTATTGGCTCGTTATAGTTTACGTGACATCGCTACTGTGCGAACTAAAACTAAAATTGAAGAACACGATCCATGAAAAAGTTATTTTTGTTGGCTGGGCTAATGGTTTGCTCAACCCTAAGTTACGCGTCCCAACTGAATGAGGACATTTCTCTCCTCGAGCAACAAACCTCAAGCAGAATTGGGGTGTCAGTTTGGGATACCCAAGCAGACGAGCGTTGGGATTACCGTGGCGATGAACGCTTCCCACTCATGAGCACATTCAAAACCCTAGCTTGTGCCAAAATGCTAAGTGATATGGACAGCGGTAAGCTAAGTAAAAATGCGACCGCAAAAGTCGATGAGCGCAGTATCGTTGTATGGTCTCCAGTGATGGATAAGCTCGCAGGCCAAAACACACGCATAGAGCACGCGTGTGAAGCCGCTATGTTAATGAGTGATAATACTGCAGCCAACTTGGTATTAAATGAAATTGGCGGCCCTAAGGCCGTAACAATGTTTCTGCGAACAATTGGAGATAAAGCAACGCGCCTAGACAGAATAGAACCTCGCTTGAACGAAGCCACACCAGGCGACAGCCGCGACACAACCACACCTAACGCCATACTAAACACTCTACGAACTTTGGTCGAAGGCGAAACGTTGTCTTATGAGTCTCGTGTACAATTAAAAATCTGGATGCAAGACAACAAAGTTTCAGACTCGTTAATGCGTTCTGTATTACCAACAGGTTGGTCTATTGCAGACCGTTCTGGTGCGGGAGGTCATGGTTCGCGTGGCATTAACGCGATTATATGGAAGGAAAATCATCGACCTGTTTACATTAGTATTTATGTCACAGAAACCGAGCTCTCACTTCAAGCTAGGGACCAACTCGTTGCGCAGATAAGTCAGTTGATTTTACAAAAGTACAAAGACAATTAAGTCACCACTCACCTGACCCTATTTGTATCCTTTTCTAGCCCTTCTATTCCAGAAGGGCTCATTCTGTACTTCCATCTTAAAAACACCACTTATTGAGTAATGACTTACTTATAAATAGGTATAAGATTTACTTATTTAGGGTGAGTTAACGCCCACATTAAGCAACCAAATGCACACAAACGGCGATAATTAAACCATACTCTTACCAAGAAGCACATTTTCTACAAAATAGCTTCACGTAATTTATTGTTGGTATTTGCAACATTGCCAAGGAGATGTCTATTGAGACTTGAAAGAACTTTTAACCCTGATGACTTATCGATGCAAAACATGGAAAGTCCGATATGTATGCCGATAGGGTTTGTTCACTTTTTAGCTCAATCGGAAACACTACAGCAAGTACTTGATACGGTGGCAGAATGGATAAATCGTATATTTAATTCTGACCGTGCGAGTATCACACTTTATGAAAACAATGATCATTTAAAGGTCTACTCTTTCTCTGGTAGTAAAGCGATTCCCGCTGAATTTTTAGTGCCCATTCATCAAGCGTTTGTTGGCCGAGTGTTCAAAAAGCAACAACTGATGATCTGCGACGATGTTACGCAATCTGATGAGATCGATTGTGTGATGCTCGCATCCAATGGTATGGGTACGTGTATGGACGCGCCTTTAATGCACGGTAAAGTCTGCCTAGGAACGCTTAATGTTGCGCATCATCAAACGCACATTTACACAAACGAACAAGCGGCACAGCTTCAGTGCATCGCTAATTGGATTGCTTTAAACATTGCCCTTCATATACAGATTATGAAAATGGAACACCTCGCCACGACGGATGATCTAACAGGTATTCCAAACCGCAGAGAGTTCATGCGACAAATCGAAAGCCGCCTAAATGAATACCGAACCCAGGGCATTGACTTCCATGTTGCTATTTTAGATCTCGACAATTTTAAAAGCCTCAATGACCGATTTGGTCATGACGCAGGCGATAAATCACTGATCCATGCAGTTAATACTATTAAAAGTCATCTACTTGATTGTGACTTACTTGCCAGAGTTGGCGGTGAAGAGTTTGCCATCGTATTAAGAAGTCGCTCATCACAGCAAGCTCTAGACACATTAGAAACGATTCGTAATGCACTAGAAACGACGACAGTTCAACATTCAGGTTGTGATATGAGCTTCACCGCGAGTATTGGGGTAACTCAAGTCTGTCGTCTCGACGACTCATTTGAACCACTCGTTAAACGCGCCGACTTAGCACTTTACAAGGCAAAAGAAACTGGAAGAAATCGCGTTGAGTTTCATATTGGTGAAGAAAGGTAGAAAAAATAAAAAAAGGTAGCGACTCATTGCGCTACCTTTTATCGATTCTAACCCGCTTAAAATAACTAATACGAACTTTAAGCCAGTTAAAAATAAGAATGAGCAAATTTAATTATGCTTTCTTAAGATCTTTAGCTGGGTAAGTTAGTGTTTTTTCGCCTGCTTTTACATGTGTGTAAAAACCGCCACTGCTTAAACCTGTAACAACCATTTCGCCAAGATCGATACCTTTAGTCGCTACTACTACGTCACCGATTGAAAACATATTGAATACCTTGTTTGTTTAGATTAAGACACTAAGTCGTTGCGCGGTATTTAATACGATATTAGGCAAAGCACCTAATCGAGTTTTTTATCGTAAAGATTAATTTATATTTGTCGTGAACTCTAAGTTTCCACATTGAAAATCACAGGATATTTTCCAAAAAAAGATGCGCTATTCTTGTGAAATACGGTAATATTTTCTAGCATCAAGTGCGGAGGTATTCTCCGCCCTCATTGGAGAAAAATGATGAAGAAAGGCCTAAAAATGCGTGCATTAGAGCGTTCTGATTTGCGCTTTATTCATGAACTGAATAACAACCGAAATATCATGGCCTACTGGTTCGAAGAACCTTACGAGTCTTATGACGAGCTCGAAGAACTTTATCGAAAACATATACATGATGACGCTGAAAGGCGTTTTGTCGTCGAAGATGAAGACGGCATCGTAATTGGCTTAGTTGAGCTGATCGAGATTAACTACATTCACCGCAGCGCGGAATTTCAGATAATCATCGCCCCAGAGCATCAAGGCCGAGGTTATGCGACAGAGATGATTAATCGTGCGTTAGATTACTCATTCTCAATTCTTAATCTACGTAAAATCTACTTATTAGTCGCAGTGGATAACGAAGTCGCTATTCACTTATACAAAAAATGCGGCTTTATCGAAGAAGGTCACCTTGTAGAAGAATACTTTATTAACGGCGCTTACAGCGATGTTAAGCGCATGTATATATTAAAACACCAATACCAGAAAAAGATCGAAGAAAACAACTCAATTCACTAGTTCATTCTATCAAAGTAAAAACGCAGCTATTTGGGCTGCGTTTTTATTTATTCGAATTGATATGATAATACGATGCGCTCGTCTGCTTCATCCAAATAGGTGTTGTTGTCCATGACAAACGTCATTACGTTAAACGAGTGGCGTTTGCTCACGAGGTAACCAAGGCCGATACCACCAAAGAAGCCTTTGTAGTTCTCTCCTTCACTGTTTTCTGAGCCGTAAGTGCCCGCTGCGAAGCTGATTAACGTCAGCTCTTTGGTAAACGATTTCAGCGCAAATGCACCAACGTAACCGCTGCTGCCTGAAGAGCTCATCATATTGAAGCCATTCTCTGCACTTGGAGTGCCCGTAAAGTTAGGCTCGCTACAGTGGCTACTTTCTGCACCGTCACAAACAGGAACATCACCAGTGTTGTACGTATAGCCTGCCATTGGGAAAATTTGGAAGCCTGCTGGCTCAATCCCGAAATAACTTAGCGGCATAAAGGTACCAACGCTGTAGTTGGTTTGATCCGCGCCGTTTACGTATTCATTTTTACCGAAGTTGAAGTTCACGATACCGACCGGAAACAACCACGAGCCACCAATACGCCACTCGCTCGCATCATCATTGATACGCAGGTTAATTTTGCGCGCTTGGTCAAGCGCAAGTGAGCCCGAGAATGAGATGTTTTGATCATCAAAATCGTAGTTGTTTGCGTAAGACGCGCCAAATTTCGTGATGACTTTTGTTGGGTCATCCGCCAACTTGTTTTTATTGTCTTTTACTCGATGCTCGGCACCATGAGCCAGCGTACTAACCAACAAAGTTATACACACTAACGCTAGTTTATTTTTCATTTTTTAGTCCTTTGAGATGTTGAATACCCGCACTTAGCTGCGCAAATATTTTTTGAATCATCACTCACTGGATGTGACAAAAGCGCCCTAACTACCTTAGATGACGTGACAGCATCCAGTGCAGGTAGTTAGGGTAGAATGGCCTGTAAGGAAGGCGTTTTAGCGATTAGGAATGATTAGTTTTTCCAGTTGTAGCTCATGCTCATGAAGTACAGTGCAGGCTCATCAAAGCCCGCTTGGAAGCGTGGCGTTTCTGACGATTCCATCAAGATCGCTTCAAACGCGAAACCAATTGAGTTTTCTGAATCCAATTTGTAATCAATGCCTGTACCAATGCGGTACGCCTTGCCAGTAGGAACGGTAATGTCACCGTTTGATTGGCTTTCATACATGCTGGTATCGAATGCAAAACCTGCATTCCACATCATTTTTTCATTCAGTTTGTACTGAGTACCCAATGCGATTTGGTAAGTGTCTTGTGTCTCTACGTTCAGCGTGGTTGTGTATTCGCTCCAGTCTTGCCAGTTCACGTTCCACATCACCGCTAGGTCATCATTCACTTCGTGGTAAGCACTGAAGATCAGTTGTTGCGGAGCAATGGAGTTACTATTGTCGAATTCAAATTCGGTTTCAGAAGAGTAAGACAGACCAAGACGCGTGCCTGGTGTTGCTTCATAAAGCACACCTACTCGGCCGTTGAGCTGAGTATCTTGGTCTTCGTCATTGAAGTTCAAGGCTCCCTTCGTTTCCACTTCATACATACCGTACTGAATGCCAAGCGCCGCACCCACAGACCAGTGATCATTGATGCGGTAAGAAGCGGAAGGTTGAATGGTCAAGGCTTGCGTCGTTGCTGTAGGAATATCTAAATGATCACCCAAAAGACCTTCGTACTCGAGGCCAAGACCGTAGTTGCCATACAGACCAATACCCAGCGTCCATTTGTCGTTCACTTGTTGGCTGTAAAATGCCGACGCCATAGGAACAAAACCAATCACGTTGCCCGCATCGCCAGTCATCGTGTCTAGTTGCGCGTCACCGTAAAGGCCAATCAGGTTACCAGAGAAAGATTTACCAGAAACATTCGCCAGACCAGCCGGGTTTGCTGCCATTACTGAGGCATCTTGCGCACGAGCCGCCATACCAGCGGATGCCAAACCAATATCCGATGCTGTGGTTTCGTAAAGGTATAACCCACCCGCTTGCGCAGCAGCACAAGTCAGTAGAGAACTCGCTACGACGATTTTTGAAAGATTTTTCATGTTAAAACCTATTATTGTTAGGGGAACCCACGCTGCGACGGTGGTTGTATATCAATGAAAGGCATTGGCCAATCGCACACAGCGTGGGGGTGTTGTGGAGTCAGTCAGTTGAAATCAGCGTTATTGCTCGCTCACCTCAAGTTCAGTGGGTTTCTTTCGCTTAAACTTCTCGCGCAGAGATTGCATCATCACGAAGAACACTGGCGTCAGTAACGTGCCAACAAACGTAGAGAGAATCATGCCGCCGAATACCGCAAAGCCCAGTGAGTGACGAGATGCCGCACCGGCACCCGATGCAATCACCAACGGGAATACCCCCCAGATGAAGGCGAATGCGGTCATCTGTACTGCTCGGAAACGGATTCGAGCAGCTTCTTTGGCAGCATCAATGATGGATAAGCCCTTTTCTTCTCGCAGAACTTTGGCAAATTCCACGATAAGAATCGCCACTTTGGCGGACATACCAATCAAGATGACCACACCAATCTGCACGTACAAATCGAACGGTTGCCCCACAAGCAGTAGCGTGCCCATTGCGCCGAGAATAGCGACTGGAACCGCCATCATTACCGCAGCAGGAATGGTCCAACTTTCGTACTGAGCCACCAAAAACAAGTAGGTGAACAGCAAAGACAATGCGAACGCGATTGGTGCCATGTTGCCTGCTTTCATCTCTTGGTAAGTCATGCCTGACCACTCGTACGAGTAACCACTTGGCAAAGATTCCGCAGCCAGTTTTTCAATGGCTTTTACAACATCACCCGAGCTGTAACCTGGCGCTGGCGCACCGTTCACGGTTGCAGAACTGAACATGTTGTAGTTCGACAAAGTATCAGGGCCGAAGATCGGCTTCACTTTCACTAGCGTTGCCAGTGACACCATTTTTCCAGAGCTTGAGCGAACAAACAGATGGTTGATGTCGTCGATGTTGTCACGGTATTGCTCTTCTGCTTGCACTTTCACTTGGTACGAACGACCAAACAAGTTGAAGTCAGAAATGTAGGCGCCGCCCAACTGTGCTTGCAGTGTGCTGAAGATTTCATTCAACGGTACGCCCATCGAAATCGCTTTATCGCGATCAATATCGATGTAACGTTGCGGAATATTCGCACGGAAAATCGAGAACGCACGTGCCACTTCAGGCAGTTGGTTGATTTGGGCAACAAAATCAGCGGTTGTTTTTGCCAACTCTTGTGGAGAACGGCCCAAGTTGTCCTGCAGCACAAGGTTGAAACCATCCACCGCACCCATACCTTTGATTGCCGGCGTCGCGAAAACGAACGAAGCGGCATCTGGCGTTGAGTTCAGCATTTGGTTAACTTTATTCATCAATGCGCGTTGGTGTAGTTCAGGGTCTTTACGTTTGCTCCAGTTATCCAGTTTGATGATCAACATGCCCGAGTTTGGAATCGACGCCATGTTAATTACCGAGAAGCCCGCAACCGAAACCACGTTCTCCACACCTTCCATCTGTTTTAGCTCATCAACGTACTTCTTCATTAATGGTGCAGTACGCTGCAGTGCTGCAGCGTCTGGCAAACGCATTTCGACCATGAACACGCCTTTGTCTTCGTTCGGAACGAAAGAAGAAGGTACGGTCATGAACGCAAATGCCAGCACCGCAATAAGCGCGCCATACACACCGATACTCAGCACAATACGACGGCTCAAGAAGCCAACTAAACCTTGGTATTTACGCGTTATTGCTTCAAAACCGCGGTTAAACGCACGCAAAGGCGCAATAGGTTGCGAGTGAGTAGATTTCAACATCAACGCACAAAGCGCTGGCGTTAACGTTAATGCGTTGATCGCAGAGATCAGCACCGACACACAGATGGTGACTGCGAACTGGTTGAACATTCGACCGGAAATACCCGGCAATAGCGCAACCGGTACGAATACCGCCAACAAAATAAGCGTTGTTGCCAATACTGGCCCCGTCACTTCTTTCATAGCTTGGATAGTGGCCGGAATCGGGTCTAAATGCTCTTCATGAATAACCCGCTCCACGTTCTCTACCACGATGATCGCATCGTCCACCACGATACCGATGGCGAGGATCAAGCCAAACAACGAAATGGTGTTGATGGTCATGTCCATCACGCCCATGATTGCGAACGTCGCTATGATGGAAACAGGAATCGCTAAGGTTGGAATGATCGTCGCTCGCCAGTTCTGCAAGAAAACGTACACAACGAAGGTTACAAGAAGTACCGCAATCACCAGCGTCTCGTACACTTCATCAATCGATGTCTCTACGTATTCGGTAGAGTCATAAGCGATGTCGTAGACCAAATCATCTGGGAATGATTTCTCGTACTCTTTCATGGCCTCTTTCACGCGTTCCATCACGTCTAGCGCGTTCGCTGTCGGCAACTGGTACAAGGCCAGAACTGCGGCTGGTTCGTTATTCATACGACCATCAGCTTCGTAGCCTTGTGCGCCAACTTCGACACGAGCCACATCTTTCAAGCGAATCAAAGAACCTTTCTTGCTCGCACGGATGATGATGTTCTCGAACTCTTCCGCAGAAGTAAGGCGACCTTTGGTTTGCAAAACATATTGATATTGCTGGTCACCCGGAGCTGGCATACCACCGATCTTACCCGCCGCCACTTGGATATTTTGCGTTTTAATTGCGCCAATAACATCGCTAGCAGAAAGCTTCAAGGTAGCCAGTTTATTTGGGTTCAACCAAATACGCATTGAGTAGTCTTTCTTACCCAGCAGCGTAATGTCACTCATACCTTCGATACGTTTTAGACGCTCGACAATATTGAGATCCGCGTAGTTAGAAAGGTAGATACTGTCGTGAGACTGTTTCGGAGAACGCAGTGTGATAACGCCCAGCATGTCGGAAGATTTCTTCTTAACCGTCACACCGATTTGGTTTACTTCTTGTGGTAGAGACGACGTCGCCTGTGCCACCAAGTTGTTCACACGAACCTGCGCCATATCGCCATCTGCGCCCACTCGGAAGTAAATACGCAATGTGTATGAGCCATCGTTACCAATCACAGAAGACATGTAAATCATGTCTTCAACGCCGTTGACTTTGGCTTCTATCGGTTGTGCTACGGTCTTTTTAACCACGTCCGCGTTTGCACCCGGATACATGGTGCTCACCGTAATTACCGTTGGGGAGATTTGAGGATACTCAGAAATTGGCAAGACTTTCAGGGCGATCATACCCATCAATGTCATCGCCAGTGAGATCACCAAAGCAAACTTCGGCCGGTGAATGAAAAATTTACTCAACATCAGTACTCACTCAGCCTTGTTCACTCTGTAGCTCAACGTCTTTCACCGTTGCACCCGGACGCACTTTTTGTAGACCATTGACGATGACTTTTTCGTTAGCCGCCAAACCAGTCAGCACAGCACGTTTCACACCGTAGGTCTGACCGAGTTCAACGTTACGACGAGACACCACGTGATCATCACCAACCACCATGACGTAGTCACCCGCTTGGTCTTGTTGAACAGCCGCCGATGGGATAAGCAAACCATCAATGGTTTTGTTGCGCAGCTTGATGGTCAAGTTGCCATATTCACCCGGCATAAGCGCGTAAGTTGGATTATCGAATTGTGCTTCTGCTCGAATTGAGCCTGTTTCTAAATCGATCTTATTGCCAACGGCGTAGATCTTGCCATCAAGCGGATACAATGAACCGTCTGAAAGCGTCAGTGTTAAATCAACATCCAGTTTGTCATCGTTACGATGAGCCACATCAATGGCACTTCTTACTCGGCGGTAGAGCTTCTCATCCACATCAAAGCCAAAGCGAATTGGGTCTACTTGAGTGATCGAAACAAGAGGAACGATTTGAATTTTCGAAATACGGTCACCCACTCGGAAGTTGCTGAAACCCACGCGGCCAGAGAAAGGAGCGCGCACAGAACTAAATTCAAGATCGAGCCTTGCTGAAACCAGCGTCGCTTTCGCCTCTTCTACCGAAGCAATCGCTGCGGCGTGCGCAGCAATGGCGTCATCGTATTGCTGCTCACTGATGCTTTTATCTTTGATGAGTTTCTTCACACGTTCTGCATCACGCGTAGTTTGAACGAGTTGTGCTTTTGCTTTTTGCAACGACGCTTTTGCATACGCCAGTGCCGCTTTGTAAGGACGGTCGTCGATTTCAAACAACAATTGGCCTTTTTCGACCATATCGCCATCTTTAAAATGAATCGCGGTTAATTCGCCACCGACTCGCGGCATAATATCAACGTCATTTACCGCTTCAGTTCGACCGATAAAAGTATGATAAGGAGTGATTTTTGTTTCGGTTAGGGTAACGGTTTCAACAGAGGGTGCTTGGGCTGTTTTCGTTGCGATATCGCCAGTTTTGCATCCTGATAGTAATGCAGAAGATATAGCAATAGATACCAACGCAAATTTATATTTGGCTTTCATGATAAACCTACTTTATGTAGAAAGTGCTTAGGCCTAAATATTTAAATATATGGATAAACACACTTTCTATTCTGGAAATAAACGAGGGAGTTAGAATTGGTAGTTAAATTCGATACGGTGATCACCATCACCGAAATTAACGTGCTCATTCCAGTTTGCAAAGTAACGAATATTTGCGCGAGGATTAATTTGATAAGACAACGCAAACTCATGAGTCAAGATATTATCTTCACCCACGTAATAAGTATCTTTATATTGACTAGACCCTGACAACGTATGCATATACATTGGGTTGTAGTTAATCCAGATTTTATCGGTTAATTCAATTTTTGAGTACATACCCACAACGGTGAAAGTACCTGGAATTTCATAACCTTTGTCATCGCCACTAAAATCATTAGCAATAGTGACACCCGCACCAGCTAAAGGAAATATCTGCAACATACCAAACTTAGGTAGACCTTGAATAAAGCTGTAAGATGCATCTAATTTATCGTTATCAACGTCGTAGTTTACATCTAATTGACGGCCTAGACCTTTTGCGACTTCTACTTGGAAATTACGTAGTCGGAAAGAGTCAATGCTGTCATCAACGTTGGCATATATTGGATCATCATTGTCACGAATGCCAAATAGCTCACCACCAATGCCTTTCATTTCAATGATGTTCATCGCCATGGTACCAGGCTGGCTAGATTGGTAAGTTTGACCGATTTTGATGTTCGCGCCTTTATCAGTAATACCAAAGCCCGCTTGGGTGTATACCGCAAGTGGGTCAGACATATCTTGTAGTTCTTCGTTATTGTTTGTCTGCGCATAGGCAGAAGACGCGAGTTGTAGGGCTGCAACCATAATGGCAACAGACGGTTTCACTAAATTCATAAAACTGTATCCATTTTAATGATTATAAAATTATTCACGTCATGAGGTCATCATAAATAGCAAGCAACACAACTCGCTTTGGATAACATAAATTATCAAAGCAAATTCAATAATGACGAAACATTCGACGTTTTAATTAAAATAAAATAAAGCATCGTAAAAGTTCAATCACCGCTACTTATATCTTATATAACTTGAAATTTGGTAATACCAATGAAGAAGGAAATATTAAAACTTATGAAAATTCAATTATCATTAGAACAAATGATTAATTAATTTTACCATATAAATAGAGAGTGCAATGGATTTAGGTGATCGCGATCAATGTTTCATTTCTATCGTACAACACTCTTCAGATTAATTAGAACATTATAATAATTTAAAAACCTTAGTTTGATTAGCCTAGTATCAGATTAGAATAGTAGGCCTATAATAAATAAAAAGGGAATCACTCTCTGTGATTCCCTTTTATTATCGAGCGATAAAGCGCCGATGCGTTTCGATAACTAAAACGCAAACAATTCGCACTATTGCAGTTTCTCTATTCCCATATTGAACAGTGCAAAACTATAAATATCTGCATTTGTCTCAATTATTTTACGCGTTGGTGTGCCTGCACCATGTCCTGCATTGGTTTCGATGCGAATTAAGGTCGGATTTGAACCCGCTTGCTTCGATTGCAACTCAGCAGCAAATTTGTATGAGTGAGCAGGAACAACACGGTCATCATGATCACCGGTTGTAATCAATGTTGCTGGGTATTCCACCCCCGCTTTTACATTGTGCACCGGCGAATAACTTTTCAGATATTGGAACATCTCTTTACTTTGCTCTGCCGTGCCGTAATCATACGCCCAACCAGCACCTGCGGTAAAAGTATGGTAACGCAGCATATCCAGTACGCCGACTGCTGGCAGCGCCACTTTAAACAGCTGTGGACGTTGCGTCATAACGGCCCCCACTAACAAGCCACCATTCGATCCACCGTTAATGGCTAACTTGTTTGATGACGTTACCTTTTCATCAATTAGAAATTCAGCCGCCGCAATAAAGTCATCAAACACATTTTGCTTTTGCATTTGAATGCCAGCGTTGTGCCACTCTTTACCATACTCCCCACCGCCACGAATGTTCGCTACCGCGTAAACACCACCAAGCTCCAGCCAAGCCGCACGTGTCGGGCTAAAAGATGGCGTGAGGCTAATGTTGAAACCGCCATAACCATATAGGATGGTTGGTGCACTGCCGTCCATCGGTGTCCCTTTTTTATAGGTGATGATCATCGGCACTTTTGTTCCGTCTTTTGAGGTGTAAAACACCTGGCGAGATTCATACAAAGCAGGATCAAATGGCGCCTTAGATTTGTAGTACACCTCGCTATCACCATCTTTGATGTTCAGACGGTAGGTAGTGCTTGGCATCTTGTAGTTGGTGAAAGAGTAGTAGACTTCGGTTTCTTCTTTTTTCCCCGAGAAACCGTATGCGCTGCCAATATCAGGCAATTTGATTTCTCGGATGAGTTTGCCGTTCATGTCGTATTGCTTCACCATTGAGATCGCATCAACAATATAGCTCGCAAACAAATTGCCACCCGCGGTAGAAACACGTAACACGTTCTTTGTTTCAGGAATCACATCTTTCCAGTTTTTGGGTTGCGGCTGACTTGCATCCACCGTCACGACGCGTTTGTTCGGCGCATTAAGGTTCGTAACCAAGTACAGTTTCGTGCCTTGGTTGTCTATCACCCAAGTATCAGAACTGGTGTTATCTAAAATGGTTTTCAGCGGGCTATTTGGCTTACTCAGGTCTTTGAAGAACAGTTTGTTGCCCGACGTCGATACGCTGGCTGAGATAAACAAGTAGCGTTCATCTTCCGACGTGTAACCCCCAACGTAGCGATACTTTTCGTCCTTTACACCACCGAAAATTAATTGGTCTTCACTTTGTTTCGTCCCTAGTTTATGAAAGTAGAGCTTGTGTTGGTCTGTCTTCGCAGAAAGTTCACTCCCTTTTGGCTTGTCATAACTTGAGTAATAGAAGCCTTGATTGCCGAACCAACTGATGCCACTGAACTTAATATCCACCAGCGTTTCGCCGACGGGCTTTTTGGTTTCTGTGTCTAACACAATGACTTTGCGCCAATCGCTACCGCCTTCCGAAATGCTGTATGCAACCAAAGAACCATCACGTGAAAAGCTCACTCCCGCTAACGATGTGGTGCCATCTTCACTAAAAGTATTTGGATCGAGGAAAATTTCTGCTTCGCCATCACCTAACTGCCGATAAAGCACATCTTGGTTTTGTAGCCCGTCATTTTTGTAGAAATAAGTGAACTTACCCTCTTTGAACGGTTGGCTTTGCTTTTCGTAGTCCATGAGCTTAGTGATGCGCTCTTCAATCTGCTCGCGGTAAGGGATTTTCGACAGATAATCAAACGTCACTGCATTTTGTGCCTTAACCCATTCTGCGGTTTCTGGGCTGAGATCGTCTTCCAACCAGCGATAAGGATCACTCACTTTTGTACCAAAGTAGTCATCGACAACATCCACTTTTTGTGTGGTTGGATACGTGATGGCTTTGGGGCTTACCTGTTCAACCGACGATTGCGCCGCTTCATTTGCATACGCCACAGACAACACACTTCCGAGTACGAGAGCCGTTGTGAGTGCTAGGGTATTCTTTTTCATGAAATTCCTTTTTATTTTTCTGTTGTCTTTTTGTGCAATACATCAGAACTCTACTATATATCGACAAAATGAATCTAATTTCATTAAACGAGTTGTGAAAGCCATCCTAACTCCCTCATTTCCTTCCAGTTCTACAAACTAGTAAGTGGCGGTGTAGAACTTGGGAACAATACTGAAGAGCTACGATGGCGTTTACTCTCTTTCGTCTAAGTCAGCTCGATTTGGCGCAAAACCCCAGACTCAGAAGCGAAATCTTGGTCGTGACTGATCAGAACAAATCCACCTTTGTATGTATTTAACGCCTGACTAAGCATTATTTTTGACTCGAGGTCGAGATGGTTATCTGGTTCATCAAGCAGCAGCAAAGGCTGAGAATTTTGGTGGCTGACTATCAGCATCGCGAGCTTCATCTTCTCGCCACCGCTCAGTAGGCGCCCCAATCGAAACACTGCATCTCGACGAAAACCGATCCCGGCCAATAAGGTCCTCGCTTCACTTTCCGTCATCTCTTGGCAGCTCTCCATTACGTTCTCAAGTAACGAAAGATTTGGATTCACTGCACCAAAATGTTGGTCGAGATAATACAAAGGCGTATTCACTTTCAGCTCACCACTCTGCAACGATAACTCGCCAAGCAACGTCTTTAACAAGGTTGATTTTCCGCAGCCATTTTTCCCTTTGAGATGGACTTTGTCGTTCGCAAAAATCTGCAACGTGATAGGTGTAGAATTCCCAAAAGGTAATATACCTTCTTGTATCGACAATACTTTTCGCGAACGGTTCGGATTATCTGTAAGATAAAGCTTTTGCGCCTTGAGTTGCTCATGTCGCAATTGCAACGCCTGTTCTTTGGCTTGTAAATGCGCTTGTCTGAGTTGCTCATTCTTATTGCGATTTGAGGCGCTGGCGGTCGCACTATCCTTTTTTCCATCAAGCAAAATTTTGGGCTGACTGCCGTCTTTGCGCAGTTTGTTCCCTTGCGCGGCGCGTTGGTCTGCTTTTTCGCGATTTTTCTGGGTTTGCTCGGCTAACCGTTTTTTCTGTTTATCGACTTGCGCTAACTGCCTCTCGATCGCTTGCAGTTCAGTGCGTTTTTTCTCGGCGTACACATCGTAATTTCCACCAAAAACTTGTAAGCCTAGGCCCGAGAGTTCCCAAATTTCCTCCATCTCTCGCAGCAGCTCACGATCGTGACTGATGAGTAAAATCGCGCCGCTGAAATGCGTCATAGACTCTATCAGCCATTGTTTCGCCTGGGTATCGAGGTGATTGGATGGTTCATCGAGAATCAAAAGCTCCGTTTCGTTTTCAAACAACTGCCATAGCTGCAAACGTGCCAACTGACCACCACTGAGCCGAGCACAAGAGAAATCAGGGTCTTGCGGTAATCCCATCGCAGCGAGCTGCTGTTTGAGTTTTAATTCAATATCCCACTGCTCACCAACCAGTTCGAACCAATGTTCAGAAACATCACCTTGTTCAATCTGCTTTAAAGCATGCAAGACCGCATCTTTGCCCAGAAACTGGGCGATCGATTGCTGACCTGAAAGCAGATCAGACGGCTGCTGGCGATACATCATGAAAGAAGAGGGAGCAGTCACAACACCGCTGGCAGGCTGAGTTTCTCCCGCTAAAATGGAAGCCAAAAGCGACTTGCCGATGCCATTGCGCCCAACCAAACCAACACGTCGTTTAGTCATGGAACAAGAAATAGACTGGAATAGCGTATCGCCATTATCAAACTGATGGCTAACATTAAAAGCTTGTAAAACTGGCATAATTTGCCTCCTGTATGACAGGGACAACAGCCGTAGCTATGATTTGAAATGGCAACAAAACGCGTGCACAAACGCATTAAGCTCTATGTAAAGCTCGACGATATACGTCAAATCAAAAAGTCGTCTTGTTGCAAAGAAATATCGGAAAGTGAGCTACGCCTACTAACCCTGCAGATCCAAAAAATAAGTAAAAATATGGATGACAGGTTTAGTTCTTCATGTTGGCGTAATCTCCTAGAGAAATGATGCACAGAGTGTAGCCGCTTTTTTGTTCAAAAAGCAAGCTTTCTAACCAAATGTGAACAAAAAGAAAGTTTCACAGTAAGTTGTTATATCACATTAACTTTTTAACAAGTCTTTGAACAATTTCGAGATCTTAGCAACACAATTTTTATCCAAGCCATACTATGCTTAGGGTAAAGATAATCCACATAAGGGCGTGGTTATGAAATACAAACATATCCTTGTTGCACTCGAACTGTCAGATGAAAGCACCGTGCTTATCGACAGAGCGGTATCAATGGCAAACTATCTCGACTCCGATATCTCCTTTATTCATATTGATGGTACGCACGGAGAAATCTATCGTGAGCTTGTAGACATTAAAGAAAACCCGGATCAAAGGCCGTTGAATGAGCATTCAATGGAATGTTTAAAAACATTTAGTGATTACATGGATTACCCACTTAAACATTTCTTCGTAGGTACTGGCGACTTGGCTGATAAATTAGAGGTCACCATTAAAGAGCAAGAAGTGGATCTTCTGATTTGTGGTCACCACCAAGATTTCTGGAGCAAGATTATTTCTTACTCCAGACACTTAATTAACAAGTCACCGGTGGATATTCTAGTCGTCCCTATTCATGATTAGTAAAACGTAACGCTTCCCAAAACCACCAATTTATTTGGTGGTTTTTTATTGATATTGAAACAGCTTAAACAGTTTTCCAAACTAGCTTGGCGATCATTTATGAGTTACATTTTCTAACCAACCCGCGCTCCTACTGGGCATGGTTATTTAGATAGCAAGGATCCCTATGGCAAATAAAAAAGTACTCATTCTCTTTGCTCATCCTTCCCAGCATCGTTCAGAAGTGAATACTCCACTTTTCAAAGAAGCTCAAAAAATTGAAGGCGTGACATGTGTTGATCTCTATGGCGAATACCCTCGTTTCGATATTAATATCGACCGTGAGCAGCAACGCTTACGTGAGCATGACGTGGTGATTTTCCAATTCCCACTATATTGGTATTCAACGCCTGCGATTTTAAAAGAGTGGCAAGATCTGGTTTTGGAATATGGCTTTGCTTACGGTACAGATGGCACAGCACTGCAAGGCAAGACCATGCTTTGTGTGCTGTCTGCAGGGGGCAAAGAAGAAGCTTATAAGGCAGAGGGCTACAACCACTTTACGATTCGTCAACTGCTTGCGCCTATTGAACAAATGTCCGCACTGACCGGCATGAACTACATTGCCCCTCTCGCGATGTTTGGCGCACGTACAGCAGATGAAGAAGGGCGAATCCCTCGTCATGTTGAGCGGTACAAGAGCCTGCTAACAGCTTTAGTCGAAGATAGGTTGGATGTTGAAGCTGCGGCGTCATTAATCAAGCTTAACAGCGCATTGCCAGAGCTCATTAAGGAGGCTTCATGACAGGGATATTCTTACAAGCCTTCGTATATTTGATCGCTGCTGTAATTGCAGTCCCACTTGCTAAGCGTTTGGGACTTGGGTCCGTTTTAGGCTATCTCATCGCAGGTGTGGTCATTGGCCCAATTATCGGTTTAGTCGGTGAAGAAACAACAACAATACAGCACTTTGCCGAGTTTGGCGTGGTGATGATGCTGTTTCTCGTTGGTTTAGAGCTCGAACCCAAAATGTTGTGGGCGATGCGCAATCGCTTAATGGGTTTAGGAGGTCTGCAAGTCGGTGGTACCGTCGCGGCGATTATGGGTATTGCCTTATACTTTGACCAGCCTTGGACCATAGCCTTAGCCATAGGTTTGATCTTCGCCCTCTCTTCTACTGCGATTGTTTTGCAAACTTTTAACGAAAAAGGATTAACGAAGACGGAAGGTGGACAAAACGCTTTCTCCGTGTTGCTTTTTCAAGATATTGCAGTGATACCAATGTTGGCGTTCATTCCCCTATTGGCCTTACCTGAATTAATTGAACAGGCACAGTCCGCAGCACAAACAGCCGCAGCGCACCATGAAGAATTAAGCCTCGTTGCGGGGTTGCCAGGCTGGGCATACGGCATCGTAATCACAGCATCGATTGCAATCGTCGTCGTTGGTGGACACTTTTTAAGTCGACCTCTGCTCAATTATGTGGCTAGCTCTGGTTTGCGAGAAATCTTTACCGCAACTGCACTCATGCTTGTCATTGGTATCGCTGCACTGATGAGTTTAGTGGGCTTATCTCCTGCCTTAGGAACCTTCTTGGCTGGCGTTGTATTGGCGAACAGTGAATTCCGCCACGAGTTAGAATCCAATATCGAACCATTTAAAGGCCTATTGTTAGGTCTGTTCTTTATTACCGTTGGCGCAGGGATCAACTTCTCGGTCCTTTTTGGTGATTTCTGGTTGGTCATGGCATTGACCATTGGCGTGATGGTTTTGAAAGCCTTGGTGCTGTTTATTCTTGCACTGATATTTAGGGTGAAAGGCAGCAACCGCTGGCTGTTTACCCTAAGCTTGGCTCAAGCAGGTGAATTCGGCTTTGTGCTTCTAAGCTTTTCAGTGCAAAACCACGTCATCCCATTTGAACTCTCACAAACTCTTGCGTTAGTGGTTGCGATTTCGATGTTCCTGACACCAGGTTTGTTTATTCTTTTTGATAGAGTGATTCTGCCGCGCTTTGAAAGCCAGTCAAATGAACGCGAAAGCGATACGATTGAGGAAACAGGCACGGTGATCATCGCCGGCATCGGCCGCTTTGGACAAATAGTGAATCGCCTATTGGTATCAAACGGCGTGACTACCGTGGTACTTGACCATCAATCTGACCAAGTCGATAACATGCGCCAGATTGGCACTCGCGCCTATTTTGGCGACGCGACTCGACCAGATATGCTACATACAGCCGGCATTGAGCACGCCGCTGCGTTGGTTGTGGCGATTGATAACCAAGAATCGAGTGTAGAACTGGTGAAGTACGTTAAGCACACGTACCCAAAAGTAACAGTGATTGCACGTGCCTTTGACCGTGGACATGGCTATCTTTTGCGTCAAGCGGGAGCTGATATTATTGAATCAGAGACCTACCATTCTGCATTGGAGATGGGCGGTCACACAATGAAAGCACTTGGCATTCACCCCTTCTTTGTTGAACAACAGAAGGCGACATATAAGCGTGTTGAAGCACGTAAGTCAGAAATACTCTACAAAGCTTGGGAAGATGATTCTGAAGGTGAACGCTATGACAACAATTTCCGACAACTGTTTATTCAGTTAGAGGAGAAAATGGCGGAAGAGATGCAAAAAGATCGTCATGACAAACTATCGCGGTCAGAACGAGGTTGGACACCGCCACCTAAAGGTTACGCCGATGACTTTAATGAAGATAACGTCCAAGAGCTAACACCACCAAGAGAAGAGCCTATCCAACGATAACGCACTCCATATTAAAAACCTCCCGCTTGGGAGGTTTTTATTTTTTCAGTACAGAGCCACACGCCGTGCAGGATAAAATGATCTTCTCGATATTACATAAGATCATTCATTAAAATCTCATACTCTTCGTTTGCTTCTTCCACTAAATGAGAAAGCTCTAACGCATCAGTAACTGCAAGATTGAACTGCCACGGAGTTGTGTCTTCTTTACCACAGATTCGAGTTTCACACCCACGACTCTCAAAAGACAAATCATCAAACTCTGTGGTGTGGCGCTCTTGAAGTTCAACAATCTCAACTTCTAATTTACCGACAGGATTGACTTTAACGTGGGCATGTAACTCCGAACTGTTAGACAAACAATAATCTCTATGAACCGCAATCATGGCCGCCTCCTTGGTCTGCCAACTGACAACTCAACATTGAGTGTAGACGAGGGATTTTGAACGTGGCGTGAAATAATAATGAAGATTGATCTGTCTCATTAGAACAGACAATTGTTGTCATGAAGGCATGAGCCAGTATGAATCTCATCTGATTTAAATTGTTCTGAGATCGTAATAGTTGGCATTTACCGAGACTTTCCCTATTATCGAAACAAAATTACTGTGGTCATTCTTTAGAGGTCAGTATGGAGCTTGAAGCCGTTGCTAAAGCACTAAAAGAGTTAGGGCATCCGACTCGTTTAAGTATTTACAAAGAAGTCGTCAAAGCGGGATACAAAGGTATCGCGGTAGGCGGCGTACAAGAAAAGCTTGGCATTCCAGCATCCACTCTCTCTCATCATATCTCGAGCCTTGCTTCAGCTGGTCTTCTCACCCAGCGCCGCGAGGGTAGAACCCTTTTTTGTGTTGCAGAGTATCAGTGCTTAGATGACGTAATTGGTTTTTTAAAAGCAGAATGTTGCGTTAACGAGTGCTCATAAATTTCTAGCAAAAACGAGAGAGTTTGAGTTTCTATTGAACTTCAGCAGAACGTGAATGACGATGAAAAACATACACACCGAAGTTGCTAAGCTCGGTGTGTACATCTTCTAGTTCGCGACAAGTAACATCGACGACTTAGATGGTACGATTAACTTACCGTCAGTTGGAATGATTTGTTCTGTCATCAAATCAACCCAATTACCATCGATTTTTAATGTCAAAGACTGTTGACGCTGTGATTTATTAAGCACCACAATACCTTTGTCACCTCGCTTAAGTACGAGCATGTCATCGTTACCTTCAAGAACACTCATCGGCTCGCCATGCGTCATATTATGGAACTGGATCATTTTTGCCATTCTCGGATCGCTCCATGCACCTTGCCATCTTGGCTGACCATTTTTACCTTTAATACCGCTAGTGTTTAAGTCGGTATAAATCAACGGCACACCACCATCTCGGCCTAGAATATAGGCATAAGCTAACCATTCGTTTTCCTCGTCCATGATGAGCTCAAGAAAGACATCATTGTTAGGAATATCATGTGTGATAGCAAATGTAATCGCACGACCGGGGGACAGAGCCTGACCAAAACAATAGGGATCAATCAGAGACTTGAAGCTACCCTTTTTAGCAAACGCCTTAAACATGGTTGAGAACAAAGGGAAATCGTACGCACCTAGGCGAGTTTCCTGTAGATACGGCTCAAGAAACAGCTGATACTCTTCTTCCGTCGCACCGCCATCGGTAATAATTTCGCCAAATATGTGCACATCCCGCGTGATGTCGTCTGTCCAAACACGCTTAAGATGCTCTAACGTCATGTGTTTCGCAGCGTCAATACGAAAACCTTTCACACCAATAGCTTTCAGCGCCGTTAGGTACGCTCGCTGCTGTTCAACGACATGGTCACAAACACGAAGAGTTGGCAAGCCAGGGTCGGTTGGCCCACCTGTGATACGTCCGTTTTGAACCTGCCACTTATCTTTCCAGTCTTTGATGCCGAATGCTTCAACAAAGTCCTCTTCATCAAAAAGTGGTTGAGATAGATCGCCAAACAACGCTAGCGACTGATATTTCTGTTTGTTGTTCTGGTATTCCTCCAAGACCTCTTGTCTTGGGTACTGAAGGTCTCTGCGAAGGTGGGCCTCATTTGCCATATGGTTAAACACTACGTCGGCATAAACCCACACACCAACTTGCTCCAGTTCACGAACCATATGAATAAAATCTTTGGTATCACCCAAGGCATTATCGATAACACGATAATCCTGTGGTTGATAACGCTGCCACCAGCGCTCATCGTGTGCGCTTTTCATTGGTGGCGAAACCAACACAGAGCCATAACCAAGCTCGCGGATTTCTTTTGCTCGTTGGGCAATGTCAGCATACTTCCAATCAAACGCATGTAAGATAACGTTTGCACCGAATGATTGTGTTTCCTGTGAGCCACTCATGTTGTTCTCCTGCTCGTTTCCACTCACGATTACTTGTTTGCATTTTTTTGTGAGTGAATTCAATAATCGAAATTATAAAAGCTATTCATCAGAGGCACTCACCCTTTTAGCACTAACTCAAGGCTGAAATCGAAGGCGTAGCGACTCATCCATTGCACAGCGATAAATCGTTCTGAGTGAATAACGGGCACACAACATACAATCCAAACAGCCCAACACAAACCTAAAGCATTGTTTTTCTTAGCAAAAACTTCAATTTAAAAAGATAGAACATAAGACCTATGTACGCCCTAAAATAGGCCCAAAGGATAAAAATAGCCAAGCCAACCCGTTGAGTAATCAATTGTTAATAAAACGAAACTGGCAGATGGATCACGTTTGGCGCGTTTCAAAAATCCAGTAAATCACCATACCTAGCGTTAAAAGACTAATGATTTCTGTTTGTATCTGTCCCGAAATGACTTCAAAATGCGAAACTTAGCTTATCTCTATGGGGTATGCTCTACCTTGGAGGATAATAATGAATATCAAAGAATTTTCTGACCTCGTCGGGCTATCTGCTCATACACTTCGATACTATGAAAAAATCGGTTTACTTAAACATGTCCATAGAAACGCGAGTGGACATCGAATGTATAGTTCGAAAGATCTAAACTGGATAAGCTTTGTTAAGCGTTTAAAAGAAACTGCAATGCCACTTGAAGAGATTCTAGAGTATGCCAAATTAAGGGAAGTCGGCTCTCAATCTGTACCACAACGTCAAGCCCTGTTAGAACGCCACCAAGAAAACCTCAAACGCCACATTGAACAACAGAAAAAGCACTTATCGGCTCTAGAAGAAAAAATTGCCTTGTATAAAAGCGGAAAAGTTCGTTGACTTAGAGTTAACTCTAACGATTAAGGTGTGTTTACGTTTATTCACTAGGAACATACCGATGGAACAATCACGCTTTAACAAAGGATTAGAACTACTCTCTCAAATTGATGGCGACGCTGGTCATAATGTCATCGAAAGCTTACAAGATATTTGTCCAGATTTAGCTCAGTACACCATTGAGTATCCGTTTGGCGATATTTATGCTCGCCCGGGCTTAGACCTAAAATCGAGAGAAATCGCAACCGTCGCCGCGCTAACGGCAATGGGGAATTGCGCGCCGCAACTAAAAGTGCACTTAAATGCAGCGCTGAATGTAGGCTGTAGCGAGGATGAGATTAAAGAGATCATTTTGCAGATGTCCGTCTACGCAGGGTTTCCCGCGGCATTAAACGGCATGTTTGCATTCAAAGAAGTGCTAGCGGAAAGAGCAGAGCAATAACGACGTTGAAATCAATTTAACCGCAATTAAAAACGGCCCTTGGGGTTCGGGCCGTGATTAAAACAACGAGTGAATTAGCGCTCAGGAGTTTCAAGCAGTTTAACCGCGCAATCTACCGCGTTGTTAATGCCTTGACTGCTCTCCAACTTGCCTGAACTTGCAGGACCAAGGGCACAAGAATACAAAGCCAGCTGCTTATCGAACGGCAGATCCAACTGTTCATAGAGATTTTGTCGGATTCTTGCATGTTGTTCTGGTTCTTGGTTAGCAAGGCTAATCAACGTTTCATAAATAAGCGTTTTCATGTCTTTCCCTTTTCACTTTATTGCACGGGGTGCATATATATTGTATCCATTTGGGAAACACAAATCAGAAGCTAGGTCACAGAACGCGTCGCTAAAAAAGTTTATGTGCGCGGTAAATTGCAATACAAACCTAAAGCCGTTTAGAAAAAGGGCAACTGATAACTCGATAGATCAGCCGATTAACTAGCATTCGCCGCTGTTTGTTTATAATCGTGTCCGATATAAACAAAAACGTCGCTGTATCAGCGACGTTTTATCTCGACTTTAGTTAATCGAACCTGTTTAGTTGAAGTGCACTAGCATTTCAACGTCATCGCCTTGCTCTGGAGCCTGAAGAGCGAAGTGCACGTACCCTGCTTCAGTAACAGGAATCGCAAGGTATTCATTGCTGCCTGCATAGTTGGACGCATACTCGTGCTGCTCTACTGTAGGCCAATGCTCCCTACTCGCGTATAGATCGACATTACCAGTTTGAGAGTGAGCCGTTAGCCATACACGAACCTCTTCTACACCTTCAGGCACATGAACTGCTGCATAACGCTGCTTGTGAACGGTAAGCATTTTGGCTTCACCAGACTCTAGTACCACAGGTGCTAAATCATCTTGCACTTGGGTTGGCGGTGTTTGCGCTTCCACTTCTAACGCAGCCACAAGATTTACTGAGTCATAGCTATCACGTCCAGTTAAGCTGATGTAGTAACGACCCGCTTTAACGTAACCATCTTGCTCTGGTTCAAACACAATCTCTTCATTGCTGCCATCAGCATATTGACTCATTTCGAAATCATAGTAATGCGCGACTTTGTTGTAGCTCATGTAAAGATCCGCATCACCCGCCCCCTCAATAGATACATTGAAGTTAACGGTGTTGGCTGGAACATCAACGTAGAACAGTTTTTCGCTGTATGCTTCGCCACTGAGCTGAAGGCTTTGGTTCGCCGTCAATTCAGTCACTTGTGCTTCAGGGCTTGTTGGTTCTGTTGGCTCTTCTGGGTCTGTATCAGGTTGCTCAGGTTCCACTTTTAATGTGTCCAACCAACGTTCAAACTCAGCATCGTATTGTTGACCTAAAGACGTCACCTGCTGTGCCCATTGTTCGAACTGGCCAGAGCGCGACAATGCCAACAAGCTTTCGACGTCTTGTGGATGATTTTCTAACATGAATCGAACAGCTAGATAACCCCAACGATAGATACGATTGGTATCGTGAGAGTACGTGGTATCAAACACAGTGGAAAGGCTAAGTTTACCATCTGCAATCAGCTCAATCGCAGCTTGGTAACCTTGCTTGTAATGCATGTATTCAGCAAAACCTTCTAGCCACCAAACAATATGACCATGAGCCAAGTTATCGCTGAACGAACCGTATTGGTTAAATCGTGCATCTAAATAGTGCGTGTATTCATGTTCTAGGTTCAAGATAGAGAGATCTTCACCATTCGCGTAGCGATAAGCGACGAAACGCGCAGTATTGTCCGCTTTTGAAGGGTCACCTTCTAGGTACTGACCGCCGTTGTCCGTTGTATTACCAAATAGGAATGAAGAGTAATCAACGTAACTAGCGTTACTCGCGAATACCGCCACTTCAACACGATCATTCAAATCATCAGCGACAGGTTGATTACCCGTATTCGCAACTCGATGGAAGTCGGCTTCTTTTGCCGCTAGCACTTCACACGCTTTCGCTGCTTGAGCATCGGTCAGATCTTCAGAGCGAATAATGGCAGGTCCCTGACATTCAAAACGATTTGGCATTACACGTGCAGCTAAATCTTGCTTGGCTTGCTCAATATTCAGACCATTTAGGCCTTCTGGTGCGTAGTAGCTCATCATTTCAACGGCAGCAAGCCATAGTTTGTCATGCTCACTACCCAGTGGATAACGCTGCATCACCTGTTGCATTACTGCCAATGCTTTGCGTTTGGTCTCCTGATCTGGGCTCGCGAGCAAACGACCAGTTTCACGTAATGCATTGAAAACGATAAAGCTTGCATCCGTATCTAATGCCCAAGCATTATCAGATGCGAATTTCACCAACGTATCAATATGGTGTGTATTGTTTGCCATGTATCGGTAGAACGCATCGTTCGCCGCATGGCCTGCCATAGAGCGGAACAAGTTGTTTAAACCATCGACCCATTGCGTGTCCTGCGCGGTTTCACGATTAAAGTGCATCAACGCGGCCATCATGCTATCCATGGTCAGCGGCAACTGCTTAACGTTATCAACCATCAAAGTCAGGCTCTTCATTGCACCAACTTGTTCACGACCTTGATCCAAAGCATGAGGGTTGTTTAGGAATAGGCTCGTCGACTGAGCAAAACGCTGACTCAACGCTTGCGAAAACTCAGGTGTACCAGTACCAGCGTTGTAGCGAACGTAGTAGGCCGCTCGAATAAATTCGCCTAGGTTCTCTAGAATACGAGCTTGATCTGCTTCACCACGATAGCGAGCGATTTCTTGATCCAGCGCGACTTGGATACGGCTTAGGCTCGCTTCACTATAGATATCATTCAGCGTTTCTGAAGGTGCTGAAAACCATGCGTGGTAGCAATCATACTCAGCACCAGAAACGGCAGTAGCCAGATCTCGCGATTGTTGTAAATCAGCAACAGCACACTGATTTTGTGCAAAAGAGAAGCCAGACACACTCGCTAGCATACAAGCAAGCGCCAAACGATGGCGCGGGAAAAAACGGATATGAGACATAACAACACTCATTGATTATTAACATACATTGAGTGGGGGTTTATATTCTTTACAGCTCAAACAGTGAAATCAGTGTCATAAAATTTATGAAACCGCTCCCAAAAATAGGTCTTTTACTCTAATTAAATGGGAGCAATCCCACTCCAAAAAAACTCACAATTATCAATAAAAACATTAATTTACCTTTTTCTAAATAACGACTTTATGAGGAAAATTGCCCTTAAACGCCCCCCTTAACTCTTCCAGATAGAGTTCACGACAATCAAAGGTTCTAAATTAAATTTTGATGCTTGATACCATCTATTTTTATTTGTGACTCATTCCCAATAAGTCATAGAGTGCATATCAAAAGGTTGGCATTAATGGTAAATTCTCCGCCAAGTCAAACACATTTACTCCTCCAGTCATTGATGAGTGAATAAAGCAGATATTTGGCTAGGGATAATACATGTCACTTTGGGGATTTTTGGGAGCGGGGATTGCCTACTTCATGACAACGTTTGCCTTTGTTTTTGGCGGCATTTTTTGGTTATGTGCTGAAGGTAATACATTAAGAGAAACAAAGCGCCAATCATCAATAATGTCCGGGGTTATTGCTTGTACTATTGGAACTTGGGTGCTTGCTTTTGGTGTTTACGTTTACGGTTACTTTTGGGATAACTCTTCTCACTATTATTTTTATTTGCTCGCTCCATGGGGACTTGCCATTTTTGGGGTAAAACTTCGTAACCGCTGGGTTAAGCAATACGCGCGTGTAAAACACGCAAAAGAAGAACAGTGGCAAAAGCGCTGGCGAGAATTATTAGGGGAAGATACTGAAGAGCTTCCACCATATACACATGATTACGAGCTCTACTCGGGCATTTGGCAAGCCAATGAAGCGCTCCAAGAACAGTGTTTTGCAGCCCTTCCTCACGGGAAAGCAGTCTACGAGAGAGTGAAAGCCTTCCAAACGATGGCCTCCCCCGCTGGTGACATAAACAATCAAGTTTTGCTGAGTAAACTCGATCAACTAGAGGATGAAATCATTCAAGTTCTTGAGCAACACTCGCAAAAGAAAGTAAGCATTGAAACTGGCGCAGGTACTTTACACAAAGAGTCAAAACGCAATGTTTATCACCATGAGAATGGCCCAACAGAAGAGCAACTGTACGACTCAATCAACCTCCAACATGATTTGGATCGAGAGCTACGCAACATTATCTATGATCGGCTCGGTTACGATGGCGAAGATGAGTACTTTTTCCTCCAAGCGCCACTCGAAGAGCTTACCGAGAATGAAACCGCAATCAACTGGATGCTCTGGGGGTTAGTAAGCGACCATTTTGCTGTTGACCCATACCAAACGGCGTTGGATCTCAGCCTAATGAATGCGGAACCAAGATGGGGGCAAAATGAACGGTTTGTAATGATTACGGCTCAATAAACGCAAGTACTAAGTCTAACTTTAATACAACCTATTCTGAGACCACCCTCGCGTTGGTTAACTTAGCCAGTAAGCGGCCAACGCGATCGCGCATTTCACGTCTATCGACAATCATATCTAGCGCACCATGCGCTAGTAAAAATTCACTTCGCTGAAACTCGTCTGGTAGCTTTTCACGTACCGTTTGCTCAATGACCCGTCTTCCCGCAAAGCCAATACTTGCTTTAGGTTCACCAATATTGATGTCTCCTAACATGGCTAAACTCGCCGAGACGCCACCATAAGTTTGGTCCGTCAATACTGAGATATAGGGTAATCTGTGCTCAGATAAGTGGTTTAACGCGGCGCTGGTTTTTGACATTTGCATGAGTGCCACCAAAGACTCTTGCATGCGCGCCCCTCCGCAAGCGGAAAAACATACTAACCCAGATTTTGTATTAATTGCGCTTTCAACTGCTCGGACAAACTTCTCGCCAACCACTGCGCCCATCGAGCCTGCCATGAAAGAGAATTCGAATGCACACGCAACAACAGGCAGCCCCAATAACTTGCCCTCCATCACCACCAACGCATCTTTTTCTCCAGTCGTTTTCTGTGCTAAAGCAATTCGCTCTTTATATCGCTTTAAGTCTTTAAAACCCAAAATATCTTGTGGCTCCAACTCACTTGCCAACTCTTGTTGTGTTCCATGGTCCAGAAAAGAGATCAACCTTTGACGCGCAGCCATTCTCATGTGATATGAGCATTTAGGGCATACTTCCAAATTTTCTTTTAACGCGGCACGATAAAGTATTTGTTCACACTCAGGACACTTTGTCCAAACGCCCTCAGGGATAGACGCTTTGCGCGAACCTATTATATTTTTATTCTCAAATAACCGTTCTAACCAGCTCATAAATTCACCACTATTGATTACGTTCTAGCGCGATATCTCGTTGTTTGTTCGCTTAAACTTGTAAATAAAATTGTATGTAACTTAGTACAGGGATAAAGTGCGATATGCTGGCTTGATAATCCAATAAAGTGGGATAATGAAATGTTTGATAACGTTGACCAAATCTGGTTAAAAAGTTTTCACTGTGTTTATGAGAACAACAGCTTTAAGCGAGCCGCTGAGTGTTTGAATATACCAACATCAAATATCAGCCGACACATTGCCCTGCTTGAAGAAAAGTTAAACATTAGGTTGTTCAATAGAACAACAAGGCGAATGACGCCTACCGAGGCTGGAGAAGAGCTCTATAGCAGCACTCGTCCGTTATTGGAGCAACTCAACGCCGCACTAGAAACGGTAACGCGCCACTCACACACGGTAACAGGGGAACTGCGAATTCTTATGCCAGACACACCTGTACTCGCCAAAGCGGTTGTCACCTTTTGCACGCAATACCCGTCAATCTCTTTGTCTTGCGATACAACGCTAAACCCTAAAGATGATGTTATTGACAGCTTTGATGTCATTTTGAGTTTTCATAGAGGGACTTTGTCAGACAGTAACTGGGTGGCGAGAGAGATAAAACGCTGGCCCAGTGCCATTTTAGCCGCGCCTCAACTAATTGAGAAATACGCCACCCCTTACAAAATTACGGATCTAAGTCATGTTCCCTGCATCACGACGCTTACCGCAGTAAATGGTGCACCATGGGTATTCAGAAGCCCTGCTGGGGGCCATATTACTCAAACTGTGCAATCTTCATTCAAAGTAAACAGCGGTCATCTCGCCAGATATGGCGCGTTATCAGGGCTTGGGTACGCAATATTGCCAATTGAGTCATGCCAAAATGAGATCAAAAATGGTGAGCTAGAAATCGTCACTCTAGAGTACGAACCTGAGGATTTAGTGCTTTACGCCTTTTACTCGTCTAGAAAACATGTAGCTAAGAAAATATCTATGTTTGTTGAACATTTAAAGCAAAATGCGAAACTTAACGCTTAGCTAAGCTTTACTCAACTAATTTATCATATTTTGTTTTATCGTCTAGAAAGGACAGACACCGCTAAGCGATTTGAGACTCGATTTTTTCAAATAAAAAAGCCAGCAATTAACATTTACTGGCTTTTTATTAAAGAGGGTCAGTTGGCGTTTAGATTCTAAACGCTCCCACGTGACGATCGAGTGTTCGCGATAGCTCCGCGAGTTGTTGACTTGATGCTTCTAGTTGCTCACTCGCCGTTAGCGCACTTTTCACTGAGTGGCTGACGGTATCCATGTTCATATTAATTTCGTTTGCTACCGTTGATTGCTGTTCTGTTGCGGTTGCTACTTGAGTATTGATATCTGAAATAGTCGTCACTTGTGCAGCTATTGCTTCTAAAGCCTGTCGAGCTAACTCGGTTTCTGCCGTTCCTTCTTCAATAAGAGTCTTACTATTGCTCATTGAATTCACCGCACTTTGAGCTTCAGTTTGTAGCTGGTGAATCATGTTGTCAATTTCATCGGTAGAATGAGCCGTTTTAGTCGCTAGGTTGCGAACTTCATCAGCTACGACTGCAAAACCTCGGCCGGCATCACCAGCGCGTGCAGCTTCGATAGCCGCATTGAGAGCCAATAGATTGGTTTGCTCCGAAATACCTCTAATCACTTCTAGAATACTACCAATCGACTGAGTATTTTCAGCAAGACTCACGATAATGTTGGAAGTGCTGTTCATCTCGTTTTCAAGATTAGTCATCGCCGTTTTGGTTCTTTCTAGCGTCGTGTAGCCATCTTGCGCTTCATTACTTGCTGCACTCGCAGCATTTGCCGCTCCAGCAGCATTGGAGGCAATTTCATTGACCGTCGCAATCATTTCGTTCATGGATGTGACAACCAGCATGGTTTGCTCGTTCTGCTCTTGCCCTCTTGTGAGCGCTTGTTGAGATTGCCCACGCAAAGCGACAGCTGAACTATTAAGCTCCACACCAGTATTTACAACTTGTGTAATAATCTCATGTACTTTCCCAACAAAAACGTTGAAAGCAGAAGAAATTTGCGCGACTTCGTCATTACCTTTCGCTGGCAAACGAACGGTTAAGTCTCCGTCTCCTTTTGAGATGTCTTGTAGAGCGTCTTTAAGCGCAGAAAGCGGTCTCATCAGTTTATTTAGCAGAAGTGACAGAATCAAAACACACATAACGAAGATCGCCACCATAGAGATCAACTGGTAAGTAATAATTCCATTCGTCGCTTGGCTCACTTCGGTAATAGGAATACCAATATCAAAAGTACCGTATAACTGACCATCCACATAAATTGGTGCCATGATGTCAAACACCCATACTTTCTGGACATCGGCATACCACTTTGAGTACTGTTGAACACCTCTCGTCGCGCCTTCAACAGTATATTCATCGTTATAGGTTTTGTTCAGCTTGTGCTTATCACTGTGGGCTACTGCCGTTACGTTACGGTCAATTACAACGGCATAACTCACGTCTGAACGTTGTTTCAGCCCCTCAACAAGCGATTGTAAATCTTGCATTGGATTGGCTGAGTTCTCCAAAATATAACTCGCATTTCCCGCTAGAAACTCAGCTTGAACTTGGGATTTGTTTAAGATGATGTCATCGATTTTCTGACTCGAAATTAGGTACGTTGATGCCATACTCGCCACGACAGCAATACCAAACATGGCGCAGACTGCTAATAAGATGATTCTTTTCATTATAATTGTCTCAATACAATTCAATTGATGCTCATTAATCGAGCGCTAAGCCTTTCTTCTCCAAAACCAACCAAACTGCATTTTGGGTCTGTTTGGCAGAGCAAGACATAACTTTATAACTATGTATCTGCTTGGTTCCCGATTACTTTAGACAGAAGGAAAAAAAGTCTTCAAAACGTCACATTTCTACGAGGTTTGGCGAAGGGACGAGTACGCAAAAGGAAACGTTTGCATAGTTAAATTTAACTATGCGACCAAATTGGTATCGAACATTAAAGAAAAGAGTTCTAATTAGCGTTTTGCCGTCGGGAGCGCTGTGGTCAGTGCTCCCGTTTTATCATTTAGTATCTCAGGTTCAGATATTAGAGCCACAATTGCAGCGGTTGTAATCCGAGATGCTTGGTGAAGCGAGAATGACTTGGTTTGTAGATATGGCAGCGATGTCGGATCGAGTGATTCTCAATCAAGAATCGGCAGCAAAACATGCAAACCAAGGCATGAAGCCATTACCCATACAAAAAGAAAGGAAAAGAGTCTTTATCATAGAGTTTAACTCGTCAGCGATATGTATCCATGCATACCCATGTATAAACCAACTGCACTGATCAAGACGCCCGATAAGTAAGGAGCTCGACGTGCAACATCATTCAAACCGCTCCATTTAGATGTCGCTTTTTGCACGCCCACTGCTGCCACAACGCCAACAGCAACCAGAGTCAAGGCTAAGCCAATACTGAATGACACAACTAAAGTCGCACCAAGAGTCATTGCCTTAAGCTGCAAACAGATAAGCAAAACCGTTACCGCAGCAGGGCATGGAATCAAACCGCCCGTTAATCCAAACAGCAGAATTTGCCCATTCGTCACGTCTCGATTCTCAAAGCGTTTTTGAATGTCTAAAGCGTGAGCGCGTTCGTGAGCATCTTGATATTCCTTATCTTCGCTTTCTAAATGAGAACCAGAACGGAAATGTACATCAAAGTCATGGGTATGATCATGGTGCCCGATGATCAAAGTGACAGAAAGTCCATTAGAGACTTCAATGCAAGACGCCGATTCCAAGTATCCATCACGCTCTATAAAGTGATAGATATCAGCAGGTTGATAACCATCACTCGATACCGAAACCTTGATACCTTCAGCAGTTAAAGGTTTACCGCTGAGTGTTCGCAATTGGAAACGGTGATGCTCCCCTTCCTGTGTAATCGAAAGCGAAACATGCCCATGTCCTGTATCCACAACTTGAGTCGTCCAGTCGCGAGCATGATCCTGAGCTTTGTTCCAAGCTCGCTCATCGCTCCATGTCCGCCAAAACATCCATACGCCGGTTGTCACGATAATGACCCCAGAGATAAGTTGCATCCATGGTTCAGCCGCTTCAGCGGTGAATTTCTGGCTAATATACATCCCGCCAACAGCGATTAACCATACAATTATAGTGTGAGAAAGTGTGGCAGCTAAACCCAGCATCACGGCTTGTTTGACCGTTCCTTTCACCGCGACAATGAACGCCGCCATCATCGTTTTAGAGTGCCCAGGTTCTAAACCATGCAAGGCGCCAAGCAAAATGGCACTGGGAATAAAGAACCACCCATTACCTTGTTGTAGTAACGCGACAAAATCCATTGTTGTTCTCTGTTGTTGATTCTAATTTATCGCAAACTATACTCCCCCCCAGTATTAAATACTACCCCCCAGTATAAATTGAGTGCTACATTATCAGTTAGAATAACTCGGCCCGTAACTTAAAGAAGATAAGACATGTCGCATACAACCAGAGATCAAAAGAAGCTCAACACTCGAGTCAGTAAAATACAGGGTCAGGTGAATGGACTTAAAAAAATGCTGGAAGAAGAGCATGAATGCCAAGATGTGTTGCAGCAGATTGCCGCTATTCGGGGAGCAGTAAATGGTTTGATGCGAGAAGTAATTAAAGGTCACTTACTTGAACACGTCGTACTTGAGGAAGACAAAACTCAACGTGAAAAAGATATGGAAGTCGTATTAAAAGTACTGGACTCTTATATAAAGTAACCCTACTTCGCTAGAGTAAAATCACTAGAGTTAAACTCGAATAGAACCTTTATAGGTAATCTCTTACTAAGCGGGAAATAACAATTCCATTTCATATTGATTAAGTTGAAAACGGAACCTATATCGGTTCAATTTAAATAGTTTATTTATAAGAACTAAAACGGCCCAAACATAGGGCCGTTCATATTATTAAAAACTCTAAACTATCTGATAAAAATACATATTGTGATAGGTTTTTACTTTATGGAAGAGTACAAGTAAACCTTTATACCTCTTGTAATTCGACGTGCTTAGCGCTGTAAGATTTTGTAAATGCAACACACCCCAAAAGTACAGCAAGTGGTAACACAGGATCAAAGATTGAACCATGAGATCCGAAGAATAAGTTAAGAATCATGACTAATGAACCACCAATAGCCCAAGCAATTGTTGTTGGAATAGTCCAAATAATGAGTTGTTTCTTAACCTCAGTAACCCCCATTAATCGATTAACAATATGGAATAGCGAGTCATTAAAGTAGCCAGCAAATAGAGATCCCATCGTAGCTGCCGTCGCTGCGAATAAAAGGTTAACGTCAGGAATATTCACTAAAACTGGGGCAGATATAGAAGCAGCGGTTATCATGGAGACTGTACCAGAGCCCTGAATAATACGAACTAACGTCGCAATAATAAATGGAATCATAACCGCAGAAATAGGAAGCCCTGCAACTTGGTTGGCAATCTCTGCGCCCGCACCCGTTTCACGCAATACGGCACCTAACGCGCCACCAGCTCCTGTTACTAACAAAATGATGCCACAAGTGGAGATTCCTTGTTCCATCTTTTCATTCGCTTCTTCTTTGGTAAGGTTATTACCCAATGTGTAAACCGCTAATAACGTCGCTATTGATAGTGCAATTGTAGGGCTGCCGATAAAAGCGATAAATTGACCAAATGTTGTTGCTGTCAGCCCTTCGAAACCGAAAGTACCCTCTAATAAACCCATCACTGATTTCGCAAGTATAAGTAAAATAGGGATAATAATTGGAGCGATAGATTTACTTAAAGATGGTAGGTCTTTCGCTTCTTTACTTGCAATGTACTCTTTGTGATCATTAATCAGTTGCTCACTAGACTTCGAGAAATGTTCGGTTGGAATGAATTCAGGAAACTGCTTTTCTAACCATCTTGCATACCAAACAATACCCATGACACAAGGCGCTGCGATCATCAAACCAAAACCTAACATGCTGGCAAGATCGACACCAAAGATACCAGCAACGCCCAAAGGCCCTGGAGTCGGCGGAATAGCGTGATGCGCTACGACCAAGCCGCCCGCCAGAGCAACCGTAAGCGTTAAAATCGAGCGATTGGACGTTTTTGACAAAGACTTCGCAATTGGATAAAGAATGATAAGCGCGCTATCCACAAAGATTGGGATGCTAACAATATAGCCAGTTACAGCAAGAGCGGCCTCTTCTTTCTTTTTTCCTAACCACTTTATAAAATTATAGGCAATACTTTCTCCTGCTCCAGAAGCCTCTAAAATAGCCCCCATCATAACGCCGAGACCGATGACAATCCCTATACCGCCTAATGTTCCACCAAATCCTTTGCTAACGGTCGCAATCGTGTCGTCAACACTTAACCCACCAATAATACCTGCGATACATGCCGCAATTAACATCGCAATTAACACATGTACTTTTGTACGTAATACAAGAAAAACAAGGACTGATACGGCTACTATTAGTCCAATTACTGAGGTTGGTAACATTAGACAATCTCCATATTGTTAACAGAAATAAATTGTTGTAATACATCCTTGAAATTACTGTCTGCTTTAAATCCAAGCTCCAGTTCTTTAGTACAATCAATTTTTTGTGGCCAACTACTCACAATACGATCAATGCCCGCATCATGCTCATAGGTAATATAATTAGAAAGTTGTTTACCCATTAGAGTGTCCATTGTTTGAATCATCTCAGCTGGTGTAGTTTGAATACCAGGTAAATTAAGCGTTCTATAGGACAGATTATTTAACTGCTCATAAGGCATTAGCCCTGCATATTGAATATTGTCCACTACTCTAGACGGGCTCGATATCCAAAGTTTTAGCGTAGGGTCTACAGGACAATTTGATTCTTGAGCATTCAAAGGCTCACGAATAATTCCGCTTACGAAAGAGCTAGCGGCAAGGTTTGGTTTCCCAGGGCGAATACAAATAGTCGGTAAACGTACGGATACAGCTTTAACAAAGCCTTTACGGGCATAGTCGTTCACCAATAACTCACCTATAGCTTTTTGCGTCCCGTAGGATGACTGAGGATGAAGTGCTGTTATTGGTGTAATCGTTTCCGGAAGATCACCACCAAATACAGCTAAAGATGAAGCAAACGTAAAACGAATATTAGGGTTTACTTTACGGCAACGCTCAAGCAATAACTGTGTGGTCGTCAGATTTACAGCTACGCCTAAATCAAAATCTTGCTCAGCATGGCTCGATACAATTGCCGCTAAATGAAAAATGTGTGTCGTTTCGGCAGTAATAACTTGGTCTATATTTTCTCGTTTTGTCATATCCATGACTAAAGAAACGACTCGGTCATCAATGCCCTCTAAGCGCGACTTTTGAATGTCGACAATAGTAATACTTTCAGCTTTGTTTTCTTTTAGTAGTGATTTGGCAAGTAGGGTTCCGAGAAAACCCGCCCCTCCAGTTATGATAATATTCATAGTCACGACCCTTTGTTTTTGTAATTAGTTTCAAGTTATTTATGGATAGAAATTAAAATTGTTATAGGTATGGTTTAACCCAACTAAGGCCCAGCTGCGTGCTATGCCTTGGGTTGTATTCACAACCGATCCAGCCTTGGTAACCAGAGTCATCCAAAACATTGAATAGGTGTGGGTAATTCAGTTCGCCTTCCGATGGTTCGTGCCTTTCAGGCACAGAAGCAATTTGAATATGGCCTGTGTATGGCGCCACATCGCGAATCAACGTACTCAGATCACCGTCCATAATTTGTGCGTGATAGAGATCGAGCTGCAATTTCACGTTTGGACGAGCCACTTGTTTGATGAGTTCAACCGCTTCACGTTGATGTGCAACAAAGTAGTTCGGTACATCGCGATTGTTGAGTGGCTCAATCATCAGCTCAACACCATGTTCGGCAAACTTATCCGCTGCATAACGAATGTTTGAGATAAAGGTTTCAATATGCTGATCACGAGTGAAGCGTGAATCAACAATGCCAGACATAGCGTGAACCTTTTTACAGTTCAGTGCCTTGGCGTACATCAACGCAGTCTCGACGCTCGTTTTAAATTCATCCTCACGCCCCGGAATAGCTGCAAAACCTCGTTCACCTGCATCCCAATCACCTGGAGGCATGTTGAATAACGCTTGCTCAAAACCAAACTGCTGTATCTTGCTTGCTAGTTCTTGCGCTTCGAATGCGTATGGGAAAAGGTATTCCACCGCTTTGAAGCCCGCTTGGTGTGCTTTTTCGAAACGATCTAGAAAAGGAACTTCTGCGAATAACATTGTCAGATTTGCCGCGAATTTAGCCATTACTTACCTCTCCCTTTTAGGTCTTGAATCTCAGTATCCGTTAAGTAGCGGATGTTGCTATCTTTAAGAATGAACGCTAGCTTCGCTGTCTCTTCTAGCTCTTCTGCGTTATCCACTGCATCTTCAAAGTCCGTACCCGTGATCACTGGACCATGGTTCGCCAGGAGGAAAGCTCGGTAGTCACTAGCCCGCTGCGCAAGTTCTTCAGCAATCTGAGGGTCGCCCGGGCGCAGGTACGGAATCACTGGCAGTTCGCCAATGCGCATTACAAAGTAAGGTGTGAAAGCTTTGATGGCATTCTCGCGATCTAAACCTTCAAGACAAGAAAGCGCCGTCAAGTAAGTAGAATGTAGATGCACAATCGCATTACACTTTGAGTTATTTCGATAAATCGCCAGATGAAAAGCCACTTCTTTTGATGGCTTTTCACCAGAGATATGGTTGCCATCAATATCCACAACCGAAAGCTCTTCAGCAATCAAGCGGCCGAACGAAGAACCAGTTGGCGTTGCCAGAAAGTGTCCATTAGGCAGTTTTAGAGAAAGGTTGCCAGCGCCGCCAGTCGCATAGCCACGTTCAAACATAGAGAGAGCCATAGTGACCATTTGCTCTCGCAGTTGTTGTTCTGTCATCAATTCTTTATTCATCACAACGTCACCTATTCAAAAAACGACTGTGCTTTGGCAAAGAAGTGTTCATCGCCGAAGTTGCCCGATTTCAGAGCCAAAGAAAGCTCGCCTTCAAGTGACTTCACCCAAGGTACACCTGGTGCGATTTGAGGACCGATATGAAAACCTTTTACGGCTAGGCTTTGGGTTACAACCCCTGAGGTTTCCCCACCCGCAACGATGAAATTTTTCACACCGTGCTGCTGAAGTTTAACTGCAAGTTGGCTAAAGAACTGTTCAACCGCGTGACTTGAAGCATGCGCGCCAAACTCTTGTTGAATCGCTTTTAACGCCGCTGCATCTGCGGTTGCGTAAACCAGTGGTGCGAACTCGCTTTCGATGTTGGTCATGACCCAATCAAACACTTGATTTGAGTAATCTTCTTCCGTCAAACACGCCTTCACATCAATAGCAAAGTGTGGCGCTTTTTCTTTGTAAACAGCGACCTGTTGGTTGGTCATGACAGAACAAGATCCAGATAACACAACGGTTGGTGCCTTTTTAGGGTTCCCCTCTTGCTTCGCATCACTTTGATCTTCAAGGTTCTCTATCCAGTTCTTAGCAATACCCGCAGCCAAACCAGAACCACCAGTTACCAGTTTTAGAGACTTCGCCGCTTGACCAAGTGTGACAAGATGCTCTGCATTGAATGCATCAACCACTGCATAGCGGTTGCCTTGTACTTTTAGCTCTTCAAAGCGCCCAATTACCGCTTTTGGACCTTGTTCAATTATTTGGAAGTTCACCAGGCCAGATTTGCCTTGAGATTGAGCATCCATCATACGAACTAGGCTTGAATCAGTCATTGGTGTCACAGGGTGATTACGCATACCTGAGTCGCTTAGCAAGTCTTGGAATACAAATAGATGGCCGTTGTAAACTGTGCGACCATTCACTGGTAATGATGGGCATACAATGGTGAACGCTTCACCTAGCTCTGCAAGCAGTGCATCCGTTACAGGACCAATGTTACCTTCTGCTGTGCTGTCAAACGTTGAGCAGTACTTGAAGTAAAACTGCTGACAGCCATTTGCTTGCAGCCACTTAAGCGCTGCTACTGAATCCTCGATTGCCTCATCTACAGGACAAGAGCGAGATTTAAGACTGATCACGACCGCATCTGCGTTTACATCAATCTCTTCTTTTGGAATACCGTTAAGCTGAACTGTGCGCATGCCGTTTTCTACAAGAAAACCTGCGATGTCTGTTGCGCCAGTAAAGTCGTCTGCGATAACGCCTAATAACATCATTTTTTCTCCGTTTTACGTGCGCTTATTTCTGTTTGTTTTCTACACCTGGAAGCTCAATACCATCAAAAATCTTGATAACGGCACTGTCGTCCTCCTGGCCAAAACCAGCATTGCTTGCACTCAAAAACATGTTTAGTGCTGTGCTTGATAGAGGAAGTGGAAATTTGAGATCTTTTGCTGTGTCCGATACGAGGTTTAAATCTTTCACAAAGATGTCGACCATAGATTTAGGGGAGTAATCACCATCAACCACATGCTTCATGCGGTTCTCAAACATCCAAGAGTTACCCGCTGCATTCGTCACCACGTCGTACATCAGGTCAAGAGGAATGTTTGCACGTGCCGCTAATGCCATTGCTTCAGCACCAGCTGCGATATGAACACCTGCTAGCAATTGGTGGATAATCTTCACAGTTGCGCCTAGGCCAATCGCTTCACCGATGTTGTAGACTTTAGCTGCCGTTGCGTTGAGTACTGGTTCAAGTGCATCAAATGTGCTTTGCGCTCCCGACGCCATAATAGTCATCTCACCTAATTCTGCTTTTGCAGCACCACCAGATACCGGTGCATCAAGCATCACAAGATTGTGTTCTGCCAATTTCGCTTCAATTTGTTTTGCGTCTTCTGCTGAGATGGTTGCTGAAACCATTACTGGCGTATTCGGCTTAAGCGCTGTAGCAAGACCGGTTTTGAACAAGACCGTGTTAACTTGAGCTGCGTTCACAACAAGAACTAGAACCGAATCAAGCTTATCTGCAAACTCAACTGCATTTGTAGAAACAGCTTTTGCACCGAATGAACCTAACTCTTCAAGCGCTTGAGAATTTAAATCGAAACCATAGACATCTAGGCCTGCACGCACACATGACTTTGCGGCGCCCATTCCCATAGAGCCTAAACCGATAACACCTACAGATTGAACTTCACTCATAAAAACAATGCCTTCTGGTCTATTAAACTTTGTTAATTCTTGTTTGGTTGATGTGATTATATGTGAAGATTAATACTAAGACCTCGCTTTGAATCACATTTTTTCACACAAATTAACAATGTCGTGATATATACCTCTTTATGGGCAGAGATATTCCGAGCAGTTAACACAAGCGAAGGCTGTTCTTACAACGTTGAGAACATAATTCACAGATATTCACAACAAATGAAAAGATTGGTAGGATACTGAAAAACAAGAATATAGAAGTGAAACTATGATCCCAGCAGAACGTCAAAGAACCATATTATCCCTGTTATCACATCAAGAAGTGTTAAGCATTTCAGATTTAACCGACCACCTTGGCGTATCACATATGACCATTCGTCGTGATATCGTGAAGCTTGAATCCTCAGGTAAAGTCGTTTCTGTTTCTGGTGGAGTGCAACTCGCTCAAGCTCTACATTCCGAACTTTCCCATGATGCGAAGGTCGAGCAACAAGCGGATGAAAAAATTCAAATTGGTAAGCTGGCGGCTACGTTAATTGGTCAAGACGCTACGATTTACTTGGATGCGGGAACAACCTCTCTAGAAATCGCCCATCAAATAGCAAATCGTAATGATCTTTTAGTGATCACCAATGACTTCTCTATTGCTGCTTTCCTTATGACGCACAGTGAATGTGAGCTTTACCACACTGGGGGAAAAATTGACCGCGAGAACCAATCCACCATTGGAGGAAAAGTCGCAGAGTTCTTGAATGGGCTAAATATTGATATCGCCTTTATTTCGACTTCATCTTGGAGCTTGAAAGGCTTATCAACACCTAATGAAAATAAAGTTCTCGTTAAAAAAGCAATCATCAAGGCGGCACAAACCAATTATCTGATCTCAGACTCAACTAAATACGGTCAGATAGCGAGCTTTCATGCATTAGACATCGAGCAATTGGACGGAATTATTACCGATCGAAACCTATCCGAAGTGGTCACTCAAGAATTAACGGATAAAGGATTACGTGTGTATAAAGAGTAACACTACCTAAACATCTGAGTTCGCGTAACTTTTATACTCGTTAATTTATAGGTGCTTCCAATATACATAGACCGTGCTGTGTACTTTCTGGCAGAAAACACATCCTTTTGTTTTCTAAATTACCAAATTACTGATTACATCTGGGATATGGAAGCTCACTTCGCTTTATCGCTGCTCGTCACTTGTCATCAAAAATCAAATTCACCGCAATTGCCATCAAAACCAAGCCTGAGATTGGTAGTAAGACACCTAATGGCGAGCGCTCAATGTAAGGCAGATTCTCTGCAATCAATAAACCCCACTCAGGTTCAGGCGGCTTAACGCCAAGTCCGATAAAACTCAGAGACGTCAGGCTGAGCGTAATGTATGGCAAACGCAGAAACGCGTGACGAATCAATGGCGGCAGCACATAAGGCAACAAGTAGTAACGGAGTACTCGCCACTGACTAGCTCCCCAAATAGGCGCAAGATGCGTGTAAGGCTGCGCTTTGGCTTCCATCAACAAACTTGAACAGTGCGCTGCTAATGGTGCCCATGACACCATAACAATAGCAATCAAGGCACTGTTTGGGTTCATCCCCGTTAGACCAGCAATCAACAGACCCGCCACAATGTATGGCACACCTTTGGTGAGCTCAATTAAGCCTTGGCTATAACGAGTCACGAAGCCGAGCAGTAAACCAATCACTAAACTTAGGAACGTTGCGATGATGCCCATTTTGATTGTCGACATCATACCGCCGCCAACGCGAGCAAGCAGATCTCGCCCGACCGCATCAGCACCAAACGGTGCTGTTAAGCTTGGCGATTCAAGGCGGGTAAATTGGATAGTGTAAGGATCGCGCATTAACGCCCATCCTGCACAACCAATCAGCAAGGTAAAGATTGTGGCACTGACGATACGTTTGGTGGTGCTTTGGGTAAAACGGAACGTACTGTGACTGCTGATCAACTTACCACTTGTGACACTGTGCCCGAGTAACCAGCGTTGCAATAAGATGCTCGCACTGCTGATCAACATCGAGAACACCAGCAACACCAACAAACCACCTTGCAGCATCGGCAGATCTTGTGATTTCGCTGCGCCTAAGATTAGTCGTCCGATACCCGGAATGGAGAACACTTGCTCCACAGCAACCGCGCCGCCGGTCAAACCAATCACCGTCATTGCGATTTGAGGAATCAAGTTACTAACGGCGCGCCACAAGGCAAAGCGTAAGATTTGAAACTTACTGACGTTCGCCGATAGCCAAGTGATCACCCAAGGCTCATCTAATACTCGCTTGAGGCTGTCATTGAGCAAGCGCCCGAACAAGCCAGCCGCAGGCAATGCCATTGCCAAACTTGGTAGCCAGAGGTTTTGTACGCCTTGCCAACCATAAGGCGGGAACCAACCCAACCAAATGGAAAACACCATGATCAGCAATGAAGCAATCACGTATTCAGGCAATGAGACCAACACCGAACTGAGCGTGTCATGATGCTTGTCTAAACGATTCTGTTGCCAACGACGCACAGTGTAAAGTACGCTCGCCATGCACATTACAAATGCCATGCCTAGCGCTGTAAGCATCAGTAATAGCGACGTTTTTGCGGTTTGTTGAACGCTCTCCATCACGGATGCGCCACTCACCCAAGAGACACCTAAGTCACCTTGCATGGCAAGCGTCAACCAATCCCACAATCGCTCAGCAGCGCTGCGGTCAAGTTGAAGATCTTCTCGAATTGCTTGCAGAGCTTCTGCCGTCAGCAATTGTTGAGCACCCGCACGAGCACGGAGGATTGATTGGCTTGGGTCGATACCGGCAATATCCGGCATCAAACCCACCAGCACAACCACTACCCCGAGTGACAGGAAGCGCGACAAAAAACGCGTAAACCATTCAGGCATACAAGCGCTCCAACGAGAACGCATGTTGGCAACAGACGACATCGAGTTAGTTCACCTCAGTAAACTGGTCGATCAGGCGACGCTCACGTGGGTCACGTTGTGCGTTCTTCACGCGGTCACTCTCACCTTGGATTACACGCTCGTGAAGCAGTGGAATCACAGCGTATTGCTCAAGGATTTTGCTTTCTGCTTCGATGATCGCTTGTTGGCGTTTCTCACCCAACGGCTGACGATCAGCATGTTTCAATGCTGCGTCCACCTCTTCAGAGCAGAACTGACCTAGGTTGTAAGAACCTTTACAGCTAAAGTCACTTTGCATGTACGCCACTGGGTCACCAGAATCCAGCACCGTTGCACGTGACAACAAGAACGCATCGAACTTACCTGCTAGTGCATCGTTTTCGATTTGTGCGTATTCACGAACGTCTAGTTCAACCACAAAGCCAGCCGCTTCAAGTTGTTGCTTTAGCAGCACCGCTACTTCTGGCAACTCAGCACGGTCGGTAAATGTACCGATGGTGATCTTCTCACCGTTCGCGTGGCGCATTTCCATGGTTTCCATACGAGGGTTCGCATCACGAATTGGTTGAGCCCATGCCAATGCAGGACCTAACAGACCTTTTGCTGAATCGGCGTGGTTCTCGTAAACCGTTTTGATGATTTGCTCACGGTTAACCGCTTGAGCCGCTGCTTTACGCAAACCAAACTGGCTAAACACATCTGATTTATTGTTTAGGTAAAGCGTGTTGGTACGTGGCATTGCGACTTCGTGCAGCTGTGAAGATTCCATCATCTCGATTTGCGATACAGGAACGGCTTCGACTACATCCGCCTCACCGGTACGCAGTGCAGCAGCACGAGCAAAACCGTTTGGTACGTATTCAGCGAAGATGCTGTCTACTTTCGCTTTTTCACCCCAGTAACCGTCAAAACGTTTCAGTTTCGCGCTGGTTGTCCCGTTGATTTCTGTCAGAACGAATGGACCCGTACCCGCATTGATTGGCACAACACGACCGTTTTCTTGATATGCAGCACCCGAAAGGATCGCTAACTGTGGGCTAGATAGACGGCTTGGCAACAATGGATCGTTAAAGGTCGTTTTGATTTCAACAGTGAAGTCGTCCAGTGCGCGAACTTGCCATTCGATACCATCCAAAATACGTGGCTTAGGTGCGGCATCTAATGCTGTTTGTAGAGAGTTCACAACCGCATTGGCATCAAGGTCAGAACCATCGTGGAATTTCACGCCCTTACGTACCGTAAATTGCCACGTCATCGGGTCAACTTGTTCCCACTCTGTTGCCAGCATAGGCTCTGCTACCGACTGATCGTTTAGGTTCACCAGCGTTTCTGCCGTGCTCCAACGTGACAGTTTGAACGCGTCATCTGAAAGTGGCGACAAACCTGTGCGTGGTGGTTGCATCATGGCAACGCGAATTTCCGTTGCTTGCGGTGCAGCTGCTTTTTCCGCTTCTGGCTTGCTTTCGCCAGAGTCAAAACAACCCGTCAACAGTGCGCTTAAAGCCAGCGACAAAGCTAACTTGGGAGTACTAAGGTGCATAAGAAACCTCTCCAATGGTTTTTGTGAATTCATTACTTTTGTGTTGAGCGCTCATCAAGGCTCTCGTGATCAAGTGTGATGGGTTATTTGTCACGTTTTGTGCCGTTCCGTGCTCGACAACGCGTCCTTTGTCTAACACCAGGATTTCATCGCATAGGGTTTGTGCCGCATCGAGGTCGTGTGTCACCAAAATCAGGCGCATCTGACGACTCTTTTGAATGCCTGCCAACAAGTCGAGAATCTGTTTACGACTGACGGGATCTAGGCTGCTGGTTGGCTCATCGGCAACCAACACGCAAGGCTCAACAATTAAAGCTCTGGCGATAGCCACACGTTGCGCTTGCCCAACCGATAACTGCTGCGGGTTACGATCCTGCAATGTGAGATCCAAACCGACATCCGCCAAGACCTTTTCCACCTTCTCATTGAGCTCTTGCGTCAAGCCAATATTGCTTAGCGGCTCCAGTAAGATCTGGCGAACGGTGTAGTACGGATTCAAGCTCGATTGCGGCTCTTGTGGGATCAGCTGAATGTGCTGACACAACTCTTGTCGCTGCTTAGCCGAGCTACGCGATAACGGATAACCACACACATACACTTCACCAGATGTGGGTTTACGAAGACCAAACAGAAGCTCAATCAAAGTCGATTTACCCGCGCCAGAAGGACCAACAATCGCAATGTTCTTTGTGTCGATGGCAAGATCCAATTGTTCGAGCGCTTTGAACGGTTTGCCCCCTAACCAACTTGGTTTGGAGTAATAGTGAACACTGGCTTGCTCAAAGCGAACTTCCGCCGATTTAGGCTGCGTGTGCCCGCTCAAGTTGTGCTTAGTCAAAATAGGCTCCAGAGATGAGGTTAAGGCAGCAGTTGCGCAAGTTGTTGGCAGAAAGGATGCGAACTTTGCTGAATGGCTTGCCATGGTGCGCCATAAGCCACCATGGTGTTGTCCGCTATCACCAAGACTTTGTCACACGCCAAAGCCGCAGATAGATCGTGCGTGATCAACAAACCACTGATGTTGCGTTGCTGAACACTGCTGCGGAACAACTCAAGGATCTCCGCTTCGGTGATTGGATCGAGCGCACTGGTGGGCTCATCAGCGATGATCAAGTTGGCACTACCAAGCAATGCAATGGCAATACAAATACGCTGGCGCTGACCACCAGATAGCTGACTTGGATGCTGCGCCAATGCTGCTTTTGGAGCCGCAAATCCGAGTTGAGACAGCAAGGTCGTCACCGTTTCTCGGTTTGCTGAAGACAAACGTGTTTTGTTGCCCGTCAATGCCAAACACAGTTGTTGCTCGACAGAGGCCAATGGATTCAGTGCTTTAAGTGCATCTTGGAAAATGACCGCAGGACGCTGAGATTGACTCCGTTGCAGCATGGCAGTTTGTGCTACCTCACTGCTGTTAAGCTGGATACTTCCGTCTACCCAAATATCTAACGGCAAAAAACCTGCGACGGCTTTCGACAACATGGATTTACCAATGCCGGAAGGTCCCATAATGGCAAGAACTTCACCTTGAAACAGCTCAAAAGAAATGTCTTTGAAGAGTGTGCGCTCTGAGTCTGTAAGGCTGAGATTATTAACGGAGAGTACTGGTTGAGAAATCACTGCATCAAACTAAATGTAATAATATAACATCACAAATAATATCATGCGGGTTAAAGCAAGGAAACCAGTCGGAGGGGTTATTTCATCACCTTTTTCAGATTTATCAACAAGGGCAGATGGCTCCACCCTTGTTATAAGAACATCTAAATTAGGTCGTTTGTGACAGTGTGAATTACTGACACTTTTGTTTGACTTGTTCGAGGTATGGGAACAAGAAGACAAAGCGCCCAACGTAGAACAGAGTGAATGCCAGCCATAAACCGTGGTTGCCCCAATATTGCACCGCAATAAATTGAGTCACTAAGAACAACACCATGGTTAGAAAGGTAGAGTTACGCACTGGTCGCGTCGTCCCTGTACCGGTAAAGATGCCGTAAAACGTAAGACCAAAACCAGCAACCAACGGGAATGCCAATAACCAAGGGCTCATGTCTAGATACAGTTCAACAAGGTTTGGCAAGGTGGTAAACAACATCACCACTTGGTGTTTGAACAGCACTAACAGCAAGGTCAAGACAACAACGAACGCCGCGGTCCATTGCGTGTTTAGCTTAATCACGTTATCAAGCAATGTCGTATTCTTCTGGCCTACCGCTTTACCTGCAAAGACGCTCGACGCGTTCGCTACACCGTCGAACATGTAGCTGACGATAAAGGTCACTTGCATCATGATTGCGTTCGCAGCAAGCACATCAGAACCAAGCTGAGAGCCTACACGCGCCATCATGTTGAAGAACACCAATAGACACACAGTACGAAGCAGCAGATCCATATTGGAAGACGCAATGACTTTGAGATCTTTACGCGTCATTTTTGCGGTCTGAATGTGATCAAACAGCGGGAAGCGACAGGTTTTCAACACCAGCACCGCACCAATAACAAACGTCGAGATTTGCGCGATAAGTGTCGCCACCGCAACACCAGCAATGCCCATATCAAAGTACAACACAAATACGATATCCAGCACGATGTTCAGAACATTACCAAACACTTGCGTGAACAAGGTTTCTTTGGCTTTCGCCTGCCCCATCAACCAACCAATCACGGTGTAGTTCAGCAGTACAAACGGCGCACCAAAGATCATGATATCGAAGTAAGTCTTAGCGTTTTCGGCCACGACTGCATCAGGGGAGATAATCAGCTCTGCCCCCATCCAAATCACGGACTGCAACGCAATGAAAATCAAGCCAAGGCAGAGCGAAAGCACGAAAGGACGCAATAAGCTACTCGCTTGATCCTCTGGGCTATTTTTACCTAATGCGATTGCACTTTGCCCGGTAGTACTGACGCGGAAGAAGCCAAACAGCCAATACAAGGTATTCATGATAACGGTGCCGATCGCTACACCACCAATCATCTCAGCCACACCGAGTTTACCGATCACCGCGGTGTCCACCGCCCCCAATAATGGTTGGGTAACAGTAGAAACGATGAAAGGAAATGCGATTTTAAAATAGTCTTTATGAGTCAGGGACATCTTAAATTATGAACAGGATTAATTTTTATAAGGTCGCTATCATATGCGAATGGCGCCCGAACATGAACCAAAGTTCGCCAGCAAGGAATAGCATTGATAATTGATACAACCGGCAAACGTATCCTCATATCAAAGCTTGAAATAGAATAACGACTTATGAGAAAAGCCAAGTTAACTGCATATAAATGAGTTTCTAGTTTGGAAAGATTGGCGTTTGGTGGAGCATGGCAGATCAGAATGTATCTGCCATGTCATAACGGTAGTGATTGGTGAAAAGAGACCGTACAGATGATATTTAATGCTTGTGGGTTTCATCTGACAATGTTTAGGTCGATACCAAGCCTTATGTTCTGTAAAGCACCTTTACAACATGCCAACCGAACTTGGTTTTAACTAGATGCGGCGTTAACACTTCGCCAGAAAAGCACACTTTGTCGAATTGAGGTACCATTTGACCACGGCGGAATTCACCAAGGTCACCACCGCGTTTGCCTGACGGGCAAGTTGAATACTTCTTCGCTAATGTCTGAAACTTTGCGCCTTTTTTCAGTTGCTTGATTATGTCTTCCGCTTGCTCTTTGTGCTTCACAAGAATATGTAATGCGGCTGCTGTATTTGCCATTGTTCTATCTCTCACTATTCTGGTCGCGCAAGTGTACCCAATCCTTTTTAACAGACCAAACATTTCTTAATAATAGCTCAGCGGTAAAGGCCCCAATACACGAGGAATATAAAATCGTCTACATAATGAGTTTAAAATACAAACAAGTTTTGCTCAGTTAATCACTATTCTCTAAAAGATTGTCTAAAAAGCTCACATTTGTCTCTCCGATGGTTGAAGCCTTCGTCTGATAAGATTAGATTAGACACAATTCGGTGGTATTTATCAGGTTATTTTCATGGCAAAAGTCGTTAGCAAAGCGAATCAATCTCAGGGCATGTTGATGTTTAAGCTCACCCTGCAACAGAGTTTCGCTATCGGTACGCTAAAAGTCCGTGAAATCGTCCCGTACATGCCAACGACAAAGATCCCTTACTCGCATCATCACGTCATTGGAACCGTTACGATACGTAACTTAACAGTACCAGTGATCGATATGTCAGCGGCTGTTGGCTTTCGTCCTATAAGTGAAGAAGAATATAAAAGCTGCTACTTGATCGTGACAGATTGCTTGCGAACCGTGGTTGCTTTTATGGTTCGTAGTATAGAGAAGATCATTGAGTGCGATTGGAAAGCTATTGAAACGCCACCTCCGAGCGCTGGAAAAAATATTTTCGTGACTGGAATTACTCGCTACGAGGATAAAACGGTTCAAATGCTGGATGTGGAACTGCTACTTTCCAAAATTTATCCGCAGTACGAGAATTCAAAGATCCCAATGCTGACAGATATTGAGCGAGAACGCCTAAAAGCACTCAGTATTCTATTGGTGGATGACTCTTCCATCGCTCGTAAACAGCTATGTGACGCACTCGATAGCATCAATATTGGGTATCAAATCTGTAAAAATGGTTTAGATGCATTGGAACTGATGAAAAGTGACGCTGCGGCTCATCGCCCAATTGATATTCTGGTCAGCGATATTGAAATGCCCGGATTAGACGGTTATGAATTAGCATTTGAAGTTCAGAATAATTCCTCTCTGAACCATTCATACCGCATTTTACACACATCGTTATCGAGCGAAATCTGTGTAGACAGAGCTCACCAAGTTGGCGCGCATGAGGCACTTGAGAAATTCAATGCAGGAGAACTAATCGAAGCGATGCTTCGCGGAGCAAAAGAGCTAGAAGCCAAAGCTATGACTTCTTAACTCTTATTGGACGACTTGATTTGAGAATATAATGCAGTGCTTGTCCTATCCCTGATGCTCACATCCGCTAATTTCTCAGCTCACTTCTTTGGCATCGCGTAACTACGAGAAACGAATTCCGTCTCTTTGACTTGGTGAGCATGATTAATATAAGAAGCTAGGCTGTAAAGTACATTCGCTAATAAGTTCGCGTAACGAAACAAAATAGGTGCGGGCTGCTTCTTACCTGTATGTTCAACGGCAACTAATGCTCGTACCGTTTTTTTAGCTTGGCAACGGCACAAATGCAATTGACTGGCTGCCGGGTGCCCTCCGGGTAGAACAAAGCCTTTGAAGCCGCCATCAATACGTTGCTTGAGCAAAGCGTAATCGGCCTTTAACTCTTCAACTTCCGTCTCTGTAATCGCTAATTTTCCGCGAACCGAACCATTTAGATGATAAACATTAGGCTGCATTCTTGTCAGTATATCGCGGCTAAACTCGTCCAACTCCATAGCGAGAACAAGGCCAATACGACTACAAAGTTCATCTGCTGTAATTTCAAAGTCACAAACCGGACTGTCCTCGTAAATAAACGGATAGCAAATCTCGCTCAATTCCTTGCTTACAGGTTTCATGCTTTTGTTCCAATATAAAAAAGGGAGTCAGTATAACCTAACTCCCTTTAAACGTTCATTATACCAAATGATCGACATTCATATGATCGGTTTACAATCAGGCACTTTCGACTTTCTTGTGACCTTCTTGAAGGTGAACAAAATCTACTAAATCATCACCAGACACTTGATACGCCTGACCAAAACCTTTAACAAATAGCCCCGATTCTGGCTTTAAGTTGAACAAAACGAAATCCTCTAGCTGGCTTAGACCATCAATAATCTCACCAAAACGCTCTTTCATTTGTTCAACAACTTGTTGCCACATCTCTGTGTCTCGCTCAACTACATTTGCTACCGCATCAAAAGTTAAGCGCTTACGAGCAAACAGCTGCTTTGAAGACTCTTCATCTTCGATCATCATCAATGAAACATTTGGATTTTCTAAAAGGTTACGGGCATGACGAGCGATTTTAGAAATGAGAACGAAATAACCTTCCTGGTTTTGGACATAAGGCGCGTAGCTTACATTCGGGCGACCTTCTGCATCGATAGTTGCAAGCTGAAGTGTACGGCGCTCCTGACGAAACTCTTTGATCTCTGGCCCTAAACGACCTTGCAAACGCTCTTGTTTAACTTGTTGATCCATATTGATACCTGACTTTACTAATTAGTATTCGAGTTAAGCCTCGATTATGTTTGTGATTACTTTTTTAATTCGGCTTGTAGGGCGCGAAATGCGGTGACTTGCTCTTCAATCAACTCGCGCTTTTCGTTACGGCCTAAATAAACCTTGAAAATATTGCTTCCGCACTCTGAGAAAAAACCAAAATAGTGACTCTCTCTACCCATAAACGGTTTACTGACTAATGCGACATTTTTAACGTTATCTAATTTAAGGTGGCCGTGCAGTTCACCTTCTCTACCCATTAAATTGTAATAGCCACGCGCCACTTTTCCTTTTGGAAACGGCGCTTTAACTTCAAAGATAGAACCAAAAGAGTGGACGATGGTCGTCACCGGGCCAAAACCAACCAAACTTTCTAGGATGCTTTGCGCTTGCTCTCCTGGTGCAATAGCCACCATTTCCTGAGGTAGAGCCGCAACAACCTCAAACTCGGAAATGCCAAGACGCTCTGCCATCGCAGCTGGCAATAATTGTGGTTCTTGCTCTAGTAATACTTCAACTTGTTGCTTGATTGATTCCATTGTGTCTTCCGTTTTTGTTCAATTTGTTTTCATTAATTATTGGATGCTTTCGGTACGGTTTCGTGCATCTCTGACGTGAGTACCTGAATACAACTTTGAGCCAGTGACACTGCCCAGAAGCTGCCTGCAAGAGTAAGGACTGCGCTACGTTCATGTAGTTGTACTAAGCCTTTCGCTTGCCACACTTTAAATAGAGGCAATAAAAACCCGAACGCGTCCTCTCCCATAAATGATGGAAGTTGATTTGCTTGAACAATGCCACGGTCAAACGCAGATTTGAGTGCAGAAAAAAGTGGTTCTAGAGGGCTTTGCTTCATCATCATCGCGATGGTGCTTTGACCTTCTTTGACCGCTTTAATATAGGTCTCTAGTGTGCGGTGTTGCATCATCCCGTAGCCACCGATATTACCTCCAGCACCACAGCCAATTGGCAATACCTCTGCATAAGTCTTGGCTAAACTATTGTATAAACTACGCTCGCGGTTATCGATTGCCCAATGGTTCACACTCAGTTGCTTCATATGGTGTTTGGCCATAAAGTTCACACCGAGCTCATACATTCCCGCTTTTTCTGGTGTGGTCGCAGGTGGCGGGATTTTTCCCTTTTCTACGAGGTTGAGCATGGGAGCTGACCCACCAACCACTAACTGATACAAGTCCAGTCCGTGTGCGCCAGTCGAGAGGAAATCATTTAAATCTTGCTCTAACACTTCTTTGGTTTGATAAGGTAAGCCATAGAGTAAATCGATAATGACCGGAATTTTGTCTTCTTTGGCGATCTCGCTCACCCGTTTGAGGACATCTTCTCTATCATCTAAACGTTTTGCGCTGCGGCGCACTTTTGTATTAAAACTTTGCACACCAAAAGAGAAACGATTAAACCCACCGTCTAAAGCGCCTTGATACAACTCATCAGAAAAACGATTGATGCGACCTTCTAAGGTGATTTCGCAGTCTGCGGCCAAAGGAAAGTGGTCTCGGATAGCCTGGCCTAACACACGAACCTGTATTGGAGATAAATCCGTTGGCGTTCCGCCCCCGATATATACGGCGTGAAAAATACCATTTTGTGTCCAAGGTAATGCCGCTTTCTCTCTAAGCTCCTGCATTAATGCTTCAAAGTACTCATCAACCAGTGTGCGACTTGCAGCATTTTGAAAGAAGTTACAAAAAGTGCAACGAACGCGACAAAACGGAACATGAATATAAAGACAGCGCTTATTGGTCGCTTTAATTGAGTTAGCCGTAATACTCGAAAAAATCGCCTGTTGTTGAGACGAGGGCACAGGTACGCTCGCTCCCCCGGCATGTGCAGAATGCTTCTTAACAAAAGCAAATCGCAATGGATCAGGACTATCACTGCCCAACACTGATTCATCAAGCTTATCGATATCGACGCTCATATATACTCGCTTAACTCCCATCATGTAAGGGATGGAAGCTGATCTTGAAAATTCTGCAAGAATCATAATTTGAGCGTAATGATAATGCAATTGATAATTGATCTTATTTCCATTGTAAGTAATAATCTGCCCAAGTTTTCATAGTTTCCCGAGATATTGCGTGAACGTACAAAGATATGTCATTGCAGGAGGTGCTTCCCTTGCCATCCATGCCGCACTTCTTTTTGTTTCTCAAGAGACAAAGGTGTTCGCGATGCCGGCTGGAAACCCAGCAAGTTCGGTAAGTCTAAATCTTGTGTCTGCTCCTCCAGCTGTCGAAAAATCTACACCAGAAAATGTAGCACCACCAAAACAGCAGCAGCCTCAAGACCAACCTGAACCAGAAAAGAAGATTGTAAAAAAACAGGTCGTCAAGAAAGACGCTGTTAAGAAAAAGGTAGTAGAGAAAAAACCTGAACCGGTTAAACAATCTAAACCTAAAGCGGTCGAGCCCACCAAAACCGTAACAAAGCAAAAGGTTCAGCCCGAAGCGAAACCAAAGAAAAAAACGGAACCAGTGAAGAAAGAGACGGTAGCTCAACAATCCGCACCTGCGAGCCAATCCAAAGGGGCAACGTCTCAGCCTGTCTTGGTCGACAAACCAACGTTTGTGAGTCAACCAACACAACCCCGTTACCCAAGGTCTGCACAAAGACGTGGTATTGAAGGTGTAGCCTTGTATGAGATATGGCTAGATGAGAATGGTAACCAGATTAAACAGGTTTTGATTGAGTCTTCCGGCACAGAGTCGCTAGATGCCTCAGCACTTCGTGCGATCAAACAGTGGCAATTTACACCACATATTTCAGGTGGGCTAAAAGTCGCTCACCGAGTACAAGTACCTGTTCGTTTTAAGTTGGATGGATAATGGAACAACTACAAGAATTACAAACTCAATTTGGGCTGATGACATGGCCTTTGATCATTTGCTCAGCTCTAACCGTGATGATCATCGCCGAGCGATTATTCCATGTGTTAATTAGCCTTGGTGTAGGAAAGCGAGCCATTCGCCAAAAGCTCACAGGATTAGACCCAACAAATGGGAGCGAGCTTGAAGCACTTGCTGAAGAGTTGTCGAATAAGCGGCCGCTTCTGTACCGTGGTGTTGCGATGTTGCTTGCTCATCATTCTTTCTCGAAATCTTTAAGAGAAGATGCCGCAGGTATTTGGCTGCAAGAAAAACGCCATCAGCTGCATTCCGGCCTTCGTTTGCTGACGCTGATTGGTGTCATCAGTCCTTTAATTGGCTTGCTTGGTACGGTACTTGGCTTAATTGACATGTTTAAAGGCATCGCGGTTTCAACGGGGAATATCACGCCGAATGATTTGGCTGACGGCCTAGGTCTTGCTATGCGCACCACTGCCGCGGGTCTCATTATCGCACTTCCTGCCATTTCAGGAGCGCAGATCATTGGTTTGTGGGCGGATCGTGTAATCGCCAAGCTTGAGCACACTTTAAACTACGTCAACTTATGGCTTGAAGGCATCTCGTTACAGCATGTCTCGCCAGACCACTCAAAAGTAACACTGCGCTCTTCTGAGAAGATTGAGGCAGCAACTAAATGATTAAAACACCACAAGAAAATAGTCGTAACGGTTTAACCCCCGATTTAACACCGCTGTTAGACATTATTTTTATCGTCATGGTTTTCCTGATGTTAACCGCAGCGGTCAAACTCGATTCATTAGACGTCAATTTACCGAGCACAGAATCTCAGGCTGTTGCAGATGTCGATAAGCAATCCATCACGGTAAATATTCTTAAAGACGAGCCTTACTGGGCTATTAACGGCAAGACATATATCGATTGGGACAACTTTACCCTCGCGCTGTTAGAAGAGAGTAAGTCAAGCGATAAACCGATTGTAATTGGAGCAGAAAAAACCGCGAATATTCAGTCGCTAGTACAACTTCTCGGCTTTTTACAAGAAAACGGAATTCAAGCAACTCAGTTACTCACTGAAGAGCCATCATAAAAATAAGTAAGATAGAGATCCTTTCAAAATGAAGAACACACGCATCACTATTCATGCTGTTGTCACGGCAGCTATTTCCCTACTTGCGAGTAGTCAACTTTTTGCCAATGAAACGCCATCCTCAGAGCGCGTTGTTAGCGCAGGCAGCGCCGTCACTGAACTCTTGCTTGAACTCGACGCTAAAGATAGCTTGGTTGCTATCGACGTCACCAGTCAATTACCAAAAGGGATGGAACTGCCTAAAGTGGGCTACCATCGTCGTCTTTCAGCGGAGGGGTTGCTCGCCTTACGTCCGACAAAAGTCATTGGTTCTGATGAGATGGGGCCGAAAACAACATTGAGCCAATTGAAATCGGCTGGCGTAGATGTAGAAATTGTTAATACTGATGCAAATGTCGAGGGCCTTTATCAACGTATTGATCAAATTGCGAACCTTATGGATCGCAAGGCTCAAGCTGAAAGCTTAAAGCAAGATGTCCAGGCGCAAGTACAAGCACTCAATGCAAACCAGCCTAATCAAGCAAAGAAAAAGAAAGTGCTCTTTCTGCTGATCCATGAAGGGCGACCTGCAAATGTTGCGGGCTCACAAACGACACCCGATGCAATTATTCAACTCGCCGGCGGACAAAACCCAGCCGCTACACAACTCTCGTCTTACAAGCCTCTATCCACAGAAGCGATGGTAGAGATGCAGCCTGACGTGATTCTTGTTAGCGGCCGCAGCTATGAAACGTTGGGTGGTGCCGATGCAATTTTAAAAGCAATGCCGCTTCTTGCTGCAACACCCGCTGGAAAGAACAAAGACATCATAACGATTGATGGCCATGCTCTGGTAGGTGGTTTGGGCCTTAAAAGCCTTGCAGAAGCTAAACGCTTGAATGCACTGCTTTACCCATAGAGACATGACATGTTGTTAAGACGCATCCCCCTTTCAACGACGTTATCAGTGCTTAGTGGATTTTTAGCATTTATTGCTATCGCCTCTATTACCGTTGGCCCAATGAACATTAGCTTTGCTGACAGTTTGCGTAGCCTAACGGGAGGCAGTTCTGATCTCGCTCCTCACATTCAGTTGGTCATTAACGAAATCCGATTGCCTCGCACCATTTTGTGTATGTTCATCGGCGCCATTTTGGCAATTTGTGGTGTGGTTATGCAGGGCTTGTTCCGTAACCCATTAGCCGAGCCTGGTATCATTGGTGTGTCTGCTGGCGCTGCTCTTGGTGGTGCATTCGCTATTGTTGTATTTGCTGAATTTAGCCAAAACTATCCGCAACTAATGAACTTAGCGGCTCTGCCTCTTTTTGCTTTCATTGGCGGTGCACTAACGACTATTCTCGTTTATAAACTCGGCACAAGTAAGTTTGGTACCTCAGTTACAATTATGTTGTTAGCCGGCGTTGCCATCAGCGCGCTCTCGGGTGCTGCGATTGGCTACATGAACTTTATCGCAGATGATCAGATGCTGCGAGATTTGACGCTTTGGTCGATGGGCTCATTAGCTGGTGCAAATTGGTCAGGGATTGCTCTATCTGCTGTAACACTCGTCATCCTATTGCTCTGGTTTCAGAAGAAGTCGATGGCGCTGAATGCTCTGTTGTTAGGGGAATCAGAAGCAAGACACTTAGGAGTTCCGGTTCAAAAACTCAAACGTCAGCTTATTTTACTTTCTGCACTGGGTGTTGGTATTACGGTGAGCATCAGTGGTGCAATTGGCTTTATTGGGCTCGTGATTCCTCACTTAGGGCGCATGCTCGCTGGGCCTGACCATCGAACGCTATTACCAATATCTGCCTTAATGGGAGCACTGCTTCTTACTGCCGCAGATATGTTTGCTCGTGTTGCCGTGGCACCAGCTGAATTACCAGTTGGAATCGTGACCGCATTGATTGGCGCGCCCTTTTTCATCTACTTATTGTTCCAGCAAAAAGGGAAGATTTTGTAATGAACCAGATCGTTTTATCGGGGAAAAACATTTCGATGACATATGGCAACCGTGTGGTGCTCGATGACATCAACATTGATATCCGAGCTGGTGAAGTGACCGCCCTACTCGGCCCCAATGGCGCAGGTAAAAGTACTTTACTCAAGCTTCTATGCGGTGAGATCTCTTCGAATCATCACATCACCTACTTCGGTAAACAAAAGCATGATTGGGAGCCTGAAAAAAGCGCCAAACATATTGCAATGCTCCCGCAGCACTGCACCTTAACCTTCCCATTTCTAGCCAGAGAAGTAGTAGAGCTGGGGGCAATACCGCTATCACTGTCCAATAAAGAAACCACTAAACTGGCTTTACATTACATGGAACAAACCGACGTATTGCATTTAGCAGAAAGCCTGTACCCGTCTTTATCTGGTGGAGAAAAGCAACGACTGCATCTAGCACGAGTGATGACACAACTACATCAATCTGGCGAAAAACGAATCTTAATGCTTGATGAACCTACCTCAGCGTTGGATCTCGCCCATCAACACAACACGTTAAAAATTGCTCGTGAAACGGCAAAAGCACAGAACGCTGCGGTGGTTGTGGTGTTACATGACTTGAATCTAGCCTCTCAGTACGCGGACCGCCTTGTACTCTTGCATAACGGGAAACTAGTTTGTGATGACACGCCATGGAATGCACTAACGTCAGAGCGCATTGAACAAGTTTATGGCTATCGCTCTATTGTGACAAAACATCCGACGCTAGACTTCCCTCAAGTGCATGCCGCAGCATAAAGCGTATCTCCTCTAAAGCCGTCTCGAAAACACTTTGATACGACAAAGGCCCGCAATATGAGAGTTGCGGGCCTTTGCTTTTATATTGGCAGAATTTGTTGCTTTAAACGCTATTACTTGCTCATTTGGATCAATGAACGACCAATCAACCACTCAAGCTCTTTGTCACCACCCGCACCAAACTGGCTTTCAACCATTTTGTATAAGCGGTCAATACCATTAGCAGCAAATTCTTGCGCATTTTCAGCGGTGACAATGTGATGGAATAGCAGTCGTAAAATCGCGAGGAACTCAGCATCTTCCAGCGCTTTAATCCAACTTTGTGAAAATGCATTTAATCCTTTATCAAACTCTAAGTGTTCAATAAACATTTTAAAGATACGGCCATCCAGTGCGGCGGTGAAGTCCGTTTTCTTAGGGAAGTGATGGCTAATACCGGTACGCGATATACCTGTCTGCTGGCTTAGCGTCGTGTACGACATTTTGTCGTAACCTAATCTGAGTAGCTGATCAATAACGGCATCCATGATCTTTTGGATAGTGATTTCGGTATCTTCTTTACTACGCTTTGGCATATTTTAAGCTCTTCTCTTTGTAAATCCATCTAACTCACTATTAAATGAGGCCAGAATGAAATCATTCTTAGCATTATACCCGGCTCGCCGATGCGGTTCGATTAGCGAAAACCTAGAAATCAGGTTGCTAAACGCTGCACTTGAAAGCGCTTTGGGTATATGTATTGCGACTATTTAATATCATGTCGAGTTCCAAACCATAACGTCTTTACACTGCGTAATGTGTAATTTTCAGTTATGTTTTTGTCAATACATGCTACTCAAAATAAGGCGAAAAGTTAGTCTCATCAAAACCTTGCGCCAATTATTCATCGAAACTATTCAAAGACCAAGAATGATAATTATTAAAAATAATCAATCAAGAAATAGTCTTATAAATTAACCATTAGTTCAACTGGACTGAGCAAAATCTCGTCACTATGTTCGTTAATTGATTTTAAATGTTGATATATATCACATTAACGTTCTTGATGATTTAGTAATCCAATCTTTAACCCTTACTTAACAAGTGCCTATTCTGTTCCTTTTTTACGCAAAAGTCGTCATTTTTGTAGATACAGATCAAATACCTGATAGAATACCCTTAGTATTTACAAGAGGATTCGTTATGAGTGTCGAATTAGAAAAAAACCAAGTATGTGAGGCCTGCGGCTGTGCTGGCGAGATAGGCTTTATCATCAAAGAAGGTGACGAAGTTGCCGACGTAACGGTTTTCGCACAGACAAAAACAGAGCTAGAGTCTGAACTACAAAAATACATCGAGCTCGCTAAATCAGTATGTGCTGATGTTGAATACAATGTTTCAGAAATAACCGAAGAATCGAACCAAGCGACGGCTCGATTCAAATTTGAAGTAAGTGCTGAAAAACTTATCTTTGAATTAAAAACTCGCTCACTCGCGCGTTAATGAAAAAAGCGAGCATGATGCTCGCTTTTTATTTTTCCAATCTCTTAATCTTAAACCGCTCTAAATGAAACAGACAACTTCGGCGCGTTTATTTATCTTTTTTGAACACGACCCACTTTAACGAGCCATTGGTTTCAAAATCGTTCTCAGCGGTACACATCAGTAATACGCCTTCAACATTGATCACGGCCCCTGTGGTGTAGGCTTTATCATCGTAGTAACAGATACGCTGACCTACCTTACCGTCAGAAACTATTAGCGCTTTGTTTTCTGGTGTACTGTATGATTTAGCAAAAACGGAACCCGACAGCAGTACTGCAAAAACACCAGCGGTAAAAATAGATACACTTTTTAACTTCATGAAAATCTCCCTCAAACTTCAATAATACTAACAAGGACCCTTGTGAAGTTCTTGGAAGAATCTCATATTATTCAAATATCTACTGATATTTTTCTCACCTCTACGCTTGAATCTGCTTCACATTCAATCATTTAATTTATCTCATTTTAGTAAGCTTGAAGTTACTTAGCGCAGTAAAGAAGCGCACACTTTTAGCGTGTATCTCTAATTTGAATATTTAAGTTATGAATCAAAAACTGTGAGCAAAAAATGCATAATAGGTTTATTTAAGTATAAGATAAGCACCTGTTGATCTCGGTATTTAACTAAATCTTTGACTATGCGTTTTGTTTCCCTATGCCTTACTTCAATCCTGCTCTGCTCGTCTCCTTTGGCATATGAGCTAGATTACTATTCTAAGTTTGGTCACATCGATAATTACGGCAATCTTGATCTTAGAAACAAGCCTTACACCCAACTACCCTCTGGCCTAGTGGTAAAGGGCAACTTAAACATCTCACAAACCCCTATCAAAACCTTGCCTAAAGGGCTTGATGTTGAAGGCAGTCTGGAAGCAACTAACAGCGCACTCAAAGTTATTCGCTCAGGAACAAAGATAAAAGGCTATGCAAACCTACTAGGTAGTAAGATCGAAAACTGGCCTAAAGGCATCAAACTAGGCGGTTACCTAAATCTGACAGATACACCGTTAAAAGCGCTTCCAGCTAAACTTCGAGTAAAAGGTGATCTAAGTGTTATTCGCACTCCCATTTCTGAACTTCCTGAAGGATTGGTGGTTGATGGTAATCTTTATATTGGAGGATCAGCGCTGAAAGTATTTCCAGACACAATGACGGTGAAAGGGAATATCTATTTAGGTGGTAACAGGATCACCAAATGGCCTAGCAATTTAACCCTTGGTGGCGCCGTCGCACCTTAAAGAGCAGATAAAAAAAGCCCCGGCAGGCCGAGGCTTTAAGGCATTCTGAATCAACAGACTTCAGTGACGAAAGTTACTCTTGGTTATTCACAGGATTGGCATAGCTCGCCACCAAATAAGGTCTTGCGCCTTCAGGTAGCTGATCCAACTTATCCGCGAGATGACGCTTAACCGCTTCCGTAATGATGCTCGAATCTTCATGCCCAGCAGCTAACAAGTTGATTGGGTACAACTTGTAGTTGTTGTGAATTTGGCGGTCGATTTCACCAGCAAGAGATTCCGGCGTTTCAAACTCTTGCTCAATCACATCACCAAACGCAACATGTACACGGCCTTTATAGCCAACGATACCTTGAATGATGCTTTCGATATCTTCAAATTCGCCTTTTTCATAGCGGCCATTTTCTGCTTTTTCGTACAGCTCTTTTGCTTTGGCAATGTCACATGGATCATTTTCATAGGCAATCGAGACAGGAACGATTTTCAGAGAACGCGTGTACTCACCAAAGCTGATCTTTTGTTTACGACCTTCAACATGGAACATTTTTAAAATCGCAGGATCAGTAAAGTCGTTTCCATCTTTAGCACGGCCTTCCTTTTGGGCAATCCAAATTGAATTGCCAGTATCAAGCGAATGTTTGATATAGCTTGACAGTTGTCCCAATGCTTTCATCATTTCTCTAGGCGCTTTAGCAGAGCGCTTAACGATGAAGCTCTTATTGAGTCGCATCAATTCTGTCGCACATGGCTTCTTCAGCAGGTTATCGCCAATCGCTATACGAACTGTACGGTGCCCACTTTGGTACAAGCCATAATTTACGAGCGCAGGGTCCATCGCAATATCACGGTGGTTAGAAACGAATAGGTATGACGTGTTTTTATCCAGCTTATCCAAACCAGAAAAAGTGACGCCATCCGTTGTCTTATTCAATGTATCTTTCAGATACTTCTTCACTTCAATCTGAATTGCTTCGACAGAATCAAGCTTGCTCCACTTGGCTTTCAGGTAGATGCGCAGGATCGGGCTCATTAGCGTTTTGAACCATGCTGCTTTATTAGCAAAGCGATGTTCTAGGATAGCAGTGATAAATTCATCATCTTGGATTAGACGATCCAGCGCTGCTGGAATTTCTTCGTCGTTGTAAGGACGAATTTCAATATAAGGATCGGTATTGGCTGTCATTGTTCATTACATATCAAAAAAAGCTGGCACATTTTACGCATAGTTTTGCTGACAAGCAGCATTTCAACCCATACTTTTAACATGGTCATACCAGTTTAGCCACCATTTATCATGCTAAAAAATTCTCTCAGCAGGTTGGAATCGTATGGGTTTAACGTTACCCTTAGCGCCAAAAAACACTGGTACTCATAATGAACTACGCAATTGAATTTCACGACGCTAAATACCCCTTCCTTGATGTAGCTGCGCGTAAAAAAGCACTGAAGCACAGTCTACTGTCTGTCATCGAAGGGTTAGCCGTCATTAAATTGGGTAAGCAGGAGTATGCCATTGAACCAGGCCAATATTTTTGGATTCCTCAAGGATGTTTGAGCTCCCTCACCTTTTTACCTAATTCTCGTGTATATCGTTGTGATTTTTCTGTGCGTTTAAATGACGAGTTCTCACAACAGGCGGGCTTTGTGAAGCCTTCACCGCTACTAAAAGCGCTCGTCGAGAAGCTAGCAACAACTGCCGAACGCTCGGATCTGCAAACCGATCTACTGACAGTAGTAAGACATGAAGTATTGACGCTGTCTCCTAAACTAGCGCACTCAACGTTAACGAGAACCATCAATCAATGGACTCCTGGCTGTGACATGAATATTTCTAAAGAGCTTTGCTTGGTACTAACACTACGTGAAGCAAGAAAAATGAAACTGTCGGGGAAGAAGGAAGAGCAAATTGTTGACTCTCTTTTTGCTGGTAACACCGAAGAATATGAACAGCTTTGCTTTTTAGTCTTTGGAGAAGCGCTATAACTTGCTCTTCAACAAGCTACGTCTTCAGCATTACGGACACAGAAAGTAGATTAAAACAAAAAGGGCGTACATTGATAATGTACGCCCTTTTTTCATTTGCTTGAGGTGTCTAGAAAGGTACCTCTATTTGCATCATCCAGTCAGCGTCATAATATTCGTGCCAACGATAATCAAACCGCATTCTTGGCTGTCCGTCGGATTTATCACCAAAACCAACGCTGAACATCAACCCGTGACTACGAAGCCACTCTTCTGTATCCATTTTACTCTCTTCGTCTCGAAGCTCTTCCGGCATCCAAAAACCAAGACCAAAGTAATTCTTTTCTAAGTTTTGAGTTAGAAGTGGGGTGTCTTCCGGCTTAATCGCCCACTCCTCCCAATAGTTTTCTGTTGGTCCTTCAAGCTTCGCTTCCGCTGCATACCAAATCAATGCTTCAGTACTTAACACGCCGATGGAATCTAAAATTTCTTCACAGATTGGAAGCGTGTTATCTTCAAACACCACGGAACGATCAGAAAAATAGTTACACGCGGAATGAGCTTGTGTCACCACAAGCAGCGCACATGCACTAAATAAAACTGCTCTGACCATGAAAATCTGACCTCTCAGTTCCCAGACAATGTTTCTCTGTATAAGCCTTTACTAAGTAATAAATCACGTACGGAAGGTGTTGTATAGGCGCCGATCTCTTCACCCTCGGCCAATGCTTTGCGAATATCTGTGCTTCTGACTTTTACTTTTTCAGGACATGCCATAACAGTCCAACGTTCCGTAATCTCTTCAGCTCTACTAAATTTAGCAAATTTGAAGAAATTATCAGGACCAATGACAAAAGTTATATCGGCAGTTGGGTAAATTTCTTGAATTTTTTCTAACAACGCATAGGTCGTCACACTTTGTCCAGGTTGGTATAAAGCTTGCTCTGCATCAGAACGCTGAACATTAGAAAGCCCCATATCCTTGATGAACACATCAACCATTTTGCACCGAGTTGGGTAATCAAGCATGTTCTTGCCCCAAGCATGTGCAATGCTTGGCTCAAGTAGCACGAGATCAAAGTGGCTCAAAGACTCAATAACACTTTTATGCCCTAAACTAGGTGGGTTAAATGCACTACCAAAAATGGCGATTTTTTTCATATCCGGTGATTACCTGGTTGAAGAGAGTTTTCTAATCTGATGATTTCGGTATGATACTACTAATCTTTACAGCTTTTGACCCTAAAGTCGCGTTTAATGAGCCTCAACTGTATGGTTTATCACCATTTGAGCAAATGCGCTTTAGAGTCTGAAATATTTGCAGGAAAAGGAACCCTAAATGGAACAATCCATCCGTGACGAAATGCGCGTACTCCCTTCAATTGATCCGCATTTTGAAATTGAACGCCGTGTCGCTTTTATTAAGCGTAAATTGCAAGAAGCGGGCTGTAAGTCTCTTGTTCTTGGCATCAGCGGTGGCGTTGACTCAACGACATGTGGTCGTTTAGCTCAGCTGGCTGTAGACCAGCTGAACGAAGAAGCGGGCAACAATAGCTACCAATTTATCGCAGTTCGCCTGCCTTATGGGGAGCAAAAAGATGAAGATGAGGCTCAGCTCGCTCTGTCTTTTATCCAGCCAACCCATTCTGTATCGGTGAACATCAAAGCAGGTGTTGACGGGCTTCATTCGGCTTCTCACGTTGCATTAGAAGGCACAGATCTTCTACCAACTGATGCAGCAAAAGTCGACTTCGTAAAAGGCAATGTAAAAGCGCGTGCTCGCATGGTTGCTCAATACGAGATCGCGGGCTACGTAGGCGGCCTTGTTCTTGGTACTGATCACTCAGCAGAAAACATCACTGGTTTCTACACTAAATTTGGTGATGGCGCTTGTGACATGGCACCATTGTTCGGATTAAGTAAACGCCAAGTTCGTGAAGTGGCTGCTACATTGGGTGCACCTGAGCAACTAGTGAAGAAAGTGCCAACAGCAGACTTAGAAGAGCTTGCTCCACAAAAAGCAGATGAAGATGCCCTAAGCTTAACTTACGAGCAAATCGACGATTTCTTAGAGGGCAAACCCGTTCCACAGCAAGTGAGTGACCGTTTGGTAGCGATTTACAAAGCAACGCAGCACAAACGCCAGCCAATCCCGACGATTTACGACTGAGCGATATTTTCAGCTCTCTTTAAAACTCAAAACGCTGCTAAAAATAGCAGCGTTTTCTTGTCTAGGAACAGTTTTTGTCGAAGGACAAAGACGTTCTCGCCTAGTTGGTTACTGTTACGTCCGTCTCTGGCACAGCACAACACGCCAATACGGTTCCCATTGCACGTTCCTCATCAGTCAACGCGGGCACGTCCGGATGATGTACTTGACCCGACGTAAGCTGAACTTTACAGGCACCACATAAGCCTGCACGACAGCTATTGCTGATGACCTTCCCAGCATCTTCGAGCTGATCTAACAACGTTTTCTGATTATTCCCTACAACTTTCGTCCCATTGAAATCGATCGCTATGCTCTTCTCTGGTCTTGAAGTGACTGAAGATACGCCAAACGCTTCTTGATGGTAGTTTTCTTCTGGCAGCCCTTTTCTTAGCAGGAGATTTTTCGCTTTCTCCATAAAACCATCAGGACCACACACAAACACTTGGCGCTGTTCAACATCTTTGATTTGCTTAATGTGTGACAAACTTAAACGCCCTTTTAACCCAAACCAATCAACAGCAGGTTGCGTTAAACAGACTTTTACTTCTAGCCCTGGGTGCTCACGCTTTAACTGCTCCAACTCTGAGCGACAAGGAATATCATTTTCGGTCCGACATTGATGGTAGAAAACCACGTTCTCCAACTGATTATGATCCGCTAAGTAACGTACCATCGATAGCATTGGTGTTACTCCGCTACCCGCAGAGAGTAACAATAGAGGCTGCGCTTCATGCGTTTTTAGGTGGAACTGGCCATCAGGTTGTTCTGCCTCTAAAACATCACCGACTTGTAAGTTGTCTAAGAGTGAGTTAGAGACTCTTCCACCCGCGATACGCTTTACAGAAATAGCATAACGACCCGGACGAGAAGGACTGGATGATAAGGTATAGCGTCGACCCACTTTCTTACCATCAATATTCACCTCTATTGGCAGGTGTTGTCCTGGCAAGTAATTAGGCAACGAACCTTTGTTTGGCTCTAACCATAAGGTCACAAAGTCTTGGGCAATTTCTTCACGCTCAACACATGTAAGCTTCATGCGCACTGGCGAGTTATCTGCGTAAAACTCCGGCTCTTTGTACTCCAATACTTCAACTTTATCGCCTTGACGAATAATGCCTTCATTTCGCGCGACAAGATTCTGGCCAAAGAACACACCACCGACATCGTTTGCACGGAACTGTTGCAAGGTTTTGAGCGGCTCTTTGCTCTCACGGAATGTGCCTCTTTGGGTATTCACCGTAGTCAGGATACAGCGCTCGCAAGGTTTGAGAGACTCAAACTCTACCTCACCGATTCGTATGCGCTTCCATGAATCTTCTTCAAATGGCTTAGTATCAGAGACAACTAAGTTAGTACGAAACTGATCCATTGAGTGTAACTCTGAACTTCTTCGGTTCAGCTCATCAAGTGAAGCTTGGCTGATCACTAAAACCGGATAACCATCAGCAAAACTGACGTTTTGACCTAGCTTTTCACGGACACGATTCGATTGCTCACCACTAAACAACAACTCAACGCGTTGCCCCAACACACGACTAAACCAGTCATCTGCATCATCTGTCGTGGTATAGGCAGTAAAGGTATCTTTCCAAACCGTTGCAGGTGTCTCCTGCATTTTGAAATCTTGGTAACGGATTTTAAGTGGCTCCATACCCAAACTACTAAACACCACTCCATCGGACAATAAGGCAGACTTAATGGTTACCATTTGCGGATACTTTCGCGCAGTGATCATCGAGCCATCAGCTTTCGCAATCATAAAGCGACGATCGAAGCTCAATCCTTGCTTCTCAACCCATACGGACGACAGCGATAATCCGCCAACTGACTTAACCGGAAAAACATTAATTTGGGACAAAATGGGTTGCGGCATGGCCTTCTTCCTACGGGTGTTTTTTATTTGTTGCGGTATTGTATACTCAAATCACATTAAGTTGCAGAGTCTGCTGCCTCTTCATCCATTGCAACTTTCTCGAAACCATATTCTTATAAATTTGGTTTTAGTGACAAGTATTTACTACACTCAACATTCGCGTTTTTTAACATCGTTCTGACCAAATACCGTTTGATAAAGTGTGATACGACACACATAATTCATCTGAGTTATCACTGCCCCCATTTATTGATTTGGAGCTTAATTATGGATACAAGAAAACTGGTTCTGATTTTGTTATGTATCTTTCTTCCGCCTGTCGCGGTGTTTATGGAGAAAGGTCTAAATAAAGACTTTTTGATTAATCTAATATTGACGTGTTTCTTCTTTCTACCAGGTACGATCCACGCGCTTTGGTTAACAATGAAGTAACCACTTACACTCTCACTCTTTATAAAATTGAAAAATGGGATGAAATATGAGGGCAATTCCTCTATCATCCTGTCGCCTAAGCGCAAGCGTTTGCTCAAAAGCAAATACGGCGCTTAGGCTCCAATCAGACAACTTTTCAATGGTGGGAGCAATTAATGACAACACTGACTATCACTCGTCCTGACGACTGGCACGTTCACTTACGCGATGGGGAAGTTCTTAAAGACACCGTTCGCGACATCAGCCGCTACAATGGCCGTGCGCTGATTATGCCAAATACCGTCCCACCTGTTACTACAACTGAGCTCGCCCTAGCCTACCGTGACCGAATTCTCAAAGAGCAACATGGCGAACAGTTTGAGCCTTTAATGGCGCTTTACCTTACAGATAACACGACACCAGACGAAATACGTAAGGCTAAAGCAACCGGACACATTGTTGCTGCCAAGCTCTATCCTGCTGGCGCCACAACAAACTCAGATTCCGGTGTGACCAATGCGAAAAACATTTATCACGTTTTAGAAGCAATGGAAGAAGTAGGAATGTTACTTTTGGTTCATGGGGAGGTAACACATCACGATGTTGATATCTTCGACCGAGAAAAAGAATTCCTTGATACTGTCCTCGCTCCTATCGTCAATGATTTCCCTAATCTTAAAATCGTACTAGAACATATCACCACCGCCGACGCAGCAAACTTCGTTAACAATGCCTCAGACAACGTAGCGGCTACCATCACTGCCCACCACCTTCTTTTCAACCGTAACCACATGCTTGTGGGTGGTATTAAACCTCATTTCTACTGTTTGCCAATTCTTAAGCGCGGAACCCACCAGCAAGCGCTGATCGAAGCAGCAACTAGTGGTAGCAAGAAGTTTTTCCTAGGTACAGACTCAGCGCCACATGCGAAAGGGGCAAAAGAATCGGCTTGCGGTTGTGCTGGTTCTTACACTGCGCACGCTGCGCTAGAGCTTTATGCAGAAGTCTTCGAAAAAGAAGGCAAGTTGGAAAACTTGGAAGCTTTCGCAAGCTTCAACGGTCCTGATTTTTACGGCATTGCACGTAACACAGATACAGTAACGTTAGAAAAATCCGCTTGGGATGTGCCAGAAACGATGCCATTTGGCAATGATATCGTTGTGCCTATTCGAGCAAATGAACAGATCGAGTGGAAAGTGAAGTAAGTACTTTACTGACGTTTCACCCATAAAACAGGGTCATGCTTTTTGTAAAAAGAAGTCATGACCCTTGTTATTATCGTCTCATGTTTTAGATGTGATTATTGACCACGAAGCTTTTCAACCATCGTCCATACCGCAACCACAACCAACCCCGCCACAAAGCCGATAATACCGTTCAGTAAAATAGGCAAAATGGCTGTAGCAACCGAATGACCACTAAAGTTCATAATAATCGGCTCTACAAAGTGATGAATGGCTGGCACGTTGTGCACCACAATTCCTCCACCCACCAAAAACATCGCAGCAGTTCCTACAATGGTTAACAACTTCATCAACTTTGGTGCAAAAGCGACCAAGGCCCCTCCGACTTTCGCTACCCAACCTTTACCGTTTGAGCGACTTTCAAGGTAAAGGCCTAAATCATCTAGCTTCACAATCCCAGCGACTAGTCCATAAACTCCAACCGTCATAATCACTGCAATTAAACTGACAACTAAAATTTGCGTAACAAGACTGGCTCCTGTCACGGTACCTAACGCAATCACGATGATCTCTGCTGAAAGGATAAAGTCTGTTCGAATCGCACCAGAAACTTTACGCTTTTCATACTCTTCTATCGACTCGCCAGTATTAACTAGCTCCTCTTTTTCTTCGTGCGGATGCGAGTGAGGAAACACTTTCTCAAGTACTTTCTCTGCCCCTTCAAAGCAGAGAAATAAGCCGCCAATTAGCAATAATGGCATAATAAGCCATGGAATAATCGCGCTAATAAGTAAAGCTGAAGGAACTAAAGTCAATTTATTTTTGAATGAGCCTTTTGCAACCGCCCAAACCACTGGAATCTCTCGCTCAGATGCAACACCAGACACTTGTTGAGCGTTTAACGCTAGATCATCTCCCAATACACCTGCGGTTTTCTTTGCCGCCATTTTTGACATTAAGGCGACATCATCAAGCACCGTGGCAATATCGTCCAACAGTGTGAGTAAACTTGCTCCAGCCATTTTTTGTCTCTTATATGAAATTGAGTAAGTAACAAAATGTAACACCAATGAATCACTCATCAAAGTGATGATTTTGCAAAGAATACCACACCAAATGGTGTTTTATATTGCTGTAAAGATAAGACAGGTCTAGTCTTGTGATACCTTTCAGCAGTCAAAAGAAAAAGTATAGATGAAAAGTGGATACATTTACCCGATCGGTACTCCTGGCCAACCTTGGAACGAAGAAGAACGTAAAGCTTGGTTAGCAACGCAAGAAGTAAAACGTAGCTACCAAGATGAAGTCGTCAGTAAAATCGATGCCCTACGCGAGCGTTTTGATGTTGAACAATATGGTGCGCTCTCATACAACGAGGCACGCTTCCCTCTGTTTTGTATCAAAACACGCAATTGGGATTCAACTAAGCCTGTTGTGTTGGTCACAGGCGGCGTGCACGGTTACGAAACCAGCGGTGTACATGGCGCATTAAAGTTTGTAGAAACAGAAGCAGAGCGCTATGCAGAGCATTTCAATATTGTCGTTGCACCCTGCGTAAGCCCTTGGGGTTACGAGGTGATCAACCGCTGGAATCCAAACGCGATTGATCCAAACCGCTCTTTCTATAAGTATAGCCCTGCCGAAGAGTCCGCTAACCTCATAAAGCTCGTTGCAACTTTAGGCGATGTGTTAATGCACATTGATCTACATGAAACGACAGATTCTGACGAAACTGAGTTCCGTCCAGCCTTAGCTGCTCGTGATGGTATTGAGTACATTGAAGGTATGATCCCAGATGGCTTTTACACGGTGGGAGATAGTGAAAACCCTCAGCCTGACTTCCAAAAAGCGGTCATTGAGTCAGTTGCAAAAGTGACTCACATTGCACCAGCAGATGAAAACGGCGAAATCATTGGTTCACCCGTCGTACAGTTTGGCGTTATCAACTACCCAATGGTAAAACTGGGCCTGTGTGGCGGCGTAACAAATTGCGTTTACGGCACGACAACGGAAGTGTACCCAGACAGCCCAACAGTGACCGACGAAGAATGTAACGATGCACAGGTTGCAGCCGTGGTGGGTGGTTTGAATTACATAATCGCTCAGCTATAACAATCGATTCTTGTATTGCTCCGGTGTCATGCCGGAGTATTTCTTGAACATCGCGATAAAAGGGCTGGCTTGGTTATAACCTAACGTCAGAGCGACTTCTTTTACGGTCTGCCCTTTACGCAGCAACTCCATAGAATGTAAATATCGCACACGTAAGCGCCACTCAGTAAAGCTCATTCCTAATTCACTCTGGCAATGTCTCGCTAACGTGCGTTCTGTAGTATGCACTTTTGCCGCCCACTCCGCCAAACTAATTTCATCGGTTGGCGATTCTTCTACTGCTTTTAAGATTGGCTGAAGATATTTGTTGTCGGTTGTCGGTAAAAAGTGATGTTCCACTTCTTGTTTCGCCAGTTGATCCAACAACACTCGCACCAAGCGTTTGTCTTCATCGCTCTGCGCGACGTTAATGTCACGCTGACGAAAGTCCTCAATGATGGCAGAAACGATGGGGGTGACTTTGATTAAACTGGTTTTGGTTGGAAAATGCGCCGTCAATTCAGGGGCAATGTTCAAAGAACAATATTCGATTGGCTTACGGTTGTAGCTAGTGTGACGAACTCCGGCGGGAACCCAAATAGCAAGATGTGGAGGTGCTAGAAATCTTGTGTCTTCTGCATCCATCTCCAGAATCCCACCGCTGATCAGTTGCACTTGCCCCCAAGGGTGGCTATGAATTCGTGTTTCTGTATTAGAGAGAAACGCTTCGAAATTCATAAACACATCTGATGGCGCACGATCGATTGATAAGGAGGGGTGAAGATTTCTGGCGCTCTTTTTCAAAATTGTCTTCCTATCGCTTACGATGTCTTTTAAGAGATACTTTTTATTATAAAGACCTGCCAGACTAGCGCCATCAATAATTGTGCTATAGGGTTCTCATGATTTATTTACTTCCGTTTTTCACCGTTATGATTTGGGGTGGTAACTCAATTGTGAACAAGATGGCTGCGAGCGCCATTGAACCAAGTGCGATGAGTTTCTACCGTTGGTTTGTCGCAATGGTACTCCTAACGCCATTTTGCCTGCCTGCAATCATCAAACAACGACACATTATTCGACCTTACTTAGCTAAGTTGGCGTTTCTTGCGTTACTTGGTATGGTTCTCAACCAGTCACTTGGATACTATGCCGGTTTAACAACAACGGCCTCTAATATGGCCCTGATCACCTCTTTAGTTCCGTTGATCAGTGTGTTTTTAAGTGTCCCATTGCTCGGTAAATCTATATCAATGTTAAGTATCGTCGGTGGTGTCATTTCGCTCGGCGGCTTGGCATTTATGCTTGGTCACGGTGATATCACTTACTTTTTACATCAAGACTTAACGCAAGGTGACAGCTTAATGCTCGTTGCTGCCATGGTATACGCGGCTTATTGTGTTCTGCTAAAACGCTGGAAAATGCCATTCAGTAGTTTGACTCTGGTTTACATGCAGGGCTTCTTTTCTGTTTTGATGCTCACACCACTTTGGCTCTCTAGTGAACAACTGTTACCAAGCCAAGACGCGCTACCATTAATCGCTTATGCTGGTATTGCTGCTTCCATTTTCGCGCCGCTGATGTGGGTCAAAGCGATTGATTCAATTGGTGCTGATTCAAGTGCTATGTTCATGAACCTAATGCCTGTGGTTTCCGTCATACTTGCTTCAACACTAATTGGTGAGAAAATTTACGCTTACCACATTATTGGTGGGTTGTTAGTCATCTCTGGCGTTATCTTGTCGCAAATAAAAGTAAGACAGAGAAAACCATTGTCCAATTCTGAGATTGCCTCTACCGCCAATTAACATCTACACCCCAAGCCACAGAACTACGCTGTGGCTTGTCACTTCCAGCGTTCGAATAAAAGTTAATATTTTGTTTCATTCGCTATTCCCGAAAATTCATCTTGCTGCTAAATTGGGAAAACAATAACCCATCAAGGAAAGACAGATGAGCAGTGGTCAAAGAGACATTACCCTTCGCTTTTTAGCAGAACCCAGCGATGTAAATTTTGGCGGAAAAGTGCACGGCGGCGCCGTAATGAAATGGATCGACTTGGCAGCGTACGCCTGCTCTGCAGCGTGGAGTGGTAAATATTGCATTACCGCATATGCTGGCGGCATTCGGTTTGTTGCGCCGATTCATGTCGGCAACTTAGTCGAAGTTAGCGCGAAAGTCATTTATACCGGACGAAGCTCAATGCACATTGCGATTGACGTGCAAGCTAGTGATCCAAAGCAAATGAAAAACAGACTCACCACTCACTGTATCGTTATCATGGTTGCTGTAGATGAAAACGGAAAACCAACCGATGTACCGAAATGGATTCCAGAGTCAGATGAAGACAAAGCCTTAGAGCAATCCGCTATCCGTCTTATGAACATGCGTAAAGAGATTGGGGAAGAAATGGAAGCACACGTTAAATATCTCAAGTAACTGGCATCCGTTAAGAACGCTATTAAGTACCTCAACGTTACCTAGACCCAGAGTGTGGAGCAACATCATGGTTTCGCCATTTGTTTCACGCTCGCCCTTATCTGTCATAAATCCTTCACCTAGCTTTGCTTAAATCCATCCATTATTTTAGAGTTGGATAGAGTTTGGATCTTGAGACTAAAAGAAACGACCTTAAGTGAAGAGACGTTGACCAATTTAAAAGCGGTCGAGTACCAGTGGGTGAGAACTATGTACGTCGAGGGGTATAACGAAACAGAAATTAATCATTACATTCAAACTTGCTTTGGCGGTGACGTTACCTTTGCTAATCTATTTCGTCGCGTCGCACTGCAGCAAGAAAGTTTGTACACGCTGCTTCAATACGTTGGATGCGCACCTTCCAGCCGAGAGTTTTAATCTCTTCCTTCCCTACCTCAATTTAGCTTTTTACTAAGCTCTAGTTATTTATGTGAAGTGCTACGCAGGGCATTATTCAAGCCCTGTGTAATCCATTGCAAAGCCGCTAATCTCTATCTACTTATTGCAAAATTGCCTTTAACAGGCATAAAAAAACCTGAGTCTAAACTCAGGTTATGGTTACAAAAACTGTTAGTGATTGAATCGTAAGGAACTAAGCTAACAGCCAGCTATGCGTAACGCCAATAAAAGCCAAGATATTACTGATCGGCGGCCAAACCAAAATTGTAATATCCGTGCTAAGTATAAGGGCGACCATGTGGTCGCCCTTTTCTAGTTATTCTTATCAATCTCAGACCACAAGAGATTATCCTTTCACACCACCAGCGGTTAGACCACCAACCAACCAGCGCTGCGCAAGTAAGAATACGGCAGTGATTGGCACTGCTGAAAGTACAGCAGCTGCGGCAAAGTCACCCCACAAGTAGTTTTGTGGATATAGGTATTGCTGCATACCCACTGCAAGTGTGTACGAGTCTACATCAGAAAGCAGTAGTGACGCTACAGGAACTTCACCAATTACCATGATGAACGACAATATGAAGACTACCGCTAGGATTGGCACAGACAGTGGCAGCAATACCAAACGGAATGCTTGCCATGGTGTAGCACCATCAAGAGCCGCTGCTTCTTCTAGAGACGAGTCAATACTTTCGAAGTAGCCTTTAATGGTCCAAACGTGCAGTGCGATACCGCCTAAGTAAGCGAAGATCAGACCGCCATGCGTGTTCAGACCAAGGAAAGGAATGTACTGACCCAGTTTGTCGAACAACGCGTACAGAGCAACCAGTGCCAACACCGCAGGGAACATCTGGAAGATCATCATCGCTTTAAGAATGGTGTTCTTACCTTTGAACTTCATACGAGCAAACGCGTAAGCCGATGTGGTTGATAGCGCCACGATTAGGATTGCAGAAATACCACCCACTTTTACCGAGTTCCACAGCCATGTCATTACTGGGAATGGTGGCGGTGTAACTGTACCGTCTGGATTAGTCACCGAGAAACCTAATGCCAATTTCCAGTGATCAAGTGTTGGGTTGTCTGGGATCAGGCTACCCGTTGCAAAGTTACCTTCACGGAATGAAATCGCGATGATCATCAGTAAAGGGAAAATAATCAGTGCCAAGAATGCCCACATTGCAATATGAGTAGCCCAAACACGATACTTTAATGACTTACCTTGTACCATTGCCATTGTAATTTCTCCTTAGTCCTGAGCTACTTTAGTTACGCGTAGGTTGATAAGTGCCAATGCGCCAACCAATAGGAAGATAAGCGTTGCTACTGCACTTGCTAGACCGAAGTCTTGACCACCAGCACCTTCGAATGCGATTCGGTAGGTGTAACTTACTAGCAGGTCGGTGTAACCCGCAGGCTCTGATGTACCAATCATGTTTGGACCACCGCCAGTCAACAACTGGATAAGTACGAAGTTGTTGAAGTTAAATGCAAAACTCGCGATCAACAATGGTGTTAACGGCTTCAACATCATTGGTAGTGTGATACGTGTGAAGTTCGTGACAAAGTTCGCACCATCAATTGCTGATGCTTCATATAAATCGTCTGGAATCGCTTTTAGTAAGCCCATACACAAAATCATCATGTAAGGGAAACCAAGCCAAGTGTTCACAATTAAGATCATGGTTTTCGCCATGAACGGGTCAGAGAACCAAGCCGGGCTAATGCCGAACAAGCCTTCCAACAACATGTTGATCTCACCAAAGCTTTGGTTAAACAAACCTTTAAAGATCAAGATAGAAATAAACGCCGGAACTGCATAAGGCAGGATTAGCAACAAACGGTAAACTGAGCGACCTTTAAGTGCTTCCCACTGAACCACACTGGCAAGGACAAGACCAATAACAAGCGTAAACAATACGGTTAGCGCAGAGAAAACAATGGTCCAGATAAAGATACTGATAAACGGCTCTTTGATACCATCATCTTTCCAAACACGCTCAAAGTTGTGGGTACCAATGTTCACCACGAAACCTGGTGACACTGTGCTACCAACAAATTGACCGTTTTCATCGACAGGTTGGTAGTAACCTACTTCCATATTTGGACGTAGCGTTTCTTCAGTCCGGTTGTTGTAAAGCGTTTCACCATCTTCTTGTAATGTGTACAAAGGTACAACTGCAGCAAATTTGCGCAGCCCACTCATGCGGATATCATCACCACTTGGCAAATGTAAATCGACACTGCTCAACGCACTGCGGTTCTTAACAATCGCCTTGATTGATTCTTTTTCACCCGTTACTTCTTCAATTGGTGAAAGATCAAACTCCGATGCTGAAAGGTTATCAAGCTGAAAAGTCGGGCTTGCAAGTAGCTCACCATCTTTTTCAACCACAAGTTGATGGCCTTGCTCCGTTTTATACAAAGTGAACGGGTAGCTATCACCACTTTGGTAAGTTCGGTCCAAAAGTACGTTCTGAGCGCGATCAAAAGAGAGTTGGTTCTTCGCGCTATAGTTGGTAAACGCCAAACCTATGGTGTACGCCAAAGGAAAAAGAATGAAAAGGATCATCCCTGCTATACCAGGGTAGATGTAACGGTGTGCGTACGTCTTTTTGCTACCAAAGATGAACAACGCTAAAGCGGTAAGAATGAGCGTAAGTAGTGCAAACGCAATCTCACCGCGAGAATACATAAGGATTGTTGCGTAGCCATTGATGATGCCGACTGTGCCTAAAAGTGACCATTTCATGAACACTTTTTTGCTGCTCGGAAGGCTGGCTTCTGGTGCTGTCATAGCATTTGTACCTTGAACTGACTGCATAGGGAACCTGCTAGCGAATATAGAATAAATATAGAAAAGTAAGGAGGAGTTGCCTCCTCCTTAAAAAGGTCTTACTTAATTATTTAGTCATTTGTTTTTCTGCATCTGCAAGAGCTGCATCGACAGTTTGACGACCGTCAACTACGTTGATGATTGCGTTCTTAGCCGCACCCCAGAATGCGTTCATTTGAGGGATATTTGGCATGATTTCGCCGTTCATCGCGTTATCCATAGTCGCAGCGATACGAGTATCTGAATCTAGTTCACGTTGGAACGAGTTAAGCGCTACCGCACCTAGAGGCTTATCGTTGTTAACCATACGTAGGCCATCGTTTGTTAGTAGGTAGTTCTCAATGAACTCAACCGCTAGGTCTTTGTTTGGAGACGCAGTGCTGATACCAGCTGTTAGAACACCAACGAATGGCTTAGAAGATTGACCTTGGAACTTAGGTAGCGTAGTCACGCCGTAGTTAACGCCTGACTTCTCAATGTTGCCCCAAGACCATGGACCGTTGATCGTCATCGCTGTTTTGCCTTGGTTGAACGCAGATTCAGACACGGAGTAATCCATATCCGCAGAGATTACGCCTTTATCAACTAAGCCTTTTACGAAGCTCATTGCGTCTTTAACGCCTTCTTTCGCGATACCAGCGTCTTTAACATCGTAACCTTCAGAAGTGTATTTGAACGCGTAGCCGCCATCAGCCGCCATTAGTGGCCAAGTGAAGTACGGTTCTTTTAGGTTCCACATGATTGCAGACTTGCCATCTTTTTTAAGTTTTGCATCTAATGCTGCAACCTCTTCCCAAGACTTTGGTGGGTTTGGAACTAGGTCTTTGTTGTAGATTAGAGATAGAGACTCAACCGCAACTGGATAGCCGATCAATTTGCCGTCGTAACGTACTGCATCCCAAGCGAAATCAACGATACCTTCTTGAATATTCTTAGAAGGTTTAATTTCTGCTAGCAGGCCAGCTTCTGCGTAACCACCGAAACGGTCGTGAGCCCAGAATACGATATCAGGACCGTCGCCAGTCGCTGCAGTTTGAGGGAATTTGTCTTGAAGGCCATCTGGGTGAGCCACAGTCACTTTAATGCCTGTGTCTTCTTCAAATTTCTTACCAACTTCAGCAAGGCCGTTGTAGCCTTTATCACCGTTGATCCAGATAGTAAGTTGTCCTTCTTCGATGGCAGCATTAGCACCAAAAGAACCCAAAGCAACAAGAGTACCTAGTGCTACAGCGCTTAACTTTTTCATGTTCGTATCCTTTTTATATTTTTGATGTAGGGCTAGTCCATTGAGGTTCAGCCGTATTTCGACATATATCATCTGAAATAATCCAATATGTCTCATCCTCCTAATCCCTACGCCCTTACAATTATGACGTATTTTCGTGATCTAAATCGCCAAGGGTAAGAGACTCAAATCACAAAATGGATAGTTCCTGTGATCGGTTTCAACTTTAGGTGGTGCAATAATGTGATTTCCGACCAACTGCTTTCTTCCTCCTCCTTTTTTACTCCTCCCTTTCTACTCCCCCTACAATTATTTCTATTAGGAGGATGTCGCACTACGCACAATCTTAGAAACTGCAGTCATCCAAGAGTGGATGGTAAGAACCCTTTCCCAGCAGTGCCTACGTATTAGGAAAAAGATTTGCTGGTTTTGCATTGCCAGACGAGTGGAATGTCATTATTAGTGTTGTTTGTGGTAATTATTTCACGGGGGAGACAATACGAATAATGTGGGGGAGAGAAACTCGTACTTGGCTATGATGGGTAGCACTTCTATTCAGGACATTTTATTGAAGTGCTACCCTACTTTTCTTACCAACCGCAAGAACTTACCGATTCCTACTGTTACTGCTCGCTAGATAATTCATATAATGATGAGCGGTGAATAATAAAAAATTGATCGAGGACGAGCTACATGGCGAGTGTCACGTTAAAAAATGTTTGTAAAGCGTATGGCGACGTACTGATTTCTAAGAACGTAGACCTAACAATCAACGAAGGTGAATTTGTTGTTTTCGTAGGTCCATCAGGTTGTGGTAAATCTACCCTTTTACGTTGTATTGCCGGTCTTGAAGACATTACTTCAGGTGATTTGTATATTGGTGACCAGCGCATGAATGACGTCGAACCATCCAAACGTGGTGTTGGTATGGTATTCCAGTCTTACGCTCTTTACCCGCACCTTAACTTATATGACAACATGTCATTTGGCTTGAAACTAGCAAAAGCAGACAAAGCAGAAATCGACAAGCGTGTTGAACAAGCAGCAGAAATCCTACAACTAGGCCACTTGCTTGAGCGCCAACCAAAAGCACTTTCTGGTGGACAGCGTCAACGTGTGGCGATTGGCCGAACATTGGTATCGCAGCCAAATGTATTCCTTCTAGACGAGCCACTATCAAACTTGGATGCGGCACTGCGTGTAAACATGCGTGCACAAATCACGAAACTTCAGCGCCAACTTGGTTGTACCATGATCTACGTAACGCACGATCAGGTAGAAGCGATGACAATGGCAGATAAAATCGTTGTACTAGACGGCGGTTATGTATCGCAAGTTGGTAAGCCGCTTGAGCTTTACCATTACCCACAAAACCGCTTTGTAGCTGGCTTTATCGGTTCTCCGAAAATGAACTTCATGAGCGTATTCATTGATGAAGTAGAAGCAGAGCGCGTCAAAGTTCAACTATCTAACGGCGTATCTTTCTGGATTCCGGTGGATGGTACAACAGTTAACCGCGGCGACCGAATGTCTTTAGGCATTCGCCCTGAGCACCTATTATCCGCTTCTGAAGCTGATGCAAGTATTCACGGTGAAGTGATGATTGTTGAGAAGCTAGGTAACGAAACTCAAGTATACCTAAACCTAGAAGGTGCGGACGCGGACGTTATTTTCCGTCAGCCTGACACGCTCGCAGTCGATACCGGCGATAAAATCGAGATCGGTATTCCAGCACACCGTTGTCACCTGTTCCACAGTGATGGTCGTGCATGCCGCCGCCTATACAAAGAAAACGGCGTAGAAGTCGAATAATTCATTCGTCCTGATTCACAATAAATCCCTCTCACTAGAGAGGGATTTTTTTATCCTAATAAATATAAGTAATTCGATACTAAATCATTAATCGTTAACGAATAAGATCACCCGTTTCTTCTACCTTCACATAAACCATTGTCTTTGTACTGATACTTCATTTTTAATACTTTTCCTCATTCCTCATAAGTAAGTACCAGCTTTTTCCTAACCCGCCAAACTTAGCCAAAGGGCTAAATATCATTCTTATTTCCACTTACCTCAACAACGCAAATTTTTACACTTATCAACGAAATTACACGTGACAAAAAACTCAGCAGCATTCCACAGAATGCTCTGTGCACTAACTACTAATAACGTTCACGACACGGCAATTGGGGAAGACACCCAAGGGCGGTAGCGTGTCAGAAGGGAAACTGAGTCATGAAACAAAAAGGACTTATCCGCTCTCATGAGATGGAGTTCGCTTTTTTATATCGCATCTCAGATCTTGCTGTCATCGTCTCTTTTATGCTGCTTTTAGTGTTCAAAGACATGAATACTGCGATGGGGAAAGATTACGTCATATTGGCTTTCGTTGGAGGCATCTCCTTTCTATTTATGGCAGAAAGCGGCAATCTTTATCGCTCTTGGCGAACCAGTTCGTTTAAAGAGCAGATGTTTATTGTCTGTGTTGCTTGGGCGGTGACTTCTGCACTTATCTTTATTGTGCTGTATTTTTCTGAAGTCCATACCTTATTTGATAACACAATTTTAGCGCTGTGGTTTGCGATTACGCCCGCTCTGCTTTTAGCATGGCGAGTAACATTCCGTACCGGATTAGCCTATTTGAGAAAAAAAGGATTCAACACTCGCACTGCGATCATCATCGGCCAAACTCCTCACGGCATTACCCTAGCTAACGAAATTCAAAACCACACAGAACACGGCGTGCTTTTTGATGGCTTTTACGACGAACGATCTTCCGACAGATTGCCAAATTCTGATTATCCTATTAAAGGAGCTGTTGGCCACGCCCTTGAGCGAGCTAAAAAAGGGGAAGTAGATTACGTCTATATCGCGATGCCAATGCACGCAAAAGAGCGCATTGCGTCACTTCTTAACCAATTCTCAGATACCACCGCAAATACGTATCTGATTCCCGACTTCTTCACTTATAACCTTTTACATTCTCGTTGGGCGCAGATCGGCCAAGTTCAAACACTAAGTGTCTTTGATACACCTTTTGCTGGAATTTCTTCTTGGGTAAAACGGTTTGAAGACATCTTGTTTTCGAGCATTATTTTGGTCTTAATCGCCCCTATTCTATTCGTCATTGCGATTGGCATTAAGGCAACGTCTAAAGGCCCTGTCATCTTTAAACAACATCGTTACGGTCTTGATGGACGCAAGATTGAAGTCTGGAAGTTCCGTTCAATGACAACCATGGATCAAGGTTCCAACGTGAAACAGGCGACAAAGAACGATCCTCGTATTACGCCTTTTGGCGGATTTCTACGTCGCACCTCTTTGGACGAACTGCCTCAATTTATCAATGTACTGCAAGGGACCATGTCTATTGTTGGTCCACGCCCTCATGCCGTGGCGCACAATGAAGAGTATCGCCAGATTGTTGACCGATACATGCTACGTCACAAAGTAAAACCAGGCATTACTGGCTGGGCGCAAATTAATGGCTATCGCGGCGAAACAGACACCTTAGAAAAAATGGAAAAGAGAGTCGAGTTTGATTTGGATTACATCCACCACTGGTCGGTTTGGATGGACATCAAAATCATCTTTATGACCGTTTTCAAAGGCTTCACTGGTGCTAACGCTTACTAAGGTTAAGATTATGAAGAAACTGACAATGGCAATAACATTGAGTCTGTTTTCTACTGACTTGCTCGCAGAACCGATGGCTTACCAAACCGAGTCTGGTATAGAGTTGATTCCCCTCGTAAAAACTTTCTACGAGGGAGATGACAACATCAATAAAGCGGAAAAATCCGGCAATGTAGAATCGGTCAATATTTGGGGTATAGAACCAAGCTTACTAGCACGTATAGAACGGAATCGCTATCGCGCAGATATTTTATATAAGTTAAAAGCTGGCTTTTCATCTGACGATCGCAACGACTTCGACGACCACACTTTTCAGTTTTCCAACTTTTTCGAATTTAATCATCGTCATCGTTTAGTGGTTGATTACCGTTTTCGCGCCCAGCATGAAGTTCGAGGAGAAGATATTACCGAAGGTAATGGTAGCGCAATCGACTCACCAATAGAGTTCAACCGTAACGATGTAAAAACCAATTATGTCTTTGGATCTAACGGTGCCAAAGGCAGACTCGAATTCGGTTTAGGCTATAGTGATAAAACCTATCAAAACTATCGTGACGGCTTGCCTGGGGGCCCAAACGCTAAAACTAAATACAACGATTTTCGAGCTCCCAATGCACATTTGGAGTTCTATTTAAGAGCGACGCCAAGAACCTATTGGTTAGTCGGAACAAACCAAATCGTAACCGAGTATCAGCACCGAAATTCTGCGCAGCCATCGAAAGATAACAACACCAGTTTCTATTACACCGGTGCCGAATGGGAAGTCACAGGAAAAACCAAAGGCATCGCTCGACTCGGTTATCAAATCAAAGATTTTGACAGCGCTCAACGAGAGACATTTAAAGGCTTTAGTTGGGATATCGGCTTTGAATGGTTGCCTCAAGAACAAACTCTAGTCAGCGTGAAAACCACTCAAGCGGCGGTTAACCCCGATCAAGATGGCGATTACAACCTACAAACTCGTTACCGACTGAACCTGAAGCACGATTGGAATAGTTACCTTGCAACTCGCTTAGGTGCTGTTTATCAACAAGATGATTACACGGGAATCTCCAGAAACGACGATCGGTACACTCTATCTTTTGGTATCGATTATCAGATCAAACGTTGGATACAGCTGCAAGCCGATTGGCAATACCAAGATAAAAACTCTAGCCGATCGGATTATAGCTTCGAACAAAATATTTGGACTTTAAGCGCACAGTTTTCTCTGTAAAAAGGATTATTAATGAAGGCATTCATCAAATTCATGAGTGTAGCGTTGTTGCTATTTAGCACTTTGGTCAACGCTGACTCAAACGAGGAAGATTACTTACTCGATACTGGCGATACCATTTCCGTGCAGGTCTATGGTGAAGAAGATCTTACGATTAAAAATATTCTAATAACGTCAGATGGCTACTTTGATTACCCCTACCTTGGCCGAATTAAAGCAATCAAAAAAACACCAAAACAACTCAAGTACGAAATAGAAACGGGCTTAAAAGGCGATTATCTCATCAATCCAAAAGTGATGGTCACCATCAATAATTTTCGTCTGTTTTACGTTAATGGCGAAGTCAGGAAGCCTGGTGGATTTGAGTACCGTCCAGGATTAACCATAGAGAAGGCCATCGCTCTAGCAGGCGGCTTGACCGACAGAGCCTCACGCAAAGGCATTAACCTCACCAAGCATAAAACGGGTCAAACGATGGAAGGGGTCAGTATGCACCGCAACGTTGAACCTGGTGACATTGTATTTATTGACCAGAGCTTCTTTTAAGTGACAGGGAATCAAATGAACGGGACTCATCCAAATAATCTCCAGATGAACAAAGTAGAACTGATTCGTTTTGGCCATCACTTCAAAGCGATTAAAAAGAATTGGCTAAGCATCGCAGCATTCACGCTTCTGTTCTCATTAACTTGTACTTGGTATATCTACTCCAAAGCATCGATATACCAAGCTACAGCTACGCTACTCATCCAAGAGGAGCAAAAAAGCGCCCTTTCAATCGAGGAAGTATATGGCGTCGACACGACAAAAAAAGAGTACTTTCAAACGCAAATCGCCATTTTAAAATCGAATCATATTGCAGATAAGGTCATTAGAGAGCTGAACCTCACCCAATTACCTGAATTCACAAGCTCAGGGGGGTTAAATAAAAAAATCGACCAAATAAAGTCGATTCCTTTTGTTCAAGACCTACTGAATGTGGCACCAAGCCCAAAAGAAACCGCCCAGTTTTCAGAGTCCTATTATCAGGCACTTCAAGCTTTCAGAAGTAAACTCGATATTGAGCCAGTACGTAACACCCAATTAGTCAGAATTCGCTTTCGTTCTACCGATCCTAAGCTTGCGACGACAATCGCCAACGCGGTCGGCCAAGCCTACATTGACGCAAATTTTGAAGCCAAATTGGTCGTTACACAAAATGCGGCTACTTGGTTGACAAATAACTCTCAAAAATTGGAGGAGCGATTACGTAACTCGGAGCAAGCGCTGCAAGAATTCTTGTTAAAAGAAGGGTTGATCGATATAAACGGTATTGATGAAATTTACGCAAATGAGCTAGAAGAACTCACTCGCAAGCTGAATATCGCTGTTAATAAGCGTATTGAAGCGCAGACGTTAATCCAATTGTTACGACGTAAATCTTCGCAAAGTTTAGACAGCTTGTTGTCAATTGATGAATTCGCTAATCAAGCGCAAATCCGCGATCTAAAATTGTCGGAAGCACAGGCAGCCAAAAATCTCTCTGAACTGGCACAGCGCTACGGACCTAAACATGATCGAATGATTCAGGCGAAAGCGCAGCTTGCTGAAATTCAATCTAGAACCCAGCAACTCATCCGTGACATTTCCTTCAGTAAGCAACAAGACCTTCTTGCTGCAAAAGCGCAAGAGGACATGCTTCGCGCAGAACTCGATAACAAAAAGTCAGACTTCCAATCGTTAGGGTCACAAAAAGCGCGTTACGAACAGTTAAAACGCGAGGTTGAATCCAATAAGGCACTCTATGAAGCGTTCTTAAATCGTGAGAAAGAGACCAACGCCACCAGCGACTACAAGAATGTCACTGCTCGCTTTACTGATAAAGCCATCATTCCTCTATTCCCGGTGGCACCACAACGAATCAAACTGGTACTAATTGCCACCTTTTTTGGCTTTGCCATTGCTTGCGCTCTAGTCATCATCTTAGAAACGATGCGAGAAGTTATCCGAAGCACAGCCGATGTGCAGGAAAAACTTGGTGTTACGTGTTTAGGTGTGATTCCTATGGTCAAAAAACGCAATTTGCGTAAAAACGGCGTCAGTTATACCGCGTATTTAGATGATGAAGAAAAGCTATTTAGTGAAGCTTGCCGCTCCGTCAGAACCTCGCTTCTGCTCAGATTAACCAACACGAAGCAAAAGATATTGCCCTTTACCTCTGCTATTCCAGAAGAAGGAAAAACATCAACCAGTATCAATATGGCGGTGTCGTTTTCAAAAATGGAAAAGGTATTGATCATCGACTGCGATTTACGTCGACCTTCCATAGCAAAGCGATTCGGTATTGCTGAATCAAGCCCTGGCTTAACGCATATCCTGACGATGGATACGCCAATCAAAGATTGTGTTACACATATAAAAGAAGCCAACTTAGATGTATTACCGGCTGGCCTAATTCCGCCAAACCCACAGGAATTATTGGCTTCTGATCGCTTTAAAAAGTTGCTCGAACATTTTCAAAATAAGTATGACCGGATCATTATCGATACACCGCCCCTACTGTCAGTGAGTGACGCACTTATTCTTGGTCAGTATGCCAATGGTCTGATCACCGTCATTCGCTCAGAATCAACAAAATCATCACTGGTTAACCTTGCGTTATCCAAACAAATACAACACTCAGTTCCATCTCTTGGCGTCTTAATCACACAAGCCAAGGCCAAGGAAGGAGAGACGCTTTATGTCCAGAAATACGCCTACTAACGTAAACCTATCTTGGTACCAAACGTTGAAAAGCCAAGAACAGCCGGTATTGATCTATCAAATGGGCAAAGTAGGTTCGAGTGCATTAGAGCATTCCATTCCTGACTCGATTCACTTGCACGACCTTATGACCGTCGATGCGCAAAAACAAATATCCCCCGTTAGAGCGCAATTGCATAAGCCTCAGATCAATGCGTTAAAGCGACGACTAAAGCGTATAACGATGAGCCATATGTTAAAGCGCAAAAAAAAAGTTCGAATTATCTCGCTGGTGCGTGAACCGATCGGACGAAATGTCTCAATGTTCTTTCAAGCACTTCCTTTTTGGATGGCGGACAAATATCTAAAGGATGACAGCGCAATACGTACCGAACGACCTCAATTACTCCAAGAAGCATTTGATAAGCACATGAATCATCAATATGCGCTGCAGTGGTTTGACAACGAGATCAAACAACTAACAGGGATTGATGTGTTTAACGAGTCTTTTAATCACGAAGTAGGCTATCAAACATACCATAACAATAACTTCTCACTGTTGGTCATTCGAAGTGACAAGCTAACGAAGGCTAACTCCGCAGTTGAAGACTTTTTAGGTTACCCCGTGGATGTTGTTTATGAAAATCAATCAGACAACAAATGGTACTCGCCACTAATGAAAGAATTCAAAACGCAATTTCAACCTACACCCGAGTACGTTGAAGAAATGCTGAATTCTAAATTGACGAAGCACTTTTTCTCAAATGCAGAAATCACCGACCTTAAACAGCAATATCTGACCAATTAATCATGAAAACCAAGATTCTACATATTATTAATGATCTTTCTCAGAACGGTGGTGCTCAGAAGTTCTTAGTCGACCTTGTTTTAGAACATAAGCCTGAATACGAAATCAAAATTTTGGTCTTGTGTGATGAAAATGATTACTTACCAATGCTATCCGCCCAAGGGATAGAGTGTTTTAACTGGCGCACATTGTCATTGAGTGAGAAATTCTCTTTGCTGCGTTGGCCGGATGTCGTTCACGGGCACCTCTACCCTTCCATTTACCTAGCGCTATTGGCGGTAGGTAAAAAACGAATCCAGACTGAGCACTGTTCTTATAACCGTCGACGTGACTATCCGCTGTTTAAGTTCATGGAATACGTCTTATATTGGGGCCACGACTTGACGGTCAGTATTAGTGAAAAAGTACAAGATGAACTGGTGAAGTTCATGCCTCGCTACCAACACAAATATCACGTGGTGCACAATGGCGTTGATTTAAAAAGGTTTTCTATGACACCAAGATTCGCCAGCCACCTAATCGACAAACCAGTTATCAAGATTGGAATGGTGGGCCGACTTCACCAACATAAAGATCATGAAACGCTTATCCAAGCACTTATCCATTTACCAAGACGATACGAACTCCACCTTGCGGGAGATGGAGAAAAAAAATCGTCACTGCAAGCATTGGCAACAAAAATCAACGTCGCGCAACGTGTTCACTTTCATGGCGTAGTTTCTGACGTTCCAGCCTTTTTGAACGACATGGATATTTACGTGCAATCGTCGCACGTCGAAGGCTTTGGCTTGGCGGCGGTTGAGGCCATGGCAGCAGGCTTACCCGTATTATCATCGGACGTACCTGGTTTGGATGACGTCACCGGACGTGCCGAATATTTATTTCAAGTTGGTAACGCCACTGAACTGAGCCAAAAAGTTCTCCAGCTGTGTGAAAGTGTTGAGCGGTATGACGCTGCAAGTCAATACTCAGTCAATAGGGCCTCTCTCTACACCATCGATAAATTTCGTGAAGGTTACTATGGAATCTACCAGCAGCTTTGCGCCAACAAATAGTTCCGTGCCATCGAGCCATCGCGCCTCATTGCTTGCAGCATGCCTATTAGCATTGTTCTTTATTCCTATGAAGTTTCGTGCTGGAGGAATAGCGCTAGCCCCATCTGACATCGCAAGCCTTTTGTCCATTGGTTTTACTGCATTAGTGGTATTGGAAGGAAAAGCTGAAAAACTCATGCATCCCTGTATGGGGTTCCTCATATTGTTCACTGGGTATGTGTTCATAAATGGTCTGCTAAATCGCGTCCCTTTAATGCCGCTAGTTATAGAAACTGTGCAATGGTTAGCGATTTTGTGCCTACTGAGCCTAATGTACGCCTATGGCGTGTTTGATGACGAACGGGTAATGGTTTATTTCACGTATCTGTTGTTTTTCATCTGTACGCTCGTTGCCTTATGGCACTTTGCTCAGGGCTATCAAAGCGGGTTTAAGTTACTCGGGGTAAGTAAATACGGGTTCGGTGTACTGTGCTCGCTACTGTACCTTTATCGAGATAAAATTCGCGCTTTCCACCTTTTGATGCTCGTAGCTTTAGTATTACTGGTGTTGTCACAAGAAAGAAAAGCGCTACTTGGTTTTTGTCTGCTTTTCTTCTTTGACCAACTGCTCGTAAAAAACTTAATGAGAAAATCGCTCAGCGAAACGTACACGTGGACAATTTTATTAGCTTTGAGCTTCATTGTGTTTACTGCCGTCACAACCACACTCTACGTTGGGTTTGAAACGCTAGCAGACACATTGGAAATAACCCAAGAAGACGTCTTATTTGCCAACCAAAGTGAAGCCCGCTGGGTATCGAATCTTCATAGAAAACTTTTACTTGCCAATGGGCTAGATATTTTACTTCAACACCCAGTGTTAGGTGTCGGCGCGAAAATGTTACCCAACTTTATGATCAGTTACTTTAACTATGATGAGCTGGCGATCTACACCCACAACTTTGTGTTAGATACCGCAATTGAATACGGATTGCTTGGTATCGGTCTGCTGTTTGGTGGTTATTTTCTTTTTATTCGCTTTTGCTTCCGCAGCCTTAATGAAAACAGAAAAAGCCTATTACTTGCGATATACGCCCTCATCATGGTGTTTTTCGTTGCGGTAAACACCACCATAATTTTAATACTCTTGTTACCCGTCATGATCAGCATGAGCAACGACTCACGGGCCATTGCTCATACTTTTCCGGTAAACCATCACCACGAATATGAATAATCAAGGATAGGATAGATGAAGTATTCAATCTCTCGACAATTTGAAAAGAACCGAGAACTCCAAGCTGATAATTTTGTTTTAGTTTACCAAATGGGCAAAGTTGGCTCCTCATCAATTGAGCACACGCTAGGGGAGAAAAATATCCCGAGCTATCACATCCACACCTTTGATGATCACGAAGAATTTCACATGTATCACAATAAAAAAGACGTGAGTAAATTCTTCGACTTCCGAAACCGCGCACTCTATCGCTTAGTGCTCAAGCAGCGAAAACGTATCTTACAAAAACGAGAACAGATTAAAATCGTTACGCTGGTCCGCGATCCAATCGCAACTGTCTTTTCTCGCTTCTTTCAAGATCTCCATTTGCAATTTATCGAAGGCAAAAAGAACGATGCAATTCACCGAGATATGGAAGTCACGTATCAGCACCTCGAGCATTGTTTTGATAACTATATCAATCTCAACTATTTTGCGGACTGGTTCGACAACGAGTTAAAGCGTAATTTCAATATCGATGTGATGCGCCAAGAGCTGGACAACACTCAACCTTTCTTCACATTCCAGAACGATCAGGCCAACGTCATGCTAATCAAATGCGAACAGCTCAGTTCTCTTGATAAAGAAATCGGTGAGTTTCTTGAGTTGCAAGACTTCGTGCTGAAAAACAGCAACGAAGCGAAAAACAAGTGGTACTCCAATATCCACCAACACTTTAAGAATCACTACGACTTCTCAAAACTGTTCTATATGTACGATCTTCCCTTGTATCGCCACGTTTATTCAGAGCAAGAGCGTGATGCTTTTAAACACAAATGGATGCAAACACCAGGGACAAAATCATCATGAAGAAAGTGCTCCATGTTACAGAAGCATTTGGAGGTGGCGTTCAAACCGCCCTCTATAGTTATGTTCACTCATCCAGAGACGAGCCTTATCAGCATTTCTTGCTAGCCAGAGCCCGAGAAAACGACTTGACCAATGAGAACAACCACCACATTTTCGTACAGACAAAGTGGGTAGAAGGCGGCTTGCTTCAATTTATTCGCGATGCAAACCACATGATTGCATCACTTGGCCCCGACGTCGTGCATTTGCACTCGAGTAAAGCAGGATTTCTCGGCCGATTTCTAAAGCTTGGCAAGGCACGCTTGGTTTACACACCGCACTGTTATGCCTTCGAACGTGAAGATATCTCAGAGCTTGCACGCCAGATCTATAAAGCACTAGAGAAAGTAAAACTGAGCAAAATTGATGTGGTTGCAGGCTGTAGCCAACGAGAGTGTGACCTAGCCATTAGCATTGGTGCGAAACGTGCCGAACTGCTCAATAACTACGTGTCTTATCAAAGTGAAGATCGTATAGAGCGAAACAAGCAAGAAGCGCTGAAGCTCGTTGTACTTGGTCGTGTCGCGCTCCAAAAAGATCCTCAGTTTCTTATCAGCACATTGCAGTTCCTTAATCGGTATGCGCTTAACCGCCCGATAGAGATCACATGGATAGGTGGCGGTGACCACGTACTCGAACAGAAATTACGCACTGAAAATGTGGATGTAACGGGCATGCTGCCTCGCAATGAGGTAGTTGAAAAGCTCAAGGGTTCAGACCTTTATCTACATACTGCAGCATGGGAAGGGATGCCGTTAACCATTCTAGAAGCATCCAAGTTACATCTTCCTATGGTTATTCGGACCATCGGCGCAACCAAAGATCTCAACTACCCGTTTTTAGCGCTCACACCTGAAGAAATGGCCAAGCAGATCGCGCATTGTGTCAATCATTATGAAGAGATCGATTTTCGCCAATATACAGCAGAATTAAACGATGCCTTCAGTGAAGAAAAACAGCGCCTCGCACTCAATAATATTTACGGTTAAATGCCCCTATGTTTCACACTGTTCAACAAAAATTACTGTTGATGCCCAGCGGTAAAAAAAGCTTGTTATCTACTGGATTAAAAACCGCAATCACGCGTGTGTTGAGTGCGCTATTTGCTTTTTTACTGACTCTGATTGTATCGAAGACCAGTGACGCTTCGACGGCCGGTCAATTTTTCTTTTTATTCAACCTAGTCTCGCTACTCGCTATCGTTTCTCAGCTAGGTTTTGATGTCTCGTTAGTTCGTTACAATGCGATCGCTTTTAATAACAAAGAGAAGCTTGAACAAAGCCAAAACTATAAAACCGCACTTTATCGAAGTATGGCATTTTGCTTGCTCGCCATAGGCGTTTTGTTGGCAGGGTTTAATCTGTTTCCAGAGCAGCTAAACCAGACTCAATCACCAATGTATGCGATTATTTTATGCTTGCTTTGCATACCTTTCTTGGTGCTTGCGCAAACCAACAGTCGGGTGCTTCAAGCATGTAGAAAAGTCGTATCATCTCTGTTTGCGTTGCAGCTTGGGGTAAGCATGTTGATGGTCATTTTTGTCTTTGCCCTAGACTATATCGGTCAGCAAAATATCAACAATCTAATGACCGCACTGCTTTTAGCGAGCATAGGTGTCGCGGTCATATCTAGTGCCAATTGGCTTGGCTCAGATCAATATCAAACATCGGCTTTCGTACTAAACAAAAAAATGGTCTCTTCTGCCAAGCAAGTCTGGGTTGGCAGTATCTTCACGAATGTTCTTCAGTGGGGAAGCCTTGTTATTGCGGGCTTTTTTATCTCAACAACGGAACTCGGTTTGTTAGCCGCAGCCCAACGTACATCACTACTGATTGGCTTTGTGCTGATTACCATTAACTTTGTGGTCGCCCCGATGTTTGCCTCTCTCTACAAAGAGCGTCAAATGCTCAAACTGCAGAACCTGAGCCGCTTGGCGTGCCGAGCCAATGTTGGTTTAGCGATTGTACCCGTAATTATTTGCACCCTCTTCCCCGAGTTTGTAATGCAGTTTTTTGGTGAGGAGTTTCTCGCCGCGGCGCCACTATTAGTCGTCCTTTCTCTGGGGCAGTTAGTCAATGTTGCGACTGGTTCAGTAGGGTTTTTATTATTAATGAGCGGTCATGAGAGAACCATGAAATACATTACAATTTCCTCCGGTACGGTGTCTATCTGCCTACTTGTTACGCTTTGCCAAATGTTTGGGGTGATTGGTGCAGCGTGGGCAATGGCAATTGGCATGGCTATCCAGAATTTAGCTGCACTGTACTTTGTAAAACGTTACTTAGGCTTCTTTCCAATAGGTTAATTATGGCTTTAATACTGGCACGCACGAGTTTTGTTTTAGTCCTGATGCTAACCGCTTCACTCTCTTTGTGGAAAAGCTCTGACCTACACCATACTGCTTACCTGCAAATGGAAACCTACTTAGGCGGATCGAGTACGCTTCACTTTACTTTCAGTTTATTGATCGGCTTTTTATCGGTTTTCACGTTCCCTTCTCTGGTGAGCTCGAATAAAACCGACATTTTTGGGATTCGTCTTTTGCTACTGCTGTTGGCTATCGTTTCAATGGAAGAAATAAGCCAACTTTTTATTCCAAATCGATCATTTAGTTTTGATGATCTCAGCACCAACTGGATAGGTGTTATCTCAGGTTACTTTAGTGCCAAGTTAATTCGCTTCATCCGCGCTCGATCGTTCTAGTAATACAGGAATCTCTGAGGGATTTGGGTATATAATTACGCCAAACAACCAGACTAACGAGTACATCATGCCATCTCATCCAACCAAGATTACTTTTTTTGAATTCTTAACTCCGTTGATCACGTCAGGCAAAAAGACGATAACGATTCGAGATGAATCAGAAAGCCATTACGTTCCCAATACAGAAGTCGAAGTTTTTACCTTAGAAACGGATCGTAAAGTCTGCGATATCAAGATACGTTCTGTAGAACCACTTCACTTTGAAGATATTAATGAGTTTCATGCAGAACAAGAAGCCATCGAACTACCAAAACTCAAGCAGTTAATTCGAGAAATCTACCCAAATCCCGACACGCTATTTGTTATTGAGTATGAGCTGATTAAATAACCCACAACAAAGGCTAGACGACTGGTCTAATTCATTCTATAGTACACTTCATGAACGCAAAGACGAATGACACACGCCAACATATTCTCGACGTCGGATACGAGTTGATCGTAAACCGAGGGTTCACGAGTGTTGGTCTTTCAGAGCTATTAAAAAAGGCCGCAGTGCCAAAAGGCTCGTTTTATCATTACTTCAAATCCAAAGAACAATTTGGTGAAGCGATGATTCAAGACTACTTTACTAAGTATTTTGAGCGTTTAAACGCACGCTTTACCAATACTGAACTGAGTGGCTACCAACGCCTAATGAGCTATTTCGAAGAAATGGTCAAAGTAGAAGACGACGTGTGTAATGCGAACAAATGTTTATTGGTTAAGTTAAGTGCAGAAGTCTCCGATCTCTCTGAGTCAATGCGCTTGGCATTACGCCAAGGAGCAGACAAAACCATTCAAGCGATAGCGGATTGCATTGACATCGGCATTCAAGATGGCTCAATCCCCAATGGTGACAGTGCGTTATTAGCAAGGCAGATATACTACCTTTGGAATGGCGCTAGCTTGCTGAACAAACTTTATCAAGATCAGGCAGCATTGACGCAAAGTCTGACCTATACTCAACACTTACTGCAGAATACGCGCACTTGCCCATAATGGGCGGCGTGGAAGCAGAATGAACACCCTACACACGTTTCACTGTCAGAAAAAGCGTCAGTGTTAACACAGTAAACCTTCCCGCTTTACATAAGCGGGATATTTTGAAATAAATACTAGACGACCGGTCTAATCAACAAGTGAGATAGATATGACTAACGCAACAAATCGCAGAATAGTACTCGCGTCACGTCCCCATGGTGCACCGACACAAGAAAACTTTCGTTTAGAAGAGGTAACGAAACCGACTCCGAAAGAGGGTGAAATGCTATTGAGAACGGTTTATTTATCTCTAGATCCATACATGCGTGGTCGCATGAGTGATGCCGAATCATACGCTGACCCTGTTGCAATTGATGACGTAATGGTCGGTGGTACAGTTTGTCAGGTAGAAGCATCAAACCACCCAGATTACGAAGCAGGTGAATGGGTTCTTGCCTACACTGTTGGCTGGCAAGACTACGCTATCTCAACTGGTGAGATGGTCATTAAACTTGGTAAAGAACCGCAAAATCCTTCTTACGCGCTAGGCGTTGCAGGTATGCCAGGATTTACCGCGTACATGGGTTTACTCGACATTGGTCAGCCAAAACCAGGGGAAACCATCGTGGTAGCAGCTGCTACGGGGCCTGTAGGCGCAACAGTTGGTCAAATTGGTAAAATCAAAGGTTGCCGAGTTGTTGGTATAGCAGGCGGAGAAGAAAAATGCCGTTGCGCTAAAGAGGTACTTGGTTTCGATGAGTGTATTGATCACAAAGCTGAAGACTTTGCAGAACAACTGAAAAATGCCTGTGACAAAGGTATTGATGTTTACTTCGAAAACGTAGGTGGCAAAGTATTCGAGGCTGTAATGCCACTTCTGAATACAAATGCGCGTATCCCACTTTGTGGTTTGATTTCTCAGTACAACGCGACAGAGCTGCCTGAAGGTACCGACCACCTTCCATTACTAATGGGTAAGCTCCTGACCAAACGAATCAAGGTGCAAGGCTTCATCATTTTTGATGATTACGGACATCGTTACGGTGAGTTTGCGCAAGATATTAATCAATGGTTGGCAGAAGGAAAGATCCAATACCGCGAACATCTAGTACAAGGACTGGATAATGCGCCAGAAGCATTCATCGGTCTGTTGGAAGGTAAGAATTTCGGCAAGCTTGTAGTACAGATTAACGACCCATTATAAAAAGGGATATGTAAATGATTAAACTTCACCACCTCAATCAGTCTCGTTCAAAGCGCATCATTTGGTTACTGGAAGAGCTAGATGTAAATTACGAGATTGTACCCTATGTCCGTGATTCCGTGACCTTCATGGCACCGCCAGAACTAAAAAGTGTTCACCCATTAGGAAAGTCACCTGTTCTTGAAGATAACGGCGAGATTATCATTGAGTCGGGTGCAATGACCGAATATTTGATTGAGAAATACAGTGACGGAGCCTTTGCTCCTGAGCGTGGTACAAAAGCACACACAGAATATTTGCAATGGATGCACTTTGCAGAAAGCTCTGCAATTTTACCTATGCTGCTAAAAATCTTCGTAAGCAAAGAGCCAAATGAAACTCAGTTTTTATCAGGCTATGCCGACAAGGAAGCAATGAATGTACTAGGCTACTTCGAGCAATCCTTAGAAGGCAAAACTTACCTAGTAGAAGAGCGTCTGACTGGCGCTGACATCATGATGTCTTTCATTGTCGAATTGGTTCAAAAGTTTGGTTTAGTTAATCACTTCCCTAATATTGAACGTTATGGGAAACAGCTCGCGACACACCCAGCATTTGCAAAAGCTGAACAACTTGAAGTGAAGTACTCTTAATTACTTCCCCCCTTTCGCCCCTTTGATGACACGTAAAACTTCATTTAAGGGGCGATATTACTAGCATCGCAGACACGCTAACTGGATAGCGCTCCCCCCCCAGTCAATCGCTTTCGAGAACGCCGATTGTTATGTCAATCAAGCTAATGTAGTAAATTTCTGATTCTAATATAGTTTCGACCATAGTCACCATCTATTGAATTGATAAGCAATATCAGTTTTCTCCCCCAGCTTTTCCGTAATAACCTCCTCTACAGTTTCTAAGGTATTGAACCCTGGAGGGGGAAGAAAAATGACAAACAAGAAATTGACTACAGCAGCAGGTTGCCCTGTCGCACATAACCAAAACGTTATGACTGCAGGTCCTCGTGGCCCTCAACTATTACAAGACGTTTGGTTCCTTGAAAAATTGGCACACTTTGACCGCGAAGTGATCCCTGAGCGTCGTATGCACGCAAAAGGTTCTGGTGCTTACGGTACGTTCACAGTAACGCACGACATCACAAAATACACTCGCGCTAAGATCTTCTCTGACATCGGCAAAAAAACAGAACTATTCGCTCGCTTCACTACTGTAGCTGGTGAGCGCGGTGCAGCAGACGCAGAACGTGACATCCGTGGTTTCGCACTAAAATTCTATACTGAAGAAGGTAACTGGGACTTGGTTGGTAACAACACACCAGTATTCTTCCTACGTGACCCACTAAAATTCCCAGACCTAAACCACGCTGTAAAACGCGACCCTCGCACTAACATGCGTAGCTCTACCAACAACTGGGATTTCTGGACATCACTACCAGAAGCATTCCACCAAGTGACTATCGTAATGAGTGACCGTGGTATCCCAGCCTCTTACCGTCATATGCATGGTTTTGGTAGCCACACATTCAGCTTTATCAACGCAGAAAACGAGCGTTACTGGGTGAAATTCCACTTCAAAACTCAACAAGGCATCAAGAACCTGACTGACCAAGAAGCAGAAGCGATCGTAGGTAAAGACCGCGAAAGCCATCACCGTGACCTTTACGAAGCGATTGAGCGTCAAGACTTCCCTAAATGGAAGATGTACGTACAGATCATGCCTGAGCTAGAAGCGGATGAAGTCAACTTCAACCCATTCGACCTAACACGAGTATGGTCTCAAAAAGACTACCCGCTGATCCCAGTTGGTGAGTTCGAACTGAACCGTAACCCAGAAAACTTCTACGCAGAAGTTGAGCAATCAGCGTTCAACCCAGCTGCGGTAGTACCTGGTATCGGCTTCTCTCCAGATAAGATGCTACAAGGTCGTTTGTTCGCTTACGGCGATGCTCAGCGTTACCGTCTAGGTGTCAACCATCATCAAATCCCTGTGAACGCACCTCGTTGCCCAGTTCACAGCTACCACCGCGATGGCGCAATGCGCGTTGATGGCAACTTTGGTTCAACACTAGGTTACGAGCCAAACTACAAACAAGAATGGGCAGAGCAACCAGATTACTCCGAGCCACCTCTACGCATCAATGGCAACGCTGATCACTACGATCATCGTGTAGACGAAGACTACTTCAGCCAAGCGGGTGACCTATTCCGTCTGATGAGCGAAGAGCAACGTCAAACTCTGTTCGATAACACAGCTCGCGCAATGGACGGTGTGCCAGAGTTCATCCAACAGCGCCACGTTCAACACGCATACCAAGCGGACGAAGCGTACGGCAAAGGTCTTGAAATTGCACTAGGCTTAAACAAGTAAGCGAACGCTGCAATCATTACACTGTGTGATTTAAAGACGAAAAAAGGAGGTACTCTACAGTACCTCCTGATTTCAAATCACTAATCCTTAATCACAAGTCATAAACCATGCTCAAGGAGGTTCATTATGATTAACTTAGATTTCTTTAAGCTCTTTGATACCAAAGAACTGTTTATCTATTACTGATTCATCAACTACTGATTTTTAGCGACCGCTTTGATCAGTACTGATGTATCCATGCGACCTAAACCATCACGTTGAAGGTCTGCGTATTGCTCATCCACTTTCTTAGTCAGTGGAAGTTCTAGACCCACTCGCTCAGCTTCTTGCAGACAGAAACCTAAGTCTTTGCGCATCCAATCAATAGCGAAGCCAAAATCGAACTTGTCTTCAGCCATCGTATTTGCGCGGTTTTCCATCTGCCAAGAACCTGCAGCGCCATGCTTAAGCGTTTCTACAACTTGAGCGATGTCCAAGCCTGATTTTTGTGCCAGCAGCAAAGCTTCACTCAGGCCTTGTAAAACGCCTCCAATACAGATTTGGTTTACCATCTTACAGCGTTGACCCTGACCGTTTTCACCCAGTAGCGTCATCTGCTTCGCGTACACATCCATCGCCGGAGACACACGGTCAAAAATGCTTTGTTCACCACCACACATGATGGTTAGAACACCATTTTCTGCGCCCGCTTGACCACCAGAAACTGGCGCATCAATGAAGTGATTACCATACTTAGCACACGCTTCAGCCAGCTCAACCGCTAGGTCTGCAGAAGTCGTCGTGTGATCCACTAACACTGCATCCGCTTTCAAACCAACCAGAATGCCTTCTTCACCGTAAACAACGCTACGAACGTCATCATCATTACCCACACAGGTAAAAACAATGTCACAGCCTTCTGCGGCTTCACGTGGTGTTTCACAAGCCACACCTTGGTATTCTTCAGCCCACTTATCGGCTTTCGCTTTTGTGCGGTTGTATACTTTGGTTTCAAAGCCCGCTTTACTTAGGTAACCAGCCATTGGGTACCCCATCACACCCAGACCAATAAATGCTACTCGTTGTTTTTCCATTGCACGCTTCCCTTAGTTCACCTGACTGAAATGTTTCGTAACATGCTACTAAAGAATTGAAATCATTACTCGTGATTTCTCTTTCCACGGTCTCGATGATCCAGTATTTCAGTTCGTTTATTGCGCCTTCTACACCCCTTTACTTGACGATTAGCATAACAGTCAAAGCACTTAAAAAGGTTTACTACTGCTTAGCATGGAACATCGCTTGCCCACTCTTGTCTTTATTCGACCAGAAATTGATGTTGAACTGAGCATCATCGCTCATCTCAATACGGTGCCAGTACTGCGGCGGGCTGGTAGCAAACTGGCCTGCATTAATCACCACCACTACTTCTGCTTCTGTGGCATTTTCATCAGCAAAGCCGTAGTAAGTCACTTGCCCTTCCATGACACACAGCTGCCCAAACACACCCTCAGCGGTATTGTGATGAGTCAGTAGCGCTGGTGGCACATTGTCTTTAGTGAAGAAAGGCGTTGAACGTTGAACAGTCCAGTCTTTAGGAATTCGTAGATGCGACATAATAATACCCTCTCTAATTACAATTCTTTTCGTTTAAATCGGTTAAGCCTGACCGGCTTGAGACAACTCTCGAAGCAATGGAAATGCTTGCGTAACTTGTTCTCCCGTCACGACGAAGCCCATGAGTCGGCTATTTTCATCTTCTGCTTTCGCGGCAATGCCAGTTTGAGAAATCTGCACGCTCCAGTTCGTCACCGAACTAAAATCGCCTGCCAATTGAATTGGGTAGCTCGGCGTTTTGACCTTTACCATCATGGGCGGTAGTTTCAACTCTGCTTCTTGCCCCAGTAGTTGTTTGCCCAAAGCATTGGCACTTAGAACGATCGGTTGGAGGTACGGCATCATTCGACCTTGGATCTCAGCACAATCGCCTAATGCGAACACATTGGCTGCTGATGTCTGTAATCGAGCATCCACCTCGATGCCTTTATTGACACTCAACCCACAAGCCTTCGCTAACCAAGTGTTAGCACGTAAACCCGCAGCTGAAATCACTACATCAGCTTCGATTTCCTTACCTTTGCTCAAGCTTGCCACCAGCGAATCATCCGAGTGATTGATCGCAACAACTCCAGTCTCTAAGGCAAGTTGAATACCTTGCTGCTTAAGTTGATTCTCCAGCGGCAATGCAACAAATTCAGGAATCAAGTTAGCGAGCAAACGGGGATTTGGCTCAACCACCGTAACGGCTTTACCACTGGTTGCGAGATCCATGGCAATCTCGACGCCGATCAACCCACCACCAATCACTAAAACACGTTTCGCACGGCTAATTTTCTCTTCTGCCAATTGGTATTCTTGGAGTGAGTTTAACGTGATCACCTCAGATGCCGCATTGCCTGACATCGGTGGCACAAAGGCTCTCGCACCTGTCGCAAATACCAATTTGGAATAAGGATAGGTTTGGCCGTTGGCGACCACTTGCTGAGCTTGCACGTCGACATGCTCAACCTTGGTATGGGCGAACAGTTCGATGTTGTGTTCCTGTGCAAACGCCTCACCACTTTTAACTACCAAGTCTCGGGCAGTTTCCTTGTTACTGAATACATGACTCAAATCGGGCTTGTTGTATTCCGCGCCATCATCAGCAGTAAACACTTGCAGCGGAATATGTGCGTCCATTCGACGCACTGTTTTCACCAATTGGTAAGCCGCAAAGCCGCTACCAATAATCACAATAGGTGCTTGCATATTCCCTCCTAACCGTTGTATTCAACGAAAACGTCTTTACCTAAATGGCATTCTGGGCACAAGAAGTAATCTGGCACTTCCGACCAAGCTGTACCCGGTTCAACACCTTGGTTAGGCTCGCCTTTAGCTGGGTCGTATACCCAATTACAAACCGTACAAACCATGCATTGACAATCTGCGGGATGCGCCTCAGTACTAGGGTTGCTAGGAGCAGCATCTACTACCGCTTGTGTTGTCACTGGCGCAACGGGTTGTGATTGAACTTGTGGTACAGATGCAGTAATCGCAGGAGAAATAACAGGACTTGTCAGGTCATGCTTTGCCCACAATTTTGCGATGTTCTGACCATGTTCGCGACATTCACGCATCGCTTTACCATCTGGTCGCCATTTGGTTTTCAAGCTCACTGCGGTTTCAAAACCTGCGTCAGTCAATCGAGCATGGATACGATCCACCGCTCCACCATTCCACCCGTAGCTACCGAATGCTGCGGCCTTCTTCGCTTTAAAGCGCAAACCAGTAATTTCTTCTAGCATGCCTGCGATCTTCGGCATCATGACGTTATTCATGGTAGACGAACCAACCAAGATGCCTTTTGAGCGGAATACGTTGGCGAGAATTTCATTCTTATCATGCTTAGAGACATTAAAGACTTTGACCGCCACGCTAGGGTCGACATCGTGAATGCCTTGCGCGATTGCATCGGCCATCATTCGGGTGTTATTTGACATAGAATCGTAGAAAATCGTAATGCGATCTTCTTGATAATTATCTGCCCACGCCAAGTATTGCTCGATGATTTGAACCGGATTATCGCGCCATACAATACCGTGTGACGTTGCGATCATGTCGACAGGCAAATTGAAACTCAGCACTTCTTTGATTTTTGCGGTTACCAAGCTGCTGAATGGCGTTAGGATGTTTGAGTAGTAACGCAAACACTGTTCCATCAACTCATTTTGATCCACTTCATCATTGAATAAGCGTTCATCGCAGTAGTGCTGACCAAATGCGTCATTGCTGAATAATACTGCATCGCCAGTTAGGTAAGTCATCATGCTGTCTGGCCAATGCAGCATCGGCGCTTCCACGAACACCAATTGCTTACCGTTACCAATATCAATGCTATCGCCCGTTTTTACGGTTTTGAAGTTCCACTCAGGATGGTGATGATGACCCACAATCGAATCAATCGCCGCTTCTGTACAGTAAATTGGCGTGTTCGGAATCTTCTCCATCAATGCCGACAATGCGCCTGAGTGATCTTCTTCAGCATGGTTTACTACGATAAAGTCGATAGACTTAAGGTCGATTTCCATTTCTAAATTTTGGATGAATTGTTGACTGAATCGATGATCGACCGTATCAATCAATACGATTTTCTCTTCACGAATTAGATAACTGTTGTAGCTGGTACCTTTTGTCATTTTGTATTCTGTACCGTGGAAGTCTTGAACTTCCCAATCGCGTTGACCTACCCAGTGGATGTTGTTTTTTACGTGAATTGTCATAATTACTACCTTGAATGACGGGATAAACAAAAATAATTTCTTCTTGTATTGCACTGGGCGTGCCAACTTTTAATTACCATATATTTCAATATCTTAATTAAACTCAAACTTTAACAACTGTCATTTAGACACAGTTGAAAATTGTCATTAAGACACTACAATAGTCATATTGACACAATTGGTATTGGCTATGACTTCTTTAATCGCGCAATGGCTACACATCACGCAAGACCTTAACTCGGCCCTCACTCAACAGGCTCGCTTCGATACGTTGTTAACCACGATTCGAGAGGTATTGAAGTGTGACTCTTCTGCCCTTCTTTTGTATGAAGACCAACACTTTAAGCCTTTAGCGATCAATGGATTGGCGAAAGAAGTGCTTGGACGCCGTTTCTCCATTGAGCAGCACCCAAGGTTAGAAGCCATTGCCCGAGCAGGCGATATCGTGCGCTTTCCCTCTGACAGTGATTTACCGGATCCATACGATGGCTTGATTCCAAACCACGATGACAAACTGCATGTCCATTCCTGCATTGGTTTACCTTTGCTGATCGACGATCAACTGATCGGTGCCATTACGATTGACGCCTTCGACCCCAACCAATTTGATGGGCTACGCAACCAAGAGTTACGTTTTGTCAGCGCGTTGGCAGCAGGTGGCCTACACACTGCACTCCTACTAGAACAACTAGAGACTCAAGCGAGCCTGCCACGTGACTCTTACGCTGAGAAACGCACGTTGAGTAACGAAATCATTGGCAACTCTCAGGGCATGAAGAATCTTCAAGAACAGATTGATGCAGTCGCCGATACGGAACTGTCTGTGCTAGTGATGGGAGAAACGGGCGTGGGTAAAGAGTTGGTTGCGAGCGCTATTCACCATCGCTCTAGTCGCTCTAGTAATACTTTGGTTTACCTCAACTGTGCGGCGCTGCCGGAGTCAGTCGCGGAAAGCGAGTTGTTCGGCCATATCAAAGGCGCATTCACAGGCGCAATCAGTAATCGTAAGGGTAAGTTCGAACAAGCCGACGGCGGCACACTGTTTTTGGATGAAGTCGGCGAACTGTCGTTAGAGCTGCAAGCCAAGTTACTTCGAGCTCTACAATACGGCGACATTCAACGTGTGGGTGATGACCGTCATATTCGAGTCAACACACGCATTGTCGCCGCCACTAACCGCATATTGCATGAAGAAGTGACTGCTGGTCGCTTCCGAGCCGACTTGTATCATCGTTTAAGTGTCTTCCCGCTTCATGTTCCACCTCTTCGTGAACGTGAAGACGATGTGGTGTTACTCGCAGGCTTTTTCGCCGAACGTTTAAGAAACAAATTAGGATTGAACAGCATTCGTTTGTCCCCCACTTTGGTGCAGGCACTCAAAGACTATTCATGGCCTGGCAATGTGCGAGAGCTTGAACATGTCATTAAACGTGCCGGTGTTTTGGCAAAAGCGCGCACTCACGCCATGGACATTGAGCTAGTTGAGCAAGATTTTGATATTCGAACGCCGAATCAGAACATCAAGAACGTTGAAGAAACGGAAAAAAAACCTCAGCTTGAGCTACCAGAAGGCGGATTAAAACCAGCCACAGACGCCTTCCAAAAAGCGATGATTGTTCGAGCTCTGGAAGAGAATCAAGGTAACTGGGCAGCAACGGCACGCCAGCTTGAAATAGATAACGGCAATTTGCACCGATTAGCAAAACGCCTAGGGATAAAATAGACACTAACGAATATCACCTAATATGGATATTCATCGCCAAATAATGTGCCTGATGCCCAACCGCGCACTCAGCCCACCATAAGTAGTGGGCTGAGTGCTCAGATAGAATAGCCACCTAAGTTTGACGGTATTTTCTTCTAAATTTTATTGTCTTGAACCACCTCACAGATTTAATAACCCTTAACAATAAACACAATAATAGTTAAGGTATTTTTATGAGCTAGATCTAATAAAATTAAATATATAGTATTTATTTTAAGAATTTAAACTTTCAAAGTTCATCATAATAAATACAACCTCTATATATACACTTTACCTTCAAAAAACATCAAAATATAATCCCTTCGATAAAAAACACTTAAATGAATTTAACTGTATAAAAGTGAGGAGAATAAAATATAGGATATGGGGCGACAGTATATTCATTAGATACTGAAAAGGTTTTTAACGTACTAAAGAATGAGCGTAATCCAGAGCTAGAAAAAGCCATCATGGAAAGGTGTCAAGACTCCTTTAAGGCGATTAATGAAATGCTGGAAAGTAGTGGCGAAAGCATCCGAGCTGAAGAGCTTCTTATGCAAATGTTGTCTGAAGAGATAAAATACAGTCACTTGGGTTACGCCTATGCTTACTTGCTTGAAGCTATATGTAAGATAACTGGTTATTACTTATCCAATAACTCTTGGTATCCTTGCGATGTAAACGATTTCTGCGATATTCCATTCACTAATACCGATTATCCTATAAAATTCCCATTCCCTGACGATTTCCCTGTTGTTTTTATGATAAAAAATCAAGATATTCACCAAGATAACGTTGACTTCGGAGGCTTATCAGAGCAACAAATATCTGAAGTCAAGAGCTGGTACACTCATGCAGTCGTAAACAATCGTGACTTGGTATTATTTTATTATTAATAAATCATTCAATAGTTAAAATAACAATAGGATATTAATAAAACTCTAGCTTATATTAAGATAGAGTTTTATCTATTTAACTGAAATTTTTCTAATTTTAAAAACATTATATTTCACACCTAGTTTATAGACTCTGTGTATAGTGTGTTCAAAGGCAATGTGAACTCATAGGATCAAAATCAAGTTCTAATTTTTAGAAGAAAAACCGATCTGCTTGTGTCAAAATGCGCCATCCCAACCAAAAAGTCTTAATGTAATGAACTACCAAGCTGCTATTTTTGATATGGATGGTTTGCTCCTTGATACTGAGCGCGTCTGTATGCATATTTTCCAAGAAGCATGTGAAGCCCAGAACCTACCCTTCTATAAAGATGTTTATCTTTCAATCATTGGTCGCAATGCAGCGGGCATTGAAGTGATTTTTCGTAAAGCTTATGGGGATGATCTTGACCGCTTACACCAAGAGTGGCGCGACCGTTACGACGCTGTGGTTAAGCACCAAGCGATACCAGTAAAAGAAGGGGTGATTGAACTGCTTGAGTGGTTGAAAAGCCAAGGGTTGCCAATTGCAGTCGCCACTTCTACAGCAAAAGAAGTGGCACAGAAGAAGTTGGAATTAGCGGGCCTAAGCAAGTATTTCGACAACTTAACGACAGGCTGTGAAGTGTCACACGGCAAACCTGAGCCAGAGATCTACCTGCTTGCAGCAAGTCGTCTAAGCGTAGATCCAACCAAATGTCTCGCCTTTGAAGATTCAAATAATGGCGTGCGTGCTGCTGTAGCAGCGAACATGATCACTTATCAAATTCCTGATTTGGTTGAGCCTTGCAACGAAATAAAACAATTAGGCCATACCGTCGCACCTTCACTGCATGATGTGTTGCACACGTTAAAGCAAACTCGCTAGGTCTACTTGTCGTCTGTTCTCTAGAAGCTCAGCAATTTAGCTGAGCTTCTTTCTTGAAACCTCTCCAATACCGTAAAACCAAACAATTCTGCCACCCGTTTAGAGAGATTATTTTCACCTTAACTCTGGCTAATCACGACTTTTGATTTAACTCACGCAATCGCATGAAATAAGGCATTTGAGTGATCAAATAGCGGAACTGACCAGTACAAGCTTGCAACAAAACGTCAATATACCGATTGAAGCACGTTTTTGGAGTGAAAATTGGCTGATAATGAGAACTATTGGATAAGATCAATCCAAGTCAGCCTAAAATACAAAATGGAGAGTGTTATATGTCTTTACGTTTATTAGCAACAACCTTCGCATTAGTAGGAATGAGCTTTGGTGCCCAAGCCAGTGCCGAGTGTGAAGTGTCATTAGATGCTAACGATATGATGCAGTTTTCTACTAAAACATTGAGCGTACCAGCCACTTGTAAAGAGGTAAAACTAACGCTGAATCACACAGGTAAGATGCCAGCGCAATCGATGGGTCACAACGTGGTCATCTCTGACACAGCCAACCTACAAGCAGTCGGTACTGATGGCATGGCAGCTGGAGCAGAAAATAACTACGTAAAACCAAATGATGATCGCGTCTACGCTCACACAAAAGTAATTGGTGGCGGTGAAAGCACCAGCATTACGTTCAGTACTGAGAAAATGAAAGCCGGCGGTGACTATTCATTCTTCTGTTCGTTCCCGGGTCACTGGGCAATCATGCAGGGTAAATTTGAGCTAAAATAAAAGATTCAGCCAAGCCAAAAGAAGACTCATTATAGGGAAGCCAAGGCTTCCCTTTTTGATAGATAAAATAGCAATTGAGAAAGGTCTAACACGTCTGGAAACGTGACCAAGAAACATAGCAAGTAAGAAACCCTTGCTCCACTGAGATTAAGTTCTTTTACGAAAACTCATGGGTAAAAATCGGATTTTTGTTTTGCCTTTCCGAAACACTACTAAATGATAAAAGTCATTCAATACCATGTAACTCTTTCCAGTTTCCTGGATGAACCACATAGCCGAACAGAGCATGCCCACCATAAACCAATTCAGTCCCTTCCGGTATCCACAGCATCTGACCTGGGTGCACAAAATGTGTTTCACCATTTGCGGTCAGCTCGAAACAGCCTTCAATCACGAAAATAACCTCATCATAAAGCACTGTCCAAGCCACTTTAGCGCCTTCCCATTTAGCAAAGCCTACGCCTATGTTTGGTGAAATTTCTGGGCTTAACGCCCTGGCAACATACGCCATTCCCGGCGTATCACCACGAACATTGAAATCTAGACTTTTACTATCAACAAGTTTGACTGGCTTCATAATTCACTCCGGCTTTGCCATTTTGCTAATTGGATACGCGTTTTTACTCCCAAACCTAAAAAAGGCTCTGGCGGATTCAAACAAGGCATTCCTGTCACTTGCTGTATGTCATCCAATGATTTAGATGTCGCACCAACGACATAGTCAGCTAACAGTGTTCCAGAAATGGTTCCCCACGCAGCACCAACACCATTGTCACAAGCGCTGGCATAAACACCTTCATCTAATTGACCGAAAAAGTTAGTAAAGTTACGAGAGATTGCATACACCCCACCCCATGTGTGAGTAAATGGTACGTCGGCCAGCTCGGGATAACGCGCCAGAAAGACCTGACGATGATCGTCGCGAATTTGTTCTCTGACTTTATCGTTCATGCTTGAGCCATATTTCGGCACGTGTTTGTAAGTATTGCGGATCAAAATACGTCGATCGGCGGTCATACGTAACGTCGTTCCCGCATGATCAGCTGGAGTTAACCCCCAATTCAGCTCACCTCCGTATCGTTGCATTTCTGCGTCGGTTAATGGACGCGTCCAGCTTGCAAACGTCATCACTGGAAGTAGTCTGTTTTTAAGATAACCAAACTCCCGAGTAAAAATGCTGGTCCCAAGCAGCAGTTCAGGGGTTTCAACAGAGCCACTATCTCCATGTAATACCCAGCAACCGTTTTCTTTACTGAGCTTGCGGATTGGCGAGTTTTCTAACACCTCGACATTCTCTGGAAGGCTTTCCCCTAGCCCACGCACCAGAGCAGCAGGTTGCATTAAATAACCACCTGGCGTGTAAATTGCGCGGCTGTAGTAATTTGTCCCTAAGACTTTCGCAAGCTCACTGCCATTAACATGGAAGTATGGTTCGCCAAGGTCTTTCATTAGGTGCTCAAAGTGATCGAGATAGGCTTCACCGCGCGCCCCTACGGCTCCTTGATATTTGCCCTTTGCTGACCACTGACAAGAAATACTGTGCTTCGACACTAAAGTGTTTAGCTGAGCAATCGCAGAACGGTTGAGCGACAATAACTTTTGTTTGTGCTCAGGGTCGGGATGCTCAAGTGAAAACTTATGAGGCAAATCAATAACAAAGCCCGAATTTCTTCCTGAAGCCCCTTGGCCGATACGTTGCGCATCAATCAGTATAATTCGTGCATTAGGCATAAGTTCAGCTAAACGTCTTGCCATAGCTAGGCCTGCGAAACCGGCACCTAACACGGCATAGTCAGCACTTTGTTTACCTTTTAACGCCGATTTTTCTGGAATACTTGGCAACGCATGGTACCAACCACACGTCACGTCATCATTGGGTAAATGAATCATCTTTTTTCTCCGCTACGCTGCTGACAGTTTCAATGACAATTGATCTAGCCAAGGGCCGCGTAATGACTGTACTTTTCTTCCTAGCAACGCAAAACCGAGCATTGCTCCTTCTGGTGAATAAAACGCAGCGGTCAATTCATCTGCTTGGTTCTCAATGTACCATTGTCCCTGTTCTTCAGCGGCTACCGGGAAAATCGTGAGTGGAAGAATCGGCGTTTTTACAATCACTGGAGTTGGTGTTAACGAGATAGGGGCGACATCGCCTAGCAAGCTTTTCGCTACAGAAGGGATCATTTGATTAATCGGCGCAATATAGGGCTGCCACCCGTGATCAGTTTCAACACAATCACCTAGCGAGTAAATATTCTCATCACTCGTCTGGCCGAATTGATTCACTTTAATGCCCCGGCCTACTTCAAGCCCCGCGCGCTCAGCCAGAGAAACATTTGGCTTGAGTCCAACCGCGCTTAGCACTAGGTCTGCTTCAATCTGCTTGCCACTGTTTAGATGCAAAACCGCGCTTGATTCGGACCTTGGCTCGATTCTGGCGATACTGTCTTGTAGAGCCCATTGCACGCCTCGATCGGCAAGTGCGCTTTGTAATGATTCACCCAACTGTTGCGGGATCAAACGCTCCATTGGCCATTGACCCAACCCGATAACTGTTACTTCATAACCGCTTTCGATCAGATCATTTGCGAACTCACAGCCAATTAAGCCATCACCTAGGATCGCGATGCGCTTTTTGTCTTGCAGCTCCGCTCTGAAACGGCGGTAATCAACTAAGTCGTTCACACTCATAACCCAAGAGCGATCGCCCTCAATTGGGATTTCAATCGGTGATGCACCTGTTGCCAGTACCAAGCGGCTGTAGGCGTATTTACCGATGGAGGTATGTAACGTTGAATTGGCACGATCGATCTGTTCAACACGGGTATGCGGGTAAACGCGGATATTGAGACGGCTTTCCCACTCCAACGCGCTTTCACTTTGTAGCGCGTCGCCATCTTTCTTCATGACCAGTGCATTAGACAATGCTGGTTTGCTGTACAAAGCGCCATCATCAGCGGTAAAGACAGTGATCGGAACCGTCTCAGATTGCGCTCTAAGTGCCGCCGCCAACTGGTAACCACTGTGGCCACTACCGATGATAACGATAGGGTCATTTGAGAATACAGGTTGAGTAACTTCAGATGGAAGAGGCTGAGCCGTATTTGGCTGAACAGACGCTTCTACCGACACCGAAGACACAGCTGCAACCTCTTCTAGTGGCGCATCGTCGGTGATTTCGATCATTTCAAAATCGGCCTTACCCACTAAACAGTCAGGACATAACCAGTCATCCGGTACATCTTCCCATGCTGTTCCTGGTGCAATGCCATCGGATGGCCAACCTTGTGCTTCATCATAGATTAAGCCGCAAATAATACAGAGCCACTTTCTCATCACTTATACTCCAACTACCTTGTTCAGAATTTCCGTGTTTACAAACCGCTGTCAGATTTGTTGTGATTCCATCAACCTCGCCCTAGCTTGTGGTCTGAAATCCAAGCCGGTACGAGGTGATGAAAATACAGTTACACGGTAGCTATACGTTGCTGTCTTACTGCAAACGAATGGCAATATTGCGTGTCTGGACGTAGCTATAAATCGCTTCTTGTCCTTTTTCTCGCCCAAACCCGGACAAGCCCACGCCACCAAATGGTGTTTCGATGCCACCAGCAAACCATTCATTGATGAACACTTGTCCACCACGCAGTTGCTGTGCCACACGCAATGTTTGGTTTAGGCTTTCACCAAAGACACCAGCGACCAGGCCAAAATCGGTGCCATTCGCGATTTCAACGGCCTCTTGCTCGGTTTCAAACGGTGTAATTACCAGTACAGGGCCAAACACTTCTTCTTGAGCAATACGCATATCTGGTGAGGCTTCAATCACCGTCGGTGCCACAAAGTAACCTGACAAATCAGGGGCGTACCCACCCGTTAGGATGTTCGCGCCGTCGGCTTTTGCTTGTTCTATCATTTCAAGCACGCGTGCTTGTTGATCAGCCGATACCAACGGTGTGATGTCCGGCTGGCTTTCGCCTTGACCAATAGTTAGGCTTTTTGCCATTTCCACTACCGCCGCTTTTACTTCTTCATAACGCTCTTTTTGAATTAGCAAACGAGACATTGCCGAACAAACTTGACCAGCGTTAAAGAAAATACCGACTTGAACGCTTTGTAAAAGCGTTTCGAGACTCACATCTTTCAGTGCGATAGCGGCCGATTTACCACCCAGCTCCATCACAGATGGTGTGGCGCGTTGCGCTGAATCTTTCAGTATGCGTTGGCCGGTCGGCACAGAACCTGTAAAGACAATTTGATCAACGTCTTGATGCTGCACCAAATGACTGCCAACGACTGAGCCTTTGCCACATAGCAAGTTAATCGTGCCTTTTGGGAAGCCCGCTTTTTCAATCGCTTTAATCAACAACGTCATAGCGAGTGGGGAAATCTCTGGCGATTTGATCACCACTGCGTTACCAGCAGCTAATGCAGGTGCTAATGAGCGTGCACAAATAGAAACTGGGAAATTCCACGGCACAATCTGCACTGACACACCAAACGGCACATATTGGGTGAAATCGACATAATCTTTACCCAATGGAATTGACGTGCCTTCCAGCTTGTCGGCCATGCCAGCGTAGTATTCGAAGTAACGTGCCGATTCTAAAAACTCATCTTTGGCATCTTGCAAAGATTTCCCATTTTCACGGCAGGCAACTAACCCACCTTCATCAACCATTTCACGAATAGCCGCGGCGGCTTTTAACATCCACTCGGTTCTGACGGCTGGACGAACGTCCGAAAGAACGCCTTGATTGACTACTCGACGTGCCGCTGCCATTGCGCGGTCGGCATCGGTGATAGTGGCTTCTGCAACCGTCGCATACGCTTCGGCTGTGCCAGGGTTCATGACGGTCAGCGCTTGCTCTGAATCGCACCACTCACCATCAATATAATTAAGGTAATGCATCATATTACTGCTCCAGTGCCGCTTTCACTTGCTTTGCCAACCAGGTTTGAAAGAAATGCGTCGGAACATCCATTTCTGGTGAGAACACACCACCACCAAAGCCAGGTGAGTAACGACCTTCCTGCATGCCCTCGACCGCTCCAATATCTTCGCCGAATACGACTCGCCATGACTCAACGGTAGCAGTACGGCACGCAGCGAACTCATCTTTCGTTGCTTCATCACCCACATAGAAAACACGTAGGTGCTCAACACTCTTATTCGCAGTGATTGGTTCAATCATCATCGCAAAGGCATGATCGGCTTGAATACCAAGCAACACGTTTGGAAAGAGTGCAACATATTCTGCATGACGCAGTTTATCTTCTGGCCAGCTTGGAAATTTAGGTAAGTGTGTTCCTGCAGTATCAGAGAGGTTGTATGCGAGACTACCTTGGCCAGAAAAACGCTCTGCAAACATGATGTTGTAGTGATCCTCTAGGCGAGAATAACTGTTCAAACTCGGATGCACCCAAGGTAAGTGGTAAGCTTCACAGTAGTTTTCTACGGCAAGCTTCCAGTTACTTTTCACTTCTATCTCTAAGTTGCCACCCATGTTCACGCGGCGAAGAAGCCCTAATCCTTCTTCACCTAAGAATTGCTGCCAACGTTGCTCTAGCGGCGCGATATGGTCTTCAAAGCTTTCTGCATTGCCCGATAAGTTGACGAATACCATGTCCATCCAAACGGCTGAACGAAGTGGCTTAAGGCCGTGCTTTTCACACTTAAATCGATCATCTTTGTGTTTTGCGATACCACCAATGTGTGGTGTGCCTTTTAGATTGCCGTCAAGATCGTACGTCCATGAATGGTAAGGACAGCGAATCATTCCTTGAACTTCGCCTGCCTCATGAACCAGCTTCATACCACGATGACTACATACGTTGTGGAAAACTTGGACTTCACCTTGGCGATTTCTCATCATGAGTAGTGGAAGATTCATGAAATCAAGTGGCATCACATAACCATTTTTAAGCAGGTCTGATGCAAAACCAATACATACCCAAGTGTTACCAAACACCTGATCACGCTCAAAAGTAAAATACTCTTCGCTGGTGTAGGCCTGATTCGGCATTCCTATTGCTTCACTGATTGGGTTCAGTACATTATCAACAAGTTCAACAGGAATAATGGTTTGGTTGACATTGCTCATATTCATATCTCCGAGAGTCGAGTTGCATCCAGTGCGTACAACATCGTGTTGTGTTAGTGGAGATGATTTTGATTAACAACCCGGCAACAAACAAACGACTTTTTCGCCGGGCTTGGATGAGTTTTTGTCATTCATGCATTGATCTCGAACAAAAAAATAACCTTTTAATTAACAATGATCTTCTTGTCATGATTAATACTCATTAACCGATGAGTATTAATCAGTTGAAACACAAAAGCCCTCTCTCTACTCTCTTTCAAAAATTAACAATAACGCAACAAACAATAACGCTAAAACAAACGCACTGTGAGGGATGCCTATGAGAGCAACATCTGGGATATTGAAAGGACTCAATCCGACTGTGACTATCGCATCAAAGATCGTCGTTATCGGTTTTGTACTTTTCTGCGCCATTCTCGCCAACCAAGCGGGCCAATACTTCGAAACGATTTCCGGCATTTTGCTACAGAATATGAAGTGGTTTTACATCGGACTTGTTTCACTCGTTGTCGGTTTTCTTCTTTACCTTATGGTTAGTCGATATGGGCATATTCGTTTGAGTAAAGATGACGAAAAACCAGAGTTTAGTTATTTGTCTTGGGTATCCATGCTTTTTTCCGGAGGCATGGGGATAGGCTTAATTTTCTGGTCGGTCGCCGAACCGATGTGGCATTACGCTGACAACCCATTTACTCAAGGCCTGACCAATGAAGCCGCAACAACATCAATGAAACTGACATTCTTTCACTGGGGTCTACATCCTTGGTCTGTCTTTATTATTGTTGCACTCGCATTAGCCTACTTTTCCTACCGTAAAGATCTGCCTTTTACCCTACGCTCTATCTTGTACCCTTTGATTGGCGATCGTATTTATGGGCCTATCGGGCACACGGTTGATATCCTAACAGTCGCGGTGACTGCTTTCGGTATCTCTCAAACCTTGGGGATGGGAGTTATCCAAATAAACTCTGGTTTGAATCAAGCCTTTGGTCTAGATATTAGTTTGGGGATTCAACTCTTTATTATCGTTTCCCTTTGTACTTGTGCGGTTGCATCGGTGCTATCTGGTGTAGGGAAAGGTATTCGCCGTTTATCAGAATGGAACATGCTGCTCTCACTCGCACTCGTGCTGGTCGTACTTTACATTGGCCCAACTCGCTATATCTTAAATACGCTACTCGAAAGCACAGGGCTTTATGCACAAAACATTGTCGGTATGAGCTTATGGAGCGATGCACAGAATGACTCTGGCTGGCAAAACTGGTGGACGGCTTATTACTGGCCTTGGTGGATGACTTGGGCACCTTTCGTTGGCATGTTTGTAGCTCGTATCTCTAAAGGGCGCACAATACGTGAGCTTATCGGTGGTGCTCTCATAGTTCCTACGCTGATCACGTTTTTATGGATTTCAGTATTTGGTGGCGCAGCGTTAAAGGTAGAGCAAGACGCTCGTGTTGCTCATCAAGAGCAAGTCACTGCGGCACAAGAAGCCAAACAAACACCACCTGCGGATTTTTCTGGCGGCCCGATTCTTGAAGCGACTAAAGCCGATACGACACGCGCTTTGTTTACGCTATTCGACAATCTAGATACAGGTATGTTTGGTAAACTACTTAGCGTGCTTGCGTGTCTATTGCTCGGTACTTATTTCATTACCTCCGCAGACTCGGGTACCTTAGTTCTATGCACCCTCGATGCCGCTGGGCACAGTGAGCCTCCTACCTCTATACGCGTATTGTGGGGGATCATGATCGCAGCCATTGCGGGAGTACTTCTATACGCAGGAGGGTTAAAAGCAATGCAAACGGCCTCCATTATTGCCGGTTTCCCTATCGCCATTTTTATCGCGGTGATGAGCTTAACGCTGTTCCATAGTATTCGACGCGAACCTAAGCCATGGGCAATGCTGCCTGAGCATGTTCACCCAGAGCAAGAGAAACTTGATGGTCCTGTTGAACCGCTTGTTGAAAGCAAAGCTGTGGCTTCCGAGCCTATCGCTTCAACATCCTCGCTGAAAGATGATTCCACACTCAATCAAGGACCAGTACTAAGTTAGTGCGTCGTTTCATCCAATCAATTAAAACAAAGCGGGAACTGGTACTCCCGCTTTTTAACATGACCAAACTCTGTTATTTCTCTGCTTATTGATTTAGGCTAAACCTCGATCACCCACCTCATCTGGCAACTGTTGCAAAAGCCACTCTCTAAAACGCTTGACGCTTGCTGGGATTAAACCTCTATTTTTAGGTTCAAGCATAGAGAAATTGGAAGGTGTTGAAAGCACGTGTTCGACTGGCCTAACTAAAGCACCGCTTTGTAAATAGTCGTCCACTAATGACCCCCAGGCTAACGCGATTCCCTGACCATTAATTGCCGCTTGTAACAGCATTGGATAGTTATTGATGTTCATGCGATTACGAGGCGAAATATTTGGCAACCCCACACTTGCAAACCACTGCTCCCAATTCACCCAATCTCTTTGAGACTCTTCCAGATAGAGTAACGTTTTATTGAAGATTTCTTCTGGCTCACTAGGCTGGCCTATTTTCTCTAAATAAAGCGGGCTACACACAGGGAAGACTTCTTCTGAAAATAGCGTTGTCACATCCATTTCCGCAGGTGGAGTGCGACAATAAAACAAAGCGATATCGCAATCTAATCGGCGTAAGTCCAACACATTATCTGAGGCCAATATCCTTATATCGATGTCATCATGTTCATTTTGAAATTGAGCAACCTTAGGCAACAACCACAAGGCTGCCATTGCATTTGTCGTCGCAACCGTGATCTTTTGTTCGCCCTGCCACTTCTTCACTTCACCCGTGATTTGAGCAATATCGAGCAAAGATTGGCTGACAGCTTGATAATATTGAAGACCTGTAGGCGTTAAATTAATGCTTCGATTGGCTCGCGTGAACATAGCCTTGCCTAAGTATTCTTCTAATTGTCTAATTTGGCGACTGATAGCACCTTGGGTCACGTTTAGCTCGTCAGCGGCTAACGTAAAACTCAAGTGCCGCGCCGACGCTTCAAACGCAACGAGGCTATTTAAAGGTGGGAGGGGTTTGATTTTCATGTATCTTCCAGTAAGGCAGTATTGTAATTATTTTTATTCCCGGCAATCTTATGTTGCACGTGGATAATGCCATTCTGGACAACACCTCAAAAACGACAATTTATAAATGATAAAAAATAGAGATGAATCATAAATTGTTGTGAGAGAGACTGCCGTATACAGTTTCGTGGCTACAACGAGCACAAAAAGAGGAGCAGTTACTCCTCTTTTGCCTAGCCTTTTGCTCACTTTGTACGAGTTAGCCCATTTACCCTATTGCCAGTTTAGTGCTCGCGTAACGCGCTTTTTTCTTTCTTGGACTGGCTAAGAAGTACGCTAATGTAAGAGGCCCTAATCGTCCCATAAACATCATGAAGATGATCACTAACTCACCTGGTTCGGACAAACTGCCCGTTAAGCCTCGCGATAACCCAACCGTACCCAGTGCCGAGACCGCTTCGAACATAATATCTAACATAGACGCTTTCTCTGTCAGTAACAGAGTGAATATGGCAAACCAAGTCACCCCCACCGAGATCAGAGTCAGCGCCAATGCCTTGCTGATGGTCTCTTTGGGAATCTCGCGTTGAAAGGCATAGGTTGCTTCATCGCGACGCAAATAACTGTAAGTTGCCAAGACTAACACCATAAATGTCACAACTTTAATGCCACTTGCCGTGCTCAATGATCCACCGCCGATAAACATCAACACCAGAATGATCGCCGTTGTGGCATCTTCCAACTGATCGATAGCTAAAGTATTGAACCCCGCAGTTCTTGGCGTCACCGCTTGAAACCACGATGCCCACCATTTCCCTGCTTCGCTCAAAGGGCCAAGCGTGTTGGGGTTCTCATATTCAATCAGGTAAATGGCGATAAGTGCCACCACGTTAATGATCACCGTGCCTAAGATCATCATTCGACTGTAAACGGTGAGTCGGTGCCAACGGCGATTGCGTTTTAAGTCAATCCAAACCGAGAAGCCTAAACCACCAATAATGAACAAACTGGTAATGGTGAAGTTAACGATCGGGTCGTCCACGTAAGGCATTAAGCTATCGGCACTCAACGCAAAACCTGCATTGTTAAACGCACTGATGGTGTAGAAGAAACCATGGAACAAACTGGTTTTCCAGCCCAGCTCTTCACTCCAATAAACGCTCAAAATAGTGAAACCAATAAGTTCAACGAGCAGAGCGAACATCAATACAGATTTAGCAGTGGCAATGAGTGTCGATGAGTCAGTTTGGTTGAACGCCTCTCTCGCGACGGCTCGCTCCAAAAAGCCAATTTTTCCGCCCAGAGCCAGCAAGGTCACGATGGCAAACGTCATTAAACCTAGGCCACCACATTGAATCAGGAAAGCAATAACCACTTGCCCAAAAGGCGTAAACGCCGTGCCCGTGTCCACCACAACTAATCCCGTCACCGTAATGGCCGATGTCGCAGTAAACAGGCTTTGAATCCAAGTGATGGGCTCTGTGGTGGCAATCGGCAGTTTGAGTAAGACCGTGCCGAGCATGATCAAGCACGCAAAACTGAGGCTAAGTATTAATGGCGGTGCGCCCAACAATTTTTTGCCCGCTTTGGGTTTTCGCTCGATTGGGATAATAGAGGGATGCCACAAAACCATGTTACACCAACCTTGGAGCGACGTATTTCAGCTCAGCGCGACTACCGCAAAGCAACAGCGTGTCGAACTCATTAAGCACAAACTCATCATTGATATTGGTGTAGACGGCTTCTTCGCGCTTCACCAATATCGGCTGAATGTTGTAACTACCTCGGCTGATCAACTTAGAAAGCGGTGTATCGTGCAGATTGGATTTAACGTGGATTTCCACCACATACAAACCATGCCCCATTTCCAAATAGTTGTTCACCATCGGATAGTTGAGTGCCTGCGCGACTCTTACGCCCATCTCCTCTTCCGGATGAATAATGCGTTGTACACCAAGCTTAGACACGATGGTGTGGTGTGCTTTGGTGCTCGCTTTGACCCAAATGGATTTCACACCCAGATTTTTCAGCGCCAGAGTACACAACAAACTGGCTTGCATGTCTTCGCCAATCGCCACCAACACCACATCACTGTTCGCTAGCGCTAACTCTCTGAGTGCGCCTTCGTCTGTTGCGTCACATATGACCGCTTGCGTTAACTCTTCGACGTATTTCTCGACGATTTTCGGGTCGCTATCCACCCCCGTTACGGTGTGTCCAAGATGAATAAGTTCTAAGCTAGCGGCAACGCCAAATCGCCCTAAACCAATTACTGTAAAGTGAGCCATATCAATCCCTAACTGTGTTTTATGTATAGAAAATGCTAATGCGTTAAGGGCTAGGCTGATTTTCCGTCACGAAAAATAGGCAACACGAATCCTGTTCGAGTGCCGATAACCAGCACTAAACCTTGGCATTAACGTTGATTAAATTTGGAATTTAGTGGTGCTTGGACGTCTCAAGCACTAAACGATAACCCAGCCCCGGCTCGGTTTTTAAAAGTCGCTGTTCGTCAGCACTATCGTTCAGTTTTTTGCGTAGTTGACTCACTAACACGCGTAAGTAGTGAGTATCTTCGACATGACTTTTTCCCCAAATCACCGCTAGCAAATGAGTTTGCTCAATGAGTTTTCCCGGCTTGAGAATCAACTGTTCAATGAAAGAAAATTCTTTCTTGGTGAGTGGAATTTCCCTCTGATCCAACCAAAATTGGTGGGTGCTTTTGATGATTTTGACTCGGCCAGCCACCAGCTCATCAGCGATGGATTTCTCATCCACCAAATCTCGAACCAGCACTTTGATGCGCGCGATGAGCTCTTTTACGCCAAAAGGCTTGCTCAAGTAATCATTCGCGCCCGCTTCTAAAAGGCGGATTTTTTCCTCTTCTTGATCGCGAGCCGTCAGCACTAGCACTGGCGTTTTATACGTCTGACGAAGCGTAGTGAGAAACTCCTTCCCATCGCCGTCGGGCAAGCCTAAATCTAGCAGAATGACGTGCGGCGAATGCGCTTCGAAACACGCTTTGGCTTCTGCAATGGTACTCGCGCCAATGTAATCAAACCCTTCAGCAGACAGCGAAATTCGAATAAAGGTATGAATGCGAGGCTCATCGTCCACGACTAAAACTTTGTAACTCACGCCTGCTCTGCTCCTTGATTGAGTGGAAGTCGAATGCGGATCAGCGTCCCTTCTGATACTGGCATAGATTGAATCTCTCCTTGGTGTGCGGTGATGATGCCTTTGGCAACCGCGAGTCCCATTCCGGTGCCTGAATCGGCCGATTTGTTGTTCACACCGGAATAGAAAAGGCTGAATATTTTTTCCGCATCTTCAGCTTTGATGCCAATCCCCATGTCCCGAACATCAATCACGCACGACGAACCCTGCTTAGAAAGTGAAACCTCAACAGATTCATTCTCTGGCGAAAATCGCATGGCATTATCCAGCACATTAAAAATCGCTTGTTCGATGAGCGAACGACTTACTGACAAATAGCCAACGGCATCATCCATATTCATGGATACTTTCTCGGTGTAATTCGGCAAACGAGAAACCGCATCCCGCACAATATTCGCAATAGGCTCATCTTTTTTGGTAATTTTTAATGTGCCGTGTTGGAGCTTAGTCGCCTGTAAGAGGTTCTCTATATATTGATGCAAGCGGTGGCTTTCTGAAGTCGCACTGTCGAGCAATTCTTTGCGCTCTAAGTCATTGAGCTTGGGCATGTACTCGTTGAGTGTGGTCAGTGTTCCAATAATGGTTGCCAGCGGCGTGCGTAGGTCATGGGACACCGATAGCAGGATGCTGTTTTGCAGCTTGGTTTGTTTTAACTCTCCCTGCTGCCGACGATAAAGATCCGCAAAGGTGCTGGTGATAAAAGCCACCACCATAAACACGACTAAATTAAAAATGTCTTCCGGACGAAACATCTGCAAAGAGTAACGAGGCGTCGTGAAAAAGAAGTTGAAGCTCAACGCTTCGATCACCGCCGCCGCATAAGCGAATCGCGAGTTGCATTGAAACGCCACTACCACGACCGCTAACTGTAAAATCAGCAGGACTGCGGCTGTAGAGCCAAACAGTTGGTCTAACAGCCATGAGACGACAACCGCACCAACAATCACGGTAGTAGAAAAGAGAAAGGTGTTATCTCGCCATTGAACAAACATAAAATACATCAACCAAAATTCGATGTAGAAAACTTTAGCAAAAGCCCATTCGGAGTTCGCGTAAAAAAAGCGTAAAAAATTCAATAACGACAGTGAGTTATAAACATAATCATCATTAAGTTGGCCTAACTCAATGAATAATCACAAGTTAACGTTGCCCATTAACGCCTACTTACTCGGTATAAACGACAGACACAAAAAAGAGGAGCATTTGCTCCTCTTTCGTGTAGCGTCATATTAGATGACTTGCAGTTGAGCATCACCTTGCTCAGACAAAAATCCGCCGGTTTGATGCTTCCACAACTGAGCGTAAACACCACCCAATTGCAGCAGCTCGTAATGCGAGCCTTGCTCAATGATTTTGCCGTCATCCATTACAATCAAACGATCCATCGCGGCAATCGTTGATAAACGGTGAGCAATCGCAATCACTGTTTTTCCTTCCATCAGAACTTCAAGGTTTTCTTGAATTGCCGATTCTACTTCTGAATCAAGTGCAGACGTTGCTTCATCCATGATCAAAATTGGCGCGTTTTTCAGCAGAACGCGAGCAATCGCCACACGTTGACGCTGACCACCAGACAGCTTCACACCGCGTTCACCCACTTCAACGTCATAGCCAACGTTACCTTGCTCGTCTCGTAGAGATTGAATGAAATCATGAGCATGTGCTTTCTCAGCAGCTGCGATAACGGCATCCATTGAAGCATCTGGATCACCGTAAAGAATGTTCTCTTTAATTGAACGATGCAGCAAAGAGGTGTCTTGCGTGATCATACCGATGTGTTGGCGAAGCGACTCTTGTTCGACTTGAGAAATGTCCTGTCCATCAATACAAATCTTACCGGTATTTACGTCGTAAAAACGCAGCAACAAGTTAACCAACGTGGATTTACCTGCCCCAGAGCGACCGACAATGCCGACTTTTTCGCCCGGTTTAATGGTCAGATTCAAGTTCTCAAATACTGCCTTCTCATCACTGTAGTTAAAACCTACGTGATCAAAGCAGATCTCACCTTGAGAGATTTGCAAAGGCTTAGCATTTGGTACGTCTTTCACTTCAACATCGTTTGAAATCGTATTAATACCGTCTACTACTGTACCGATGTTTTCAAACAGTGCGCTAACTTCCCACATGATCCACTTCGACATACCTTGTACGCGCAACGCAATACTGATGGCAATCGCAATAGCACCAATTGTTACAGCGTGATCTAGCCATAGATAAACCGAAATGGCACTAATAGACATCAGCAGCAAATAGTTGATGGCATCCACACTAAACAGTAAACAAGTCACCATGCGCATTTGGCGGTAAACCGTCACCAAAAATTGCTTCATGCTGCTTTCTGCGTATTCCAACTCTCGTTGCGAGTGCGCGAATAGCTTTACGGTAGATATGTTGGTGTAAGAATCGACAATGCGCCCAGTCATTACAGAACGAGCATCCGCTTGCTCCGTCGCTACTTGTTTCATTTTAGGGATAAAGTAGAACTGGATAACCGCGTACATTCCTATCCAAATCACAATAGGCAACATTAGCAAACCATCAGCTTCGCCCATCATCCAGAGCATCGAAAGAAAATAAACGCTGATATAAACCAGTACATCCACTAGCTTCATGACCGTTTCTCGTACCGCTAACGCACTTTGCATCACTTTGGTCGCAACTCGGCCTGCAAAGTCTCGCTGGAAAAATCCAACCGCTTGTTTTAGCAAGTAACGGTGAATCAACCAACGGATAGACATCGGGTAGTTACCCAATAACGTTTGGTGCATCACCATTGAGTGGACAAAACCGAGAGCTGGCATCACAACCGCCACTAAGAACAGCATCATTAGCATGCGATCACCCTGGTCTTGCCAGAATGTTGCGCGATCTTGATTAGAGAGAATATCGACGAGCTCGCCCATATAACGCAACAGCGTCACCTCAGTAATGGCAATAAGCGCACTGAACACAGCCATAACGAGTAAAGGGGCTTCAAAGCCACGAGTGTAAAAACGACAAAAGCCAAATAGCGTCTTCGGTGGCTTTTCGGTTTCCATCTGGGGAAAGGGTTGGGTCAGTTTTTCAAACCAATTGAACATAACAATGACTTTAGGTACCGCGAATGAATTTGCGAACGTTTTACTATCTTTTGATACAAAAGTCAGTAAAATACCGAAACAAAAGCTCAAATGATAATAATTACAATTAAGCTTAGTGTTAATCATAATTATCAGGAATAGATTTATGCAAAAGAATAACTCACTGACCATCGCGATCCGCAACGCGTTGGTTTGTGCTTTAGCACCTACTGCAGTGGTTGCATTCACAGCACAAGCTCAAGAAGACGTCGTACAAGGTGACGTGATTGCCATGGAGACCATAACGGTCACCGCGCAAGCACTTAAAGTAGAAACCCCGGCAGCAGAAACGCCGCGCAGCGTATCTATCATTTCTGAAGATGAACTTCGTGTTCGTGCACCGAAAAAACTAGATGAAGCGTTACGCTACACGTCTGGTGTAACCGCTCAGCCTTATGGCGCAGACAACGACACTGATTGGTTCAAAGTTCGTGGATTTGATGCAGCGACTTACCTAAACGGCAACCGCCTATTCCGCGATGGTTACTACACATGGTTGGTCGAACCTTACGGCCTAGAAAGTGTAGAAGTCGTTAAAGGTCCATCGGCTATTCTGTTTGGTGAATCGGCACCAGGCGGTATCGTGAATGCGGTGCAGAAAAAACCAACGTTTACGCCTCAAGGCGAAGTAAAAGTCGAAGTTGGCAACAACCAACACCAATCCGTAGGTTTTGACATTGCTGACGAAGCAAACGACGCAGGCACTGTGCGCTATCGTTTGGTTGGCTTGATGACAAGCCAAGATGGTGAACTGGACGGCACAAACAACGAGCGTTTCTACCTAGCGCCAAGTGTCGAGTTCGACATTTCTGACCGTACAATGCTGACCGTTTTGGCAACTTACCTTCGTGATGACGGTGTACCAACTAACCCATTCTTCCCAGCAGCAGGTACTCTGATTGGTTCTAACTTTGGCAAAATCGATCCTTCGACTAACCTTGGTCAGCCAAACTACGATAAATACGAACGCACGCAGTTTTCTCTGGGTTACTTACTAGAGCACGACATCAATGACACGTGGTCACTCTCGCAAAACCTCAACTACGGTTCGAATGAGTTGTACTTGCGCAGCTCTTACGCGTTCTCAAACAACGATCCAGCGAAAGAAGAATTAACGCAAGGCATCGTATTCCGTGACGGAAAAAACCAGAGCATCACGTTCGATAACAATGCTGTCGGCAACTGGATGACAGACAACGCAGAGCACACAGTGCTTATCGGTATGGATCTGCAATTCCACAAAACCGATGGCGACGAGCAAGACAACTATGCATTTGGCACTATCAACCCGTGGAACCCAGTTTACGGCAACTTCACCCCTCTTGATCCTGCCAACAACGTGAAACGTGAGATTGAGAAATCTCAAGCAAGTCTCTATTCACAATACCAATTGAAACTGCATGAACAGTGGATTGGTAACATAGGTGCTCGTTACGACTGGGTGAAAACAGAAAACTCTGGCAAAGGCGCTACCGTTGATCAAAGTGAATCTCGTGATGATGGTCAGCTCTCTCTAAGTGCGGGTGTGATGTACCTTGCAAACAATGGCCTGTCACCTTACGTAAACTACTCTCAGTCGTTTGAAGTGATCAGCACTATTGATGCGGCAACCAATGAACTTTACAAACCGCTGGAAGGCGAGCAAGTAGAAGTGGGTGTAAAGTATGAGCCAAGCTTTATGGATGGCTTTATCAACCTTGCATGGTTCGACATCACGCAAAAGAACGCGTTGGTCACTAACCCATCAACATGGATTGCGACACAAACAGGTGAAGTGACATCTCAAGGTGTTGAGCTAGAAAGCACGGCGCAGCTAACCGACGATCTAAAACTGATGGCAAGCTACACCTACACTAAAGCGAAAACAGATGAGAGCTTTGGCCAAGGTAAAAAACAAGCCGCACTTATTCCTGAGCATCAAGCGTCTGCATGGGTAGACTACAGCGCCTACAGCCTGATTCCAGGCCTCAATATCGGTACTGGTGTGCGCTACGTAGGTGAGTCAAAAGATAACCCTAAGAGCTCGAACCTAACGGTTCCTTCTGTCACTCTTTGGGATGCGTCAGTCACTTACGACATCACTTCACAGTGGCAAGCACAGCTAAACGTGAACAACATCCTAGATAAAGAGTTTGTTTCAGGTTGCGATTACTGGTGTTACTACGGCCAGTCTCGCTCTGTTATGCTAAACGCAAACTACCGCTGGTAATTGTACTTCTACTCCCCTCTATTGAGGGGAGTTTTCTCCTAAGAGCCATCCATGTTTCAACTGTCTAATATTGAGATCGTGCGAGGTGGACGTCAGATCCTCGGCATCGAACAACTTAACATCCCAACAAATGAGCTAACGGTCGTTTTAGGCCATAACGGTTCAGGTAAGTCGACACTGGTGAACCTGCTTTCTGGTCAAATGTCGCCAGATAAAGGCACGGTAACACTAAACGATACTTCCCTTTCATCACTTAAAACCAAAGAGTTGGCAAAACAGATCGCCTATTTGCCACAAAAGCTGCCCTCTTCGGCTGGTTTAACGGTAGAAGAGCTAGTGCGCTTAGGTCGCTTTCCGTGGCGTGGGGCACTTGGTCGTTGGAAAACCGAAGACAAACAGATCATCACGCAGGCTATGGAACGAACAGGAGTTACACCTTTTGCTCAAGCTTTGGCGGATGACTTATCGGGCGGCGAGCGCCAACGCGCTTGGGTGTCTATGCTACTGGCTCAACAATCGCCAATTTTAATTCTCGATGAGCCAACCTCGGCGCTCGATGTTCACCATCAGTTTCAACTAATGGCGCTGCTGGCAGAACTGAATCGAACCGAGAATGTAGGCATTATCGTGATCCTGCACGATCTGAACTTAGCACTGCGCTACGCCACCCACATTGTTGCGCTCAAAAAAGGTAAGATTGCCTTTGAAGGCAACGCCGACATGTTGTTAGACGAGGCACGCCTTTCTAAACTATATGAGTCACCAATTAAGCTGATTGAACACCCAAGCCCGGCTAACACATTAGCGAGCCAAAAGGTGGCTGTTGTATGCGCATAATAGCTCGTTTACTTACTGTGGTTACACAATCTGCTTTTCTCCTCGCATTTTTTATGACCAATGCACATGCAGTCATCACCGTTACCGATGAATATGGTGAGCATAGTTTTGAGCAAGCGCCTCAACGCGTTGTTGCCTTAAACTGGGACATCTTAGAACAAGTTTTGGCGCTAAACGTAGAACCAATCGCAGCCCCAAATTTACCAGGCTACCGCCAATGGGTCGTCAATCCAACCGCACCAGAGTCAATTGAAGATATTGGGACCCGAGCAGAACCCAACTTAGAAAAAATAGCCAGTTTGAAACCAGATGTCATCCTTGCTGCATCTCCACAGCAAGACTTGATTCCGTTACTCAAACAAATTGCTCCGGTAATCTATTTACCTAATTTTTCTGAAAATGAGGCCGCAGCTGAAACGGCCATTCGTCACTTTCGTACGCTCAGCAAGCTATTCAATAAAGAGGCACTTGCTGAACAGAAACTGGCAGAATTAGATGCTTCATTTGCGCAGATGCGCCAGCGAATTCGCCACTATTACTCTGCTCCACTCAGCGTTCTTGTGATGCGATTTTCAACCCCGAATACTGTATTACTTGCAACCGAAAACTCCACCACTGACTACGTGGTTAGAAAACTGGGATTACAGGCTCCAATTAAAGAGGACCCACGTGCGTGGGGAGTAAAGCAAGATCGAATCAATCGGCTTCAGGGCCTCAAAAACAGCTACGTTCTCTACGTACAGCCTTTCCCAGAAGAACGAAAACTGAAAGAGTCGCCACTTTGGCAAGCGATGCCGTTTGTGAAAAAGCAGCGGGTAAATTCAGTCAGAGCAGTGTGGGCGTATGGCGGTGCCATGTCTTTGCAATACACCGCTGAAGCGATTACCGACAGTCTAATAGAGTTGGCACCAGAACAATGAGAACGAAACATTATATTGGTTATCTGGCGCTGATTACGTTACTTAGCGTCTTTAGCCTACAAATTGATACTAATTTATCACTTTTCGAACAATGGCAATTATTAACAAAACCAGAGGTAGCAACCGAGTTTCGTGATGTATTCTTTACGCAAGCGCAGCTTCCTAGGTTAAGTATGACCCTGCTTGTTGGTGCCATGCTTGGTCTCACCGGCAGCTTAATGCAGCAATTAACGCAGAATAACCTCACCTCGCCGTTGACTCTTGGCACCTCTTCTGGTGCTTGGCTTGCATTAGTCGTGGTAAATATTTGGTTCGTCGATTGGGTAGCCGATTACTCTGCATTAGCCGCAATGGTGGGGGCTTTAGTGGCGTTTGGCCTGATCGTATCAATTGCAGGTGTGCGTAACATGACAGGTTTGCCGCTGGTCGTTTCGGGGATGGTGATCAATATCTTGCTCGGTTCTATCGCCACAGCCATTATTATTTTAAACGCCCAGTTCGCACAGAATATTTTTATGTGGGGAGCCGGAGATCTTTCTCAATACAGCTGGGATTGGTTTGAGTGGTTATTGCCTCGCTGCGCTATCGCAATCGTAATTTTGATCGTCGCACCACGTATTCTGACCTTAATGAAACTAGGACAAGAAGGCGCAGCAGCCCGAGGCTTAGCGGTATTACCCGCGTTTGGTGCGTTAATGGTGATGGGTATTTGGCTGGTATCTGCCTCAATCACCGCAGTTGGCATTATCAGCTTCATCGGATTACTGACACCCAATATTGCCAGAGCGATGGGGGCAAGAACACCGCGCGACGAATTGATCAGCAGCATGCTTTTGGGCGCAATGCTACTAATCATCACAGACTCTGCCGCTATTTCGCTGAGCTTATGGTTAGAGGAAACCATTCCTAGCGGTGTAGCGGCTGCAGCTATTGGCGCTCCCGCTTTAATTTGGTTTACTCGTAAAAAGCTGACGGCAACCGATCAACTTAACCTTTCAATGAGCCAAGGAAAAACGGCGCTTTCTAAACGCGCGGTATGCAGCATTGCGCTATTCAGTATGGTTGGGATTCTAGCTTACTCATTCGTTACCCATGGTATAAACGGAATTCAATGGTCTGTGCCAGGTGAGTTCCAATGGCAATTGCGTTGGCCGCGAATGTTAACCGCACTTTCTGTCGGTATTGCGCTATCCGTTGCCGGAATCATTTTGCAACGCATTGTTTATAACCCTCTGGCAAGTCCCGATATTCTCGGTGTGTCTTCCGGAGCCACGTTTGCCATTATAACGACAGGAGTCATCGCTGGGTCGCTTCTCTCCGCATTTAGCTGGGGTATCGCTTTTTTCGGAAGTATGTCCGTATTGATGTTATTGCTGATTATCGGTAAACGAAGCCATTTTAATCCATCTAACTTCGTGTTGTCCGGCATCGCACTAACGGCACTACTAGAAGCTCTTGTTCAATTTTCGCTAGCTCAAGGTTCTGGTGACAGTTACAAAATTTTATTGTGGTTAACTGGTTCAATTTATCGAGTCACAGCCCACACCGCACTGATGTTATGTTTGGCCATAATAGTTCTGCTTGCCGCTGTATTCTCGATTTCTCGTTGGCTAACACTAATTTCCATCGGGCGACAATTCTCAAATGCACGAGGGCTTAACCCTACCGTAGCCAATACGCTTATGCTCACCATCGTTGCTTTGTTATGCGCCTTTTCTACGGCTACAGTTGGTCCAATATCTTTTGTTGGCTTGGTCGCTCCCCATATGGCGATGATGTTAGGAGCAAGAAAAGTGAAAGAGCAACTGTGTGTCGGTGCCTTAATTGGCGCAACCCTAATGTTGTGGGCAGATTGGCTAGGACAAATCGCTATTTATCCAAGTCAGGTCGCAGCTGGCACGTTGGTCGCTATTATAGGCAGCACTTACTTCCTATTTTTAATGCTGAAGAGTAAATTCAGCTAAGTTGGGAATATTGTTACAGCCCAAAAATACGCTAAGAAAAACAAACCCCGCTATTTTGATAGCGGGGTTTGAAATTAAAGGCGAAGTACGATGCTCTATTCTTCTCGCACTACAGGAAAACGCTGCTCATAAAGTTCCATAAAGTCCTTACGAATTAAGTGCTCTAAGTGGTTCGCTTTATCGGTTGGGCAGAAAATCATCACGTGCAGAATTTGTTCACCATTAATGTTGCTAGAAATATGCATATGTGGCTCAGAACCAGGAAGGTCAACACCGGCATGTTTTTCAATCATCGCATTGTAACGATGTGCAACATCAGCAAAGTAACTGCAATGTTCTTCAATTTTATCAGTTAAAATCGGTAACAGTGGATACAAATTGACGAAGTCTTTCACCACTACAGAAAAGTTGTGGTAAACGTACCGCTTCATGAAGTTGAGGTTCTTTACTGGATAGGTAAAGAACATACTATTAGGCAATGTCGCTGTTTTGCCGGTGTAATGATATTGCCCATGATGCAGGTCGATCTCTTGAATCACCGTCGCCATCATATTGTGCTCAATCACTTCACCACACAACTTTCCGACCTCAATCCAGTCTCCAACGCGAAAAGAACGCGAACTTGCTCTTTGAATCGAACCCGTAAAACACAAAATGATTTCTTTGGATGCCACTACAATGGCAACGGCAATCGCCGTTACACTCAGAGCAAACTCGTTAATTTCTGATTGCCATAAAATAAATAAAATCAGTAATGTAACAGCAAAGGTGCCATTTTTAGTTCTGGACATCCAACTACGCTGATCTTCTGAGAGAAAAGCGTGATCACCACGAATCATCGATAAAATTGCACGACGAATTAACCACATAATCGCAAAGATCAGTGCGGTAAAAATCAATTTATGAGTGAGAAGAAAATCGACAACTAACTGCACTTTCTCCATTCCACGGCTCCCTCGAATAAAAATACGGCCCAGTAACAGCTAACGATAACAAATTATTTTGTCTGTTGTCCGTGCTCACTCAAGTCTTTTTGAAATTACTCCTCTCTAAAGGCGCGATTCATGCTTTCCGTAATTGGCTTTATTAGGTAGCTCAATGGCGTTCGTGGCTCAGATAAAATCAGCACTTCGGCATTCATGCCTGAGGTTAAACGATGTTTTGTCACATCTTCCGGTGAAATTGCAATTCTAGCGAGATAAAAATCTTCTTGGTTTTCTTGCGAGAGCTTATCGGCAGAAATCGTCAGCACAGTACCGTCTAAAGGTGCCAACGTCCGTGCATTCAGAGCGGTCAGACGAACATGCGCTTGCTGGCCTGGATTCACTAAATCAATATCCTGAGGATTAACACGAGCCTCGACTAACAACTTATCGTCTTGCGGGACCAGTTCTAGTAACGTTTCACCCGAGCCAATCACACCTTTTTCGGTAAACACTTGCATGTTGACTACGCGACCAGAAATAGGTGCGTTGATCGTTGTTCTTGCGACAATATCTTGAGCGGAGCGATATTCTTCCCGAATTGCGACAATTTCCGTTTTGGTGTTTCGTAGTTCCTCGACAATCTCATTCAGCCTTTCAAGCTTCAACTCTTCAATTTGCGCTAGGTTCTCATCCAACCTTTTTCTAACGGTGAGCGATTGCCTGTCTAACTGGCTTAAGGTACTTCTCACCTCCGCTGCTAAGCGCTTGAGTTGAAGTAAAGTAGATTTTCCCGAGAAACCTTTTTGCACCAAGGCTTGGTTGCTGTCTATTTCTTCAGCAATAAAGTTGAGCCGTTCCGTCTCAATCACTTTGGTTTGCTGAAGGTTTTCAAGCTCTAAATTTGCTCCAGAAATACTCTGCTCAATGATACTCAGTTTACTATCAAAGAATCGCTTTCTCGCTTCAAAGATCTTGTTTTGAACCAGTTGTGCTTCTTGGACGATATCGACACGGGGAATGTTCTCAAGATCATCAGACCATACAATCGTTGGAAGCTCATCAAGCTCCGCACTTAAACGGTTTTCCTTTGCTAGAGTATGGATAAAACGACCACTTAACGAATCCAACTTAGCCATAGCTTGACGCTTAGAAAGTTGAATTAATAACTGACCTTTTTCGACTAAATCCCCTTCCTGTACATATAGCTTTTCAATAATACCGCCTTCTAAATGCTGAATTTCTTGTCGCTTAGTGAGAACTGACAAATCACCATAAGCAATCGCTGCACTTTCTAATTTGGCTGTTGCAGCCCAGTAGCCAAGACCTCCAAGAAAAACACTTAAGGTCACCACACCGAGTAAAATTGGTTTTCGAAAGCTTAGTCTCGCTTTGGGGCTAAAACGATATACGATCTCGGTAGAACTCTGATTAACGGTTGGCAGTTGATTGCTCATTTCTTACCCTTGGGATATCTGTTCTTTCTTCGCCCATCAAACGTTTTAATACTTCATCTTTAGCGCCGTATAACTTGACTCGGCCGTCAGCCAAATACAACAGCCTATCCATTTGTCGTAACGTACTCGGATTGTGGGCAATGACGATAATCGTTGTACTCTGTGCTTTTAAATGGGCAATCAAACGTTGATACGCAGCCTCTCCCTCACCATCGAGGTTGGCATTCGCTTCATCGAAAATCACTATAGAAGGGTCGCCATAAACGGCTCTTGCAAGAGCGATTCTCTGCCTTTCCCCCCCAGATAAACCACGGCCATTTTCACCAATAATGCAATCATAGCCTTTGTTTTTCTTGAGTATTAATTCATGACATCCTGCTAGTTGAGCCGCCTTGATGACTTTAGCGGGGTCTTCTTCTTTAAAGCGCGCGATGTTCTCTCGAATTGTGCCAGGAAATAACTCCACCTCTTGAGCGAGATACCCAAAATGCACGCCGCGATCTTCAGATGCCCATACGGAGACTTCCATTCCATCAAGAGTCACTTTACCCGCTAATGGCTTAACCGTACCTAATAACAGCCGAGCAAACGTCGATTTACCCGTACCAGAAGGGCCAATCACCCCAACAGCAACACCCGGAGGAATCGATAAGCTGAGCGATGAGAGCACTGGTTCAGTTGCTCCAGGGTGGCGATAGGCCAGTCCGGAAAGCTCATAGTGTCCTTTTGGTTTAGGCAGTGGCATATCTGATTCATCTTGGCGCACGATCGCATCGATTTCTTTCAACCTTTTATAGGCGCCTTTAGCAGACATCGCGCTTCGCCACGTGCCTATCGCCTGCTCCATCGGCGATAATGCCCGACTCATTAATATGGAGCTCGCGATCATCGCCCCTGCCGTTATCTCATGTTGGATAACTAACCATGCACCACCTCCCAGTAAAAATATCTGTAATGAGCCACGCACAAACTTAGAAAAGTTAGCCATGTAGATAGACTTACCTGCAACTCGCTCTTCAAGCACATTCACTTCGCTCACGCGCGACTGCCATTTCTCTAAAAATGCATTCATCATCCCCATTGCGAGAATTGAATTGGAGTTTTGCGTGGCTAATTCTGCGTTGTTGATATGAGAAATCGCTCTGACTTCGCTCTCTTGCATTGTTTTACGCGTCATCAGCTCATTGAGTAGACCTAGGCTAAACAATACGATAGATCCAAGTAACGCGATGTGACCTAGTATCGGGTGCAATAAATACACAAATAAAATAAACAGCGGTGTCCAGGGCGCATCCAACAGTGGATAAGGTGCTTGACTGCTCAAAAAGCTTTTGATGTTCTGAATGTCTCTCAGAGTTTGCGAGGTATAACTCTTCCCAGTATGTGATTGATATTGAATCGTGCGCTTGAGCATGAAAGCGGAGAGTTTTGTGTCCATCCAATAACCAAAAGATTTACTCATTTGTGCTCGTGCAATGTCGATGATGGACATGGTTAACAGCGCGACAATTACGATGACAGTGAGCAAGAATAAAGTATCGGTTGAGTAGGAAGATATCACTCGGTTGTACACTTGAAGCATGTACAACGGAATCGAGAGAACCAATAAGTTGATAAAAAGGCTAAAAACGATCAGCAAGCCCGCAAGCGTGCATAGTTTTTGTTTCACTTCTTTGAAAACCGTTTTTTGCACGACTACTTCCGTTTAACGTGAAAATTGTAGGCGCCAGAAATACTAGCGCCTAGCTTAAGGTAACCTCAAATCGCTCTAGAGTGTCCGATTAGTGCACCTCAGCATGGCAGAGCCACGCAAACTAATTCCCATCCAGAGTTATTTTCAGTCGTTTAGATTACGAACAGATCTGCACCATAGGTGTTGATGTCAGTTTCAGTCACGCCAATAAGTTTCACTGTTAGATCAGCCCCATCGGTAAACACTGCATTCCCAACTGCATCGTAGCTAAAGCTTAAATCACCAAAGTCAGTGACAGAGTCGCTAATGATGTGCAAAGAGTCTTCACCAATGGTGAAATCAACAACTTTGGCTTCGCCATGGCCACCAAACTTATCCGTGAACACAAACTTATCGCCATTGCTGCCGCCAACTAAAACGTTGTCACCAGAACCAGCAACAAGAATATCTTCACCGACACCACCATTTAATTTATTGTCACCCAGCAAACCCAACAGCAAGTCATTACCGGTACCACCGCCGAGGTAGTCGTTTCCTGTACCAGCCCTAAGGATGTCATCTCCAGCACCACCAGTTAGGCGATCGTCGCCGTCGCCGCCGATCACATAATCATTACCGCCACCGCCAACAAACGAGTCATTACCACCAAAACCGATAAACAAATCATCGCCGCCATCGAAATCAGCAAATTGGTTATTTACACCTGCATCGCCTAAATACGTGTCATTGTCACTTGCGCTCATTTTTATTCCCTCTTAGCTTATTAATTGAATAGACCTTCTGTTCCACGTCTGACTAGATTCGTCACGACATGAGAAGTCTAATAGTCAACTGAATAGGAATAAGTTTGAATATGGGATGATATTTCAGACTGACATTTTAATAATAAATATAAAATTTAGTACTTTATAGAGTATTTTCTTTTTATTACAGCAAGTTAATACTAGTACTACAGGTTTCTCTTAGCCCAACTTGTAGCTTGCGTACGGTTCTTTACTTCTAACTTTCTAAAAATATTGTATAGATGTGATTTAATAGTATGCTCGCTGATAAATAAAGAATCAGCGATTTCCATATTTGAACCACCTTCTTTCAACATTTTTAAAACCTGAACTTCACGCCGAGTAAGCTCAACCTCAATAGCAGGTTCGATAATGTTATTTGCTTCTCTACCTCGATAATAATTTACTAGCTGATCAAGTAATCTTCGAGACAGCCAGTTATCCCCTTTTATTATTGCTTTTAATCCCTGACAAACCTTGTCCATTGAATCTCCTGGACCAAATATACCTTTTACATGAGGCCAAGAAGCGAGTTCTTCTGTGTCTAAGTCATAACCTAGATTAAGCATTATGGTTCCTAGCACTTTATTACTATCTTTTAAATAAACTAAAGTTTCGGAAGGAATCTCAACTGAAAAATCAACAAGCAAAAAGTAGCGTTCCGGAATGAGTTCATGATAGCTAGGGTTTTTAGTATCAATGATCGTTATTTTAGTTTCTGTATTTTTAGAAAGCATTTCCTTAAAGTTTTCACTCTGTAAACTTTGTTGAGTGAGCATTAGGATTTCAGGCTTTTCCATATACTGTTCCATAATGTTTCTCATACTTTCAGTGACTTAACATTCTTAAATTAGTAGTTAATCGTCAGCACTTAGTTTGATATGTAAGTGCTAGTTCACAGAGTAAAGTTATTTGCTACTTTTTTAAATTCTAAAGTTATTAAAAAGAGAATCAAAAAAAGTGTTTCTCATAAAAGAAACACTTTTAACACATTCAGGTCACAGAAATTATTAAGAGTTTACTAAATTAGGCAACCTAATATTGCAATAGCATTACACCGTTAACGAGTTGTCTGAAATATTTTCCTTTGCCCAAATAAGTGCTTGAACTCTATTTTTCACATCAATCTTCTTGAAAATATTATGTAAATGCGTTTTTACCGTATTCTCGCTGACAAATAATTGTTCGGCGATTTGTTGATTGGACGCCCCCATGGAAAGAAAGGTAATTATTTGTTGCTCTCGTTTGGTCAGAATAGCGGAAACATTCTTATTTATAGGTTTGCAATGTCGACGAAGGTAAGTAATGTACTGCTGAGAAAACTTACGGCTGAACCACATATCTCCTTGAAGCACCTTACCAATACCAACTTGCAACGTTTTTATATCATCAGAGGTATAGAAAATACCGGCCAAAGTACGCCAAGCAAAGAGATCTTCTGTCGATATGGATTGCTCACAATTAATTAAGATTTCAAGCGTGTCTTTCTGCTTGGCCGCTTTAAACTCCGCATAACGGCGAAAAATTTCATCCGTGATCACGCTGCAATCAACAATAATGGCTGATGCAAGAGATTCATGTAACACTCCGTGAATCAGATTATCTGGCGTGATTAGAGCAACACTAATACCGAGTTTGGTCTCCAATACATCTTTCAACAGAGATGACTGTAGACTTCCCTCCGTGATTAAAATAACGTTTCTTTTTTTTTGCTGCTCCATCCTGATCGCATTCCCTTGGTCGTTTTTATTGAAATACGCAATAGATTTAGATAGAGCGGTAGTATTGTCAAGTATGAAAATCACTAGTACTAATTAATAACTCATTGAAGTGTCAATAATTTTTAAGTGGCAAGTATATGAGAGGTATTAGCATTTTTCAGACATTAAAAAAGGGAGTATAAACTCCCTTTTTGTGTTTGAGCAGGTGATTTAATCACGCACGTTAGAGGCAAAACACCACCTAACTTAGTGGATTGGAACTGCGTTTTTTTGGTTAAACTTACCAAAGTGTTGTTCTAACACTTCTGGCGTCAGCTTACCTTCCGCTTCCAGCTTTTTCAGCTCAGCGACGATCGCTTTTTGCTCTTCTAGCGACGGCAGTTTTACTTCTGGCTCCTGAGCGGTTTCTTGAGAAATTTGCTCTAGTTCTTTTTCGAAGTCATTCATAGTACTTACCTAAAATTAATGATTGAACTTTTAAACTTCGCCTATTCTATCCAACTCTATAACTTGAAGCTACCAACCATCTTGTCTAAACGAGAAGAGAGCGCTTGAAGATCGCGACTTGCATCCGCCAACTCTTCTGCTGTCGCGGTTGTCATTTCATTTATCGCGTTGATTTCTTCGATATTTTGATTAATGGTATGCACCACCGTGGATTGCTCTTCCGTCGCCGTTGCAACTTGTGTATTACGATCAGAGATGTCGGTGATTCGTTCAGAAATACTGATTAATACCTCGACTGCTTCATCGGTAGAAGTAACCCCTTCTATGGTGACCGCTTTGCCCGCTTCCATAGCACTTACCGCGTCTTGTGCGTCACTTTGAAGCTGATTGATCATGCGCTGAATCTCTTCTGTAGAATCGGCCGTGCGTGAAGCTAGGTTTCTTACCTCATCAGCAACAACCGCAAAACCACGTCCCTGCTCACCAGCACGAGCAGCTTCAATTGCAGCGTTTAGCGCAAGTAAATTCGTTTGTTCAGAGATGTCACGAATTACACCCAGAATCGAGCCAATATCTTTGGTTGTCGATGCCAACTGCGTAACAACAATATTGGTTGTTTCAACATCATCGGCTAGGCGGCTGATCACCTCTTTTGCTTTCATCACAACTTCTCGACCAGTTTGAGTGTTATCTGAAGCCTGATTTGCCGTATCAGCAGCGGTAGCAGCGTTCGATGCAATTTCACTGATGGTCGCACCCATTTGGTTGATAGCTGCAACTACTTGAATGGTTTGATCACGCTGCTCTTGGCTGTTGTCGTGTGTGGATGTTGCTTTCGTTGACACACTTTCTGCCGCTTGACTTAATGAGCCACTGGTTAAAGCAACCTCTTTCATCGTGGCATGAATCTTCTCAATAAATCCATTAAAGCCTTTTGAAAGCTGAGCAATTTCATCATTACCCTTAATTTCAATACGCTGCGCCAAATCGCCTTCACCTTGCCCAAGGTCGGTAAAACGATCGGCAATCAGTCGGATTGGTTTCGTAATGCTGTTTGCCAACCATACGCCCATGAGGATGAATACAACGGCAACAATGATGGTCGTAAACAGCATTTTTTTAGCTGTCGCATTCAGGTCTGCGAATACTTCATCAACGGGAACCACGCCAATAACAAACCAGTTCATTGAAGGAACATACAAACTAGAAACAAAAGTATCCTGCCCTTCAAACTCCACATTAATTAGGTTGAAGCTATTTTTGTTCAACAGCGCACTTGCGTCACTACCAAATAGTTTAGTGATAGAAGTTTGGTTCTTACCTTGTTGGCGGTGTATTTGAATCTGGCCTTGTTCATTAGTGAGGAACACGTAACCCGTATCTTCAATTTTAAACCCATTGAGCAAAGCAACCATGTCTCCCATAGATTTAGAGAGACCTGACATTGATGTACCATTAAGATCTTGGAAATTGGCAAACATTTTCACTTCGCCATTTGCCTCTTGGAACACACTCACGGACGTTTCTTGACCAGACGACGTAAATCCAAAGAACCAAGCATCTTGCGTTCGGTTAAGTTGACGTAAGAATCCGTTTTGATTCCAGTAATATGCCGTTTGACGATTCGCTACCGACGCATCATTAAGACCATACTGTGATTTAACGTTATTGAGCTGCTGAACCAACTGAACTTCTACTGACGGATCACGGTCTGTATTAGATAGGGCTTCAACAATAAATTCGTTTGTAGCCAGCTGTTTTGCCGCTTGTTGCATTTCGACAACTTCGCGGTCAATTTCGGTATTGATTTGCTGCAACATCGCAGGTAGCTCGATGTCAATAAGACGATGGCTCAATACATCTCTCGCATGACGCTGAGCCATAACACCAACAATGATTGTTGATGCTAGAACAGCAAACGTAATGCCAAGTACAACCTTCTGTTTGATGCTCAAGGAATGAAGTTTCAACATATTCGGACCTTTTAAAAGAATCACTTGTTATTGGCCCCACAAGGGGAATCAGGTGCATATCTCATGACACGCACACCACGGAATCTTTATCGGCTCATATGTACAAAACTAGAGGCATTTCTCATTATATTATGAAAAATAAATGTAACACACTGTCAAATAAGCACTTTCAGAGATAGCACGTACTTGCAATTCTCTGTAGCGTCCCAATATTGAAAAGATAAATTGCAATAGAGCATTGGAACTTTTTTCACATGGAAAATGACCAATACTCAACACGAAAATCACATGGATACCGAGAGTCCAAAGCATGCATAAATCTAACTTCGAAACTCTTCAGCAATACTTAGAGTCGCAGATCATCGGACAGCAAGATCTGGTAAAGCAACTGCTTGTTGCGCTTCTTGCGGATGGGCATATTTTAGTTGAAGGCCCTCCTGGGTTAGCAAAAACCCGTGCAGTAAAATCACTCTCAGACTGTGTTGAAGGTGACTTCCACCGAATTCAGTTCACCCCTGACTTGCTGCCAGCCGATTTAACCGGCACCGATATCTTCCGTCCAGAAACCGGAGAATTCACTTTCCAGTCAGGTCCTATCTTCAACTCGCTTATTCTTGCGGATGAGATAAACCGTGCACCGGCCAAAGTACAAGCGGCAATGCTTGAAGCAATGGCAGAGAAACAAGTCACAGCAGGTCGTCATACCTACCCGCTGCCAGAGTTGTTTTTGGTTATGGCAACTCAAAACCCGATAGAGCAAGAAGGGACCTACCCCCTTCCTGAAGCGCAGCTAGACCGCTTTTTATTGCATTTAGAAGTGGAATACCCAGATGCAGAGCATGAGCTATCTATCTTGCGTATTAACCGCGGAGAAGCAAAGGGCGAAGTAAAGGTTGAACGCCCAATGTTAAGCCAACAAGATATATTCACTGCACGTAAAGAAGTGTTGGATATTCATATGGCGGAAACGATAGAGCAGTACATCGTCCGTTTAGTTATGGCGACACGTCAAGCCAACGAATATGACACTGAGTTGGACAAGTGGTTGTCAATGGGTGTGAGTCCGCGTGCCACCATCGCTCTTGATCGCTGTGCACGTGCGCACGCTTGGCTTGCTGGTCGTGATTTTGTCTCTCCGGAAGATGTTCAAACCATGGCTTATCCGGTACTGCGCCACCGTTTATTATTGAGTTACCACGCTCAAGCGGAAGGCATTACGGCAAACCAGGTCATCGATAAACTGCTAAACCTTGTTGGCAGTGCATAAACAGGTGAGTGATATGTCCGCTACACATTCATTACCACCTCATGCGAATGGGGTGACATTAACCCTTGAAGAGCTGCTCCAATATCGCACTCAATCTGTACGTTGGTTACCACCAGCACAGAGTCTCTGGTCGCAGATGAGTGGTAACCATACCAGTCGCCAAAAAGGGCGAGGTATGGATTTTATGGAGGTGCGCCAATATCAACCTGGCGACGATATTCGCAGCATTGATTGGCGAGTCACCGCTAGGACCGGTAAAGCACATACGAAGTTGTTTGCAGAAGATAAAGAGCAAGCGGTCATTCTTTATCTTGATCTAAGTTCTAGTCTACATTTTGGATCTAAGTATGTACTCAAATCCGTTCAATTGGCCCACTTTGCCAGTGTTCTAATTTGGCTAACTCTAGCTAAAAAAGATCGCATCGGCGCAGTGATTGATGACGGACATCAATGTCTTGAATTTCGCCCCTCTTCTTTACAAAGACAAGGGCTGCGGATTCTTAACGCCATAGTCGACATACATAATGCGCAAGTAACTCGTACTGCAAGCAACGACACTCGTACACTGCCGTATACACAAGTATTGGAGACACTTCATACGCTCACCCCAAAAGGCAGCGAATTGATTATGCTCAGTGACTTTGCCCACGTAACACCAACGGAACTGGCACAACTACGTCGACTCAAACAACACAATAGCGTAAGGGCCGTTCAGTTTTATGATCCGTTAGAAAGAGGCGAAACAGACTTTAGAGGTCAAGTGAAAGCTTCGGATGGGCTGCATAGTCAATGGTTTAACTTTGGCTCTAAAGGACAACGAAGAGAACTCGAAAGCCACTTTACCCAACATCAAGAAACCATTAAGCAGCAATGCCATTCAATAGCAATTCCATTTAACACGCTATCAAGTGGCCGGCCCTTAATTTCACAATTAAGCTAACAAACTGACAAGCAGTATTTATTAAGCAGTAATAATAATGACAACAAACAACCAAAGCCTAGACCTTGAACCTTTGATTTTGCCAAACGCACCGGATTGGTTTCCGCTCGCTTGGGGATGGTGGGTGGTGCTTGCAGCTACCTTGCTCTTCATTTTCGGGATTTGTCTTTATGTGAGATGGCGTAAAAAACACTTACGCGCAAAAAAGACAGCATTAACACTTTTAACTCAACCTACCGCGCCTCATACCCCCTCTTCTGCTCTGGAAATATTGCGCCAGGCAGCATTGAGTTACTTTCCGCGTGAAGAGATCGCACCATTAACCGGAATCGCTTGGTATGAATTTCTCGATAGCCATACCAAAGAAAGTCGATTCGTAGACAAACAACATCAGTGGCAAGAAGCGTTGTATCAGAATTCTTCCCAAGGGCAGCATCAAAGCTTGGTAGACGATTGTGTCTTTTGGATAACCTACGCTTTGCCACCAAAGAAAAAGGCAAATAACCGTGACTGAGCAAACACTCATAACCGATCTTGCCCAATGGCTAAACATTGAATTTGTCTGGTGGTGGGCACTGTTTTTGTTGCCCATCCCATGGCTGGTATACAAGTTCCTGCCACAAGAATCTCAACAAGCCGAGATCAAATTGGCGTACTTACCAACCAATGAGAATCGCAGCAAGCCTAAGCAAGCGCTGCAAAAAGCACTTTCAATCGCGATCTGGGGCCTTCTTGTCGTCGCGTGTGCGCGTCCAGTTTGGTTTGGCGATCCCGTTGAATTCCAACCCAAATATCGGGACTTGATGTTAGTCGTCGATCTGTCCGGTTCGATGCAGCAGGAAGACATGGAACTCAACGGCGAATATATCGATCGCCTCACAGCAGTCAAAAAAGTTCTGTCTGATTTCGTAGCAAAGAGAAAAGGTGACCGTCTCGGAGTTGTTTTGTTTGGCGACCATGCTTATTTGCAAACACCACTCACTGCAGACCGCAAAAGCGTCATGCAACAGATTAATCAAACCGTCATCGGCTTGGTTGGTCAACGAACCGCCATTGGTGATGGTATTGGGTTAGGCACAAAAACCTTTGTAGACAGTGATGCTCCCCAACGAGTCATGATTTTGCTCAGTGACGGCAGCAATACTGCAGGGGTGCTCGAGCCGCTAGAAGCAGCGGAAATTGCGAAAAAATACAACGCCACTGTTTACACCGTGGGCGTGGGCGCTGGTGAAATGATGGTAAAAGAGTTTTTCATGACTCGCAAAGTCAACACCGCAGCCGACTTAGATGAACAAACACTGACTAAAGTGGCAGAGGTGACAGGTGGACAATATTTTCGAGCGCGAGATACAGAAGAGCTCGAAAAGATTTATGACACCATCAACCAGCTAGAACCCGTATCTAGCGACACACAAACTTGGCGCCCTCAGTCTGAATGGTTTCCATATCCATTAAGCGCTGCATTTGTATTGTCGGTATTGTTATTCCTATTAAGGAGAAAACATGGCTGAGTTTATTTTCCTCAATCCTTATTGGCTTTTGGGGCTCATCGTGATCCCTATTGCACTCTTGCTTAATCACAAATTTAGAGCCCAAAAGTCCACACTGATTGCCCCTCACCTATCGCGGATGCTCGGACAAAACACGCAGTCTAAGCATTACTTCACTCTATGGGGTTTAGCTTGGGCAATAACTTGCATTTCATTAGCGGGGCCAAGCTGGCAGTCCAATGCTCGACCAAGCTTTGAGTTAAACCAAAACCGTATCTTGGTGCTTGATATGTCTCGCTCTATGTTTGCTACAGACATCAAACCCAATCGGCTAGCACAAACACGTTATAAGGCGCTCGATTTGCTGCCTAAATGGAAAGAGGGAGCCACTGGACTTATTGCTTACGCTGGCGATGCCTATAACTTAAGTCCACTGACAACTGATTCCAGCACGCTTGCTGGCATTATCGAAAATTTGTCACCAGAGCTGATGCCTTTTCAAGGAGCAAACCTGCCTGCCGCGATTGAACTTGCGATCAACCAGTTTTCTCAAGCAGGCACGCAACAAGGCGATATCATCGTGTTAGCGGATGATCTTGATACGTCAGAGCTGTCTCGCGCGTTAGATTTAGTCCAAGGTACAAAGTTTCGCATTTCTGTTCTTGCCGTCGGGACTCCTGACGGTGCGCCTATCGCGCTGCCCGATGGATCTCTGCTAAAAACTGCACAAGGCACAACCGTCGTAGCGAAAACAAATCTGAAAAATCTACAAACGCTAGCGAATAAGACTGGTGGCCTATTTGTTCCTATTCAACACACCAACCGTGATGTTGAAAACATCGCGGCCTTTACCAATAACATTGGTAGCCAGCTTTCTGCAACCCAAAGCGAAGAAGTTAAAACTGACTCTCGTCTCAACAGTGGCTTTTGGTTACTGCCGTTGTTACTTCTTCCTGCGGCTTTACTGTTTCGACGCGACCTGATTTGGATGGTAGTTGCGACTGTAGTCCCAGTAACGTGGACACCGCATGCAGAAGCTAATCCGTTCTTAAATGCCGACCAACAAGGAGCGGAACTCTACAAGCAAGGTGAGTATGAACAGGCGCAAAACCTATTTACAAACCCAAGCTGGAAAGGAGCCGCCAGTTATCAAAAAGGTGACTACGAAGCCGCTATCGAAGCATTTTCTCATGATGCCTCCCTTAACGGCCGCTATAACCTCGCCAACTCGCTCGCTCAAAATGGTCAATTAGAAGATGCGGCTGATTTGTATAAAAAGCTGCTAGAGGAAAAGCCTAACTTTGAAGCCGCGAAGAAAAACCTATCGGTTGTAGAAGAAAAGCTAAAACAGCAACAGCAACAGCAACAGCAACAGCAACAGCAACAGCAACAGCAACAGCAACAGCAACAGCAACAGCAACAGCAACAG